>JAFGLV010000076.1 GCA_016927855.1 Sedimentisphaerales bacterium
ACCGCGGCCACATTCATCCTGGCACTCTACCACGGTCTCGGCCGGCTGCCAGAGCCTCAAACCGTGCACAGATTCTTATGAGGAACCCAAAGAAGAAGACGGCAAACGCAGAATAGGGATTCAAGGGGACGGGCTCAATATCGCTCCAGACCAGCAGACATCAAGCATACGAGATCGAGTCACGCTGACGATAAAGGAGCGAAAGTGAACGGACAGTTCCGGAGGGGCCATAACGGAGACAGCTAACAAAACTAGAGGGTGTGCCCCGACGGTGCGCGACGGAACCGCCGCCCAGGACCGGGCCAGAGACAGGGAACAACGGAATGCTGGGAGCGATAGCAGGTGATATCGCCGGGTCGGTGTATGAAGGCTGGCCGACGAAACGCAAGGACGTGCCTTTGTTCGGTCCTGACGCGACCTTCACGGACGATACGGTGCTGACGGTCGCGGTGGCGGACGCGCTGCTGGGCGCGAGAGATTACGTGCAGGCGATACGATCGTACGCGCGCCGGCATCCGCATCGTGGCTACGGTGGTGGGTTTCGCCAATGGATGGCGGCGTCCGATCCCAAACCCTACTACAGCTTTGGCAACGGTTCGGCCATGCGTGTCAGTCCCGTCGCGTTCGCGTGCGATTCGAAGCAGGAGGTCCTGCGCGAGGCCCAATGCTCTGCCGAATGCACCCACAACCATCTCGAAGGCATCAAGGGCGCACAAGCAGCCGCACTGGCGACGTACCTGGCGCGAATCGGTGCCGACAAGGAATCGATCCGTGCGGAAATCGCTGGGCGCTTCGAGTACGACCTGGCGCGAACCGTTGACGAAATACGACCGGTCTATGTTTTCGACGTAACCTGTCAGGGTTCCGTTCCGGAAGCGATCATCGCGTTTCTCGACTCGACCGACTATGAGGACGCGATCCGCAACGCGATCAGCCTCGGAGGCGACAGCGATACGCAGGCTTGCATTGCCGGAGGCATCGCGGAGGCCTACTACAAGACCATTCCCGACGACATCCTACGCCAGGTCAGGAAGCGCCTGTCCGCCGACCTTTGGAGCAAGACAGTCGAGTTCTATCGCCAATTCGGGACCGAGGCGACCCTTGCTCAACTGGGACATCTCGACGCCGGGTAGTGTCGCCGGGGGGTGCATTGCACGCTCGCAGGTAACGCCGGTAATTAGCCTCTTTGTCATGTCGAGCGGAGTCGAGACATCTGGCTGCGAATGAAACATCCGTTTCGTCTTTTCTTTGGCCGGATTTCTCCATTCCGCCCTGCCTCCGGCACGGCTCCAGTTGAAATGACAAGCAGGAGTAGCGGCCGGGGAGCATTCCCTACAATCGTGCGTGGGAACTCTCTCGGATGCGTACCTGGCGCGCCTGATATTGCCTGAACTGTCTCCGTATGGTATAGTAAAGTAAGGCAAGAACGTGGCGGGCAGCGTGGGCGGCCCGCGTTCTTGCGAAGGAGCGACGGAAACGGGGGTCGGACGATGACAGCGGCGAGATATGCAATCGTATTGACGATAGCGGTGCTCTGTTCAATCGCGCAGAGCCAGGTCATTTACGTGGACGACGATGCGCCCGGCGCCGGCGACGGCACGAGTTGGGCCCATGCGTACGTCCACTTGCAGGACGCGCTGGCGGAGGCGGCCGGCTCAAAGATGCCGGTCGAGATTCGAGTCGCGCAAGGGCTGTACCGCCCGGACCAGGGCACAGACCGGACACCTGGCGACAGCGCCGCCGCGTTCGTGCTGCTCGACGGCGTGAGCCTAAGAGGCGGTTTCGCGGGTGTGCGCGAGCCGGACCCGGACGTGCGAGATATCGACGCCTACCGGACGATCCTCAGCGGCGACCTTGCCGGCGACGACGGACCGGGTTTCGCCAACTACGCCGACAATGCGGAGGTCGTCGTTTCGTCCATTTCCAATGGCCAGACAGCCGTCCTGGGGGGATTCACCATCACCGGCGGGTCCGGCGGGTCCGGGCCCGGCCTGAACTGCTACGACAGCAGCCCGCTCGTCGACCGTTGCACATTCATTGCCAACATGGCTGCCGGCATCGACGGCGGTTACGGCGGCGCGGTGTCCATGTCGGGAGGCGCTCCGGTCCTGAGCGGCTGCACGTTCACGCGCAATTGGGCGATGAGCCAGGGCGGCGCCATCAGAACCGAAAAAGGTACCTACCTGACCCTCCGCGAATGCACGTTCACCGCCAACTACGCAGAGGACGGCGGCGCCATTCGCAGCGCGGCGGCCGACGTCAATGCCGTCGACTGCACCTTCCTCGACAATCGCGCCGGTATGCACGGCGGCGCCTTCTACTGCCACCAGGGCAAACACGTCCTTGCCGGTTGTACGTTCGCCTCCAACACCGCCAGGTACGGCGGCGGCATCTACGACTTGTTCGGCGCGATGTCCGTCGCACGCTGCTCGTTTACCGCCAATGACGCCAACGAAGGCGGCGGTGTTTACATCGACTCAAGCGCACCGGTCGCTCTGACGAACTGCCTCCTGACCGGCAACCGCGCCTGGGATTGGGGCGGCGCGGCGCTGGTCTGGTGCGACAGCAGCCCCAAGCTGAGCAACTGCACACTGGGCGACAACCGCGCACCGCTGGGCTCTGCCATCGCCGGTGGGCTACCGGTACTGTGGAACTGCATCGTCTGGAACCAGGAGCCCACCAAGCTGCCTTTCCACGTGTTAGGCGACGGTCCGCTGGCGGGTTATAGCTGCATCCAGAACGGCTGGCCGGGACCGGGCAATATCGAGGCCGATCCGCTGTTTGCGGTACCCGGCTTCTGGCACCCGAACGGCACCCCGGACGATCCGAACGACGATCTCTTCGTCGAGGGCGATTATCACCTTCAGTCGCTGGCCGGACGGTGGGACCCGAACGGCGAGACATTCGTCGTGGATGAGGCGCACAGTCGCTGCATCGACGCGGGCGATCCGAACAGCGCCGTAGCCACCGAGCCCTTTCCTAACGGAAGCATCATCAACATGGGTGTCTACGGCAGCACGGCCCAAGCCAGCAAGTCCACCGGCGGCGCGGTGACCTGCGGGACCAGCACCTATACGTTCGTGCCCGAGCAAAGCGCCCTCGTCCAGACGGGAGGCATTGCGGGCGTCCACTGGACGTACCGCGTGCAAGGCACGTTCGAGCTTGCCATCGATTGCGAGACCGGCACGGCTTCGTTCACACGCGTCGATGCCAATGCGGTCGATGGCAGTCCCTTCGCGCGCATGCTGGACCCGAACGAGGTGTTCAGCATGACACATCTGAGCGGAAGCGTGGTTGGGGCCGAGACGATCAGGCTTTCGGGCGAGGCAGCCGACGGGAGCAGCGTCGTCATGACGCTGACCTTCAAAGGCGATTCAGTGGGTCTGTTCGCAGAGACGATCCCGCCGCCGAACAGTGCGGACTTCTTCCTCTTCGCTCTTGAGGCCGTTGCACGACGGGTTGACGACGACAAGGAAGCAGCATTGGTGAAGTGACCCGCCACGTATCAAGGAGCGCCGCGTGGGCAAGGGCAGGCCCCTGTGGCCTGCCCAGGGCAACCACAGGGGGTTGCCCCTACGGACGGCCGTGCGGCAACCGCCAGATGAGAACCATTGCGCGAAAGGCCGCCGGACCCCGCGCTATTTGTGCCGTTTTGCCTTCGCCTTGGCTTTGGCTCCGGCCTCTTGGGCTATCCTGCGTTGCGTGCGGCGTGCGTCGAACTTCGACTTGTCTTTGCCGCGACGTTCGGGCCGGGGACGGCCTTCGCCCAGCGGCTCGACCGGAGCGACGTTCAACTGGCGGCCCGGCACGTTCACCGAGACGATGCGCACGTGCAAGGGCTGGCCTAGGTGAACCATCTGGCCGGAGTGCTCGCCGACGAGGCACTGCGCCGGCTTGTTGAGCTGCCAGTGATCGGGACCCAGGTCTTCCAGCTTGATGAGACCCTCGATCCCGAACTTGCGTGACTGCACGAAGACGCCAAAGCCGGTCAAACCGGTGACGACACAGTCGAGCTCTTCGCCGATCCGCTTCGTGAGCATCTGGAGGATCAGGACCGAGACCAGTTCGCGCTCAGCATCCTCGGCGCGCTGCTCGGTGAACGTGATGTGCTTGCCGATCCCGGCCAAGTCCTGGCCGGCGGCAATCTGCTTGGCGGCGTCCACCCGCCCTTCAAGGTAGAACTGCAACTGACGGTGCACCAGCAGATCGGCATAGCGACGGATGGGGCTGGTGAAATGGCAGTAGTGCGTCGAAGCCAGCGCGTAGTGGCCGATGTGAAGCGGCGCGTATTGGGCCTTCTCGAAACTCCTCAGCACGACGAGATTGACCGCCAGCGAACGGTCCGCGTCCTTAACGGAGGCGAGCAAGCCCTGGATCGCTCTGCGGTCCAGATTACGGGAAACGGGAAATCCCATCGCGCGGAGCAGCTTGGCGAGGTTCTGCTGGCTGAGCGCGTCGGGTTCGGGATGAATCCGCCGCATGGCCGGCACATCGAGCTTGTCCAGCAGCGACGCCACGGCGTTGTTGGCCTCGACCATGAACATCTCGATGATCGTGTGCGGATAGCTGTCGTCTGCCGGGTGAGCGTCAACGACCTGGCCGGCTTCGTCGTAGACCAGTTCGGGCTCAGGCAGGTCCAGATGCAGCATCCCGTTCTCGACCCGGCGTTTCTCGATCCGACGGCTCAAAGCCTCCATGTTCTGCAGCAACGCGATCACGTCATTCTTGAGGCCCTTGGTGTGCCCTTTGAGTGCGCGATCGGCCTGCTCGTAGGTCAGACGCGCCTTGGAGCGGATGAGGCTGTTGGCGTAGCAACGCGAGACGATGTTGGCCTGGTCGTCGTATGTGATGTGCACGCTCTTGGCAAAACGCGGCTGGTCAGGCTGGAGGCTGCATATCCCGTTACTGAGAATCTCGGGCAGCATCGGGATGGTCTTGCCAGGGAGGTAGACGCTGTTGCCCCGTGAGCGGGCCTCCTCATCCAGCGGCGAGCCGGCCGGGATGAAATGGCTCACATCAGCGATGTGAATCCCTAGAACCCAACGCCCCTGGGCATCCTGCTCCAGGCTGATCGCGTCGTCGAAGTCCTTCGCATCGGGTGGATCGATCGTAAGGATGACCTTGTCGGTGATGTCCTCGCGTCCCTTGGCCCGCTCGGGCACAAACCCGGATGCGGCGCTGCGCGCCTGGTCCAGGCGATCGGGCTCGAACTCACCGGGCAGATGGAACTGGCGGATGACGGCGGCGATCTCCGTCTCGTACTGGCCTGCCCGGCCCAGCACCTCGATGATCACGCCTCGCGCCAGATACCGCTCGGTCGGATAAGAGAGAATCTCTACGACGACCTTGTCCTTTTCCCTGGCGTTCTTGGCGGTGACATCCTCCACCGCGATAGGCTCGACGAAAGCCGAGCCGTCCGGCTGGACGATCCAGGCCTCCGGATGCTTCATCAGCGTGCCGACGAACTGGTTGTTGGCGCGTTCGAGGACTTCGAGGATTTCTCCGGTGTAGCGGGTCTCGCCGCCGCGCATGCCCTTGCGGGTGGCTTTGGCGAGAACGGTATCTCCCGTCATCGCGTCGGCGGTGGCGTCGGGAGGAACGAAGAGATCGCCGTGCGCGTTCGCTTCGAGCGGCACGACGAACCCGAACCCCTTGGGGTTCTTGCGGAACGTACCGACGATCTGGCCGGCCATCGAAGGCAGTGTCACCAGATTGCGAGCGCCGATGATCACGTGTCCCGCTCGGCGCAGCTCGTCGAACGCAGTCTTGAATTCCGCGTAGGCATCCTCGTCCACGCCCAATGATCTGGCCAGTTGCGCCAACTTCACAGGTGTGTAGTCGGCGTGCTTAAGCAGCTTGATGATACGATCTTTGTAAACTTGCGCCATGGGTTACGCCAATGCAAACAGCACCCAACCGATCTTTTCATCGACTGGGTGCTGCTCATTTGTCAAAGTGAGAGATCAGGGAAACGCGGCTGGCGGTGAAAACTCCGCCGGTACAGACGTGGCCAGAAAGTGACTTGAACGCCTAGCCGACCTTCTTGGCCTTCAAGGCGTTGAGTCTCTTGGCCAGGCGCGATTTCTTGCGCGCGGCGGTGTTCTTGTGCATCGTGCTCGTAGATGCCACTTTGTCGAGCTTCTTGACGACGGCCTGGAACTGAGCGTTGGCGGCCTCCACGTTGCCCTCACTCAAAGCCGCCTCCAAACGCTTGACCTGCGTCTTGACCTGACTCTTGCGAGCCCGATTGATGACGCGTCGCTTGTCGTTCTGCCGGACTCTCTTCTTCGCCGATAACGAATGTGCCACTTTGTTCTCCTGAATACTCCAAAAAATTCTTATACGTAACTGACTGAGAGATTGGTTCTGCCCTTTTTACACCGCACCGGGAGCCGACCCGCCGGCCTGGTCCTCCTGGATAGCCAGGCGCAACTGGCCGACCCGATCGCTCACATCTCGATACCCGAAATCGAGCTGCACGATCCGGCGATACAACTCCAGTGCCTTTTCCTTGTCGTTCTGCTCTTCGTAGGCACGCGCCAGATTATACCGCAGTTCATTGGCGGTCGCATCATCTTTTATTTCGTAGGATTCGATGGCCCGCGAGAAGACGTCCACCGCGTCGTTATACCAGCCCTTCATGAAGAAGCAGTAACCGACCTTGTCCATGGCCTGAATCCTGCGTCTGGGGTCCTTCTGGGCCTCCTGGAACAGCGGAATCGCTTTATTGTACTGCTTGTTCCGCATCAGACGCAAGCCGTACTCGTACTTGGCCGCCAGGTCCGTCGGGTAGTTCTCCATGCACAGGCGATAGTGCTCCAATTCGACCCGATTGAGAGCGTCCGTAAGTTCCGCAAGGGCATTCTTGGCCTGCGCGTCCATCGGACGGGTCTCAAGCTGCCGCTTGGCCAAACGGATCTTGCGCTTGATCTGCTTGATTCTCAGCGCGCCGGCCCGGTCTTTGTAACGAAAATCCTTGTGGCCTGCACACGCGTCCTCCAGCAGTTGAATGGCCTCGTTTTCGGAGGCATCCTGCTGCATGTCGGCCAGAGCCTCGGCCAGATCGAAGACGTGCTTGGGCACGTCGGGGTCCTGGGCGTACGCCTTTCTGGCCTCCTCCAGCGCCGTGACGCGGTAGTCCTGTGTCTTGACCACGCGGTCCTGGGCGTAGAGCCTGGCCTGCGTATCCCGGTCGCGGATTGACTGACGGAAGTCCCCTTCGACCGTGTATTTGCCCTTGGCCATCGTCAGTTCGGCCGAGAGGTTCTTGAACTCATCGGCCAGTTCTTTGTCATCAGGCTTCATCCGCACCGCCCGCTGGCAGGCGGCTACCGCCTTATCGAACTGCCCCAACTCGATATAGGCGTCCTTCAGCATGACGTAGGTCTGAAGGGAGGGCTTCTCCAGAGCGTTGTTCGTCTGGAAGATCAGGTTGGCGATCCAATGACCGGTCTTGGTGTAGCCGCCTTCGACAGCGGCTCTGAGCATCGCTTCGGCATAGGGCAGGTGGTCGGGGTCCTTCGTGAAGAGATACTCGGCGTTGAGCATCTGCTCCAGCGGAGTCTTACCGCGCAGGCGCTTGACGCGCTCGACCATGGTGGGCTTCTTGCCTCCGAGCGAGCGCCGCTGGAGGCCCAGTTCGACCAGCGGCAGGTGGCCCTCCTCCAAAGCGTCGGGGGCCCGACGCAGGCCGTCGAGATACATCTCAATGGCGTAATCGTAGTTCTTCGCTTCCGCTGCCTTCCAGGCCTTCTCGAAGAACACCTTCGCTTCTTCCAGGTCAGGGTCCCTGTAACGGCGCGGTGTAGGGTCGTCGATATCCCGCGGTGCGGCGGCCTCCTGCGGCTCGGCAGGATCATCCGTGCCGGCGGGAACGCGCTTGGTCGCAGTTTTGACAGGCCCCCCAGAGCCAGGCGTCGTCCGCCGGGCGGCCGCTCGCTTCTGAGGCGGCAACTTGGCCATCAGCCGTTTCAGTTCGCTGATGAGCGTCTCGTCCTCCGGCGCCAGCGCCGCGGCCCGCCGACAGGCCGCAAAGGCACGCTCGGTCTGTCCGACCGCCTCGTAGGCTTCCTTCAACGTGACATACAGAGGGATCGCGGGCTTCTTGGCGTTGTTGTTGGCCAGAAACATTAGATCGGCCATCCACCTGACGGTCTCGGGATAAGGGCCCGCGACCGCCGCACGCAGCACAGCCTCCGCGTAGGACAGATTCTCCGGATCCTTGGCGAGCAGATACTCCGCGTTGAGCATCTTCTCCAGCGCCGAGTCACCCTGGTCGAGATGCCGGCCTATCTCCTCAGCGGCAGGCTTGGCGCCGCCGCGTTCGAGCCGGCGCAGGGCCAGCACGCGCAGCTCGATGTGCCCCCCTTCCACGGAATCGGGCCACCACCGCAGGCCGTCGATGTACGCACCGATGGCGCGGTCGAAATCTCCTGCCTCCGAGGCCTGGCGAGCACGCTCGAAACAGGCCTTGGCTTGCATCTGTGGTTGGGCATCCGGTTCCGGCATAGCGGCAAAGTGGACTATCACCTCACTCGATATATCACTTACCTATGCTAATACTCGGCTCGTTCTTGTCAACGAATAAATCCTTGTACCGCCGGGGCGCGTGTGTTATAAGAGCCGCCTGCCGGGTATCCGACTCTGGCCGGCCGGGTCGGTCGGCCCCGAGTTACCCCAGATGGAGAAGATGGCATGAAGACAGCTCTCGAGCAGTACGACCCGCAGATCTACGAGCTGATACGACAGGAAGAGGCACGACAGAGCGGCTCGATCCGGCTCATTCCGTCCGAGAACTACGTGTCGCGCGCCGTGATGATGGCCAGTTCGAGCTGCCTGACCAACAAGTACGCCGAAGGTTACCCCGGCAAGCGCTACTACGAGGGACAGCAGGTCACCGACCTGATCGAGAAGCTCGCCCAGGACCGCGCCAAAAAGCTCTTCAAGGCCGACCACGCCAATGTCCAGCCCTACTCCGGGTCCGTGGCCAACCTGGCGGCCTACGCGGCCCTGATCCAGCCGGGTGATACGATTATGGGAATGTCGCTCAGCCACGGCGGCCACCTCACCCACGGCTGGAAGGTCTCGCTGACGAGCAAATACTACAAGTCCGTCTCCTATGAAGTGAACACGGAAACCGGTCGGCTGGATTTCGACGCGATCCGCGACCTGGCCAAGAAGCACCGGCCCAAGATCATCATCTCGGGCGCCACCGCCTATCCACGGACGATCGACTTCGACGTTTTCGGGGAGATTGCCCAAGAGGTGGGCGCCTTTCTGATCAGCGACATCGCTCACATCGCCGGGCTGGTGGTCGCAGGCATTCACAAGAGCCCGGTGCCGTATGCCGACGTCGTCTCGACCACAACCCACAAGACGCTTCGCGGCCCGCGCGGCGGTATGCTGTTGTGCAAAGCCGAGCACGCCGAGAAGGTGGACAAGGCGGTCTTTCCCGGTCTCCAGGGTGGCCCTCACATGCACACGCTCACGGCCATCGCGGTGGCCATGGCGGAGGCCGACACGCCTGAGTTCGTCGCTTACGCCCAGCAGGTCGTCAAGAACGCCAAGGCGCTGGCAGACAAGCTGCTGGAATATGGGTTCAACCTGGTCACCGGCGGGACCGATAACCATCTGATGCTGATCGACCTTCGGAACAAGGACATCCCCGGCAAGAAACTGGCCAAGGCGCTCGATCGCGCCAGGATCGTGACGAATTACAACACCGTTCCCGGCGATCCGGCGCCGCCGTTCAATCCGAGCGGCCTGAGACTGGGGACCCCGGCGATCACGACGCGTGGCATGCGCGAAAGTGAAGCCGAACAGATCGCAACGTTCATTCACCGGGTCACCGAGAACATCGACAAGGAATCGATCATCGAGCAGGTGGGCAAGGAGGTTCTGCTGCTCTGCTCGCAGTTTCCCGTTCCGGAGCACTTCATCATTCCGCAGAGAAACGGCTACCGAGGATAGGAGCGACGAGCGCCGTCTGAGCTTGCGATTGTCATAAGAGCTTTTGAACAAAGGTTTTAGCTGGCACATACCCGAGCCTATGGCAACGAACACCTTGACTGCGGGCATGCTGGGGCTCGACCAGAAAGGCCAGCTCCTCCTGGAGGCGGCGCACACCAGCGGCTACTTTGACATCCGGGCGGTTGCCGACCCGGACCTCCAGAGAGCCGAGAGACTCGCAGCGGAATTCAGGTGCGAACCCTACACCGACTACCGTCAACTCATCGTACAGAATCAGCTCGACTGCCTGCTCGTCGCCATCGATATTCACACCTGCGACGAACACTTGCGCGCGGCGCTCAAGAAGAAGTTCAACGTGCTCAAGCTGGCGCCGCCGGCGCGCAACTTCGAAGAAGCGCTGGGCTACGCCCAACTGGCCGAGACCCAGAAGGTGCGCTTCGCCATCGCCAATCCGGCGAGGTTCATGGCAAGCCACCGGACCGCTCACGAGCTGATCAAACAGGGTCACGTCAAGCAGCTCTATCTCGTCACCGCCCAGTATGTCACCGACGGCGCGGGACGCCCTGCCTGGCAGGCGGACCCGAAGCTGGCCGGCGGAGGCGTCCTGCTGCACGACTGCTACCAGAGCCTTGACGAGATACTATGGAATTTTCCGCTGCCCCAACAGGTCTACGCCTTGACGAGCAACCAGGCGCCGGACAAGCAGCAGCGACTGTATTTGACCGAGGACACCGCTGTGGTTTCGCTGAAGTTCAGTGACACGCTGACCGGCAACATTGTCGCTATGCGCCGGATCGATGTCGGCACCACTGAGGTCGTGCTACGCATCCACGGCAAAGAGACCTGCCTGACGGTCACCGACAGCGAAGTCACCCTCCGCGCCGGATCGGACGAACGGCGGTGGCAGTTTGCCGAGACTCCTCATGACGTGATGGTGCGAGTCGTCTCAAGCTTCGCCAACAGCATTCTGCGACCCGATGAGCACGAGTTGGTTAGCAGCGCCGCAGAGAACCTCAAGAACATGGCGGTGTTGGAGTCTGCCTACCTTTCGGCGCGGACCGGATTTCCCGAGGAGCCGGCGCGGATTCCGCAGATGAGTGGCGCCCCCGCCGGAGCGGCCACCGGCCTCTAAGACCCGCAATCACGGGCCGGGAGTCTTTGCTTTCGCCTTGGCCTTGCGGTCTTTCAGCACCGAGAGAACGTTCTGCTCGTACTCCTCCCGGCCCTCCTTCAGTCTCGTAGGGTGTGCATCGCACACCACCTCTCGATTCACCTTGGCGACACCACCGATCCACCTCGAACCACCTACCGGCCCACTCCCACATCGCTACCCTCTCAGACATCGGCATCGGTGTGCGTTGCACACCCTACGTCACTAAGTACTGCGACGTGGAGCGAGAAGGTCTTCAGCGGCTCCACACCTTCTTCCCACGGCCTGCGATAGACGAGCTTGAGAGTCATCTGCCCTTGATGGACC
>JAFGLV010000077.1 GCA_016927855.1 Sedimentisphaerales bacterium
ACATTGTCGGCCTGGCCACGCACGTAGAGGGTCAAGGTCTTGATGCCGGCGCCGGTCCAATCCTGCGCCGGGTCAAGAGTGC
Source organism: Sedimentisphaerales bacterium (assembly GCA_016927855.1). Classification (GTDB taxonomy): domain Bacteria; phylum Planctomycetota; class Phycisphaerae; order Sedimentisphaerales; family Anaerobacaceae; genus JAFGLV01. The sequence goes on from JAFGLV010000077.1 coordinate 83, forward strand.
GGCTGACCTCCGAATGGCTGGCGCCACCCTTGCCGTAGTAGAACGGTATAGACTGACGGCCGCCATGAACCGTGGTCCCCTCCACGTAGGGTGGGAAGTCATGACCGGCCTGCGAGCCGTTGCTGGCGTCGTTGTAACCGTCGATCCAGGTGTTGAAGAGCTCGCGGCCTTCGTCGCCACTGTAGCTCTCGCAGTCGTCGACGACGAGATACTGCGTGGTGGTGAAGTCCCAGACGGGACCTTCCCACACGCTGGGCGTCGCGGCGTCGTTGACCTCGTCGATCCTCCAGTAGTACGTCGTGCCCAGGTTCAGCCCGCCGAGGCTATAGGTCGGATCCGTCACGATATCGACCAAGGCCGTGCCATTGGCGACCGCGTCGCTGTCGGTGCCGAAATGGACCTGGTGTGTGGCGGCCTCGCGGCCGGGCCGCCAGCTCAGAGTCGTATCGACGGGCACGTCCGTCGCCCCGGGACCCGGATGGGGTTCGCGGGGCAGCACCGGAATGGAGAAGAAGCGCACCTCGCTCAGGCCGTATTGCGCCACCCCTCCCCAATTGCTGGCGATCGTTATCTTGACGAACCTGGCGGCGACACCGCCGAAGTCCACTGTGGTATTGTAAGCGTAGCCGGGGGCGCCGGGCGCTCGGGCGAATTCAGGGACATTCGCCAGCGCCGTCCACGTGGTGCCGTCCGTGGAGTATTCAATCGTCGCCGTCTTGACTCCCAAGCCAGCAACCCACTCCAGGGCACTATTCGAGTTCCAGACCCACATCTGATGCAGCTTGTAGACTCCGTCGAACTCGTATTGCATCCAGACAGGCGGTTGCTGACCCAGGGCGCTCATCCACATGTTTGCGGGCGTCGTATCGTGCTGGTCCGAGGCATCGAGACCGGACCCGTCCACCGCCTTCTGCGGGATCGAGTCGGCATTGAACGAGCTTGAGGCTGTGGCGGTTATGCTGTCGCCTGATATCGTGCGAGCGAACGGCTCAACGGTGAAGCTCCAGACCCCACCTTCAAATACCGTAAGATCCGGCGGAGTGTTGACCTCATCCACGCGCCAGAAATAAGTCCGGCCGAATTCGACAGGTCCGGGGTCATACGAGTTGACATCAACGTCTGAGACGGCTTCCGCAGTGCCATCCTCGACGGCAGTCATGTCATCGCTGAAGTACACGGTGTGTGTACCTGCATACTCCCCCGGTTCCCAGGACAATACAAGATCGCGCAGGGGGACGTCGGGGTCACCATTCATAGGACTGGGATCAGAGGCTTGCGAAGAGTTCTGAATTCGAATCTGGGCGTTTTTTTGGATTTGCTCCGGCGTCAATGCGCCGTCATGGATACGGACCTGAGCGATGGCGCCCGTGAAGGCTTTCTCGCCTAGCGCCGGCGAAGTGCTGTTGTTCTGGCAGCCGATTCGAATGACGTCTCCCGCATGAGTATCGAGGCCAACCGTTCTTTCATTGTTCAGTTCGCCATTTACATAAAGACGGATAGTCGCGCCATCATAGGTGTACACCAAATACTGCCAGGTCTCCAAGGGCGGATAGCCGCCGGTACCTCCAGCAGCGTTATCGAAACCTTGCCAGGCCATATCGGCGTCGTCACCCCAATGACCGGCCGCGCCGAAATCCTTCCAGCCATAGTTGAAGTTCATGTTGGTGCCGTCCGGCCCGCCGCGGTGGCTCCAGGCCACCATGCACTCTTCCTTGGATTCACCGATGTTATAGGCCCAGACCTCTATAGAGCGTGTCCCGTTGCCGACAATCCCTGATGGGCTGACAGGCCCCTCGAAATAGCTTGCCCCGTCCAGGCTGACCACGTTGGCCCAGTCCCCGACCGCCTCTACGATCGGATTGCCGCCTGCCGTAAACACCCCGCCCAGTGAGCCCCGGTTAGGCCATTGGCTGACGGAACCGGGTGCGAGATCCTCCGAACGCAGATCGACGAGCAATTCCCCGGCCACCTCGACACGCGCCGCGCTGCCCTGCTGGGCCATCACGCCAAGCAGACAGACGATCACGGCCATACCCTGCCTCAACAACGAGGACGCCCTCTTCTGATTGATCATGACAAACCTCCTTCTAACACTGCGGTTGCACTCTGCTGAAGTAGTCATTCCTCTAATTCATCATGAAGACCACCTTCTGATAGTGTTCTCCCAAGCAGCTTCGAGAGGCAGCACCAGAACCACAGACAGCGCGATTATGAGTCCCTTCGTTTGCGAGACCTCCATCCAATCAGATACTGCTATCCAGGCGGGTGTGACTGCCGCCAACAGGCCGCTCGGCCGACGTGAAACCGCGTCTGTCGTACGTGCGTCGTTCTCCGAACGCACGTGGGCATTGGTTTCCAGGGCGCTGCGGTGCTCCGCCGCAACAGCGTCGGCTTTCCCCATTATCGCCAAATGTGGCTCGTCGAACCAGACCAAAATGCGTCTTTCGTTTGTCAAATTGCGCACGCAGGCATGATGTTGGCAAGAGGGTCGAAAGTGCGGCCTTTCGTGACGCCCATCGTGATTATGGGCAGGTCTGCGAAGGTCCATGGCCCCCGGCCATTGCCGAGCCGACGGTCGCCACCCGGCTTCCGCGTGTCTGCCCACATCGAGACAACAGGGGGAGGCGTCCTGGGACGTGGAATAGAGATGGAACGCTGCGGGAATGACGATTACATTTGCAGGGGCAGGGCCCGTGGCTTCAGCGGGGCGCGCCGGCACGCCTGGGGTCCCAAGAAGTTGATGTGAGGGTGTCGGTCGGCCCCCCCGGCCAGGCTGAGGCGCACCCGTCTGTGAATGTGAATGAGTAGGTGACCAGTCGATGAAAAAGACACGCAAGATCGTCCTGCTGCTCAATCCCGCGCGGAATTACACCAGGGGTCTGATAAGTGGCATTGCGAAATACGCCCATCTCCAGGAGCAATGGGTGTTCTACCGTCCCTTGGATTACAGAGAGCCGACGCCTGGGCATAACCTGGTGGGCATTCTTCGGGAATTGAAGCCCCACGGCATATTCATGCGCGAGCCGGAACAAATGGAACAGATCATCAAGATGGGCATACCCACCGTGTCTTTTCCGTACACCGTGGAGCTGATTCCGGGAATTGCCAATGTCGCGGCCAATCATACCGCCATTGGAGAAATGGCGGCGCGGCATTTTCTCGACAGGGGCTTCCAATGCTTCGCTTACTGCGGTTTTGATGATTGGTGGTGGTCTCGCAAACGCCGGGAGGGCTTCGGCACTGCGGTGAATCGAGCCGGATATGAGATGGCCGTCTATGAGCTGCCTCCGAAGGCACGCCGGACCTGGGACAGGGAACTCTCTGCTATTGCCAAGTGGCTGAAGACCTTGACATTGCCCGTCGGACTGATGGCCTGTAATGACGATCGCGCCGAACTCATCGTCGAAGCGTGCAGAGCGGTCGGTCTGAGCGTCCCCGCTCAGGTCGCCATTGTCGGCGTCGATAACGACCCGCTCGTCTGCGAGTTGTGTGGCCCGCCTTTGTCCAGTGTGTCTTTAGGCCTGGAGAAGGCAGGGTATGAAAGCGCCGCCTTGTTGGATCGGATGATCAGGGCTAGGACGGTGAACACCCAAACCATCTTCATTGAGCCCACGCACGTCGTAACCAGGCAGTCGAGTGATACGCTCGCGGTCTGTGACGAACACGTTGCTTCCGCCGTACGGTTCATTCGCCAGCACGGCCGGAAGAACATCACCGCCAAGGATGTTGCCGATAGCGTCCTGTTGTCGCGACGCGCCTTGGAGAAGCGGTTCCGGCGTATCCTCGGCAAATCGATACACGATGAGATACGACACGTGCGGGTGGACCTGGTGGTGAGGATGTTGATGGACCGGCAGGTGAAAATCTCCCAGATCGCCGAAACCCTGCATTTTCCGTCGGTGTCCCATCTCTCGCGGTACTTCAGAATGGAAAAGGGCATCAGTCCCCTCCAATACCGCGCCCAATATCTGGGCTGATGCCCCACTGACGTCGCTGGCATGCCCACAGCCGGTATGACCGTAGCGTGCAGGCGACACCCATTCCACCCTGTACTTGGGCAGGAGCAGATATTTGGGCCAAAACGGCCTCCGCGTGCGCAATTTGACAAAAGAAAGACGCATTTTGGTCTGGTTTCCCGACGCATATTTGACGAAAATAGGTAAGCCAGCGCTATTGCGGCGGAACGCGGCGGCGCCCTGTGAAGTGGCGCTCACGGGCGTTCGGAGAACGAAGCGCGTATAGAAGACGCGGTTTCGCCTCAGTCGAGCGGCCTGTTGGCGGCAGATGAAGGGGTCCATAATCGCGCCATCTGTGGTTCTGGTACTGCCCCGCGAACCTGCCCAGGAGGACACCGGTGAATGGGTTTTCGCTTTTGGCCAGAGGAGTCTCACTTCCTTGTCATAAATTCTCCGCAGGACACGCAGCAGGGCCACCGGAGTGGAGCGGCACGTCCGTGCTGCTCCAGTTTCTTATCTTCCACTCGGCGGCCACACGAGAGGTAGAGGCCCACTAGCTAGATTGGATGGAAGGAGTTCAAACGGAGGAGTTCATGGTCGCGCTATCTGCAGTTCTGGTGCTGCCCGCGGCACCTACGACATAAAACTCTCATGCCATCGACAGACAGACTGTCCAAGAGAGCCAGTAGATACTATGTATATGAAAGGTGGAATGCAATGAGCTGGAATCACATTTTACGCAAGGCCTTGACGATGTATATCGTCACCGCTATCTGTCTGGTCGGCAGCGTCCTGGCGCAGACTACAGTTTATGTCGACGGTTCGGCTGCCACCACGGGCGACGGTACCCAGGCTGCTCCATTCAAGACGATCGGCGAGGCGCTCGGATCGGATCGCACCGTCCTGGTCGCCGGCGGCACCTATGCCGATGAATCGCCGGACATGGCAATTGCTTCCGGCCTGACGCTCATCGGTAGCTACGACAGTTCCTTCACCACCTCCGATCCCTCACTGACTCCGACCGTCATCGACATGGCGCGCCTGACCCAGCAGGAACAGGATCGCACCTTCCGCGCACGCGGCACCTCGTCCTGGACCATTGAGAACCTGGTTATCCAGAACTCTACCAGCGGCGAGTTCGGTGACACCGACAACGGTGGCGCGATCTATGTTCAAAACGGCAGCCAGGGCATCATCCGCGGTGTGACATTCTTCCAGTGCGCCACGAAGTTCGAGGGCGGCTTCGAGAGCGGGCCGGCCCGCGAAGGCGGCGCCGTGTGCATTCGTGACGGTTCGACGGTTGTCCTTGAAGACTGTGTCTTCGATAGCTGCACCGCCGTCGGCGGGGGTGGCGCCCTCAGGATGCGGAATGCCGGGGCCGGCAATAACGTGAAGCTCTACCGCTGCTTGTTCACCAACTGCGGCGCCAGGAACAACGGGTCGGTCATTGACGATGGCGATGGGGTCAGCCAGGTGGAGATCGTCAACTGCATCTTCGCCAATAACGGGGTGGACGTGGATATCCCCTCCGGGACCGCGCCCAGCCACTACCTGATCAGAGTCGCAGACCGGCGGGCCCTCATCTACAATTGCACGTTCGCAGGCAACAACAACCCGGACGGGTATATGTTCAATATCGGCAACAGCAGCGATGCGGCCGCAACCAAGGAAATCGTCAACTGTATCTTTGCCAACAACGCGATCGCGAGCGACGCTTCCGTTTTCGCCATCTTCAACTATGGCAGTGGCTACGATGACGCGACGAGGCTCCAGAACAACCTGTTCTCCTCCAACTCGGGCCTGGATCCGCTCGACCCCAACGGCGCCGGCATCATCGGCGCCAACGGCAATATCGCAGGCGATCCGCTGTTCACCGACGCGGCGAGCGGTGATTACCATCTGGATGCGAATTCGCCGGGCGTGGATGCCGGTCAGACGTTGGCGCTCGTCCCTGACGATTTTGCCGGTATGCCCCGTCCGGTCGGTCCGGCTTATGACATCGGCGCGCTGGAAGGCCAACCCCTGCCTCCTTCCTACAACGTGCGGAACATCGTGGCGACGGCCTCCAGTTCGTACAACGCCGACTCGGGACCGGAGAAGACGGTGGACGCGTCCGGTCTCGATGCTTTGGACCAGCATGATACCACGGCCGCCAACATGTGGCTGAGCGCCGTCGGTCAAGAGCCGCCGGTCTGGATTCAATATGAGTTCGACCGCGTCTACAAGCTGGATCAGATGCTGGTCTGGAACGCGAATAATGAACTTGAGCCGCTGGTGGGTTTGGGAGTCAAGACCGCGACGATCGAATACTCCACAGACGACACCACGTGGACGGAGTTGACGGATGTCCCTGAATTTGCTCGAGCTGCCGGTACCGCCGACTACGTTGCGGAAACCGTGGTGGACTTCAACGGTGTCGCGGCCCAGTCCGTCAAGATGACGATCACCAGCAACTGGGGCGGCCTGGCACAATATGGTTTGAGCGAGGTCCGGTTCGTCTACATTCCCGTTACGGCCCGAGACCCCCATCCGGCCAACGGCGCTGCGCGTGTGGCCCCGGATGTGACCCTGAGCTGGACAGAGGGACAAGAAGCGGCTTCGCACGAGATCCATCTCGATACGGACATGCAGGCGGTGACCGACAGCATGGCTCCCGTCGCCACGGTGAGCGAGCCGACGTACGCACCGGCGCACCTGCAACTGAATACGACCTACTACTGGAAGGTGGTCGAGGTCAACGAGGCCGAAAGCCCCAGTGCCTGGGACGGTCCCGTCTGGAGTTTCTCCACGTCGCAACACCTGGTCGTCGACGATTTTGAGAGCTACAGCGGCGACGAAGGTCAGGAGATCTTCAGCAGCTGGATCGACGGTTACAACGACAGCAGCAACGGCTCGCAGGTAGGCCATGATCTCCCGCCGTACGTGGAGAGATCAGTAATCCACAGCGGCGGTAAGTCTATGCCGCTCTACTACGGCATGGGTGGCGCGAGCCATTCGGAGGCCAGCCGCACTCTTGACCCGGCGCAGGATTGGACCAGCGCCGGTGCCAATACCTTGACCCTCTATGTGCGTGGCCAAGCCGGCAATGGGGCTGGGCAGTTTAACGTGAAGGTCAACGGCATTGCGAAAACCGTGGCTGTGGACTTCACCGCTGAGAGCTGGCAGGAGGTGAACGTCGACCTGGTCGGTCTTGGCGTAGACCTGCAACATGTGACTTCTTTGGCTGTCTCGATTGAAGGCGCCGTCTCCGGCATGGTCCTCATTGACGACATTCGGCTGCGTCCGTAGCAGGCGATAGGATCAAGGAGTTGCATAGACGTGGGCCTATCCCCGAAAGCAGGGTATAGGCCCACAGGTTTTATCATATCAACAACTCGTGCCACCTCTTCTCGCTGGGCGCCGGCCCATCGGCTGAACTGCTGGAGCGGCCTGGGGAAGGCCAACATGACAACCTGGAACACGATCAGATTTGCCATTTCGGCCTTGATCTGTCTGGCAATGACAGGCGTTCTCGCTGAAAGCCAGGAGTCGAGCGAGTCCGGAAAGACGACCATCAGCATCGGCGCGCCTGCGGGCGACCGCTTCCGCGTCCTCGTGTCTACGGACATCGGGGGAACCGATCCCGACGATTTTCAGTCGCTGGTGCACTTGCTTGTTTACGCGGATGGCGTCGACCTCGAGGGTCTGGTCTCATCGCCCTATGGTCCCGGCCGCAAGAAAGACATCTTGAAGGTCATCGATTGCTATGCACGTGATTACGCTCATCTGCAAACGTATTCCGACCGATGTCCGACACCCCAGGCGCTGCGTGCAGTCACCAAGCAGGGCGAAACCGAAACGGCTCCTTATGCCGGTGTGCGGCGCACGACCGAGGGTTCGGATTGGATTGTGAGCTGTGCGCGGCGCGACGACCTGCGTCCGCTCCACGTCCTGGTCTGGGGCGGCATCGAGGATCTCGCCCAGGCGCTCCACGACGCCCCCGAGATCCTGCCCAGGCTGCGGGTGTATTGGATCGGTGGGCCGAACAAGAAATGGAGCCCCGATGCATACCAATACCTCGTCAACCACCATCCCGAACTGTGGATCATCGAGTCCAACGCCACATACCGCGGCTGGTTCGTCGGCGGCAACCAGTCAGGTCAATGGGGCAACGAGGAGTTCGTGACCCGGCACGTCGCCGGCAAGGGCGCGCTGGGGGATTTCTTCGTGAGCCAGATGGACCACCTCAAGATGGGGGACACACCGTCCGTCGGTTGGCTCCTCAAAGGTACGCCGGACGATCCCTCACTACCCGGCTGGGGTGGACGCTATGTGCGGGCGTGGGAGCGTCCGCATGGTCGTTTCGAGCACATGACGACTGAGGAGGACCGCCTGGAGATCTTCGGCATCCTGGAGCTTGTGCTCCCGCTCGGCGATGGCGCGCCGCAGCATCCTGAGGCGGTGTTGGTTGTCGAGAATCAGACGTTGGTTGGTTTTGCGCCTGGTGACGGGACGATGCGATTTCGTTTCAGCCCCAAGAGTGCTGCTCGATTCGCCTTCAAGATACAAGCCAATGTGCCTGCACTCGATGGAAAAACCGGCGGGATCACCGCTTACCTCCCGCCACCCGAGATCGCGCAGCGCCCGTCAGCGGAGTTCCCGAACTGGTGGACCGACGATCCGTCTCCCGATGTAGCGGAAGGGTCGCATCATGGGGCCAAGACCATAAGCCGATGGCGCCAGGAATTCCTGGGTGACTTTGCCCAACGCATGCTCCGCTGCCAGTCGCCGGCATCAGCTCAAACCACAAGGTGAAAAGAGAATCATGCATCGTTTGTCAACTCCAGCAGACTGAAACCAAGTCGGAAAGCTCAGGTGAGCCTATGGAAAGGAATCTGTTACGCGTTCTACTGACTGCGGTTGTTCTCAACGCCGGTTCCGAAGCGGTGCTGGCCAAACTCGAACCGGGGCCCACGGACGGCAGGCCGCGGGTGATTGTGACTTCGGACGGTGAAATCGACGACCAGTGTTCCATGGTTCGGTTCCTGCTGTACACGAATGAGTGTGACGTCGAGGGGGTCATATCGTCGAGTTCACAGTATCACGCGCATGGACACAACTGGGCCGGGGATGACTGGATCCAGCCGTACCTGGACGCCTACGCCAAGGTCTATCCGAATCTGGTGAAACATGATCCGGCGTATCCGACGCCTGAGTACCTGCGAGCCAGGACGGTCCTGGGGGACGTGAAGGCTGAAGGGGAGATGGAGGAAGTGACGGCAGGATCGCAGCTTATCGTCAAGGTGCTGCTGGACGAAACCGACGATCGACCGGTTTGGCTGCAAGCCTGGGGTGGACCGAACACGATTGCCCGTGCGTTGAAAACGATCGAGCAAGAGCATCCGGAGAGGATGGCTGAAGTCGCAAAGAAGGCGCGGCTGTTCCTGATCTGGGAGCAGGACAGGACGTATCAGGAATACATTCGGCCCCACTGGGGGAAGTTCGGGATTTTGACCATCATCTCGGATCAGTTCGAGGCGATCGCGTATCGCTGGAAGCAGGTGCAGCCCGAGGAAATGCGGAAGTACTTCGAGGGAGCGTGGATGAAGGAGAATATATTGGAGAACCACGGACCGTTGTGTTCGATCTACGCCGCCCTGGAGAACGGGGATTTCCGGTCGGAGGGCGATTCGCCAGCGTTTCTGCATACTATCGTGACCGGGTTGCGGAACATGGAGTCGCCCGACTGGGGCGGTTGGGGTGGTCGCTATGTGCGAGTACGTGAGAACACCTGGCTCGATCCGGTCCCGGTCAAAGGATATGCATATCCCGAGGGGCGATGGTATTCGAGCTCAGCCTGGGGACGAAACGGCTTGCGCTCCGGGACAACATCGACGCCGGAGCAACGTCGCGAATACTTCAAACCCATGTGGCGTTGGGCGGATGCGATGCAGAACGACTTTGCGGCTCGTGCGGACTGGTGCCTAAAATCACATAAGGAAGCCAATCATCCGCCGGTAGTTGTGCTGGGGCATGTGACGGACCTGAAGGTGCGGCCGGGGGAGACAGTGAAACTGAGTGCACAGGGAACAACCGATCCGGACGGCGACACCTTGGCCTACCAATGGTGGCAGTACCAGGAAGCGGATACCTATGACCGGACCATTGACATCAACAATGCTGGGAAGAGGGAAGCCTCGTTCACAGTCCGTGGTGATGCCGGCGAAGGGGAGACCATCCATGTGATCTGCGAGGTGACGGATGCTGGCACGCCGCCGCTGACGCGCTACCAGCGTGTGGTCGCTACGGTGAGGGACTGAATCATCATTGACACCGGCGGCTTGGGGCGGGTGGCGCGTTGCGCACCTCGTCTCGCATCCGGACCTGGTTCTTGGAGGTACAAACCCACACCTTCGGACACGGTCAAGATTGGGTGTCGGTCCTTGAGGCGAGACAGAACTGATGAGACAGCAGGCGAGAGCTTGCGATTCACCGGTGTCGCCGTTGAGCCTACGCTGACCTTGCGGCAGCGGGAACCGCCCACCGGCCAGTGAAATATACCTACCAATGTGCAGTGCGCCCCGCGACGGCGCGGGGTTTGCGATTTCCTTGACGAACGGATGCGGGTCATCGATAATGAGAACAAAACCGTCTGGGGAGGGGTACAATCCCCGTCGCTGCCGCGAGGGGGTATGACAACCTCTATCTTACTGGAGAACCCTATGGAACGTGCCACCACAAGGACCAATCGTCTCGTTTGGGCGTCGCTTGGGTGTTTACTTGCTCTGCTGATCGTCGCCGGTACGGCCTGCCGCAAAGAGAAAGGCTCCGCGCCGGAGCCGAGCGGGCCGGAGCCAAATGCTACCTCGCAGGTTCAGACGCCTGCGCCCGGCGAAGGCCCCGTCGATGCGGCTGCTCCCGGTCCGGTTGAGCCGGTTGCCGTCGCGGCCACCGTCAACGGCGAAGCCATCACCGAGGAGGAGCTGAATCAGAGAATCGACTACACCCTGAATTCGGACCCGCGCGCGCGGAACCTGTCTCCCGCCCTGCTGCCCCAAGTCAGGGCGCAACTGAGGACCAACATGCTGGACCTGCTGATCTCGCAATTGCTGTTGAACCAGCAGGTCAGAGCGGCAGGTGTCGTAGTGAGCGACGAAGAGGTTGCCACTGAGATCGAACGGTGGTGTGCGGCTCAGAATCCGCCGATTACGGTCGAGCAATTCAAGCAAACCGTCGAATCGCAGGGCGGCGGTTTCGACCGAGTCAGGGAGCAGTTCAGGGAAGGGATGGCGCTCGAGAAGTTCATGGAAGCGAAGCTGGCAGGCAGGACGGATGTGAATGATACTGAAGCCCGAGCATTCTACCAAGAGCGCGTGGCGGACTTCAATCAGCCGGAGATGGTGCGGGTCAGTCACATCCTGTTGGGTCACTCCGACGGGGCGGACCCGAATTCCGATCCTAACAAGGCGAGGGCCCAAGATCTGCTCGAGCAGATCAGACAGGGCGCTGATTTCGCCGAGCTGGCCAAGGCTCATTCGACCGATCCAGCGTCAGCCCCGCGCGGGGGCGATCTGGACTTCTTCCCGCGCGGCGAAATGGTCCCGCCTTTCGAGCACGTGGCGTTTGCCCTTGAGCCCAATGAGGTCAGCGACGTCGTAGAGACCCAATACGGCTACCACATCATCAAGGCCACGGGCCACAAGGATGCCCGCACGGTGCCCTTCGACGAGATCGAAGCGAACCTCATCGCGCACCTGAAACGGGAAAAGCAGAGGCAACTCGCCGGCGAATACCTGAAGTCCTTGCGCGACGAGGCCACTATCGTCTATCCGCAGGGCAGCGCCCCGCCGACGCCGATCCGGCCTCCTATGTCGGTGACTCCTGTCCCGCCGGTGAACGTTCCGCCGACGGAGCCGAATACGAATTAGCCCCCGTCAGGTAACCCAACGCATGGAAAAGCAGGGGATTTCCGTCGTGCAATCCCCTGCCTCATGCGTCTGTCGAGTGGACTCAATCCGGTGCCGTCGTCGCATCAGAGCGTGCCTGGGTCCAGGTTGGCTGCTTCTACATCCTTGAAGTACTTGACGGTTGCTACCTTCAATTCCATCGTCGCCGCGTCATCGCACACGATGATCCCGTTCGGATGCATCTGCAGGGCGCTGATCGTCCACATGTGGTTGACTCCTTCTTCGATGGCGTGACGCAGCGCGCGGGACTTGTTGTACCCGTTGACGATGATCAGCACTTCCTGCGCGTCCATGACGGTCCCGACCCCGACGGTCAGAGCGGTCTTGGGGACCTTGTTGATATCGCCATCGAAGAAACGCGAGTTGGCGAGGATCGTGTCTTGCGTCAGCGACATCACGCGAGTGCGCGAAGTCAGCGACGAGCCCGGCTCGTTGAAAGCGATGTGCCCGTCGGGCCCGATCCCGCCGACGAAGAGGTGGATCCCTCCCCTCTGCTCGATGCGTTGCTCGTAGGCGGCACACTCACCCGCCAAGTCCGGCGCGTTGCCGCTGAGGATGTTCACGTTTTCTTTGGGGATGTCAATGCGACCGAATAGATGCTTCCACATGAACGAGTGGTAGCTTTCCGGATGGTCCTGTGGTAGCCCGACGTACTCGTCCATATTGAACGTGACCACGTGCTGGAAGGACAGTTTGCCCTTCTGGTTCAGAGCGGCCAGTTCGTTGTACATGCCAATGGGCGACGAGCCGGTCGGAAGGCCCAGCACGAACGGCTTGTCTGCTGTTGGACCGAACTTGAGGATTCTCCTGGCGACGTAATTGGCGGCCCACTTGGACGCGATCCCGTAATCGGGCTCAATGATGACCCTCATGGCTCCCCTCCTTTCAAAAAAAAGGAGTGTTTCGGATTCTCTGGCCTGGGCCTGGGGCGGCGGCCACGTCAAAAACGAAAGCGCTGGCCGGTCAGCCCTGCAATGGCTGGATTCGACTGATGAGCTCTTCGGCCAGCGCCGTTTTGGTCGCAATGTGCTTGTCGATCTCTGCCACGAAGCCGTTGGTCTCGAACGAGCCGCGCACGGCCTCGAAGTCCCTGTGCTTGGTTTCCTCGCCGCCGTCCAGTCCAAAGCCGATCTGGGCGGTGGCCGCGTACTCCTTCTTGGCATCGGCGTGCAACTGATGGTCGAGGTCCACTACCGCCGCCTGCCAGCGCCTGGTCAGGCCGATGATGTCCTCGGCGGTAATCGCCTCTATGCTCTTGCCGAGCTGTCTGCTGATGACGTCGACCGCCCAGGCCCATTCGTACATCGGGTAGGCTTCATGGATCGCGGTGAATCTGGCGGTCACTTCTTCCAGCGTATTGATCCGGCCATCCTCGATGTCGGCCAGCATCTCCTCGATAGTCTCCTCGGGTGCGAACATGCCAGCCAGATCGAGCCATTTTCCCAGACCGATGGTAGTCCTCGGTTTGAGCACGGCGCGCAGCTCATCGAGGCTCTGGAAGGTCTTGCCCTCGAGACGCTTGAGGAGACAGTTGCCGATAAACTTGTCGATTCCGATCTGGTAGAGCCTGATGCCGCGCTCCAACGAGGCGTTGGGAATCATGACGCTGTTGTAGGTGAAGTAATCTGAGGTGGGACCGGAAGTCTCCTTGAGTCGCAGCAGGAGGTCGCGGCCGTTGATCATCTTCTGGATCGTGAAGGGGCTGAGCAGCTTGAAGTTGACCAGGTCGAGCTTCTTCGGATCTTTGCGCCTGTCGCGCTGCGGCCATTTGCGCGCGTCGCGCACTGTCCCGACGCTGCGCAGGTTCACCCCCGGCGCCAGCACGCTCTGATCGTCGTGCTCGATCAGGTACGAGAAGGGCAAGTCGGAGGTGTCCGAGTTGCGATAGTGCCGGCCCATGACCACCGTGAAGGGACCGACCTTGGCAGGCCAGAGCATGTAGGAGTCGCTGCCGGTCTTGGAGCCGCGCTCGACGACGCCTTGATGGACGGGACCCAGCTTGTACATGTGGTTGCTCTGGTTGGTTCCGCTGCCGGCGTTGAGGAAGGAAAAGAGGCCGGAGATCAGCAGCGTCGATTTGTGGTGCGTTACGGTATAAGGTCCGGCGAAAATGGCGCAGGCTTCGCCGTGAAAGCCGCCGCAGTTGGCGAAGAAGACCGAGTTCTCGGCGGAGTACTCCTTGGCCAGCTCCGTGCCTTGGCCCACGAAGCACTCGCAGATGATCGTGCCGTCGGTGATCTTCGAGCCGCTGCACGCGATGAAACCTTCGGCATAGACGCCGGGTCCGATATAGACGGGGTCCTCAACACTGCTGTTGATCGAACCGTTCTCCAGCCGGTTGGCGCCCTCGACGACGGCGGCCGGACCGATCTTGACGTTCCGCAGGATGCGCGAGTTCATGATTCGCGCGCCCTTGGCGATCAGGCCTTGCGCCGACGTCACCGAAGCAGCGTAACCCGCGATCATCTGCTTGAGCTTGGCGACCACGGCCGACCGGTGCCGATAGAAAGCCATGACGTAGGCGGTCTGAGCCGAGAGGTAGTCGTAAATGGGAATCTCGCGCCCGCCGGCTTCGTTGACGACCGCTACTTCGGTCCCATTGCCGAACGAACTGCGCCCATTGACCGCGAGCAGGTCGATGTTGTCGATGACGACATTATCTTCGATGACATAGTTGGCGATATAGTTGCTGACCTGGCTGATGTAGACGTCGTTGCCGACGGTGCAGTTGTGAAGCGTGGCGTTCGATATCCCCGTCGGTTTGGAGACGCCACCGGCGAATGACGCTTCCTGGGCGAACACGCCCAGCCTGATCTCGCCGCAGAAATGCGTGGCGCGCACCCGATCGGCGCGAAACCCCTCGGCCACCTGCACCTTCGACCAGTCGGCACAGGTACAGCCTTGTTCCGTGAGCCGGGCGATTTCCTCGGACGATATAGTGCGCCACTGTGACATACGAGACCCTTTGAATGTGTGATTTGCTCACCAGCCGCGCCGCGCATCATACGCCCGGCGTCGGTGCAAATCCTAAATCACGAATCGCCAACTGTAAACGATGAACGCAGCATGTCTCTCATATCGGAAGAAAGCGCCGCAGCGCGCTCAATTTTTAGGCAATTATTACAGTTGCACCCTGGCAAGTGCCGATGGACTCGTATATAAAACAGGCATCCTGCACGAGCACTTGCCGAGCATGCAGATGATGGGGTGCGGTTCCACTGACCACAAGGATAGTAATGGTCGGGTTTCTATGTCGGGTCAGCCGAGAGTAGCCAAAGTTCTTGCGGCGCTGCTGGTTTCCATGACGACCGGAGCGGTCGTCCTGATGGCACTGGGCAACAACCCCCCTTCCGCCGGTCCGTTTTGCCTTTCGACGTACTATCGGCTCGAGTCGGTCGACCACGCCTTGCGCTCGCAGGTCCCGCAAACCGCAGACCGGTGGAACAGTATCGAGATCTTCTACAGCCAGACCAAAGGCGGCAACGTCGAGAGACTGGCGGCCGCGAGCGGGTTGGCCGACGTGGGCGATTTGAACTGTCATTTCGTCCTCTGCAACGGGGTCGGTGCCGGCGACGGCGAAATCCAAGCGACCGAGAAATGGCAGATGCAATCCACCGCCTATACCGGTCCGGCCTCGGAGCGGACCCTTCGGATTTGCCTGGTCGGCAACGGGGTATCGGCTTTGGCGACCGATTACCAGCTCAAACGCCTCGAAATGCTGCTGGAGACCCTCTCCAGAAGGTTTGCCATCCCCGCCGATTCAGTGCATCTGCCGCCCGATTGTCGGTAGTCCCTCCGCGGCTTCTCTCCCAGGCTCAGGGCACCATTCGACTTGGATGTTCTCGGTCTTTGCTCTTGCGACCGTCCCCAAAAGGCAATGAGTGGTCGCGAGGACCACTCACTGTCGAATGATGCATGGGCACTTGGTGCTGGGTTCGGTCAGCGGGTGGCCGGCTCCAGGGCGCCGGCCGAATATCTTCGTTGTCGTCCTCGGCGAGTGAGCGTCTGGTCCTTTCAGAATGCCGCCGGCTAAGCTTCCGTGCCCTACGGCCGCCGCCCACCCCGAGGGCAGCCGCGTTTACTGCATGGTATCTTCGCGCCTGGCCGTCGTGGCGCAAACTTGCCATATTAGACGGATGGCGGCCGGTGCTCTATTGCACAATCTGCCGACAATTCGCCCGCCCGTACGCCTGTCCTCAGAGACTGTGCGTGCCCCGCTTGCCTGGGCGGACGTCTGCGAACCAATAGACGACCATTCCCAGCCCGAGCGCGGCGAGGAGGACTATCAAGCTGATTCGTTTGAACGCCCACGCGTATGAGATCGAACTGTGGATGAGCACAGCGCAGACGGCGCTGAAGATCAGCGGCGTGACCGGATAGCCCGTCACGCGATACGGCCGTTCGACCTGTGGCTCTTTGAAGCGCAGGACGATCACGGAAAGTGAGGTGGCCATATAGAAGGCGTACACCGCCGCGGCCGTGTAGAGAATGGCATCGATGTAGCCTCCAAAGACCAGGATCAGGCCCAACGCGATGGCGCCCTGCGCCGCCAGGGCCGGCACCGGCGTACCGGTACGTTCATGCCACCGGCCGAGGGCCCTGAAGGTCCGATGCTCGCTGCCCAGGGCGTAAGAGATGCGAGCGCCGGTGAAGATCAGACCGTTGGCAGCGCCCAGCGCGGAGATGCAGACCAGGGCGCTGATCAGCCTGGCTCCCACCGTGGGGAAGACCGTGGCGATGCTCTCGCTGGCCACTGCTTGGGATGCGGCCAGGCCGTCATGGCCGAGCGTGTAGAGAAAGGCGCCGTTGACCAGGAGGTAGAGCACCATAACCGCTGCCGTGCCGACGACCAGAGCGCGGACGATATTCTTGCGCGGGTCCTTCACTTCCGCTGCCACGTAGGCCATCTCGTTCCAGCCGCCGTAAACGAACAGCACGAAGATCAATGCCAGACTCATCGGCAGAGGCTCGAACGGGGTGGCCTCCCGACCCGCGCGCGGCGCGACAATGGCGATGGCGACGATGGCCAGAAGGCCCAGGGCCTTGACCGTCGTCAGGAGGTTCTGCGTCCACTTGCCCTGCTTGACGCCGGCTATGTTGATCAGCGTCAGCGCGATGGTTGCCGCACCGGCAAAGACCCGTTGGCTAACTTGAGGGTGCCCTGCCAATGGATCGTAGATCGCACGGGCATAAGTGGCGAAGGCAAAGGCCATGACGGCGATGTCGCCGGGCCGGACCACGGTAAGCTGGGCCCAGCCGAAGAGAAAACCCGCCCAACGCCCGTACGCCTTGCTGAGATAGACGTAGTCGCCGCCTTCTTGCGGATACGCCGTCGCCAACTCCGCGTAGCCCAACGCGCCGCAGAGCGAGAGCAACCCTCCAAGCCCCCAGAGGGCCAGCACCCCCCACGAGGAACCGGCGCCTTTGGCAATATCCGGGGCCATCTGGTAGATGCCGGCCCCTATGATGATGCCGACGATGATGCACGTTGAGTCAAACAGGGACAATTCCCGTTTCGGAGCGATACGCGTCATTCGGTTGCTCTCAGATCATATGGTTTTTCATCGGTCCAGTGGGCACAGCGCCGGCCGTGGTTACATTCCTTCGATCATGGCGCGAGCCGCGCGGATGTGCTGCGGCGTGGTACCGCAGCAGCCGCCGACGATTTGCGCGCCGGCGCGGATGCACTCGGCCAGGCCGTCGGCAAATTCAGTCGGACCCATCGCAAAGACGGTCTTGCCGTGGACGAGTGTCGGCAGGCCGGCGTTGGGCTGGGCCAGGAGCGGCAGGTGCGTCGCCTCTTTGAGCAGCGCCACGACCTGGGCCATGCGGCTCGGGTCGAGATCGCCGCAGTTGGCGCCTATCACGTCGGCGCCCTCTTCGGTCAGGCGCTTGGCGCATTGCTCGGCGGTGTCGCCCATCATAGTCCGGCCCCCCTTCGTTTCTGTCTGGAAGGCGATCGAGACGATCACCGGCAGCGACGAGACCTCTTTGCAGGCGTGCAAAGCCACAATCGCTTCACGCAGATCGAACATGCTCTCGACCAGAAAGGCATTGATGCCGGCGTTCGCCAACACCTGAGCCTGCTCCCGGAAGGCGTGGCAGAATTGGCCTCCGTTGTATGTGCCGTAAGGTTCGAGAAGCTGGCCGGTCGAACTCATGTCGCCGAGAACGTATTCGCTGCAGCCGGTGGCCTGGCAGGCCAGCCTGGCACCGGCGCGATTGACCTCTTCGACCGAGACGCCGACATTGTGCGTTTCGATGTAGATGCGATTCATCGTCAGCGTGTTGGTGGTCAGCGCGTCACAGCCGGCTTGCGCATAGGCCGCGTGGATCTCCGCCACCGCGTCGGGACTGTCGAGATTCGTCCTGCCCCGGCCCATCAGGCCTTTCTTGTCCAGCTCCGTGCCCATAGCGCCGTCCAGCAGCACGACGGGCTTGCTCGCGAGGAGCCCCAGGAAACCCACGTCTCACCTCCCTTCTCGCGCCTGCACTCCGAGGCTCTCCAGCTCGTCCTCGACCTGCTCGAGATCCTTGTAGAGAATGCCGTTCATTCCGACTACACTCGCGCCGTCGATAAAGTCCTGTCTGTCGTCGATGAGCACACAACGCTCGGTCGCAACATCGAGTTTCTGAGCGACGACACGGTAGACATCCGGGTCAGGCTTGGCGACGCCTTCGGCGCACGAGAAGACCAAGGCATCGAACATCCTATAATGCTGGTCGTGCCAATATTGCATCACCGGTGGCTCGGTGTTGGTCAGCAAAGCGGTCTTGATGCCTCCCGAGCGAAGGCGGCGGGCCAGAGCGAAGACTTCCGCGCGCGGCGCATATACTGCGCGGAACGCCTGACCCCAGAGCGAGGCAACCGGAGGCGTGGGTCGGCTCAGGTCTCCGCAGACTCTCTCCCAGAATGCGGCCTCCGTGATCTGGCCCGTCTGGAACCGCCTGCCGTGCGCGCTATGAGATCTTTCGTAGTCCTCCACGCTCACACTCAAAGCTCGTGCGCAGTAGGCCATGAGTGCCGGTGCAGGGTTCTCGATGAGCACGCCACCCCAGTCAAAGACTACTGCTTCGATCGGTTCCATCTCGTTCTTCCAGGCCAGATCCGAGCCAAGTGCACCAGGACGATACAAGGCTGGTCGCGACGCGGCAACAGTTTTCTCGCGATCCAATCTCGCGGTGGGTTTGAAATGTCCCGCGCGAGCTCATATAATTGCTTCCAGACCTCACCCTGGGTGAAATACCGCGGAGCGTTGGCATGGAACAGGTTCTGATCGCCGTTATCAGCATTGTTGTTGGGGCCGGAGCTGCAGCGCTGGTGGCGCTACGCAGAATCCGCCGGCTCGAGCAAGAGCGCGTCGAGGAGTTTCGCGGGCGCGTCGCGGCAGAGGAGCGCAGCTCGCGACTACCCGAACTGGAAACGCAACTGACGTCCAGGGACGAGCGGATCGCCTCTCTTCAGGCGGAACTCTCGGAGGCCAAGGCTCAGATCAGCGGATTGACTACGAAGCTGGCCGAGCAGGAGAAGGCCGCCAAGGATAAGCTCGCTCTGCTCGACGAAGCCAGGCAGAAGCTTTCCGATGCCTTCAAGGCCCTGTCGGCCGAGACGCTCAAGGTCAGCAGCACGCAGTTCCTCGAACTGGCCAAGACCAGCCTCGAAAAATTCCACGAGGGCGCCAAGAGCGAGCTGGAAAAACGCCAGAAAGCTATCGACGAGTTAGTCAAACCGCTGAGGGACTCTCTGGCCAAGGTTGATGACAAACTGGGGAAGATAGAGAAAGTTGGCTTCACAACCCTGACCGAGCAGATCAAATCGCTGGCCGCTTCCGAAAGCGATCTGCGCAAGGAGACCGCCAACCTCGTCACGGCGCTGCGTCGGCCCGATGTGCGCGGTCGGTGGGGGGAAATCCAACTCAAGCGCGTGGTTGAAATCGCAGGTATGGTGGAATACTGCGACTTCGTGACTCAGGAATCCGCGTCGGTCGGCACGGGACGGATTCGTCCCGATATGGTTGTGAAGTTGCCGAACGAGCGTATCGTTGTAGTAGATTCCAAGACGCCGCTGGATGCCTACCTGGCATCAATTGAGGCTGCCGATGAAGTGACCCGCAGGGAACAGTTGAAGCGGCATGCCGGGCACGTCCTGACACAGATGCAGAATCTTGGTGCCAAGGGCTATTGGGACCAGTTCCCGCAGACCCCAGAGTTCGTCGTTATGTTTTTGCCAGGAGAGATGTTCTTCAGCGCCGCGCTAGAGCAGGAACCCCGCCTGATCGAGATGGGGGTCGAGAAGAAAGTAATCCTTGCGACGCCGACCACATTGATTGCCCTACTGCGGGCCGTTGCATACGGCTGGCAGCAGCAGCGCGTCGCCGAGAATGCCCAGGCTATTAGCGATCTGGGCAAAGAGCTGTACAAGCGGATTCGCACACTCGCCAGCCACTTCGAGGCGGTCGGAAAGAACCTCGGACGTGCTACCGAAGCGTATAATGACGCCGTCGGATCGCTGGAGCGCTCCGTTCTCGTTTCGGCCCGTAAGTTCAAAGAGCTTGGCGCTGCCACCGACACCGATCTCGATGTCCCGCGCACAGTAGATGCTCGCACCCGGGCCCTCCAGACCCCGGAAACCGAGCCCGGCGTGTCCCTGCCGTCGCCGCAGGGGCCGACGCTGAACACGGACCAGAGCTAGAGTGCGGGGCGGACTTGTCCAATTGGTGATTCCTCGGTCCCTGAAGTGACGCCATTCACTCAGGCTTGCCTCGCGGCACAAGGATGCCATTCTGGCCTCCGAGCATATCGCCCTTGCCCAACAGGAGGCAACGTCCGACCAGAGCCGCTGTCACGGCGTCCAACTCGTCGCCTGTCATCTCCGATGCCAGGCCCTTGACTCCCAGGGCCTGCAGGCCCTGCCGCAGCCCCGCTCGATCACGGCGTTGGCGAGGGATTCGCCAGATGTCCTGCGCGGCGCCGGGGTAGCATTCGACGACGCGATAGCCCAGAGCCTCAATCTTCGCTTTGAGCGCCAGGCCGCGTTCGGTCAGCATGCGCATAGGACCGAGCGTGATCGGGAAGAAGCGGATGCCGCGGCGCTGCAATTGGCGATCGCATTCGCGCAGGTGCGCGCCGGTCCGGTCGTGGATGGTTTTGCGTCCGGGCGGTAAGCTCAGCGGAGCGTCGATCGGTACGAGGTCGGGCTTTGCCCGCACTACGGTATCGAGGATTTCCTCGTCTGAGTGGGCGATGCGAGCCTGCGCCGTTATGCCGCGCAGGATGCAGACACCGGTCGGACGACGCGGAGAGCCCGCCAGATCGATACCGACGATCACGCTCCGGCCGCCGGGCGCCATGTGAGTCTTCTCCTGTCACGATGCGTAACCTACGCTGGCGATTTGGCGCCTCGTGCGACGCGGTTGAGCCAGCAGACCACCCCGATCAGCAGCGCGCTGCCGAGCCAGCCACCGAAAGGCAGCAGCGAGCCGGTGAAGTGCTTGATGATCGGCAGGTCGATATCGTATTGCTTCAGCGCTACGATGGGTATGGCCAGGAAGATACCCATGAGGCGAGGACCGCACTTGCGCTCAGATCGTGCGGAGCAGATGACCAGCGGCCTTCGTGCCTCGGCAGAAGCTGTCGAGGCTGAAGTGCTCGTTGGGCCCATGGGGGTGGTCGCTGTCAAGGCCGAAGCCCATGAGAACGACGGGACAGCCCAACTGCTCCACGAAAGTGCTTACGACCGGGATCGACCCTCCGCAGCGAATGAAAACGGCCTCGTGGCCGAAGCCCTTGCGCAGGGCCTCCTCGGCAGCCCGGATGACCGGCGTGCTCACGTCGAATAGCACCGGCGGGCTCATCCCGAACTCCGAAATCTCCAGGCGGACCGTGTCCGGGCAGACGGCATGAAGGTGCTTGAAGATCAGGTCACGGGTCTTCGCCGGATCCTGATGCGGCACGAGCCGGGCGCTGATCTTGGCTGTGGCACTGGCCGGGATGATTGTCTTGGACCGCTGACCCTGATAGCCGCCGAAAATGCCGTTGACCTCGAAGGTCGGACGGGACCAGAGCCGCTCCAACGTCTCATAGCCGGCCTCACCATGCAGGCGCGGCACGTTCAACTCCCGGGTCAGGGCCTCGTCGTTGAAGGCAAGTCTCCGGAAATCTTCGCGCTCCCAGTCCTCCAGCGGTGCCACAGCGTCATAGAAATGCGGGATCAGAATCCTGCCGTCCGGCGCGACGCAGGCCGCCAGGATCTGCGCCAGGACCATCGCCGGATTGGCCACGGCACCGCCGTAAGCGCCGGAATGGACATCGCTGTCCGGCCCCTTGACAGTAAACTCGAAAGCGAGGATACCGCGTAAGCCATTCGTTATGGCCGGGGTGTCGGCGTCATACATCGTGCTGTCAGAAATAATCACAGCGTCGCAGGTCAGCTCCTCCCGCGCCTGCGTGACGTAGCGCGGCAGGGCGTCTCCGCCGGACTCTTCTTCACCTTCGAGCAGAAAGAGCACCTCGCAGGGAAGTTTGCCTTCGGTCTGGAGTAGGCTTTCGACGGCTTTGACGTGCGCAAAAAGCTGGCCCTTGTCGTCTGTTGCTCCTCGACCGTAGAGAATGCCATCGCGAATCGTCGGCTCAAACGGCGGCGTCTTCCATTCGCCCAACGGGTCTTCAGGCTGCACGTCATAGTGGCCGTAGATGAGCACGCGGCGGGACGTGGTCCCCTTTGTTCCCGCGCGAACGATCGGCTGGCCGCCGATGTCAATGAGTTGGGCCTCGAGACCCAGCTTGC
Organism: Sedimentisphaerales bacterium; assembly: GCA_016927855.1. Lineage (GTDB taxonomy): Bacteria > Planctomycetota > Phycisphaerae > Sedimentisphaerales > Anaerobacaceae > JAFGLV01. The sequence continues at coordinate 22,771 of JAFGLV010000077.1, forward strand.
GGAAATGGCTCATCAGCCATGCGGCGCATGCCCGCGTGTCCTTGTCACGCGCCTGCTGAGCGCTGACGGAGGGAAACCGCATGAACTGCTTTAGTTCTTCAATGAAACGCTGTTGGTTCGCGTCTATGTACGCGTCCACTAGGTCTGTCATTTAGCTGAGTCCTTTCTTTTTCGGTGTTCAGCTTTGTCTTTTTCGCACGGTGGTCAGGTAAAGCCAGAAGGTGACAGCAGCTAAGAGCACGACACCGACCAAGCCGCCGAATGGCATCACGCGGCCAGTGAAATGTTCGATGATGGGCAGCTCAATATCGAACTGTTTGAGAACGACGATGGGAATGGCCACGAGGATTCCCATCAGTGCTTCGCCGGTAATGAGACCGGAAGCCATGAGCAGGCCCCGACGATCCGACGCTTCCACTTCCTGAGCCTCAGTCTTGTGTGACTTATGATAGCTCTTGACCGCCAGACTGACGAGGCCGCCGATGAAGATGGGCACCGACAATTGAAACGGCAGATAGAACCCGATAGCGACCGCAAGCACCGGTGTGCGGAACGAGCAGTTCCTCGCCTGCAGGTATGCATCCAGCGCGATGATCAGCACCGCCACCCCCATCCCGATGCCGAAATACACCCAGGGCAACCCTCCTTGAAAGACCCCCTTGGCTACCGATGCCATGAGATTTGCCTGCGGCGAAGACAGGGCCTTGGGGCCGACTCCTTCCATGCCGGCGAAGCCATAGGCGTTCTGCAGGAGAATCAGGACCGGCCCGATGATGAGGGCCGCAGCACCCGTGCCCAGCATTTCCATCAACTGCTGCTTCCAGGGAGTGGTCCCAACGAGCCGGCCGCACTTGAGGTCCTGCATGACATCGCCGGCAATGGCGGCCGCGCAGCAAACCACGGCGCCGATGATGACGGCGGCCGCAGGACCCTTCTCCGCGCCCACGCGCATACCCGCGGTGAAAACCGCCTTGCACCATTCCCAGAAGCCAGTGCCTTGGGGTCCCCCGATGTCCAGAATGCCCATCAGCAGACACAGCAACAACGCGGAGACCAGGACCGTCGAGATCGTGACACCGGAGATCGGGTTGTTGGACGAACCCACGAGGCCCGCCATGTACCCGGCCACCGCGGCAAAGAGAAACCCGGTGAGCAGCATGACAAGAGCCATCACCAGCGAAATGGGGATCTGCTGGACGAAATGCTGGTAGACCAGAAACAGGGGAACGACCGAGCCGATGATCAGAAAGAGGATCCAATGCATCGGCAGGTCTTTCTCCGTCCGCTCGATTTCGGTTTGGCCGTCCCGGATTTGCCGATAGGCCTTCAGACCGCTGGCCACCCCACTGACCAGCGACTTGCGCATCCGGAAAATGGTCCATAAGCCGCCGATCAGCATGCCGCCGACACCGATGTAGCGCGTGCGCTGGGACCAGATTCTTCCCGCGTATTCGAGCGCCCCGACCGGAGTGCCGAGTCTGGTCTCAGTAGCTGCATTGCGCTTCCGGACGGCTTCGAGGTCGGTCCCTGAGGCGTTCGGATCGACGCTTTCGTAGGCCAGGGCAAACACGTTCCAAGCGTCAGGATTCTGTACCTCGCTCTCAAGTTGGTAGACCGGCCATTCATCCTGAGCAGCGACAATCGGAATCGTTACGAGCCAGTTGGCAGCACCCCCGATGAAGATCAGAATGGCGATGTTCAGCCCTACGATATAGCCGACCGACAGAAGCGCCGGACTGAGGTTTGACCCGAAATACGCGATCGAACCGCGCACGCGGGCCGCACCCTGCATGATCTCGGGCCAGAAACCGATCGCGTTAGCACCGATCTTGAACAGTCCGCCTGCTACGGCCGCCTTGACGATATACCAGACCCCGGAAGCATCCGTGCGCCCAGTCTCCAGCACTTTGGCGGTAGCGACGCCCTCTGGGAATTGGAGCTTCTGTTCGATGATCAGGGAACGCCGCAGCGGGATGGTGAAAAGCACGCCCAGCAAGCCGCCGAAGCCGGCGATGAGCGCGACCCAGAAGTAGTCGAACTGATCCCAGAAACCCAGCAGCAACAGGGCTGGCAGCGTGAAGATCACGCCCGCGGCGAGCGATTCCCCCGCGGACGCACACGTGCCGATCAAGTTGCATTCCTGAATGCTGCTGCCCCGGAAGAACCGCATGATTCCCAGCGCGATCACCGCCGCCGGGATGGCCGCCGAGACAGTCATCCCGGCAAACAGCCCCAGGTAGGCGTTCGCCGCCGAGAGGATCATCGACAGCAGCACGCCGAAGAAGAGAACTTTGATTGTCAACTCTTGCGGCGCATGATTGGCGTCGTTCATCCGTGTCTCCTCAGAATCAACTCTGTAAATAGCTACTTCACGAACTGGGCAACGAAGTACTTGGCGGTCAGGGGCTCGCCTGTGGCTCGCTTGATCATCTCGTTCCAGTAATAGCAATCACCGACCTCAAAGACCTTCTGCTTGAGGAACTGCCCGGCCTTGACCTGGCCGACGCGACTGACATCCTTGTCGGAGTCCAGCTTCAGGACATTGAAGGCGATGTAGTGGTTCAGTTGCGAAGCGAGCAACTCACCCAGCATGTAATTATGGTAGTAGCACGGCGCAATCGAAAAGTGAATCTTAGCGGCCCAGTCTGGCGCGTTGCGCGCCGGGGGGCGTTTGACCAATTGGTATTTCTCGACCATGTCCCACCATAACGTGTTGAGGTCTCGATCGGGATCGGCGTAAAGCTGCTTCTCGAAGTCGTACATCACCATCGCCCAACGGGCGAAGATGAGCTGCTTGAGCTGGGCGTACTTGTCACTGACCTTGGCGATTTCGCTGCGCTGTACGTCGGTCAAGCCCAGCATCTGCTGCATCCAGGCGGGATTGCGACTGAGCCGGCCGAAGAACATCGCGACGGCCTCAGTCGTGAACGTGTGAGCGGGCTCGCGCAGCAGATACGGCATCTCGGAGTCCTGGTACTTGTCGTAGACCGCGTGACCCAACTCATGCAGGATGGTCTCCATCCACGTCTCGTTGTTCTTGAGATTGCAGAGAATGCGAACGTCGCCTTCACGGTCGATGTCAGTGGTGAAGGCGTGCGGATTCTTGCCTTCCTTCTCGTACAGATCGCTGTCGTCCAGAATCGATTCGACCGGCAGACCGATCCCGTCATAGAACTTCTGCGCCAATTCCTTGACATCTTTGTCCTCGTAATAGACGTCGAGGTCGAGGTCGTAGACCATCGGCGTTTCCTGGAAGAACGGGTCGTGGTAGTGCCAGGGCAGGAGCTCACTGACGGCGATCCCGCAGTTGGCCGCCAGGCGCGCGTCCAGTTCGGCTTTGAGCGCCGCGAAGGGCTCATCCGTCAGCCTCTTCAGTTCGTCGAAGATTTGATCCAGCTCGTTAACGTCCTGCTCGCCTGTCGTCAGGACAAGGCTATGGTAATTGTCGAAGCCGAGCTTGGTGGCGGCCTGGTTGCGCAGCTTGACCAGCCGAATGAGGTCGGCCGCGACGACAGGACCAACCTGCTTGCTCACCTGCCAGGCCTTCTCGCGCGCCGTCGAATCCGTCGAGGTCTTCAGGATGTCCTTGATCTCGTTGTCGGTCACCTTCCGGCCGTCGATCGTGCCGCGGAACGTGCTGAAGTTCTTCTCGATCTCGGTGCCCAGCTCGACGATCTGCTTGAGCAGGTCCGCGTCGATCTGGTTGGCCAGGTACGCGTTGTACAGGACGTCCAATTGGCGCACCAGGAGCGGGTCGTCGATACCGCCGGACTGCTTGAGCTCCTTGAGATAGGCGAACTCGTTCGGATCGCGATAGACGTTGCGGATTTGCAGCGTCAGCTCGCTGGAACGGTCGTACGCGTTGGGGTCGCCGGTGACAGCAGCGTCCCATGACGCCAGCGCCGCCTGTTTGGCCAGCGGTTTGACTGTCTCTAGATGTTTGTCAATAAACGTCTGCAACTGTGCCTCCTTGGCGGTTTCCGCGTCCTGTTCGGTGCAGCCGGACATCAGCGCCGCGGCTGCGAGCAGCGCCGTCACGTATACATATCTCATGACTTGACTCCTTCATTACATCTGATTATCGAATCCTGGGCGCCGACCGATCCGGATAGGCGGGCCGGGCCGGCCGCTGCGGCTGTTGTTCGAGTAGCTTCAAAACGACTCCGATAGCGGTCTCCAGTTGCGGATCGCGCCCGGCCACCATCTCGTGCGGCGCGTTCTCCACGTCGTAGTCCGGATCGACACCGTAGGCTTCGACCTCCCACTTGCCGTCGCGATAGATACCGAACGACGGCGCGGAGACGAAACCACCGTCAATGGGTTGTGGGTTGCGGGTGTAGCCGATCAGTCCGCCCCAGGTGCGCGTGCCGACCAACGGGCCGAGTCCGGCGGCGCGGAAGTAGTATGGGAACGCGTCGCCACCCGAGCCCGACCAGCCGTTCATCAGCATGACCTTGGGGCCGGTGTGCGCGATCGTCGGTGTTTGCCAGTCGTGATGGTCACGCCGCGCCCACTGATTGTAGACCGGTCGATTGAGCAGTTCGATGAAGCGGTCGGGGATCTGGCCTCCACTGTTGAAGCGCTCGTCGATGATGAGTGCATCCATGTCCCATTGCGGCGTGAACTGGCGGACCAGTTCGCTCTGCCCGTTCGTGCCGGTGTCGGGGACATAGACATAGCCGACCCGCCCTTGCGTGGCTTCCTCGACCTTCCTGCGGTTCTCTTCGATCCACGCGAGATTGCGCAAACGGAACTCGCTGTCCATCGGCTTGACCAGAGCGTCGTTCGCGTCATTTGTGTCCGGCGTGCGACCGATGGTCAATGTCACGGTTTCACCGGCAAGACCTTGGAAAGCCGCCCAGGGATCCTTGGACGTATCCACAGGCCGACCGTTGACCGCCAGCAGGTAGTCACCCTCCTGCACGTTGACACCCGGCGCACGCAGAGGCGAGCGCGGCTCGGCGCCCTGTTCGCCGGGATCGTGGATCTTGCTGATACGGTAGGCGTCGTTAGCATCGTCCAGCTCGAAGTCACAACCCAGCAGTCCCACGGAAAGCCGCTCGGGACTTTCGATGTCACCGCCGCGCACGTACGTGTGGGACGCGTTGAGCTCGCCGAACATCTCGCCGATGATATAGTTCAGGTCTTCGCGATCCACGACGTAAGGCAGTAGCGCCGCGTAGCGCTCGCGCATCGCAAGCCAGTCGACGCCGTGCATGTTCGGGTCGTAAAAGAAGTCGCGTTGGATGCGCCAGGCTTCGACGAAGATCTGGCGCCACTCTTGGGGTGGGTCGATCCAGGCTTTCAGGTCGTCGGAAGCGATCTTGCCGTCACCGACCTTCTTGTTCTCGCCCAGATCGACGATGCCGTACGTCGAGCGGCTTTTGTACAGCACTTTCTTGCCGTCGGCGGAGACGTCGAAGCTGTCGATCTTCTCGATCACCGTCTTTTCTTCGCGCTCCTTCAGGTCGTAGTAGCGTAGGGTCCCCGAAGGTCCGCCTCCACCGGCTCCGGCCGCTGGCTGGCGCAGGAACAGAAGCTTGTCCTTGACACAAGCGAGCCCACCGAAGTTGCCTGCATCTATCGGCAGCTCGACGATCCTGTCAGTGATTCCGTCGAATTCGATCTCGACCGGCTCCGCCTTGTCTTTGCCTTTTGCCTCTTTGTCTTCTTCATCCTCCTGGGCTTGTGTCCCGTCCACTTCGTTGGGATCGTTCGGGTCCGCTACCTCCTTGTCCTTCTCGCCCTCATCTTCATTGTCGTCTTCGCCCTCTTCTTCATCGCTGCGCGGCGCCAAGGGTGAAGGCGTGTCCTCCTTCAATGTCACGACATAGAGCTGCGTCGAGTTCGGATAAATCCACGTGCTGTCCATGTCGCCATAGATCGGATCGAACGAACGGTTGGACGAGAAGAAAAGGTACTTGCCCTCCGCGTCGAAGACAGGTGACGCACTGTCATAGAAATCGGTCGTTACAGGGTGGACGACTGCTTCATTAGTGTCGTAGATCATGACGACGCCGTGGCGGTTGGCGCCGTGCTTGACGTAGGCGACCCATCGGCTATCGGGCGACCAGGCGTAGCTGCTCATATTCGACCATTCGTCCTTGTCGACGAACCGCGGCGTGCCGCCTTCGGCGTCCACGACGAAGAGGCTTCCGGTCTTGTCGCTGAACGCGAGTTGCTCGCTGTCGGGTGACCAGACGGGGCGGTAGCGATACACCGCGCCGTCGGTGGTGATTCGCTTGGGCTCGCCTTTGCCGTCGCCGGAGCGCAGATACAGCTCGTACTCGCCTGTCTCGTCCGAGAGGTACGCGATCCGCTTGCCGTCGGGTGACCAGGCGGGATACCGTTCGGCGACGCCGGACGTATTCGTCAGGTTCCGCACGCTGCCGTGCTTCTCGGGAACGGTGAAGATCTCAGCGCGCGCCTCGAAGACCGCACGCTTGCCGCTGGGCGAAAGCGAAGCGTTCTCAATGTGCTTCGACACGTTCTTGAGCTCCGTGCGAATCCGAGGCAAGTCGTCGGGGACCCTGATCTCGAGCGGCTTTGACGTTCCGGAAGCGAGGTCGAGCAGGTAGATGTGACCGCCGTTCTCGAAGACGATCGCGTCGGGACCGAGGCTGGGCCACTTGACGTCGTATTCGTCGAACTCGGTCACTTGGCGAAAGCGCTCCGTCCCGAGGTCGTAGGCCCAGATATTGAGCTTTTCGTTTTCGGCGCGGTCCGAGAGGAAGTAGATGGTGTTCTCGTGCCACATCGGCACGGCGTCGGTACCGGGAAAATCGGTGACCTTCTCGGAGGTGTTCTCCACGAAGTCGTAGAGCCACAGGTCGCTGGCCATGCCGCCGCGGTAGCGCTTCCAGTTGCGGAACTCGCGCGAGATGAACTGGAAGACCATCCGGCCGCCGTCGGGACTGAACGACGCCAGCTCGCCGTAAGGAAGCGGGAGCGTCTGGGGCAACCCCCCTGCTATCGACTGCTTGAATAAGCGATTGAAACGCGTGGACGGACTGACCATGCGCGAGCGATAGAGCACGTGCTCGCCGTCGGGATACCACTCGACGACCAGATCGGCGTCGCCGTGGTGGGTCAGCCGCTTGGGTGTCCCCCCTTCCGAAGGGATCACGTAGACGTCGGTGTTCCCGTCGTAGTTGCCGCTGAAGGCGATCGTATTGCCATCGGGCGAGAACTTCGGAAACATCTCGTCGCCTTTGGGCGAGCTGAGCCGGCGCGCGACGCCGCCGATCTTCGACACGGTCCAGAGGTCTCCGGCATAGGAGAAAACGATCTTATCAGAACTGACATCGGGGAATCGCAACATCCTCGCGTCCGGCGAGTGGCCGGGACCGTCGGATTGAACGGCGAACGCGAGGACAGGGAACGATACGGCGGCAATCAGGACGCTTAGGCACTTTCTCGTAGTCATCATTAGCCCTCAGTACAAAAGGTGTGTGCTGTGAGTTCGCGGCGATAGTACCACCTCAGAGCGACAGGATCAAGACGCCGACGATACGACGCTGTGTGGCTCGATCAGCCCATTTCAGGATTGCTATGGAACGCCCCTATGAGATAGGATACTCGCACGCCTGGAGCGGTGCCGCGTCTGTCGCTCCGATAATGTGCGCAACCTCTGTAGAGGCATTGAGACCCGCCATGGCCAAGCGCGAATACCTGACCGCCCCCCTGCCGTCCGAGAAGATGCCCGCCGGCATTCCGTACATCCTTGCGAACGAAGCCGCCGAGCGCTTCGCTTTCTACGGGATGAGCTCCATCTTGGTCGTGTTCATGACCAAGTACCTGATGGGCAGCCACGGCCTCGACGTCATGGGCGACGAAAAGGCGAAGGAATGGTTTCACACCTTCACCGCCGCGGTTTACTTCACACCGCTGATCGGCGCCCTGCTCAGCGATGGCTGGCTGGGCAAGTACCGCACCATCCTCTTCTTCTCGGTGGTCTACTGCGTCGGCATGGTGGCGCTTGCTTGGGACCATACCCGCCTGGGACTGGGCTTGGGGATGGTTCTGATCGCGTTGGGATCGGGCATTATCAAGCCTTGCGTGACGGCCAACGTAGGCGACCAGTTCGGCCAGCGGAACAAGCATCTGATATCGAAGATGTACGCCTGGTTTTACTTCGCGATCAACCTCGGTGCCTGCGCTTCGATGTTCCTGTGTCCGTTGCTGCTGGACCGATACGGCCCGCGTATTGGCTTCGGCGTTCCGGCGGTGTTGATGGTATTCGCGACAGTGGCCTTCTTTCTGGGAAGAGCGAAGTACGTCCACATCCCCCCTGCCGGCGAAAAGCTGGTCAACGAACTCGGGGACAAGGAAATACAGCGAATCCTTGCCCGACTCGCGGTTATCTTCGTTTTTGTCTCAATGTTCTTCGCGCTCTTCTATCAATCGCAAGGCGCGTGGGTGCTCCAGGCCGAGAAGATGGATCTCAAGTGGCTGGGCATTACCTGGTTACCCGCCCAAGTGCAGTTCATCAACTCTTTCTTCATCATGATTATGATTCCCCTGGCTTCCTATCTTATCTATCCATCCGTCAGTAAGGTCGTTCCGCTTACGCCGTTGCGGAAAATCGGCGCCGGGATGCTGGTTACCGCGGTGTGCTTCATCGTGCCGGCCTGGATCGAGACGCAGATACAGGGAGGCGATGTCTTCAAGTGTACATCCCGCTCGACCATAACCGGGCTGGAGCCTCTGCGACTCATTGATGGCCTGACGGACGACGGGTCGCGCTGGTCCTCCGCGACCGCTCCGTCGTCGGAGGCGCCGCAGGAGGTGGTCATTCGCCTCCGCGAGCGGAAGGCTTGGCGGATAGACGGCGTTGCTGTCTGGGCGCAGACACACCTCAGCCGGCGTGAGATCGCCGCCGATTTGGACCAGTTGCTCACGGAGACCCTCCGCGAGGGCGTTTCGTCCAACGCGCCGGCCACTGCGGACGTGAACCAGTCTCTGGAGATAGCCCCGGCCCAGACCAGGGAAGTCATAGCGGCCGTGAGAAAGGCCGATAATGTCGAGGAGGCCAAGTCCATCGCTGCGGGTGCGTTGGCGGAACTCGAGATCGATACCGGCCTGCTCGAGGACGAGGCCTATCAGCCACGGAATGTCTCGCTGTTCGCGGGGGATTTCCGTGGGCGGCTTGTCCCCGTGCTGTATTCAGGATTGCCGGCGGACGAGAAGGAGACTGCCGGCGATGCCAGGGAATACGCCGTAGACACTGGATGGACGCATGTAGGCGACTACGTGCTGGATCCTAACGAAGGCCGGAGCGTCCTTCAGTTCGAGCCGACCACCGCTACCCACGTGCTGGTTCAAATCAAGTCCAACTACGGCGGCGATCGCGTCAAGATTGCCGAAATCGAGGTCGTGACGACCGACCCCGTCCCGACCGGTTCGAAAGCAATCACGCAGCGAATCTGGCCGAACGTCGCGGCCTTGGGCTACAGGCCGAGCATCGGCTGGCAGTTTTTCGCCTACCTCCTCCTCACTGCAGGCGAGATTCTCGCCTCCATCTCGGTCCTGGAGTTCTCGTACACACAGGCGCCAAAGAAGGTAAAGTCTTTTGTCATGAGTCTTTACCTGCTTTCCATATCGCTGGGTAACGTCTTCTCCGCCGTTGTGAATCACTTCATCCAGAACCCCGACGGCTCAACCAAGCTGCCAGGCGCGAGCTACTACTGGTTCTTCGCTATTGCTATGGTCGTCACTCTGGCGCTCTACATCCCCGTCGCCATGCGCTTTCCGGTAAGGGAGTACATCCAGGACGAAGCGCAACCTGGCGGATGATGTTGCCTTCGGGTGCGTTGGCTCGCTACTTTGACGGTAACGGGTCCAATGAAGACGGCCATGGGCGATGTATGTGCCCTATCCGCCCCCGATCTGTACTTCGCGCAGCTTCCAAGTCTGCGCATACGTCCTGCACTTCCTATGTCACGAGTCAACATGTACGTCCTATAATAGACGGCTTGCAGAATACGCAAACACGTTTCCGTAACACAGGCTGTCTCCCAGACTGAAGACTTGGCGAAGCCGCGCGCGAGCACGCGGTCCAGTTAGTTTGCAGCACCATTGCTTTCTCGGAATCAGGCGACGTGGCGGTGGATTCGTCTTTGCGTGAGACAGCGACTATGTTCAACAGGCGCTAAGCGAGCGCCGGGGGGAAAGCTCAGAGAGATGCCGCTACGGAAGACGGCTTGCTTGGCAGCGTGCTCCAGGGGGTGGCCGGGCGTGCGCGAGGACGTTTGGAGCCTAGACGTTACGCGGAGATGTGGGGCGTAGCGCTCCTTGCAGAACGTCTCCTCGGTAGCGCAGCCAGGGGGTCAAAGAACGGCGCTGTTCCACGTGGAACACTGTGCCGTGCATGGTCCAAGGGAGCAGGTGTGCAGATAGCGAGGATTGCCTCGGAAGAAGCCTTCGGCTGGCTGCCAGCAGGCGCGTAATTGTGGCGCGATGCCGATAGGGTGGTGAGCATACCCGCTGGCTATGTTCAAATGAGGTACTCTGTTCGGCGCGTCGTTCGGGTGCGTGAGAGTGAGGGCGCCCGGTGGAGTGGATGGGACGTGGGGGCCGGGAACGGGTGGGGCTGATGGTGGTCCGGCTGAGGCAGAAAGGACCGAGTGGTGGGAGAGCGTTGGCTCTCGTGGCGCCGACAGAACCAGAGGTGTTCCACGTGGAACATGAGAAGAACACCATGAAAGTTGCAGATTCAAGAGCACAAATGCCGAACTATGTATTGTCCGGCCGCGGAGATGATTCTACAATGTCGGCCGCTGCCAGGGAACGGTTGGGATGTCTTAAGGAGTGCACAATGGCAATGGGAAAGGGCGAGAAGCCCCGACACTTGGGCAGGGGTTTGGAGTCGCTATTAGGTCCTATAAGTATTGTCTCTGAGGAGGAAGCGGAGGCCTTGGCGCACGGCGTTAACTATTCTAAGTATCATTCTGACAAGGAGTTACATGCATCGTTGGCCGAGCTGGAGCTGTCAACGATTACGCCGAATCCTTATCAGGCGCGCACAGTCTGGCATGAGAAGGACCTGGTTGAACTGGCGGATTCGATTCGAGCGAACGGTGTGATCCAGCCGATTCTGGTGCGGCCGTTCCAGGGGGGGTATCAACTGATCGCCGGAGAGCGCCGGTATCGCGCGGCACAGATGGCGGGTCTGAGCACGATCCCGGCCCTCGTGCGCTCGGTGACGGACGAGGAGTTATTCGAGTGGTCTCTCGTGGAGAACATTCACCGGCGCGACCTGAACGCCATCGAGCGTGCGAAGGCCTATCAGCGGTACCTAAATGCGTTTTCGCTGACCCAGAGCGAGGCAGCCGAGCGTCTCGGCGAAGACCGGTCTGTAATCGCTAACTATTTGCGCTTGCTTGACTTACCGGACGAGATCCGCCAGATGCTTGGGGAAGGCAGTCTGAGCATGGGCCATGCGCGCGCCATTTTGGGTCTGCCGACGGATGAGCTGCGGCGCAAGCTGGCGAACCGTGCTCTGGCAGGGCGGTTGAGCGTTCGGGAGGTAGAACGGTTGGTCCGGAAGTACCAGGCGCAGGAGGGCGCGACGAGCGCCACACCAGGTGGCAAACCGGCCCACATCGCAGACCTGGAAGACAGACTGAGGCGTCAGCTTGGTACGCGTGTCGCGATCCAGACGCGAAAGAATGGACAGCGAGGCAAGATTGTCATCGAGTTCGACTCGCTGGATGATTTCGACCGAATCACGGACTCGCTGGGCCTGGCCTGCGCGGAAGACGTCTGAGACGAGCCCGACGCCAGCATTTGCTTGATTTGTTGAAGTCACGCTGTGGTATAATGGAGGTGCTGCGTGCCTGGCGGCATTTGTAGGGGGCGCCGGCGGCGACAACGGTGGATATCAGCACTGAGAAAGGGGATTCTCATGAAAGGCTCAGGAAAGTCCGTTGGTGTTCTTTTCGGCATTGTAGCGGCTTCATGGCTGCTGCTTGGTGCGACCGTGGCCCTGGGCCAGCGGCCGGAGGTCCCGACGGGACGCGGACCCTACGACACCGGCATGCCGGACGAACGTGGATATGAGAGGCCGGGTCCGCAAGCGCAACAGAACGCTCCTGCAAGCGTGGTGGCCGACCCGAATGCCATCCGGGAAAAGGTGGCGTCCTTTGCTGGTTTGGCGGATGCACTGGCTGCGCTGGAAGCCAAGAGCAGAACGGAGCAGCGCGGTTGGCAACAGCGCAGGCTTGACAATCGCACGTCGATCCTGCGTGCAGCGGATGCGCAGTTCGTTGAGGAGCTGGCGTTGGTCAGGACAACCGCGACGCAAGAGAACGCGACGAGAACCGTGCGCGCGATCGACGATCTGGGCGCGGTGCGGAAGCAACGCCATGACGTGATCGCGGATGTCCTGCGCGAGGAGCGGCGCGCGGCGATCTTGGCCGAACGCGAGGCCAGCCGTGCTGCGCGCGGCGGTGCCATGGGGAGCGGCAGGGGGCGCGGCAGAGGGATGCAGGCGACCGAGACGACTACCGCCGCGCCTGCGGAGGCCTATCGCACGCCGATAACGCGCGACCCGAACGCGCCACCTCTCGACCCGAACACCGAGGCCCAGTTGCAGGCCTGGCAGAGCAGCGCTGAGGACAAACGCTCGGCGCTGGGCGTCGTCACCGAGTCGGACCTTCGCGAGCTCGAGTCACTACGACAGCTCGCGGAAGCGGAGAACGCCAAGCGTACGGCAGCGACGATCGAAGGTCTGATGTTGGCAAGGCAGCAGCGCCAGGAGGCGATCGTGGAGCGGATTGTTGCGGCTGAGGAACGGGAGCGCCGGCTCGAAGAGCGAGCTAACGCGCGCAGCGGTCGAGGTGCGGAGCGCGGCGCGACGCAGCACGAAACGACTCCGACTCGCGGTCGGCGATTGCGGTGAGAGGGACTTCAGAAGGAGGGACAGGCCAAGCCGAGACGAGCGCCGGACGCCGTGCGGCAGGGGGCTAGTCCCATTTGTGGCGCTTGACGGAATTGAGGATGAGTTGGGCGCACTTGAGCGCCGCGAGGCCTTCGGCGGCGGTGACTTCCGGGGTGTAGGATGGGTCCTGCACGGCGCGCAGAAAGGCCTCCTGTTCCAGGCGAACCGGCTCTTTGTCATCGATTTGCAGTTGCTCGATGCGCAGGAGGTCCGGCCAGTTGACGCTGGTCAGGTCGAAGTCCCCGCGCTGACGGTGTTCCTTGATCAGAGCGACGACGTCGCTGTTCGGGTCTGCTTTGATGACGATTCCGGTCTTCTTCAGATAGTCCACGCTTAGGTACGCCTGGCGGGTGAAGACGCGGACGCGGCGCTCGGTCTTGAGGGCCAAGCGGGACGCGGTGATGTTGGCGATGCAGCCGTTCTCGAACACGAGGCGCGCGTTGCAGATGTCCTCAGCGCCTTCGAGGACGCCCACGCCAACGGCGTCGACGCGCTTGATCTTGCTGGCGGCCAGGGATAGGATAATATCGATATCATGTATCATGATATCTAAAACGACGCCAATATCCGTCGAGCGAAAGGGATAGGGACTGACCCGGTGGGCTTCGATGAACTTGGGCTCGATGGAGAAACGCTTCATCGCCTGGACGACGGGATTGCAGCGCTCGGAATGGCCGACAGCGACGACGGTGTGATAACGGTTGGACAAGGCAACGATCTTGCGGCCTTCGCGGATGCTGGAGGCGAGGGGCTTCTCGATCAGGACAGGGATCTTGCGGCGGACGAAGACCTTGGCCAGTTGCAGGTGAGTGACGGTCGGGGTGGCGATGGTCACGGCGTCGACAAGGTCGAGAACGTCGGCAGGGCGGGTGAAGGCGGGACAGCCGTACTTTTCGGCGAGCGACTGAGCTTTGCGCTCGTCGACATCGACGACGGCGACGAGCTGGCTGTTGGGCAATTGGCTATACACCTTGGCGTGAATCGCGCCCATCTTGCCGGCGCCGATGACGGCTGTTCTAAGCTTGGCTTCATCCATCCTCGTTCCCTGTGCTATGTGCGCCTGAGCGTCTCACGGTAGCGGCCGAAGCGATGCTGACAGCTCTTGAAGATGGCATCGATGATGGCTCGGACGTTTTCGTCGAGCCCGTCCTGCTGGGCGAGGGCCTGGGCGTTCGCGAGCAGCGTGCCACCTTGACGGTAGAGGCGCTTGTAGGCGTTGTAGATGTGCTCCTGCTGTGCCTCGTCGAGGCCGGCGCGCTTGAGGCCGCGCTTGTTGACACCGCGGATCTTAGGTGGGTGCTGGCCGCTGACGATAAGGAAGGGCGGAATGTCGCGCGCCAGGCCGCTCAGGCCGGCGACGAAGCACCAGGCGCCCAAGGTGACGAACTGATGCGAGGCCGCCATGCCGCTGAGCCAGGCGCCCTTTTCGAGCTTGCAGTGCCCGCCGATTTGAACGTAGTTGCTCAACACGACCTTATCCTCGACGAGGCAATCGTGTCCGATATGGGTCCCGATCATCAGGAGGTTGTCGTTGCCGATCTGGGTCTTTTCGTTCTCGTAACGGCTCGGATGGATCGTGACATATTCACGGATGGCGTTCCGATCGCCGATGACCAGCTCGCCAATACGGGTATTCTGATCGAAGCCAAGCACTTGCGGGCAGCACCCGATGACGCTGTTCGGAAAGAGCCGGTTTCCACATCCGATCGTGACGCGTCCGGAGATGACAACCTTGGCGTCGAGAACCGTCCCATCGCCGATGGAGACGGGGCCGCCCACCACACAGTGAGGCCCGATCACAACGTCCTGGCCCAGTTGCACGTCGTTTCCCACGATGGCCGTGGGGTGTATTTTCGTCATGGCAATCGGTTCCGAAACCTCAACAGCTACGATACGTACCCTTGTACCTCATGCTCGCTCGTCGTCAAGCAGCATGAACTTGATTTCTGCCTCCGCCGCGACGGCGTCGCCCACCATCGCTTGGCAGCGGCAATGAGCGGTGCGGCGGCGTAGACGCACCGTTTCAGCGGTGAGGATAAGCTGGTCTCCCGGGACAACCGCCTTGCGTAACTTCACGCCGTCCATGCTCAGCAGGACGGCCAGCTTGCCGGTATGCTCGAGCCTCTGGGCAAACAGCAGGCCGGACACTTGAGCCATCGCCTCCACGATCAGGACACCCGGCATGATGGGCGTGCCGGGGTAATGGCCCTGGAAGAACTGCTCGTTGAACGTGACGTTCTTGACGCCGGTGATGCGCGTGTCGCCCTCGACCTCGATGATCTTGTCCACGAGCAGGAAAGGGTAGCGATGGGGCAGGATCTTCTGAATCCGGCGAATATCGAGCACGGCGTCGGTCCCAAACCGGTCGATCCGATCCTGTTGCTGGGCCTGCTCATAGAGGCGCCTGGCCAGCATCTGATTCAAGGCATGGCCGCTCTTGTACGCCACGACGCGCCCGATCACCGGCCGACCCACCAGCGCCAGGTCCCCGATCAGGTCCACGATCTTGTGCCGGACACATTCGTTGGGGAACCGGTAACTGTTCTTGACGGGTCCGTCCGAATTGATGACGAGAATTTCGCGCGGGCCGACGTGCGTGCCGATCCCGCGGGCCTGGAACTGGCGGGCCTCGACCTCGAGCAGGAAGCTGCGGGCCGGCGCCATGTTGGTCTCGAAACTGTCGGGTGTGAGTCGATAGCTGAAGATTTGCCGGCCGATGCCGGTGTGTCCGCTGTAATCCATGTCGTAAGTGACATTGAGCGCGCCGTCGTTTTCAGGCAACGCGTAGATCGTGGCGTCACCGGCTCTGACCGTGATGGGCCTCTTGATTACGCATTCGCGCGAAGGGTTCTTCTGCTCGACGACGCCGGCACGCTTGAGGACCTTGAAGTACTCGGCGCTGCTGCAGTCCGGCGCCGGCAGCTCTTCGCCTTCGATTTCTACCTCGATGTTGTCGATCTCGAGGGCGCGAATGGCAGCCATACAGTGCTCGACGGTTTCGATGCTAACGTCACCCTTCTTGATACTGGTGCGTCGGCTTCGCTCGGCGATGTTGGGAGCGATCGCGGGAATGCGCACACCACCGTCGACATCGGTCCGCACGAACACGACGCCGGTATCCTCCGGGGCAGGCCGAAAAAGCACCCGCGCCTCCGCTCCGCCAAACAGGCCCCTGCCGGCGAGCTTACCCTCGCTCTTTATTGTCTTCTGCAGCTTCAAGCTTCTCTACCTTAGCGGTCAAGCGTTTCAACTCCTGCGCCAGTTTCGGCAGGCGGAGAACATGGGCGACGACCCTCGCGGCCTCTCTGACCTCGATGGCCGGCGACCAGGCGAGCTTCAGGCCAGGCCCGACGGTGCTTACGACGCCGGCTTGCGCCCCGACCATCGTGCCGGCGCCCACCTCGATGTTGTCCGCCAGACCCACTTGACCGGCCAAGACTACGCCGTCACCCAGCCGACAACTGCCGGCCACACCCACCTGGGCCGCGATCAGACAGCATTTGCCGATGACGACGTTATGCGCAATCTGGACGAGGTTGTCGATCTTCGTACCCGCCCCGATTATGGTATTGCCGAATTTCGCCCTGTCAATGCAACTGTTGGCTCCGATGTGGACGAAGTCCTCGATAATCACCCCTCCGTTGTGGGGAAAAAGCCGGTGAGCTCCGTCGATGAAGCTGTAGCCGAAGCCGACAGAGCCAATGGTGCTGTTGGCCTGGACGATCACGTGATGGCCCAGGACACAGCCATGGTAAACGACGACGTGGCTGTCGAGGCGGCAATGAGCCCCGATACGGGAATTCTCTCCGATATGGCAGCCGTCGGCGATCGCCGTGCCTTCGCCAATCTCGACGTTATCGGCGATAACGGCGTGCGGGCCAATGCTCACAGCCTTGCCCAGGCGGACGTTCTCACCCACGCGGGCGGAGGCATCGATTCCCTCCGCCGGAGGCTTGAGCTTCGGGGCAAAACAGTTGAGGGCCTCGATCACGGCCGCATTGACATTGCCGACCACGAGCTGCGGCTTGGCCAGCCCCTCGATTGGCTTGTCAACGATCAGCGCTGCCGCCAGGCACTTGGTCGCAGCGGATTTGTGCCGAGGGTCGCTGACGAACGTCACCGCGTTACTGCCGGCCGTGGCTACAGGTTGTACGCCGACGATCTCGCCGTCGGCGTTGGCGTCGTCGCCGACCAGCTCCGCCCCGAGCCGGGCCGCTAATTCTCGTATCGTCAAGGCCATGCGAGCCTCAAACAAGACCGGTTGTCGAAAGAGACCTCACTACCGTCTCATACGCAGAGACCTAAGGCTTGAGTGAATCCATCGCGTCGAGCCGTCGCAGCACTTCGTCCGTCAGGTCGGGACAACTTCCTGAATAGAGGATCTTGTGCGTACTGAAGGTGGCCATCAGCTCGTCGGCGGAGATCGGGAACTTCGGCTCAGTTCTCTCCAGGACGAGGGCGAATCCCTTCTCCTGGGCCAACTCGGCGACGATCTTCAATGTTGCCTGGTACAGCTTCTCCATCCACTCCTTGTTCTCCAGGCTGCGCTTCTGCTTGAGGTACTCCTGTTCGCTGTCCAGGGCCGCACGCTTGTTCAAGACCACCTGCAACTGCTTGAGGTAATCCTCGCTTCCCGGTACCATCGTGTTCAACTCAGCCTCAGCCGCCTCGATGTCCTTGGCGCGGCTCTCCAACTGGGCCCGTAACTGACTCTCTCTGGTCATCAGCGCGTTGCGGTATTTCACCTGGTGGGCCGACTGAGTGATGACGGTTTGAATGCTGACCACGCCGATATTCATGCCGCTGGTCGTCGCGGGTGCGGCGTGGCTATACTCGAAGGTCGCCCACACCGCCGCTAGGCAGATCACGATACTCGCCACCGCTGCTCTACTTCTTTTCATGGAAAACCCTTTCTGTGGTTCGGTCCACTCGTATGTTCGCTCCAAACGAATACGTGTGCGTTTCTCAGAACATGCCGGCCGCGGAGAAGCTGAAGAGCTGCGTTTCGTCCTGCTCATCCCGCAGCAAGGGCACGCCGATCTCGAAGCGCATGGGCAGGTTCCCGAAGAACTGGGGCACCATGATTTGGATGCCGCCGCCGACCGAGAGGCGATAACTGCCGGTGTCGACGGTTCCGCTATCGACGAAGAAGACCGCCGCGAAGTTCTCGCTGATCATCGGGACGGTCACCTCGGCGCTGGCCAGGAAGATCCAATCACTGCCGATGGGGTCCTTGTAGATCGGATTGACGACGTCGGGGCCGGACTGCAAGCCCCTCGTGCTGACGCCGCGGTACTCGAACCCGCGCATCCCGTACTGGCCGCTGCCGCCGCCGTAGAACTTCTCGAAGGGGGGTGCGTCTCCCACGGTGGTGCCTGCCATGATCTTCCCGGCCAGGACCGTTTTTCGCCCCAACACGTCCTCGCGCAGGGTGAAGTAGCGTATGTAGCTGCCCTCCAGGACGCCGAACGTGTAGTCGCCGGTCACCTGCTCGTAGTAGGCGCTGATGACGTGCCCTTTGGCGGGTAGATAGCGGTTGTCCACGGCGGTTTCGCCAATGCCGAAGCGTACGCCATAGAGCTGGTTGTCACCCACGACGTTTCTGATTTCCACCGGCGCGTCGAAATCAAGGTCGTCGACCTTAACGTTCTCGGCGCGGAAGCCGATGCTGCGTCGCCAGCGACCCTTGAGGCGCTGCTCGAAGCCAACAAAGCCCTTGAGGCGGCCTTCGTCGTAGCTTTCCCGGTACCGCTCCCAGCTTCGTCCCATAAGATCGAACGAGATCGGCCGGTCGCGCCAATAGGGATCGGTGAATTGAACGTAGTACTGGCTGTACTCCGTTCCTGGTTCGAGTGTCACGCTGAAGCTCTGGCCGGCGCCCTTGAAGTGTTTCCAGGGAGTCAACAGGCCGGTAGGGTCGTCGGGCCAGTCCGTGATGTCGAAGTTCTGCTGGCGATAGACGAGCCGTCCGATAAAACCGCTGTCGCTACTGATGCCGATGCCGGGCATGATGATCCCGGTACTGCCTTCCTTGATATCCACGCGGACGTCTTTGTAGTCGGAGTTGGGATCGGCGGTATTGACGGGGCGGATGAGTGCCTCTTCTGCTACCGCTGCTCTCTGGACGTACGTCTCCAGGATCCCGCCACCTTCCTTGGGCGCGATGCGGCCATTGTACCACTGTTCCGGCGTGAACCCGTACTCGTCCAAGACCCGCCGGACCACCTTGTCGCGCGTCTCTTCATTGCCGGTAACGTCAATCTGACCGATCCGATAGCGCTTGCCCTCGACGACATCGAACTCCACGGTGACGAGGTTCCCGGCGCTGCCCAGCGTAAACCTCGGTCGCTGCCGCACTTCCGCATCGATGTAGCCCTGCTCGCGGTAGAGGCGCATCAACTCGGTCGCGTCGCGGTCGGCGGTGGGCTTCAGGTACGGGTCCCCTTCGACCAGCTCCATCTGCTGGCGCAGCTCCGCGTCGGTGAATCGCGTGTTGCCGGTGAAGCTAAGCGCGCCCACGCGGAAGACCGGACCCTCGTCGATGATGAACGTGACGCGGATACCGGTGCCGTCGGCGGAGAACTCCGTCTCCGCTTCGATCTTGTAGTCGAGATAGCCGTGATCGTAGTAGAACTCCCGCAAGCGCTCGAGGTCCTCTTCGATGGCGTCCTCGGTGTAATAGAACGGCCAGAGCAGCCATTTTCGCTCGGTTGTCTTGACGACCTTCGCCAGCGTGCCGGAGCCCATCACCTCATTGCCGACGAAATCGACGGAATCGACCTGCACACGTGGTCCCTCCTCGATCCGGTAGAGCAAGTTGCCCTGTGCGAGCCGGTCCCTGTCGAGCGAGACCTCGACGAAGGCGTAGCCGATCTTGCGATAGACCTCCGCAATGGTGAGGCGTCCACCCTCCGCCAGGAACGGATCGAGACGATCCCCCAACTCAAAGCCGAGCCGCTGGCGCAGGACATGATCCTTGAACTTGACGTTCCCCTCGAACTCGATCGACCTGATGATGTCGGTTCGGCCGACGCCGTTCGCCGACGGTTCCAAGGCTGAGGCACGTGCCTCTTCTCCACCGGCAGGCGGAGCGGCGTTGGCGTCCTCTGTGGCGCGCACTCCACTCAGACCCGTTATCAGGGCTGATAGAATGAGAAAGGCAATCGCATTTCTATGCATTTGCTATCTCGCCGACAGCGAATCCTTTCCAACCCACGCGACACGCTAGAATGGGACTGCTTCCTGCTCGATCTGCGCCAGGTTTTCAAACCGGGTACATTTCTCCCGGAACGTCATCTTCACGGTTCCCGTCGGCCCGTTTCGCTGTTTGGCGATGATGACCTCAGCGATGTTGTCCTGCTGGTAGTCGGCTTCACCGCGATGGTAGTAGTCCTCGCGGTGCAGGAGCATGACTACGTCGGCGTCCTGTTCGATACTGCCGCTTTCGCGCAGGTCGCTCATCCGCGGCCGATGGCCTTCGCGCCCTTCCGCGGCCCGGTTCAACTGGCTCAGCACAACTACAGGGACGTCCAATTCGCGCGCCAGTGACTTCATATATCGGGAAATTGTCGATATTTCCTGTTGTCTGGACTCGATTTTACCGGCGCCGAGGTGCATCAATTGGAGGTAGTCCACCAGGATGCATCGCAGGCCATAGGCGCTCTTGAGCCGCCTGGCCTTGGCGCGAATCTCCAGCGGCGTCAGCGCCGAGGTGTCGTCAACGAAGATCGGCGCCTCGGAGACGACGCCGCAAGCTTCCACGAGCTTCTGGTAGTGGTCCGTACTGAGCATGCCCTTTCGCACGAGTTGGGAATCGACGCCGCTGTAGCTGCACAGAAACCGCTCGGCAAGCTGCTGTTTGCCCATTTCCAGCGAGAAGATGGCCAGGGGCTGTTTCTCGATGATGCCGATATGCTCGGCGATGTTCAGCGCCAGCGCGGTCTTGCCCATGCTGGGCCGGCCGGCGACGATAATCATCTCGCCGTTCTGCAGTCCGCACGTCATGTCGTCCAGTTCGTAGTACCCCGTCGGCAGACCGGTGACGTGGGTGCCCTCTCTCCTTTCGATCAGCTCGTAAGCCTTTGTGACCAAGTCCTTTAGCGCCACCGCCGTACTGGTGATGCGCTTGTCCGTCACCGCGAAGATGCGCCGTTCTGCGTCGTCAAGCTTCTCAGCGGCCGAGCCAGTCTCATCGTAAGCGTCGTTGAGAATCTCGGTCGCAGCCCAGATCGTCTCACGCAGAAGCATCTTCTCCTTAACGATGTCCGCATAATAGGTTACGTTGGCCGAAGAGGGCACGGACTCTATGACCCGCTGGAGGTATTCCAGGCCTCCGATGGCCTCCAGTTGCTCGTGCCGCTCCAGCTCGTTGCGAACCAGGACACCGTCGATCCCTTCGCCCCGATTGCGCTCGTAGAGCGCGACGATCGCATCGAAGATCATCTGGTGCTCGGTGTGATAAAAGGCATTGCGTTCGAGCGACTCAACCACGTCGCCGATACAACGAGGGTCAACGATCATTGAGCCCAGCACGGCCGCCTCGGCAGGGAGCGATTCGGGCATACTGCGCAGGATCGCCGGGTTCGCCGGACCGACTGCTTTCGCGCCGCCCGGACCCGCCCCGTTGCCGGATGCCTTCTTCCTTTCCTTGGCTGCCAAGATCGGCCCTCCTTGCCCTGGTTTGCGGATTCGACCGAGAATCCGAACTCTTTGGTTCGAGGCGGCATTGTACCTGCCGCGCCGTCCACCGTCAAACACTGTTTCCACCGAGAGAATCGGCCATTCGCAGGCCGGTACAACAGGTTTTTTTCGGAGGTTCCGCCCTTCGGCGCACTAGGCCGTCAGGTCGTGCAGCCTGCCAAGCAGACCCGGCAGCCCGGTGACGAGAAGACCCTCGGATTCGAGCGTCTCATCGAGTCCGGCGACAAGGACCCGCCGAATGCGCGTCTGAGCATCCGCCCTGGGAAGAGATTCTTCATTTTTCTCTTGACGCATGACTACAACTGTAATATCCTGCGAAAGACTACATATGTAATCACAGGAGACCACCGATGCGAAAGAAACTGCCCAAGATTGCCGAGTCGGAGTGGCGCGTCGTGCAGGTGCTCTGGCAGCATGGTCCACTGACCGCCAATGAGATGGTTGAGAAGCTGGCCGGCGAGGTGACGTGGAAACCGCGAACGGTCAAGACCCTCATAGGCAGGCTGGTAAAGAAAGGCGCGGTCGGGTTTACGACCGAAGGCAACCGCTATCGATACACCGCCGCCGTCTGTGAGTCGGAATGCGTCCACCAGGAAACGCGGTCTTTCGTACGCCGCGTCTACCAGGGAGCCATGAAGCCTGCGCTCGCAGCCTTTCTCGAGGACGCGGACCTGTCGCCGGACGAAATCAGGGAGCTACAAGCGATCCTCGAACAGAAGAGAAGGGGATAGAGATGGAAGCACTGGCTGAGCATCTGCAGCCTTTCTTTGCGTGGCTGGTCCGAACCACCCTGGTGGCAAGCATCGTGGTCTGTGTGATTCTGGCGGTTCAGAAGCTGCTGGGGAGGAAGTTGGGCCCGCGTTGGTGTCATGCCCTTTGGCTGGTGCTGCTGGTGCGAATGGTCTTGCCTTGGGCGCCGCCGAGCCCGTTCAGCTTGCTCAACCTGATACCGGTCTCGATCCACCCCGCCAGGGTAGAAGACAAGGTTGTTATCAAGCCCTACCAGCAAGGTTTGCCAGTCACTGAGGCGCCCGGCGATACGGAGACCGGGGCAGCATCGCCCTCCCAGTCCAAGGGCATGACGGAGCAGGCAACGGTGACAGGAGGGCCAAGCGTCGTTAACGCCCGGCCGACCTCAGGATCTCTTGCTCCTGCGATCCGGTCGGTGCTTCCCGCCTTCTGGTTGGTGGGCGTAGCCTTGCTTGGCGGGTACCTCTTCGCAACCAACTTCGCGCTCTGGCGGATCGTCAAGCGCGAGCACCCCTTGACCCGTCAGCCCATCCTCGATCTGCTTGAAGCCTGCAAGGCCCAGATGGGTGTTGAGACGATCGTGGCCTTGGTGCCTACCGACCAGGTCAGCAGCGCCGCACTCTTTGGCTTCCTCCGGCCGCGCCTGCTACTGCCCCGTCAGATGCTTGAGACCGCCGGTCAGGATGAACTACGCTACGTCTTCCTCCACGAGCTGGCCCACTTGAGACGTCACGACATCTACCTCGGCTGGCTGACCAGCCTGTTGCAGATGCTGCACTGGTTCAATCCTCTGGTCTGGCTCGCCTTTCATCGCATGAGAGCCGACCGCGAACTGGCCTGCGACGCGCTGGTGCTGACGCAGACGGGACAGGACGAATCCCACGCCTACGGACGAACGATGGTCGGTATGCTCGAACGTTTTTCCCACCCCCGGCGTTTGCCGGCGATGGCAGGAATTCTCGAAAGCAAGTCCCAACTGAGAAGGAGGATTACTATGATCGCGCGGTTCAAGAACAATTCGTATCGCTGGTCGCCGCTGGCTGTGGTCCTGATCATGGCGGTCGCGTGTCTGGCATTGCCCGGTGCCCGACGCAACAGCGTCACGGCGGCTGAGAGGGCTGTTTCTGAGCCATCGGCGAAACCCGTCTTTCGCAGGGTCCAGGTCTCCAACAAGATCCCCTGGGATGCCTCACTGTCTCCGGATGGTAATACCATCGCTTTTGTGTCGGAAGATAAGCTCTGGGTCATGCCGAGGGTCGGGACGTTGGGAGCGGACTACCCTGGCGCTCCCAAACTGGTCGATACCGGCGCTGTGAAGGTGGACTGGGCCGGCCTGGCCTGGTCTGGTGAAGGACGGTGGATTGCCTTCAACAGCATGAAGGAAGAGCCCAAGGGAAACGTGATTACGTACGTCGTTTCTGTCGACGGCGGAGCACCCAGAGCGGTATGTGAGAACTACCGTGAGACACGCGTTTTCAACTATCGCATCAGCTTGTCTCCGGATGGAACGACGCTGGCGTTTGCCTCGGTCGACGGGAACGAGCTTCACATCTACACCGTCGCGGTTGACGGCGGCACACCGAAGCGGCTGGCAGAAGCCACCGCACGCGAGCCGGTCTTCTCTCCCGACGGCAAGATGATTGCCTATGTCGAAGACAAGTCCCTCGGCAGGCAGGGAGGCAGCCTGTGGACGGTATCCGCGGCTGGAGGAACCCCACAACGTGTGGCGGAAGCCGGCAATGCGACCAGTCCTGTCTGGTCGCCGGACGGACGGATGATTGCCTTCCTGGACTACAAGGACACAATGACCACCAAGCAGATTCACATCGTGCCGGTTGGCGGAGATGGCGGAAGTGCGGGACAGAAGACCACCATCGACTGCCCGCAGGAAGTTGACGAGATAAACCGTCTGACCGGATGGGCATCCGATGGCAAGATCGGCGCGATATTCAAAGGGCACATAGAATTCGGGTTGTACACATTTCCAGCGACAGGTGGAACGGCGACCCTGGTGGAGCATGGAACATACGCGGCGCAGCCACGTTGGTCCCCGGATGGCAGGCGGATCGCGTTCTCGACCTCCGCACCGGGGGGCGACAGCGGTTGGGTGACCTTCGGAACGGCTTCCATCTCTGCCGACGGCGGCGAAGTGACTGCGATTGCGATCCCCTCGGACAGCAAGATCAACAAGGGCGGATGGGGAGGAGGTAATCATGTGTCTCCTGACGGCAAGACCATCGTCTTTGCCGGGCGCAAATCGGCCGCTGGTGATGGAGCGTATGTCCGAGGCCAGTATACCAGCCATATCTGGACCCTTCCCCTTGAGGGAGGCAAGCCGGTTCAGATCACCGACGCGCCCGCGCCGCTGATGGATTGGTTCCCCTGTTGGTCGCCGGATGGAAAGACCATTGCCTTTGTCCGCGCCAAAGACAACCCGAACATGGCCGAAGCATTTAGAGAAGCGAATATCTGCCTTGTCCCGGCTACAGGTGGAGAGCCAAGACAGTTGACCACCGAATCCGACGCCTTCGTGTTTGGCGCGATCGCCTGGTCACCCGACGGCAAGTGGATAGCCTATTTCTCAGGGGACAGGGAACGGTCGCCGGATAGTATGAGCCTGCGCCTCATCCCGGCAGAAGGCGGACCGTCGCGACTGGTGGGAAAGGTGCAGGCGACCAGTGGTGTCAACACGGAACTGGCATGGTCTCCTGACAGCAAGCGAATCGCGCTGAACGGGCGGCTCTACGAAAAGGTCATCAAGATCATGTCCGTGGACGACGGGAGCACGGTGGACATCGTCCCGAACCTGGTCGAACCCAGCAGTATCTGGCATCTTGACTGGTCGCGCGACGGCAAGCAATTCGTCTTCGCGGGCGGGCAGGGCACCGCGGATCCGGAATTGTGGATGATCGAGAACTTCCTGCCGGCAGTGGCTGGGACCGGCGCGAGCGCCGCGACGAGCGGCCCCGGTCTGGCGTCGGAGAACAACGTGTTCGCTGACCCGGAGACTGGAATCACATTGACAAAGTTCAAGACGCTCTCCGGTCCCGCTTGCGACGTGATCCAATACAGCAGTCGTCTGCACCTGTCCCCCAATGGCAGGTTCTTGCTGAGAGGTGTGCGTGTCATCCCCCTTGACGGCGGCGAGCCTTTCGATCTGGTGGACATGCCCGACGCGGACCACGGGTCTCTCTCGCCGGACGGCAGAAAAGTGGTTTTCTACGCCTCGGAGGCCATGTGGTTGATAGAAGTCGACCCAGAGACCGGGC
>JAFGLV010000078.1 GCA_016927855.1 Sedimentisphaerales bacterium
ATACGATGGAGTGTACGGTGATCACGTCCAATGAGTACGGTGCCAAGACCGAACAGACCACCGTGGACGCTAACGGTACTGAGACGCGGATGTTAACGTACCTTCTGCCGCAGCAGAAGAGCATTGTCGTCGTCAACTTGACCGGCAAAGAGTACGGCCGGCTTGGGCTGGACGAGCAAACCCTGGAGAACATGAAGATCCAGAATCGCGACCCGCGCGAGATGATCAAGCGCCTGCTGGCCTGCGAGTACACCGAACTCGGCAAGGCCGTCATCGACGGGATCAGTGCGCAGGGATTTGCGACCACCGACCCGAACTACCTCGGGCGCACCGGTGACAACCTGTCGGCCCGCGTCTGGGTGGCAGTCGATACCTGGCTGCCCGTACGGTACGAACTGGAGATGGACGTCAGTGAGGACGTGCACGTCAGCAGCGTGTCAGACAGCTACCAGTGGGACATCCCGGTCGACGCCGGCGAATTCGACCCTGACATCCCCACCGACTTCACCGCCAACCAGATGGACGGGTTCCAGATGCCTTCCTACAGCGACCAAGGCATGATTGACGCCCTGCAAATCGCGGCCGACTTCACCGGACGCTATCCCGAGAAGCTCGACAATGACGCTTTGCAGAAGCTGGTTGCCGAGATGACGGACGCCCTCGAAAAAGAGGACGGCAACCCGGCGGTCCAGCGCTTCCGCGAGGAGCTCAAGGGCGCCGGTTCCAAAGAGGCCGCCATGCGGGTCAGCCAGAGCCGTTTCATGAAGCTCATGACGCTGACCATGTTCCCGCTCATGCTGGGTCAACAGGGCGCCGAGCCGGTCTATCACGGCGACGTCGTCACGCCAGCCGACGCGACGCTGCCGCTGATGCGATGGAAGACAGCCGACAATGAGTACCGCGTCATCTTCGGCGACCTGCACGCCGAAACCGTCACAGGTGAGGAGCTAGCCGTGCTCGAAGCCGCTCTGCCCAAGTAGGAACAACCAGATCGATATCACAGTCCTCCGGCCGGGCCCCAGCGCCCGGCCTTCTTCATTGGCCCTCGTTTCGTCCCGACAACGTCAGCGCTACGAGCGTTCGCGCGCCGAGCGCTCTGAATTCGACCTTGCCCGGCGTCGAAGAGAGTTCTGCGTCGCCATCGACTGGCAGGACGAGAGCTGCTTTGGCCTCAACCGGCTGAGCGAATTCCAGCGACGCCGTGACGGCCGTGTCGTTGAAGTTCTCGACGACGACGCAGTCGTCTCCGATCAGATACAGCGCGGTCTTATTGGGTGCGTCGAACTGCATCCCAAACGGCGACAGCATCTTGTCGCGGATGAGCTTGAGGTCTTCGCGGGGCAGTTCGAGCAGACGCTTGGGATCGCGACTCACCTTGAGGACCAGAAGGTCGTTGGTGGCAGACGTGGTCGGGCGCTGTGCCAAGCCGTCAGTGACAAGTACGGGCGCGCCGGCTTCGAGCAACACAGCCAGCTTGCTTTGAAGCTGCGGGTCCTTCAGGGCGTGGGCCGGCAGGAAGGCGGCTTTCGCATCCGTGTCGATGGTCGCCGTCGGCACCAGCGGCAGTCCTAACATGCCGACGAAATCGTACACGTAGGCTTCGCCCAGCGCGTCGCTGTCGGGCGGCTTCGGTGCGGCGATCCCTCGCGGCGGCTTGTTCCGCACGAGCCTGGCCAGCTCGAACAGGCCGGGAATCTCGGTGCGGAGCCTGGCGACGTTGGCCGGGCCGGTGTCGCGCAGCAACGAACCGTAACAGAACAGCAGCATCTCCTTCGCGCCCGCCAGAACCGTCTGCCGCGCCTGCTCGACGTAGGTGTCCTCGTGCGTGCCGTAGGGGTCGAACCAGCCGCCGCCGCACTTGGACCCGCCGATCTCGCCCAGCCAGCGCATGATGAAGTACGTTTCGTACTGGACCTTGCCACCCCAGCGCGGATCAGCGTAGTCGCGCGTCTCGGTGCCGACCCAGATGCGATCATAGTCGGCGGTCTGCTCGACAACCTCGTAGCCGCGATTGTGGAAGTCGTCGTACCATTGCGGATACTTGATGATGATCTTGACGTTCGGATTGACGGCGCGAGCGGGCGCGACGATGCGCTCGCGGCTGACCCCGATCATCAGCTTGGCTCGGTACGCGGACCACGACAGGTCACCCCGCGCCTGGCGGCATTCGTCGCACTGGCAGTCGGTGAACAGGAAATCGTCGATCATGATCTCCTCGAATAGCGATGCGGCGTATTCGAAGATCTCCTGGAGACGTTTCTGAGTAGGTGCGTCAGTGAAACACGTCGCGGACTCCCAGCCGGTCGATTTCTTGCCGACGCCGGTGGTGGTGACGCAACCTGAGACGTCGAAACCGGCGCTGCGGAAACGATCGCGCGCGTGCTCGAGCGCCTGCCTCTGCGCCGTGTAGCCGTCGCGAAACGATTCGATGAAGGCGTGCGTGACACCGGTCTGCTTGCACCACGCGATCGCGCTGTCTATTCCCTCGTCGTTGCTGAGCCGGCCGCGTACGTCCTGCGCCGTGAACAGCGTCGCGATCCGCAGCACCTCCTTGTTCCGATTGGCCAGGTCCCACAGGTCCTGAGCCTGAGCGCTTGATGCGATGAGGATTGCACACAGAAGTGCTATCACGAGATGTCGTCTGTGCATCCGGTTTCCTCCTGTCACAACGTGACGTTACGCGCCAAGCAGTCCGGTAATCTTGGCTTTGAGCCGGCGGCACGCCTCTGCCGGGTCGGCGGCGCGCGTCACGGCCGCACAGACCGCAACCCGCTCGGCGCCCGCGCGCAGCACCTGCTCGACGTTGTCGCGCGTGATCCCGCCGATCGCGACGTGATCGACACCGGCACCGGCGAGTCTGTCCAGGCCCTGGCGAACGTAGTCGAGCCCGGCCACGTCGATCTTCGGTTTGGTCGGCGTTGCGAAGGCGGACCCGAGGCTGACGTAGGTCGGCAAAACAGCGGGTCCGTGCGCCGGCTGCAAATCGGCTGGCACCGCTCTCTCCAATTCGTTGAGCGAGTGTGTGCTCTTGCCGACAATCAGCGGCGCCAGTTGCAGCCGGCGCACCTGCTCGATCGGCAGGTCGTTCTGGCCTAAGTGGACACCGTCGGCGCCCGCTGCCGCGGCGACATCGGCGCGATCGTTGATGATACTCAGCGCTCCCATCTCGCGGCAGATATCGACAAACTCAACCGCCAGCGCGAAGAGCCGGTCGTCGGGGATATCCTTGGCGCGCAACTGAATGCAGTCGGCGCCGCCGGCAGCGCACCTGCTTGCGAGCGCGAGCACCTCGGCCGGCAGGTTGCTGGTGATGAGCACGTACAGCCTGACGCGCTGGAACTTCTCGGCCGGCTCGGCGAACAGCACAACGTCTTTTTCGAGCATGTACGCGTCATACCGCAGCCGCTCGATGGTCGCGGCGGTCTTGGTGTCCTCGGTCTGGATCGTCTCAGCCAGCGCCCGCAGCGCTTCGGTCAACCGCTTGGCCGCGGCGGTGAAGCCGTCCTTCAACGTCGCGCGTGCGAGTTGGCCTTCAACCTTCTGCCCCACGCCGACGTCGCTCAGCGTGTCGCGAGCTGCGAGCAGACTGCCAGCGTCGAGCGCGGCGATAGCAGTGGACAGTTCGTGGCGCAGTTGTTTGGCCCGTCCGCTCAGCAGCCCACAGTTGAGCACAAACCGCGCGTACTCCTCCATCACGCGCAGTGCTTCGCGGGCCCGATTGAAATTCGCATCGACGATCCTGTAGGCGGCCTTTTCCATAGCGCTGCCCATTATAGTCCCAAGACCCGCCGGCGAGTAGGAAAAGCGGAAGGTGCGATCCATGTTCCCAGGTAGGTTCGCTGAGTCGGTTGGCGTTTCTGTCATTCCGACCGGAGGACTGGCGAAGTCAGTCCGGAGTGGAGGAATCTGGTCACGAACAGGGGACAGCCCGATTCGCAGCCAGATTCCTCCACGCGGCCTCCGGCCCATTCGACTTTGCTCAGGGCAAGCTCTTGGTCGGAATGACAAGACTATCGGCCCACATCGTGTGAGGCATCTACGTACGAACTTGCACTACACCCAAGAGTGGAGGCATCGCGATTTGCTCTTTGCCTGGTTTTTGCCTATAATGCGACCTGTAGCATGTTGGCTGCAGAATGATTGAATCGCACCGAGGCGCCCATGCCTCATTGCACCTGGAAGGAGCGTGTCTGATGACGTTGAAGCACATCAAAGCGGGTCTGGTTGTGGTCGTATTCTGTCTTGCCGGCGTGGTAGCGGCGCAGTCCGGCGCCCAGGAGCCCAACGCCGTCCCGGCCGCGAGGGTAACGCCGCAACCGGTGCAGGTCCAGGTTGCCCCCGATACGCCGCCGATGCCGGCTCTGAGGATCGGCGTGCCGGCGCCGGCGCTCAAGGTGGCCAAATGGATCAAAGGCGCGCCGGTCGAACGGTTCGAGCCAGGCAAGATCTACATCGTGGAATTCTGGGCCACCTGGTGTGGGCCGTGCAAGACCTCGATTCCTCACCTGACCGAGCTGGCGCACAAGTACGCCAATAAGGTCACCGTCATCGGCGTGAGCATGGGGGAAAGGCCGGCTGAGAATACCGACGAAGCCATCGTCGCGCTCGTCGAAACCTACGTCAAGGAGATGGGCGAGAAGATGGACTACCACGTTGCCGCCGACGGGACCGAGCAGACGATGGCTAATACCTGGATGACTGCGGCCGAGCAAAGCGGGATTCCCTGTGCGTTTATCGTCGGCAAAGACGGCAAGATCGCCTGGATCGGTCATCCTATGACGATGGACGACGTGCTCGCTCAGGTCGTCGCCGGGACGTTCGACGTTCAGGCGGAGGTGCAACGTCGGGAGACCGAGTGGCGCAACGCGCAGGAGCGCGCCAAGCTGGAGGCGCCGATCCGCGCGGCCCTGACCGCCCAGGACGACAAAGCCGTGATCGAAGCGATCGACAAAGCCATAGCGATGCAGCCCGAGATGGAAGCGGACTTGATGCCGGTGAAATTCCGTTCCCTGCTGCGAATCGATGAGCCGGCGGCTTTCGCCTATCTGAAGACCTTGCTCCATAGCGGCAGTATCGACAAGAACCCGTACCACGCTTTCAATGCCGCGCTGTTAGTGAGCCGCGCCGCCGATCTGACGGACCCGAATTACGCGTTGGTGGTCACAGCTTTGGAGAAGGCGGACGCCATAGAGCAGGAAAACCCAACCATCCTCATATTATACGCCGAGATGCTCTCCAAAGTCGGTAAGCTCGACCAGGCCATCGAGGTCCAGCAGAAGGCTATCGAGAAGGGCGAACCCTACGTCGGAACGCGTCTGCCCCAATCCTGGCTGGACGCGCAAAGAGCCAAGCTTGAGGAATACAAAGCGAAGCATGATTAGGTCCGGCCGGCCTTGGTGTGATGTCGTGAAGGGAAAGCTGGCAGGGGCGAGAGACTTGTGAGAAGTGCGCTTGAGGAGACCCCAGGTCATGGCGCCCATCTTGAAGAGATTCGCCAAGACGATAGAGATAGAAGTATCGCCGGAGGCATTTGTGTTTCGATGCAAGGGCGAGCCCATCCGGATCGCGACGCACGGTTACCTCCGCAGACTCAAGAGCGGAGTGCCTCCATATGAATTCGGCGAAGAGCCCGGGACAAGCGTCTGCACGCCGATCAGCCTGTTCTCATCGCTGCCGCGCGAGTTCCACGAGGATATCGTAGAGGTCTTAGCGGCATTCATCCTGTATGGGATCACCCGCCTCTTCAAGGAAAAACCGAACAGGTCCATAGTTCGACCCATCCTGCTCTTCCGCGGCATCGAGCGTTTTGAGACGGGATTCGGGTTCGAGTACGCCGTCTTTCGCGCCGCCGGGAGCATGCTCGCTCTCGGCGCAACCGAAGTATACTTTGAGAGCGAGCAAGCCGAAGAGAACACCGGCGTTCCCCCTCTGTAAATGGCAAGCGGCGCCATGGGTGCGGCGCCGCTGCGGTAGGGATCAGGTCTGGCGAACCAACCTGCGTTTCAGGTGCCGGTGATCTGAATGCGTTTGGGCTTGGCTTGTTCGGGTTTAGCGATGTGGACGGTCAGTACGCCGACGTTCATTGCCGCACTGATCCGCTCGGCGTCGACGTCGTCGGGCAGGGTAAACTCCCTGCGATAGTCGCCGATGCGCGTCTCGCGGTAGGCTGGCGCGCCCGACTCTTCGGGGTCGGCCTTGCCGGTGACGATCAACGTCCCCTTGTCCACGGTGATGTCCACGTTGTCCTTCCGTACGCCGGGCATGTCGTACCAGAGCACCAGCCCTTCCGGTGTCTCACTGATATCGACCGCAGGTGCGAAGTATTGTTGCGGCGTTTCCTCGCGCTCGCGACGCGTCACCGTCGTCTGCTGAGGTTGTGCAAGCTCTTGTTCTTTCCTGGCCATAGTCTAAACCTTTCATTCGATTCAGACTACGCAACCGTAGGGGCAACCGGGACCTCAAAACGCTGCTTTCGCGTTTTGGGAACCCGACCCTATGGTTGCCCAGGGCAGGCACGGGGGCCTGCCCCGACACACTGCATCGATCATTCCGTCAAATACGTTTACGACTTGATCTGCACCTTCTTGGCCTTGGCCTCCTCGGCCTTCTCCAGGGTCACGCGCAGCACGCCGTCGCGATACTCCGCTTTGGCGGAATCCGCCTTGACCGGCGCCGGCAAAGTCACGGTGCGCATGAAGGCGCCCATCGGCCTTTCGCGGCGGTAATAGCGTTCCTTCTCGCCCGCGTCGTTCTTGCGCTCGCCTTTGAGCGTGAGTGAATCGCCCATGACTGTCAGTTCGAGGTCCTTGCTCTCGACGCCGGGCACCTCGGCCGTCAGCACGGTCGCGCCGCCCTGGTCGTACACGTTGATGGCCGGGAATGTCCCTCGCGGCACGCTCCGCAAACTCAGCGGCCGGCCCACCGCGTCCAGAATCCGGTCCATCTCTTCGAGCGTCTTGCCCACATCAAAAAACGGTGACCAGTTATCAAACCACATCGTCTGTACCTCCAAATAAAGCCCATCAACTCCGACTCACGGTTCCACACATTCCTGCATTTCCAACTCTACTAACCACCCATGCAAACGCCGTGCCACAATAGGCTGTCTGGCTGCAACACCTTTATTTATAATGAGTTCTGGTCGCGGATGTCTTCTGCCGCGCTCTCTGCCAGCCTGCCATTCTTGCAGAAGGCGAGTTCACAAGACGCCGAACATGCATCCGACCGGCTTCCTCGGCTCCCCCACGGCCAGGTTTCTCAACGCCCCGGAAGTGACATGAGGAGCGCTGGCAACGACAGCAGCCTAGTGCCTTGGCCCTTGGGCATGTGTGTCCGACCTCCTCAGGGGCGAATGGGAGAAGACATCCGATAGGGCAATCACTTTGAAACCGGCGGATGCGGACCGTCGTTCCCAATAGAGATCACGGCTGTCTGGCCCTTCTCGACGCCTGCTCGACATTGTTGAGCCAGACCATTGTCCTTTGGAATTGAGACAGCGACGAAGGCGCAAATGCAATGGGGGTCGTATTGTATCCCGCCTGTGTCCGGTTCCTTAGCAGCCACTCGGCTTCTTTCCTTGCTGGGTAAATCAGCGCAAAATCTGTTTCGAACGGCTCCTGCTCAGGATCCGTGCTGGTGCGCCACTCCACGTTTTCAAAGATGCCTCTCTTTCTTACGGCTTCTATCATTGTCTCAAACTGATCCTTGACAATCTCATATGGCACATTGAGCCGGCCGGTCCTAGCCTCAGCGGCGCCGCGTAGCTTGGCGGAGCCAAAAGTCCTGGCGATGAGTTCATCCGTTGGAATGATCACAACGAGAGATCCTCCCACAGGAGTGTCGGTCGGAACGATCAGGGAAAGCACCAGGTCGTGTTCCTGCCTCCGTTGGGCTACGAACTCCCTGCCCGAGTATATCTTGTTTCCAATGAGATACTTTGGCTCTCCGCACGAGAAGCACCCAAAGACCACGAGACTCAGAACAAACTGGAGCACGATTGCATGGCCTTTTGTCATGGGTGAGACCTTCCCTTCCACTTTCTGACAACATCACGACGTGTCACCGGTACTTGGATTTCCACGCTGGATCTTTCCACCATGCGGTCATGACGACATCCTTGTAGGCTTTCCTGAAATGCGCGTCGAGAGCCATAGTCAAGGCATCTCGGCAGCATGCGCCGTTTCTGTCAAGTTTCGCACGCCCCTCACCAACGGGTCTAGTTGAGGTCACGAGCTCGCCCTTTGGCGACGTTATATCCCAATCCGCTGCAATTCGCACATTCATCGTGTGCACGTAGAACTCTATAAGTGCCTTGGGGTAATGGCCCTCGAGTTCACACAGGCAAACGGGTCGTCCCACCGACACGATGACATCCAGATCCTTCGCCTTGAAATTGACGATGGTATCGGTGCCAGTCACCCAGACAATCTCCTGGAACATCCTGCGTGCGGCCTCCGCAAAGGCCGCATGGACGTCAAACTCGACAACGCGCCGATTCGGATCTGTGTCCAACACAAACGAGTAATAGGCTCTCGGGCCAACTCGGTAAAGTCTCTGGTCTCTGCCACCATACTGAAGCTCTTTGTAGGCGTCGTCCATAAGGAAACCGGCGCGCAACGGAATCTTCTGTGGCCCAGGGTCTGCCAAAGCCGGGATATCTTGTGGTGTTACCGTGTAGCGCGCCCCCTCGCCACAAGAAGTCAAGAAACAAGCGGCGAGGAACATGTAAGCAGCGTATGCGACAAGTCTACCGTAGGGTCCCATATCCAGGTTCTCACTTTGCCTTGAGCGAAACGACCATGATCTTCTCTTGCCTTGATTGCACGTTTCTCACCCGGAAAACGATCGCATCGGCCTTGTCAAGTTCACCGACGTCAGCCAGTCCCAGATAGAGGAAACCACGCTTCGAATCGGTAGGATAAAGCGGTCGGTCACTATAACCGAGCGACTCCATACGTCGGGAGACATCTCGAAATCTGCGATAACCTTCCTCCATAGTCAGCGCGAGACTGGAAATCAAGACTGACAGCGGCGAAAACATCTGAAAAAAACCACCGACGGCCCGGGGCACGGAGGGATCTGGATGGAAGACACCGGTATCGGCTGACGCAAACTTCAGCGCGTCCAGACCGCTCTCGTCGGTCAGGACGGCGGATTCCGGCTGTAGAAAGAACCCACCCTTTCCCGCCTCGTTCACGAACAGTACCTCGAATGGGATGAATCCGTGGGCGAGCAGGTTCAAGCCAAAATGTCGTTCAACGCGCTCCGAGTCCGTGTACGGCTCGACTGCGATCACGAGGCCATCAAGACTCGCTCGAAAGGGGAACTCGACCGCTGTCCTATGCGGGACAGGATACACCTTTCCGGTTGATACCGTGCCGCACCCGCCAATCATGGCCGTCAGGACGAATATCAGCGCGGTGCCTGGAGTCAGGCGTGCTAGTGATAGACTCTTGGTTGTTAGACGAGCCGTGCGATCTCTTCGGCGTCTTCTGCGGTAGCCGAACATGGCAACCTCCATCGACGAGATTGCGACCGGGTCTCAACAAGAGTGCAGAAGCAAAGGATGAACCAGTTCTTCTGTTGGACGGAGCAACCTGTCTTCGCGCTGCCGTCTACAGCTTGGCCGGATGAACGCGCTCCTGCACACTGCTTTACGGATTCTACCTTACGACCCTTTTACTGCAATGCTCTCGTCAGCTAATTCGCCAGGAATCAGCAAATCGATGATGCACCAAGCACTTGAAACCTCTTGGGCATAACGTTACATTGGCTTCTATCCGAAGTGCACGTCTGCGGCAGCGAACTCGACGTTGCGCTTGCCGTCGTAGCCGTTGATATCGGCTTCCGAGGCGACGTTGAGGGACCCGCTTTCGCAAGATACGCAGAGGGAATTCACCCTACCGGTTCCGCCGCACGCTGTCCGCAGATTACGCTGCGCTTGTCGTCTCGAGCCGCGGTCGAGGCAGGGGGTTGGCTGAAGATCATGCGGTCTTCCATTCGTGGTCGGATTTCTCGGCCCAGCCTGTCCTGAGCGAAGTCGAACGAACTCGGAATGACATCGTCACAGGTGTCTCCGGCGGGGTGCATTCCACGTTCGTCGTGCAGGCCCCCTCCACCCTCGGGGGTGATTCCAGCCGAAGGCGGCTGGGCGGCCTGGATCGAGACATCCGACCACGCGGCAGATAGAGCCCTCCCCTTCTCCAATGAGATTCCTGCAACGGGGCCTCCTTCGACCGCTCGCCGGCTGGAAGGACTGGTTTAAACGCCGGTTGGCGGCGCCTGCACGCTGGGGATCAGAACGGCGCGGCTAACGCCCACCTTTTGGAGTCGGCCGAGAGAGGGCAAGGGCAAATCCATGCGGCCTGAGGGACAGCCCGGCGCGAAAAGGGGGCGGAGTCGCCCTCCTCCGGGTCGACTCCGCCTTTGGCACCTTGCCAGGATTGGCAATCAAAACGGACTCTGCGAGCCGCCTTGGTTCTCGGTGAAGGTAAAAAGGGCGGGTAGTTCCTCCTCCATGGTAGATGGCCGTCTGGTAAGTTTAGGACAACCCGCCCTGGTTTTCAAAGTCCACTTCGACAAGACCCGGCCCCGACTGAGGCCGTGATACCATACCTGCCGCGTCCTGTAGCGTCCGCACCCACTCGATCTGCACGCCACGCAAGCCAAATTCGGTGCGTGCGTGACGTGTACGCGTCAACATAGCCAACTGTTCGGACAATAGCAAGCACCTAAACATCGCATGCACGCTATTTTGTTGAGATGAGGGCTTAGCAGAATTACCCAACCGCTGTATCTTATTCAAGCGTCCTAAGATATGGCGGTGGACTTGTGCGAAGAAATTTTCGCTCGCCTGCACTTTATCTTGCACTTTGGATAGGTTTGTGACAGGTGAAGCGGGAGATGTCACGCGAGCGGAGGCGCGAAAGATGAATCGGCACGCATCTTTCGCGTGCGCGCCGCGCGTCACGGCGTCTTGACGCGCTTGACGGTGGCGATACGTCCACTCCACTTGCACAGCCAGGTATCGTACAGCAGCTTCTGGCCGCTGGGTTCCTGGTGGAGCTTGAAGATGGTGCCCTTGCGCCAGTTGACGATCTCGTCGCTGACCTGCTGGGCGAAGTGCTCGGGAAGCTCGAAACCCGACAGCTCCAGCGGGTCGGTGCGCAGCCGAAACAAGGAAACGGCTCCCTGCTCAGGGTCGTAGACGAACTTGCTGTCGTCGACGAGGAAGCCGGCGGGGCCTTGCTGCATCCACCCGGAGAAAAAGAGCTTACGGTCCGCTGGCGGCGGCGCCAGCGCGTCGGCGCCTTCGAAACCGAACGGTTCGGTATCGAGCCCCAACAGACTTAGAATCGTGGGCGTCAGGTCCACCGAGCTGACCGGCACATTGATCCGCGTGCCCGGCTCGATCAGCAAAGGCGCCCGCACGCACCACGGCACGTGCAGCACCTCTTCATAGGCGACGCGCTCGTGACCCTGGATATGGTGCTCGCCGAACGCTTCGCCGTGGTCGCCGATGACGCAAAAAACGGTGTTGTCCGTCAGGCCGAGCCTGGCCATCTCGACGTCCAGAGCCTCGAGAAAGCGGTCGGTGTAGGTGATGGTCTGCTCGTACCGCAGCGCCGGCGTCGGGGCCATGGCGCCGAACCAGGCCGGCAGCTCGTACGGATCGTGCGTCGCCGAGCACATCATCACGAAGAGAAACGGCTTGCTGTCATCGGCCTTCATCCACTCGACAATCGGTCCCAGCAGGGCAAATTCGTCGCAGGCGAGATAACCCAGGAAAGCGTCGGGCTCCGCCACGTCCTCGCGGGCGCGGAATTCGTCGAAACCGAGGTTGTGGACCAAGCCCGGGCGCGCCTCGAACGTCCCCTTGGCCGATTGGAAGAAGGCGGTGCGGTACCCCAGGCCGTCGCCCAGAATGGTGGCGAGGCTCGCGTAGGGTGTGGTGGTGGGGATGGTCTCGCTGATATCCTGACACGCGGACGGAACGCGCCCCGTCAACAGGGCAAACAGCGCCTTGGTCGTGTGCGTCACGGTGGAACGCATCTGGGTGAACCACGCGCCCTGAGCGGCCAGACGGCGCAGGTAGGGCGTCGGTCCACCTGTGGCGCCACACATTAGCCCGGCTCCGTCCGCCTGGGTGTCCGCCAGGGAGGTGCGCGCGTACTGCACGCTCTCCAGGACGATGATCACGACGTTCTGGCGGAGGGGCTCGCGTTCGAAGGCAATCTCGACCTCATCGGCGCGCGGAAAGCTCCGGGTGGCGTTCTCGAAGTCCTCCTTAGCGATGTGCCTGTAGCGCGGCAGCAGGAAGGCCAGGACGGCTCGGGATTGGCAGTTGTAGTAGAGTCCCGCCGCGGCGATGTGGGGCGATCCCAGCGTCCGGGCGGCCGCATGGCCCAGCAGCGCCACCAGAATGACCGCTATCGACGCCGCGACCTTTACCGCAAAAGCCTTACGCTCGAACTTCGGCGGCACCGGTCGCGCCATCACGGAGAAGAAGAAAGCCAATGCGACCGCACTGGGGACAAGCAGCACGCTGGCCGCTGCCGGCCTGGAAGCGATCTTCTTGGCGAGCAGCCTGAGAATATCGCTGGGGTCGCGAAACAGCGGCGACAATTCCATCGGCAGGATCTGGGTCCCGGTGCCGATGACCCATCCGGCATTCATCACCGACCACGTGCAGACCACCGCCGCCAGGCCGGTCGCGGTGCGCAGAACCCACTTCTTGGGCCAGCGGAAGCAGGCTACCGCCAGGACCAACTCGATCGTCACGAGCACGGCGATGTCCGTGAGGATCCACGCAGGGTACTCATGCACGACGTCGTGCTGGTCCGCATGATGGAGCTTGACCGCCAGGCTACAGAACAGAGCCGCAAAAATGAGGACGCTATGAGCGCGTGGAGCCATCGCGCGGTACAGACCGCGACCCCACCTGAGCAGAATCCACCCGCCTTGCCTTTGCATGGGCTCCTTATCCATGTGGCGACAATACTACATGTAGCCCAATGCGGCAAGTATGTTCCCCGGCGGATCGCCTGCGGCTCCTGCCGATGCGGGAGAATGCCCCTACGGCCGTTTTCTGACATACGCGCCGTGTACGGTCCAACCGACGATCCAGGCCATCGGGCCCAGGATCCTGGCCAGCAGCCCGCTCAGCAGGTCGGCCAGCTCGATACCTTCGTACTGGCGTTTCCACCAGAACAAGAAGCCGCAGAAGCCGCAGATCCAGCACACGATGCCGAGTGAAATCTCCACGAGGATCATCCTTCTCCTCGTCTGAGGGCCGCGACGGCCCGTCGCTGGGTGAGGCTAACGGACTGGTGCGTAACGCCCAACTGTTGCCCAACTTCCCGCAAGGTCTCGCCGGCGAACCGGCGCTCGAGCACTTGCCTCTGGCGTCGGCTGCACTTCGCCTCGATCAGGTCCCACAGATCGACACAGCGTGGGCCGTCCTGGCCGTCGGGCCTTTCCAGGGGATAGTCGTCCGAGAGGTGGGTAATCTGCGGCCGGCACGGCGTGTAGGCCTGCTCGAACGACAGCTCGCGCCAGGCGGTCATCATGTGCTTGACGCACCAGATCAGTTGTTTGCCCATGGTGCCGTCACAGCCGTAGCGAACCGAGCGGGCCCAGCCCTCGGAGATCAAGTCTCCCTCGGTTACATAGCCGCGGCCATCGGGATCCATCCGTCGCAGGACCCGTCGAGCCGCGGCCTTCAGTACCCACATTGCATCCTCCCTCCAGTATCGCGCCTTACTGATCCTGGGTCTGCCCATTTGTCCTCACAGTCATCTCCCCTGCAAGGTTGCTCAATCCATTCTCAACTCATGCCCGCGGTAGTGGTAAGGCTCAGGCTGACGGCGCCTGCCGCGGAAGACTCCTGTGGCCGATCAAGGTTTTTCCCTGTTTGCCAATTTCAGGGCGGTTATTATGCTTGAGCGCTCAAGGATCGACAAGGTTTTTTCTGCTGCTGTCTCGTCCGGGCGGTTGGCCTGGACCCTGTGAGTTGTGACTTTTCGGGCCGGACCGTCCTGACGGGCACAGGTGCTACGTGAGGGGACCGTCGTGAGTGTAGTCAGGGCCCTGCTCCTTCCTCCAGCGTGCCTCCGCGGCCTTCCTGGCGATTTCCTGCCTTTCTTGGGCCGATAACTTCTGGGCCCTGGCGTTACCCCCTTTGAGTCCCCCCAGCCTGCCCAAGGTGACAGCCGCCGGGTTCTTTCCGTCTTCCGTGGCTCGGTCGCGGCCGGCCTCGCCTGCGTCCAGACGCTGCGGATCCTGGGCTGGCACAGGCGGTCCGTCCGAACCTTTCTTCTTTTTTTTTGCGGGGCGCTTCTGCATCCTTAAGGGAAGTCATCGGGTCTGCCGCGCGCTTGACTTGAATTTTGGGACCGCCCAATTTGCCCACCCGCCGCAATCATAGCGCAAACCGCTCCGGCCACGCACTCGGGCTATTCCCTCTGCTTGCCCTTGCGGGTGAAGAGATCGTAGAGAATGGGCATGACTACCAAGGTCAGAATGCCAGAGATGAGGATGCCGCCGACGGCAGCGATGCCCACGCCGTTACGCATCTCGGCGCCGATGCCCCGACTCAAGGCTAGCGGCAGCATGCCCAGAACGGCCGCCAGAGTAATCATGGCGATGGGGCGGAACCGCTCGCAGGAGGCGGTGATCATGGCCTTGTGCCGGGGAATGCCCTCGGCAATATGCACGTTGAACTGGTCCATGATGAGGATGGCGTTGTTGACCACGATGCCCATCATCATCACCAGGCCCATCAGCACGAATATCGTTATGCTGAAGCCGGTCAGCGCCAGCCCCCACATTACACCGATCAGGGCCAGTGG
Source organism: Sedimentisphaerales bacterium (assembly GCA_016927855.1). Lineage (GTDB taxonomy): Bacteria > Planctomycetota > Phycisphaerae > Sedimentisphaerales > Anaerobacaceae > JAFGLV01. The sequence continues at coordinate 14,850 of JAFGLV010000078.1, forward strand.
GATCGTCACCAGAATGAGCCAGGGTTGCTTGAAGGACTCGAGAATGGCCGCCAGAGTCAGAATCACCAGGATGACGGCGACAAGACCGGCCTCGCCGAAAGCGGCGTTGGCCTCGGCCATCTTCTCGTACATCCCGGAGAACTGATGGTCGTAGCCGGGAGGGAACTGACCCTCGGTTTCAATATCGGTGTTGAGCAGATTGACGGCGGTCCCCAGAGGCAGGTTGGGCCCGAGGTTGGCGAAGACCTTGGAGACGCGGCGTTTGTCCCTACGGGTGATCTGGATCGGGGCCACTCGCGACTCGACGGTGGCGAGGTTGGCGAGCACCACCGGCTGACCCGGCGCGCCGGCGAACAGGAATTGGGGAACCTGATCCGTCCCGTCCTGGTCGGTCAATTTGACCACGATGTCGAAGTTACGGTCGCCGCGTTTGAACGTGCCGGCCTTGAGCCCTTCAAGGTTAGCCCGCAACGTCATGCCGAGCCCGACAGCCGGAACTCCGAGATCGGCCAGAACCGCACGCCTGGGCAACACGGCCAGTTCGGACTTGCCCGCGCGGACCGTGGTGTCGGTGTCCATGAAGCCGTCGATCTCCTCGGCCAATTGCTGCGTTCGCAGCGCCAGCGCGTCCAACGTAGCGAGATCCTGACCGGCAATCTCCAACTCGATGTCGGTGCTCTGACCGCCGACGACGGTCGGCTGGGTCACAGTCACGATACACTCCGGATAGCCGGCCAGCCGGGAGCGGACTGCACGCTGAAGGTCCGTAATGGTCAAGGTCCGCCGGTCGCGGTCGCTGAAGACCAGGAGAAGCTGGGCCAGGTGGACGCCTTCACTGGATTGCCCTATGACCCCCTCGACCTTGCCGATGGAGCTGAGCATGTGCCTGAGCTCAGGGACGTCGGCGAGTCTGGCCTCGACGTTTTGCACGCGGCCCAGGGTCTTGTCCAGATCGTAGCTCGTCGGGTATTCGAGCTTTACGAAAAGCGTGCCCTGATCGGGCTCGTCGACGAAACCGAAGCCGATCTTGCCGGCCAGCGACAGCGCGTGCACGAGCATCACGACGGTCAGCGCCAAGACACCGAGCGCCGCGAGGCGATACCGTTCGTGGAACCGCAGTACCGCCCGGTATCCGCCGATGACCCAGCCCAGGAACCGGTTGAAGCCGGCCTCCATGCGGGCCAGCATGCCCTTCCTATCGGTGCTGACCGGCTTGAGCAACACGGCGCAGAGGATCGGAGTCAACGTGAACGAGATGAACAGCGATACCGCCGTCATGATCAGCATGCTCAGGGCCAGTGGCCTCATGAACGAGCCGATCAGGCTGCCCATGATGGCGATAGGGAAGAGGACGACGATATTGGTCCCGGCGCTGGCCAGTACCGCCACCGCCACTTCTTTGCTGCCGAGCCGGGCGGCTTCCTTGGGGTCGCCGGTCTCTTCAAGCCGCTTGACGATAGCCTCCAGTACGACGATGGAGTTCGTCACCAGGATGCCAACGGACATGCCGATGGAGATCAGGGTCGAGGTGTTGAGCGTGTAGCCGGCCATCTGCATGAAGAACAGGCCAATCACGATGGTCAGCGGCATGGTGATCACCACGACGAGCGTCGAGCGGATATTGTAGAGGAAGAAGAACAGAATCGCCGCGGTCAGCAGGATGCCCTGGCCGACGTTGCTCCAGGCGCTCCCGACGGAGGACTCTATGAACCGGCCGTCGTCGTTGACCCACACCAGGTCCATACCGCCCGGCAACTCATCGTTGAGCTTGTCCATGGCCGCTCTGACTCGCTCCACCACGCGCACCGCGTTGGCCTCGGCCTTCTTGACGACCTTGATGTAGATGCAGGGCCTGCCGTCGATGGTGGACTTCTGACGCAGCTCCTCCGTGGTCATGACGACCCGGCCGATGTCACGGATATAGCAGCGCTGGCCGTCTTCGTTGGCGACTTCCAACTCGCCGACGTCCGCAACGGCGTTGAATTCAGCGTCAAACTTGACGGAATACTCGCGCCCGCGGTCCTGGATACGTCCGGCCGGGATCGTGCGCACCCCTTGTTGCACCGCCTCGACCACGTTCATGCTCGACAGGCCCTTGGCAGCCAGCGCCTCTCGGTTCAGTTCCACGTGGACTTCGCGCTTGGCGCCGCCGATCAGCTCGACGTTCGCCACGCCCGAGAGCACCGTCAGACGGTCACGCAGCGTGTTGTCGGCAAAATCGTACAACTCATCCAGCGGCGCATCTCCGCGGAGCGCTAAGTTGATGATCGGCTTGGCGTTGATATCGAACTTGAGGATCTTCGGGTCTTCCACGTCTTCTGGGAAGTCCGCCTTGATCAGGTCGAGCTTCTCCCGCACGTCGGTCGCCGCGATGTCCACGTCGACGCCCAGCTCGAATTCGAGCACCGTCTGGCAAACGTTCTCCATGCAAGCCGAGCTGACGTGTTTGAGCCCGTCGATGGTCACCACCTGGTCCTCGATGCGCTTGGCCACGTCGGTCTCGATCTGCTCGGGACTGGCGCCGGGGTAGATCGTGGTCACCGTGATGTAGGGTACGTCCATCTTGGGCATCAGCTCGACACCCATCTTGCGGTAGGCATTGAAGCCCAGCAGCGCCAGTGCGATGATCAGACTGGCCATCGCGACCGGTCGTCGGATCGAGGCGTCGGACAAGAACATTACCTGGCCTCCTGAACATGGACCGGCGTACCCGCCTCGACCATGTATTGGCCCATCGAAACCACCGCGGCCGCTTCGGTCAGATCGCCACCGCGAATCTCCGTCCAGCCCTCCGACTCGATGCCTGTCTCGACGGGAACCTCTTGAGCGGCGCCGTTTTCGACAACAAAGACTACGGAGCGACCGCCGCGCTGCTGAATGGCCTGCGACGGTACGCCCAGTCCCTCGCGACTGTCCAGGACCACGACGATCTGGGCCATGGCGCCGGACGTCACGCCCTCGGGCGGATCGCGCAGGACGCACTTGATCTCGAAGGTGCGCAGCTTGGGCTGAATCGTCGGGCTCTTGTATGTGATGATATGCGTGCCGACATCGATTCCGGATATGCCGATACGCATCGTCGTCTGTTCGGGTACGATGGCCGCATAGTATTGTGCCGGCAGGAACGCGGCGACTTCCACCACGGACGTGTCATCGATACGCAGGACCGGCCGGCCGGGGCTGCCCGTCTCGCCCGGCTCCTGCAAGCGCAGGCTCACCTTCCCGCTGATCGGCGCCGAGACGACGGCATCGGCGAGGTCCTTGCCGGCGATCGCCAGCTCCGCCTGGCTCTGCTCCTGCTTGGCGAGCGTCAGTTCCACCTGCGCCTGCGCCAGCTTCCGCGCCGCCTGGAGCTGTCGATACCGCGACTGTTGTTGCTCGAAAGCATCCGTCGTAACCGCTTCTTTTTCGAGCAGTCGTTCGAAGCGGCGGTAGTCGAGTTCGGCCTTGCGCAAATCCACCTCGATCCTCTCCAGGTTCGCCTCGGCCTCGCGGCGCGAGCATTGGGCCACCTTCAATGCGTGTTCCTTGATCTCGACGTTACGTTCCAGATTGGCGGCGTCGGTCCGGAAGAGCTTCGTCTGACCGGCCACCACCGCATCGCCTTCGTCGACGAAGATGGCTTCGATGGTTCCCGGGATTCGAGGCGAGACCAGCGCCGACTCCTCGGCCTGGACGTTGCCCTGCACCACGAGGGTCCGCTCGAATTGGCGTGTGGCCGCCGCGGTGGTTACGACGGCGGTGCGCGTCGGCGTACTTGCCTGTTCAGGGGTTTCACCGTCCTGCGCGCCGGCGCGCTTCAGAAGCAGCAAGCACACCCCGCCTGCCACGCAGGCTGTCACCACCAGGCCGATGAGGACCTTGCGCCTCACCGTGGATCGAGTTGGTCTCGCAGCGTTTTCAGGATTGGCTGTCATCAACGGGTTCCTCGTAGTCGATTCTGGTCTTGCCCATAACATTCAATAGCGTCGCGGTACTGACTTGGTAAGCGAAGCGCGCGCCGATGGCCTGCGCGCGAGCCCTATCGCGGCCGGCAGCGACCTCCAGCAATTCCGACGAGCCGACCAGGCCCTCGCGCCATTGCTGCTCGGCCTCTTTGAAACGCTCAGTCGCGACCTCGAACGCATTCTGCGCCAACGTGACTTGCTCCTGTGCCGCGGTCACCGTCAGGTAGGCGCGCAGCACTTCGAGCATGACGGATAGAGTAGCCTGCTCTCGTTGCAGGAAGCTCTCCACGCGGCGCTGCTTGGCGGCTTTGTATTCGTTGATATTGGCAAAGCCGTTGAAGATCGTCATCGTGCCACTTAGGCCGTATACCCAGTCGATCGAGCCGGCGCCGAACTCGTCGATCGCCTCGGGGCGGTATAGGAGTCCGAACAGCTTCGGCAGGAAGTCCGCCAGCGCGATCTTGACCTGCTCTTTCCGGATTTCGACGTTGCGATCGGCGATGCGCAGTTCCGGATGATACAGCAACGCCTCCGCTACCAGGTCCTCGAGACTGCCGCCCGGCGGCTCCAAGGGCGCTTCAGCGCGCAGCGTGATCTCGGCCAGAGGCGACAAGCCCAGCAGGGCCAGCAGATTCGCTTTGGCTTGACGCAGACTGCGCCGCGTGCGCTCGCGTTCGACCTGCCGCGCCTGCACACGAACATTGGCCTGGTCGGCCTGCCAGGACGGGATCAAACCCTCCCCGGCCAAGTCTCGCATTTTCTCCTCCATCTCGACGGCCGCAGCCACCTCACTGGCCAGCGCTCGTTCTGTTTCCGCCAGCGACAGGCATTGAAAGTAGGCCATCGTCACCTGCAGCGCCGTCATCTGCCTCGTGTAGTCCGTCACGAGGTCGGCGATCTCCGCGCCTCGCTTGTGCATCGCGTAGAGGAACCACGTGGCCGGGTTGAAGATCGAGAGGTTGGCTTGCCAGGTGAGACTGCGCACCTTCTCGATGGTCATCGGGTCGGAGTCGGCCAGTTCGATCGAGATCGCCGGATCGAACTCGAAGTGCATGTAGCCCAGGTCCAGACGCGGCAGGAAGTTGGCGAAGGCGATCTTGCGATCCAACGTAGCAATGCGTGCCTGGATTTCGGCGCTCCTGACGCTAAGGTTGTTTTGCAGCGCCAGGCGAATGCAATCGTCGAGACCGAGCGTCGCTTCCGGCGGGATCGTCTCAGCGGTCTTCTCCGCCAGTGCTTGTGGATAGTCCTGGGCGTGTTGCCGCCGCACCTTCTCGCCATCGAACGATTGGCAGCCGGCCAGGGCAATTGCCGTCATCATGGCAACGTATGCGGGCGCGATTGAGATCCTAATCATCGTCTCGATCCTGCGCATGGAGAATGCCTTTGAAGAAGAGTTGCTCTATGCCGCCCACTCGCTTTTCGAACGAGGCTTCGCTCGCGTCGGTCGCGGCCGAGAAGACGGTCGCTTCCAGTGCGGCCATGAGCGACAGGGCCGCGACGTGGGGATCGAGCTTGCGAAAGAGGCGTTTGCGCACGCCGGCGGCGAAAGTCTCCCTGAGCCTGGCCAGCATGTCTTCGCGGAATTTCGCGTTGCTCTCGCTGAGGTGGGCGCCGCTTAGTCCCAGCGTTCGTGCTTGGTTGGCCTGGAGAAAGAGCCTGATGGCGGCCGCGTTCTCACGGAAGACGCGAACGCTGGCTCGGATGAAACAGGCGATCTTCTCGCGCTCGTTCTTGTGGCTCTCGAAGATCGGCGCAAGCACGCTCGTGGCGCTTTGGCCACACGCGCTCATGATCTCCTGGTAAAGCTCCTCCTTGCTGTCGAAGAAGTTGTACAGCGTCCCGGTCGCGAACTCCGCCTCGGCCGCGATCTCGTTCATCGAGACGCTGTGAAAGCCCTTCTCAGCGAAGAGCTTCATCGCCGCGTCCAGTATCTCCTTCTTGTGCCGCTGGCGCTCGCGTTGACGCCGCGATAGCATCGTCTGCTCCGCCATGGCCGCCTCCCGGCTTACCCATGTGAACGAATGTTCATTATGATGACCATATATTCATATTATGAAGATATATTCACAAATGGCAAGGGCTTTCCAGCCCGTGGTGGAGAGATTTCTTCCAGGCAGAACCATAGAGGCTGCGTGGACGGACCGCGCCGTGGGTAAACTTAGATATGACAGAACCTTATGTCACGGCGGCCGCGCGCATGTACAGGTCGCTTGGCAGACAGGAGTCGGCTCAGCGTTTCCGCGATGAGGATTCTCTATGTGCAGCAGCGTTGAACGTCTATGGAGCCTTCTTGAGGCTGACCTGCTTATCGTCGCGGCCGGGCGCTGACAGGATCAGCCGACCATCCGGTTGCATCTCGCCGGCGAACGTCTCGTTGTCGATCGCGACGATCATCCGCGTGCCTTCCACGTACCAAAGACCCTCGTACCCTCTGCCTTCTTCGGTGTAGGAGACACGCCCGCCCGGCTCCAGGCGCAGGCTGCGGTCGGAGGCTTTCGGGTCCTCCCACAGCCAGCGACCGAGAAAGTCGCTCGACTGGATGGTCGCGTTCGCCGCAGCCGGGCCCTGCAACTTCGGGTGGCTGAAGCTGCCGCTGCTGCTCCGCCAGACCTGCCCCGTAGCGGTATCCACTTCGAAGCACTCGGTGTTCGTGCAGGCGATCTGGAACCGCCCCATCTGGGGCGCCTCCCGCCCGTTCCCGTCCGACCCGGCTACGAGCATCACCAAAACAGCCAGCAGCGCGCCGAGTGCCGCACTCTTGACATCGATCTGTCCTCTCATACGATTCCTCCCTTTCTCGAGCGCCAACGTCGAATTTCCGCACTACCCCGACAGCGGTAGTGTATACGAGCATTCCACAAAGGACAACAGAGAGTATTTGACAGCGCTTCATCCGCCCGGTAGCGTTCCGTCTGGATCGGATGGTTCGAGTATCCGTCGTAAGGAATGACGCCCATGAGTTCATTCACATCGCTCGTATCGTGTTTGGCGCTGGTGAGCCTGTCCGGCGACGTGCCGCCGGCGGGCAGTGGGCAGCGCGCGCTCAAGGTCGCCATGTGCCAGATCTTCGCTCTCGATGGCGACCGCGAGGGCAACTTCGTACGGATTGAGGCCGCTTTGCGCGAAGCGAAAGCGCAGGGAGCGCAGATCGCGTGTTTCCCGGAGACGACGCTTCTCGGCTGGGTCAATCCCGACGCCCACCAGCGGGCGCACCCCGTCCCCGGCGCCGATACGGACCGCCTGGGCCACCTGGCGCGCCAGTACAGCCTCTACATCTGCGCCGGCTTGGCCGAGAAGGACGGGGACTGCCTGTACGACTCGGCCGTGCTGATCGACCCGACCGGCCGCATCCTGCTCAAGCATCGCAAGATCAACATCCTGACGAACCTGATGGACCCGCCCTATACGCCGGGTCGCGACGTGCAGGTCGTCCAGACGCCGCTGGGAACCATCGGCCTGCTGATTTGCGCCGATTCGTTCCAGGAGGATCTGTGCCGGCGCTTGCGTGACCTCAAACCCGATTTCGTCCTCATCCCCTATGGCTGGGCGGCCGACGAAACCGAATGGCCCCAGCATGGCGAGAAGCTCAAGGCCACCGTCCAGCAGGCCGCCAGGTGGATCGGCGCGCCGGTCGTCGGCACTGACCTCGTGGGTGCCATCACCCACGGCCCCTGGAAAGGCAAGACCTATGGCGGCCAAAGCACCGCCGCGAATGCCCAAGGCCAGACCCTCGCAGTGGCCAAGGACCGCCAGCAAGACTGCAAGCTCGTGACCGTGACAATCCCGTAGAGACGTCATGGGGAGTTCGGAGTTCCGCCTTCAGGCGGCATAGAACCGCGTAAACGCGGAACTCCAAACAGTCTCGCGTGCGCCGACCACACAACAGCAGCGTCCGGAAGACTACTTCTTGGATAGGTCTGTCAACTCGTGACCCAAAAGCCTTCGTGATGCGCGACGACGCCGCGCGCGGTGTTCTCACCGAAAGGCAGCACGAGCACGTTCTCTTGCGGAACGTGGTCCATCGTCAAGTCCGGGATGCTTCTGAAGCCGAACCGCTGGTAGAAGGCAGGTTCGCCGACGAGCACGCAACCGCGCGCCCCTAAGACTTTCAACGCGCCGAGTCCCTCATTCACGAGCGCCGTCCCGATCCCGCGTCTCTGGCACTCGGGCCAGACGGACACGGGACCGAGTCCATACCAGCCGGCGCTGCCGTCGGAGATCGTCACCGGCGAAAAGGCGACATGCCCAACGACCTTCCCCTCATCTTCCGCGACCAGCGACACCGTCAGCGCCCCGGCCGCTCGCAACGCGTTGATGATGAACGGCTCGGTGGGCTCGGGCTGCCGGCTGTACGGATGATTCTCAAACGCCGCCGCCGTCACCGCGAAGATCGCGTCTACGTCCGATTCCTTCTCTTTGCGAATGATCACATCAATCTCCGTATTTGAAAGCGTAGGGTGTGCATCGCACACCGATCCATCTGCCCACCCGCCACGAGGGCCACCAGAAGTCACGCCCCCCAATCGTCGCATACGCGCTCGTACTTGTCAAGCAGTAGGATGGGCAACTCGCTTGCCCATGCGGTCAATGTCACCGGATCAAGAGAATCGGTGTGCCGTGCACACCCTACGAGACTGCTCCGGCGGCGCGGAAACGAAGGTCGCATCCCTGAAATCCTCCGGCTCAGATCACCGCGACAGGTCGAAATCCCAACCCATTTCCAGCGCCAGCCAATGCGGAAGCAGCATGATGGACCGAGAGAAGTCCCAGCCCGCGTTTTCGATGTGTTCCCGTATCGCCCGTACGAACGGACGTGATGCACTCACCACGGACATCAGCACCAGCGGAGCGTCTGCGGTAGACTCCGGATCGTTGGCGGCGCAGCAGGAAGCCGGATGCGAACGGACATAATGCGTTCGACACACGACGGGCCGCACGGGATAGGCGCTGCAGACGCCCTCGACCAGCAGAGGACAGCACGGCTCGTAGTCGCAGAGATCCGCCGGCTCGTCGAGGCAGGCAACTGGAAAGCGGCCGGGCAGCGAATGCTCCCATTCATGCCATTGTTGCGTTCGCATCCGCAGGTCGCGGATCTGGCCCACAGAGAATTCCCGCCGGATGTATTGCGCCAAGGTCTGCGCCTCGGCGATGTTCATCGGGATGTGAAACCGGCAACAGCAACAACAGCCCAACCGGCACGTCGGCACGATGCCCTCTTCGCTCCGCAGCCGCTCCAACTCGCCGGCGGTTGCCCCATCCACAGCCAGATACGCATCCTTGACGAAGTCCGCCGGCGCTCCAAAGACAATGCCCGCTCCGGACTCGCCCGGCCCCGGGCCCCAATGGCTGTTCTCAATCAGGTGCATCATGCTCCTTTTTCCCGCAGAGACTTCGCGCACACACAAGGCAACACGTCCGCCCCGCAGGAATGCGCCGACGCCCAGCCCCCATTTCCCCCGCACGTTCAGTTGGCCGAACCGCTCGCAACGCGGCGCCAAACAACCCCCATTCTACCACCTCCCCGCCCCGCCGCAACAACCATATCCCGGCCTCATGCGTCGTGCCTGTACAGATCTTAGGGTATCGGTCAAAGTGCCTGGGTGGTAGCCTCAAGTCCGAAGGACTTGGGGATGGCCGGTAGCACACACCCTCTCGTTGCACGAGCCGAAACCACGGCCGCCATCCCCAAGGCTACACCTTGAGGCTGCCACCCGCCGCGCCGCTTCACCCGATAGGAGCTTGGGAAACTGGGCGATGCACGGAACGAGAGACTACCACCCGCCCAGTTGGGAGACCACACGATTGATAGTCTCCGCACGCGCGTTCAAGAAGGACAGATAATCGTTCTCCCGCGCGGCCCTGAAGGCAACCTCGGATATCAGATTCGAGGCGAGCCAGTGCTGAAGGTTCCCTCCTGCTGCTGTCTCTACGTCTTTGAGATAGTCTGATGGTGGGCGATTAGATATCTGGTTGTTGCTCGCAGCCGTAAGCATGATTATGTTTGCCAAAGAATTGGCCGCGCTATTGCTGACACCGATGCTCTTGAGATAATCGCGTGGAAAGAAATGGTGGTATTCTTTCGAATTCGTCCAAGCCAATGACTTAGCGGTGTCAATCTGCTGCCCGGTAAGGATGTCGACAGGATTATGGTGAGCCAAGATTATCGCGAGCGCTTTGGCATGAGCGCTGTCGGCGCGAAACCGCTTATTGATCCAGATCAGCGCATTCGGTTTGTAGGTGGGCACGTCGATTTCAGCCGCCTCGCCGGCAGCAAAACGCGCGACCGCCTCCTGGTCACGCGCCATACCTCCGGTATTCCAGCCAGAGAAGTATCCGCTTGATGCTGTTCTCCAGAACCACTTTCGGACCACGGCATATTGTGACGCCGTGGGCATTGGCAACAGCCGAAATACCTCAGTGAGAACAACAACTTGATTCGCGTAAGGTATTATCGAATCACTCGGAATGCGAATCTGGGTTGCCAAGAAATCAACTGTCTTTTCAAATGCAGCCTGTGAATCTCCTGTCGCGCTCTTCAGCGTGTCGGCGGAGTGCTTGCGAAGGTTGTCAATACTCTCGACCGAGAAACCCCGCCAGCCGCGGCAGACATGGCGCGAAGCACAACTTTCCGATCCAAGCCCCCGAAAGCCTTGGCGCTCAGCACCTCCAGAACACCGTCTATGGCATCTATAAGGTCGAAATCCTGACTCCAAGTTGCTGCGCGCATCAAATCGACAATCGTGAGACGCGTTCCCGTGCTGTTGATTCGCTCGAAGATAGGGGCGACATCCTGGATCGACATATCTCCCAGGGTTACAACGGCTACTTTGTAGTCCTTGAACCGATTGAACAGCGTATCGGCGTTTTCCTTCAGCCTGTCCTTGTCCGGTGCACTGAGCGAATCAAGTGTGGCATAGAATTTATAGAAGGCGGCACCGTCTGCAAGCTTGTTCATCCGCACCTGGTGTTGAGGCGGGTCGTCGAGACTACCGAGGTGCAGGAAGGCTCTGCTGCGAAGATCATAGGAGATGTTCCAGACACTATTTGGATCTGACCCATTCCAATAGAGAGCGCCGCAGATGCAGGACAGGCGCTGCTGTCCGTCAAGCAGGTAGTTCACCGGATAGTCTGGCTTAGGCAAGCGGATCTCCAAGTCCGCAATCCGGTTCTCGCTACGGAGTTCCTGACGGCTCTGCCAAAGCAACAAGCTGCCTATCGGGTAGTTCCTCGCGATCGAATCCAGAAGATCGAGAACCTGCTGTCGTTTCCAGACAAATTCCCGTTGGAACTGCGGCAGCAGTATATCGCCAAGTAACACTCGTCGTGCTAGCTCGTCAATTCGGTCAACGCTTGGCTGTGGGTCCTTAGGGATTGGCGTGCCCGATATCGTTTGATTTCCGTTTCTCACCGTCATAGCACGGCCTCCCGTCACAATCGCGTAGGGTGTGCACTGCACACTACTTCATCCCACAAACCATAATCATCTTGTCTCGTGTCATGGAAGTCAAGTGAGAAGGTATGCCGATTTCTCGGTTTGGGCTTGACGGAGTGCGGGCGGGTCTTATCGTGGGAGAGCAAGAGTGGACCGCGTGGGTTGAGAACCCACCGTACCGTCTTGAGCTTGGCGATTCCAGGTTGCCGGCGCGGCGCATTGTGCGAAACGAAAGGGTCCGGCGGGGGCGGAGAAGTTCCGTAGGGTGTGCATGGCACACCGATCCTACCTCTTGATGGTGGCCGCGTGGGAACTATTGAGCCTTGAATAGTTGAGTTAATTCTCATAGGGATATTCCCGCGTGCTTGAAGAACGAACGCAACAAGGCTTGCTGAGAGCC
>JAFGLV010000079.1 GCA_016927855.1 Sedimentisphaerales bacterium
GCCCCCCCCCCCCCGCACGCCGGAACACAGGCGGAGAAGCCGCCTGTGAGGCTACGGAGCAAGCCTCCTCGCACGTAGACTGGGATTCACGAACAGTTCCAACACCCAATAAGAGTGCGTCCTATCGAGTCAGAATGGGGGCAAAGCCGTTCGTTGTTCTAAGCCGCCCAACACACAACTCCGATACAGTCCATGCGTAGCGCTCGGGGGAGACGGTTCGTGTCCAGAGGCGGTTCGTGTCCTGCGTCAACCCGCCGACTCGGGGGTCAGCCTTGGCAGGCGTGAAGCTCCTCACCGTGGACGATGTAAGTGAGCGTTCAGCCGGGGTCTGTTGTGCGCGATAGTGCCAAAGACAAGCAGCAACTCATCGATGAGCTTCGGGACCTGCGGACCCGCGTGACCGTGCTCGAACACGACAACGATCGCCTACGCCAACATCGGGGGACCTGCTGCAACGAGGGGAAGGTGCCGCCGTCCGGGCCCGTCGATGTGGGAGCTACCGAATGCCGACGGGTGGAGGAGGCCCTGCGCGAGAGCGAGGAGCGATTCCGAGCCGTGGTCGAACAGGCTGGGGACGCGGTGTTCCTGCACGACCTGGAGGGGCACATCGTCGATGTCAATCGCGTGGGCTGCGAATGGCTCGGCTACACGCGGGAGGAGTTGCTCTCGCTGACGGTCGCGGATGTGGACCCGAGCGCTGAGGACCGCGGCGACGAAGCGGGCATTTGGCCGGAGGTCATGGCCGGGCAAACCGTGACCTTCGAGACCCGGAACAGGCGCAAGGACGGAACCACAATTCCCGTCGAGGTCACCCTTGGCTTGATCGAATCGCGCGGAGATCGGCTGGTCTTGGGGCTTGCGCGTGACATCACCGAGCGCAAGAGGGCAGAAGGCGACCTGCGGCACGAGAAGGAAAAGGCCCAGAAGTACCTGGACATCGCCAGCGTCATGCTTGTTGCCATCAACGCGGAGCACGAGGTCACGCTCATCAATCGCCGCGGCTGCGAGCTACTGGAGTACGAAGAAAGCGAGGTCCTCGACAAGAACTGGTTTGAGCACTTCCTTCCGCCAACCGAGCGAGATGCTGCGCAAAGTGTATTCGCTCGACTGATGGCCGGTGAAAGCGGTCCCGCGGAGTACTTTGAGAATCCCGTCGTGACTAAGGGCGGCAAACAGAAGCTCATCGCTTGGCACAACACGCTGCTGTGCGATGACGACGGGCGAATCACCGGAACGCTGAGCTCTGGCGACGACATTACTGAGCGCAGACAAGCCGAGGACGCGTTGCAGGAGGAGAGGAACATCCTGCGATCGCTGGTCGACTTGCTTGAGACCATGGATGTCGGCATCACCATTCAGGATCGACAGTACAACATCATCTACCAGAACAGTTTCATGCAGAAGCAGTTTGGCGGACTGGGCGGTAAATGCTATGAGGTCTACGAGAAGCAACCCAAAGTCTGCGACGGATGCCCCGTGCGGAAGGCATTCGCAGACGGTCAGCTTCATACCTCCGACAGAACAACGCCGGCACCGGGTGGGGGGGTCCTCTTCTGGGAGAACACGGCTCATCCAATCAGGAATGCGGCCGGTGAAACCACGTCCTGCTTTGAAGTCGTCAGAAACATCACCGGGCGCAAGCGGACAGAGGAGGCGCTGAGCGAGAACGAGCGATTCCTCGGCGCGGTGTTCGACGCCATTCAGGAGGGCGTGGACGTCCTGGACCGAGACCTCAACGTCCTCCGCACAAATGCGTGGATGGAAGAGAAGTACGCGGACCGGATGCCACTGGTCGGCCGCAAGTGCTACGAGGTCTTTCAGGGCCGCGACACACCCTGCCCGAACTGCCCAAGCCTGCGCACCATCGCGGCCGGCCACGCGCACACCGAAATCGTGCCCTACCCGTCGGACGGTCGGCCCGTGGGCTGGCTTGAGCTGGCCACCTATCCGCTCAAGGATGACGCCGGCAACGTGATCGGCGTGATCGAGTACAGCAAGGACATCACCGACCGCAAGCACGCCGAGGAATCGCTGCGAACCAGTGAACGCAAGCTGTCCAACGCCATGAAGATCGCCCGTCTGGGCTACTGGGAGTATGATGTAGCCAGCAATCTGTTCACGTTCGACGATCACTTCTATGCCATTTTCCGCACGTCGGCTGAAGAGGCCGGCGGCTACACGATGTCGCCCGAGGAGTACGCGCGGCGCTTCCTGCATCCCGACGATGTACCCATTGTCGCGCAGGAGAATCAGAAGGCGTTTACAACCACAGACCCCCACTTCAGCCAACAACTGGAGCACCGCATTAGATACGCTGACGGGGAGATCGGCTACATCGCCGTCCGGTACTTCATCGTCAAGGATGAGCAGGGCCGTACGATAAAGACCTACGGCGCGAACCAGGACATCACCGAGCGCAAACGGTATGAGGAGACGCTGCGGGTTGCCAAGCAGCGGGCCGAAACGGCCAACCAGGCCAAGAGCGAATTCCTCGCGAACATGAGCCACGAGATCCGCACGCCGATGACCGCGATCTTGGGATTTGCCGACGTCCTGCTCGAGCGGGGCAACCTGGAGAACGCTCCCGCGGAAAGGATCGAGGCTGTCTGGACGATAAAGCGGAACGGCGAACACCTGCTCGAACTCATCAACGGGATCCTGGATCTTTCGAAGATCGAAGCCGGCAAGCTCACGGTGAAGCGAGTGCGATGCTCGCCCTGTCAACTGATTGCCGAGGTCATCTCGCTCATGCAGGTTCGGGCGGACAGCACCGGCGTGCAACTCAAGATCGAGCATGACGGCCCCTTGCCGGAGACCATTCAAACTGACCCGATGAGGCTCCGGCAGATACTCATCAACATCATGGGCAACGCATTGAAGTTCACTGAGTTGGGCAGTGTCACGCTGATCACGCGGCTGCGGCGCGATGCAGATGATGCCACGGGTGCCACTGGCAGCTTGACGGAGGCCACGGGTGCCACTGGCAGCTTGACGGAGGCCACGGGTGCCACTGGCAGCTTGCCTGCCAGTGTCTGTGCCGACCGCTCCGTGATCGAGTTCGACGTCGTGGACACCGGTGTCGGCATGACACCTGACCAGGCAGCCAGCCTCTTCAGGCCCTTTACGCAGGCCGACACCTCCTCGACCCGTAGGTTCGGCGGTACGGGGCTTGGCCTGACAATCAGCAAGAGACTGGCGCAATTGCTTGGCGGAGATGTCAGCGTCGTGGAGAGCAATCCCGGACTGGGCTCCCGGTTCCGCATCACGGCAGCCACGGGACCGCTGGACGGGGTGAAGATGCTCACCGACCCGCTCAAGGCCATGGTCATCGCCCCGGAGGCGCCGGAGTCGTCGGCTGAAGATGCTCGTGGCACCGGCGTCTCGCCGGTGGACCAATCTGAGTGCGCCCCGGAGCCGCTCGCCGGACTGAGAATCTTGTTGGCTGAAGACGGCCCCGACAATCAACGTCTGATTGCCCACATCCTGCGCAAGGCCGGTGCGGCCGTCGCACTGGCGGACAACGGGCAGACTGCCCTCGAGGCCGCGATGCAGGCCCACCAGGATGGGGCGCCGTTCGACGCCATCCTGATGGACATGCAGATGCCGGTCATGGATGGATACACTGCGACGCGCCGGTTGCGTCAGGGCGGCTACCCGGGAGTCGTCATCGCGCTGACCGCCCACGCCATGGAGCATGATCGCCACAAGTGTCTGGCTGCGGGCTGCGACGAATATGCCCCGAAACCGATCCAGCAAAAGAAACTGCTCCGGACGATCCGAAGCTGCCTGCGCTCTCAAGCCCCGGTGGACATGCGCCCCTGTTGACTCCGGCGTTTCTAATGAAGTCAGTCTGGCCGAAATCGCTGCCGCAGAAGTGCCAGACGCACAAGATGCGGAACATCCTGGGCAAGCTGCCGCGTGGCGTGCAGGGTGAGATGAAAAGACAGATTCACCGCGTGTTTCGGGCCGAGACGTACGAGCAAGGTCTGGCCCGCGGGCGCAAGCTGGTCGCCGACTACCGCGACCGCTACCCCAACGCGATGGCGTGCCTGGCAAAGAGCCTCGAAGAGTGCATCACCTGCCTGAAGCTGCCCGAATCGCACCGGCGTCGCGGCGCGCGCAGGCGCCCGAGAGTCTCACGGACCGCGTCGAGCAACTCCTGGTCGGTGAATGGCTTCTGGAGGTGATTCTCCGCGCCCTCTCGGACGGCCTGCCCCGCGAAGAACAGCCGGTAGTTCCGATGCCGCAGCGCGCGAAACGCAAAGCCGAAGTGCTTCCGAGCCGGTTCAGCCTGTGCCATGGTCCCGATCCAACAACCTGCGCCATACCTCCGAGGATCCGCCGGCCAACAGGCTGCGGTCTCGACCACCTTCACTTACGCTTGCCGATTTCCGAAAGCAACTCCAGTTGCACTTCCTGAATCTCCACCAGGCGTTCCCATTGATGCGAGAGGAGGTGGTCGATCTTCTCGTGCAGTTGGCGGATTTCCAGCTCAGCCTTCAAGTTGACTTGATAGTCGTGCTCGGCGCGCAGGCGGTCCTTGGCCTCCTGCCGGTTCTGACTCATCATGATGATCGGGGCCTGAATGGCGGCCAGGCAGGAGAGGACAAGGTTCAGAAGGATGAAGGGATACGGATCGACCGGTCGCCAAAGGAGGACGAGCGAGTTCATCAGAATCCAGAGCGAGAGCAAGATCCCAAAGACGATCAGAAACGACCAACTGCCGCCGAACGTGGCGATTCTGTCGGCGAGCCGCTGGCCGAATGTCCACGCCTGTTCCGATTCCGCATCGACATTGGTCGAGAGCAGTTCGTGTTCGCGCAGACTCCGCAGAACATCGTGTTCCAGGGTTGTCAGTTCGCCCTTCCCGGATTCCAGCAACGTCGGATTCCAGCAACGAATGAACGTACTTTTCTCGAAAGGTCGCGAGGTCGGCGAGGCAGATGAACTGGTCGAGTGACCAGTCGGGATGGGCCCGGCGTATCTCCTCGACCACCGCCGGGCGAATCACCGCGCCGGCCATCAATTCTCTCATGGCAAACGTCTTTCCGCAGATGGCGCAAGTCTTCCTATGGTCGCGATGGTCCTTGCTCATGGTCCCGCTTTCTCAGAGCGTGTCTAAAAGGTGGCGTTTCATCTTGTGGCACCGCCGTCTCGGCGGTGGAAACACAGGCG
Source organism: Sedimentisphaerales bacterium (assembly GCA_016927855.1). Lineage (GTDB taxonomy): Bacteria > Planctomycetota > Phycisphaerae > Sedimentisphaerales > Anaerobacaceae > JAFGLV01. Next base: position 5,176 of record JAFGLV010000079.1, read on the forward strand.
AGACGCCTGTGCCACAGGCTAAAGCGCCCTTTTTATACACACTCTCAGTGATGATGTCTCTGCTTTGGGTGCGGACGTCGCCGATGCGGCCACGTCGTTGAACACGTCCCTCTGCCGGCCGACGAAGAGCGTCCGGTCCTTCGTATCGATCGCGTCGATCACCTGCAAGACGCGCAGCCGCCGGCCGAAACGCTCGAACGCGGCCTTCTGCTCATCGCTCAACGACCCGTCGCAGGCGCGCTCACCCGGCGGGGCGCCCGGTAGATTCGGGATGTCTTCGCGCTGACGGGTCATGCCGTGGCCTCTTCGACGATGCGGATTTCCTCGTCGGTCAGGCCGTAGAGCTGGTACACGAGTTGGTCAATCTGCCGATCGGTGGCGTCGATCTGCCGCTGAATCGCCGTCTTGCCGTGGGCCGTCTTCGCAGTCGCGAGTCGCCCGTGCAGGTCGAGAACTCGATCCGCACCGCGACCGTGAGGGAGCGGCCTACACAGCGCCGTCCATGTCAGCTCCCTGACCCTCGCACACATAGCGACACGCCGCCTCCAGTTGCTCGGGCTTCCACAGGTACCGCGTACTGCCGTGCCGCACCCAGGTCTTGGTGCCTGGCGGCAGGACGCCGGCTTCCACCATACGCCGGGTACTCCACGACTTCAGCGCGTTCATCACGCGCTCGGGAGTCTCTGGCGCGCCGACCACGACGTGCACGTGATTGGTGCGTACGTTCAAGGTGTGCACAGTCCAGTCCCGGTGGTCCGCGACTTCCAAGATCGTCCGGTGTACGACAGCGCGACGCTGGGCGTCAAGCAGCACCTGAGGGTGTTTGAGGCGTCCCTGTTCCTTTGATCGACGCTGTTCGTCCCGATCAAGTATAGGCGTACCCGGTATGTTGTGATCCCGATCGACCGACCCACGCGCGTCGCCGTGAAGCCATGTACCGTAAGTTGGGAACGTAATCAGATAGCCGAGAGGCCAGTTGCCCCCCTTCGCACCGCGCCCGTCAGGAACCGGCCCCGGGCCTGTGGGACCAGCCGCTTTCTCACGGTCGCGCTGCTCTTTGGCCGCTCCCTCACGGTCGCGCTGCTCATTGGCCGCTCCCTCACGGTCGCGGTTCGGATCAGACATGCCCCGCCTCCTCGATGATCTTGATCTCCGCATCCGTCAGACCGTACAACTCATACACGAGTTGGTCGATCTGCCGATCCGTCGCGTCGATCTGGCGCTGAATCGCCGTCTTGCCGTGGGCCGTCTTCGCCGCCGCAAGCTGCTTGTGCAGGTCGAGCATTTGCTGGACCACCTCGACCATTCGGTCGTGTCGAGCCTTGTCGTTGTGTTCAATGAACTTGGGTAGATACATCGGCAGCGTACGTACCCGAAACGTTTTAACCTGCGCAAACGTCCGGCTCTTCTCATGAGCGGAGGAACGGTACAGATGTAACATCAGCTTCGAGTTAAGGATTCCAAGGACGTAACGGAGATCGAGCCGGTCAGCCCAAGCCTCTCGCAGAACGACCACGTGGACCGTTTTGTCTGTGAGGTCGCCGTTTTGGTCAATCGCCGCGATAATCCGATCCGCAGTCTGGCGGTAAACAATCTTCTCGCGCTCTAGGAACTCAGGGCTAAAGCGGAAAACGTCGACGGCGGGATGTAGGCGCTTCTCGTAGTCGTGGCGTAGCCACTGGTTGCCGATGAGGACCGAGTAACGGTCGATGTCGCGGCCCTTGATGTATCGTCGGTCGTTCGGATGCACTTGTGCGCCTGAGTACAGGATCCGATCAGCAATCGAGCCACCTCGCTTCTTCCCTCGACCCTTCGTCCAGTAATTCAGGCCGACGTCCTTCACAAAAGCTGCCTCATCGAGCTGGTGGGGGTGCTTCCTGAGGTGTTCGGTGACCGAGTCGCATGGCACCCAGCGAAGCGATCTGAGCGTATCAGTACTTAGCGGGATGGTGCGCGAATGCTCAGGAAACAGTGCTACGTCATCCACCTTCAAGTACTCCGCTTCCGGGTGCGCTTCTGCAAGGTGGGGCCAACGCCTCACAAGCAGTAGACACGTGAACACGTTGGGCTGCGCAAACACACGGCAAGTTCCAAAGTCTACGATGGCGGTCACGATACTATTGTCAACCAAGAACTCTTTGAGGTGGTCGAAGTAAGGGCCGAGCAAGCATGTGTTGGGAATGATGAAGCCGAAGGCACCCCCGTGAGCTACCAGTCTCATGCTCCGCTCAACAAACGCCACAAAGGAATCATTGTTGCGTCCGAACGTTGGGTATCGTTCTTCGAAATAGCTTTTCATTGTCTCGTCAAAGACAATGCCATACGGTGGATTCCCAATCACCGCGTCAAAGCCGCCGTCGGGATCAGAACCGCGACCGTCAGGGAGCGGCTTGTCGGCGGCGTGTGTGCTCTGTGCCGCTTCCTTACGGGCGCGGTTCTGAAGGGAGTGGGGCTGCTGGAAGATATCGGGGAACTCCGCCGGCCAGTCGAAGACGTTGATGTGCAGCCGTTCCTCCTCATCGAACATGTTCATCTGTTGGTTATCGTAGAAGTCCGGGCCGATGAGGCTGTTGCCGCACTTGATGTTGTCGGCCAGGTCGGGCAGGGCGCGTTCGTGGAAGAGGCGCAGGCCGGCGTTGAGGTTCTCGGCCGACTCGCCTTCGAGCACCTTCAGCAACAGGGAGAGCTTGGTGGTTTCGACGGCCTGGGGGTCGATGTCCACGCCGTAGATGTGCGCCAGGAGGATGCGCTTGCGTTCGGCGGTGGTCAGCCGCCAGTCGCCCGATGCATGTTGATAGAGTCGGGGGCTCTTGCCCGTGGCGTGCTGCTTGGGCCCGTCGGTGATGTACTGATCGCGGTACCAGTCGAGGAGGAACTGGTAAGCGCCCAGCAGGAACGAGCCGGACCCGCAGGCGGGGTCGAGGACGGCGAGCGGTCGGGCGCCTTTGGCCTTTGAAGGCTGATAGGAAGCGGTGAGGCCGCCGACCTCTTGCGGCGTCTTGCCCTCGACGAGTTTGCCGGCGGTGTGCTTGACGATGTAATCGACGATGTAGGTCGGGGTGTAGTAGACGCCGCCGGCCTTGCGGACCTCGGGCTTTTCCTCGACGACGGCGCGGTGCCCGGCCGTGAGGCGGATGACCTTGCCGAGGAACTGCTCGTAGACCTGGCCGAGGATGTCGGCGGGGAGGACGGAGAATTCGTAGGGGCTCTCGGGGTAATAAAGCCGCTTGAGGATGTCTTTGAGCGGCTTGTCGTCGATGTTGAGTGCTGGGGTGAGGTCGTCGGGTGCTTCGGGTCGGCCTTTTTCTTTTGTGAAGTGGAACAGGCCGGAGTTGTAGCGTTCGTCGGCGCGGTGGAAGCGCTCGAAGAGGCGGGCATAGACCTTGTCACCGTTGGTCAGTCCCAAGAGCGTGCCGTAGGGCTCGATGCCGCGATCCTCGCAGATGCGCAGGAAGATGATCCGGTCGATGGTGCGTTGGACGGCGAAGTTGAGGTCGCGTTGGGAGAGGCCGGAGTTGCGCAAGGCCAGGTTGTGCGCGAGGGTGTCGCGCCACTGCTCGATTTCAGCGAGGAAGGCGTCGTCGACCTCGGCCGTGCCGCGCTTGCGTTTGGAGGAGTCAGCGAACTTGTCAAAGGAGCCCTTGAGGATGGCCTCCTTGGCGAAGATGTCGGCGAACTCGCCCCACTTCTCGGGCAGATCCTCGTACGTGAAATACATGATGCGCGCGGTCGAAGCCTGGTCGGTCTTGTTGGGCTTGACGCGGCAGTCATAGACGGCGAACTCCTGGAAGTCGGAGAGGATCGAGAGCGGGAGCTTGGCGGACCAGGCGTAGCGGCGGAGTTGGTAGGCCGGGCCGGGGTCGCCCTTGATGTCGACGGACGGTTTCTTGGCTTCGAGGAAGAACTTGCGGGTCCCGCCGATGCGGAAGCAATAGTCGGGCGCTTTGGTCGCTCCACCAATTTTGATGGCATCTTCGTGGATGACGTCTTTGTAGGCCTCGCCGTAACCGCTGGTGTTGTCCACGTCCCAGCCCAGGGCCTTGAACAGCGGGTCGAGGAACTCGCGGCGGAGTTGTGTCTCGTTGTACTGGCCCGCGCGGTATGCCTCGGCGTGGTCGGCGAAGCGTTGAACCAGAGCAATCACGTCGGCGGGTGTTTGCGCCTTGCTGTTGGCGTCGCTGACGCTTTTCTTGATTGTCTTCGCCATGCTGAATCGCGGTATCCGTTTCCTCAGGGTCAAGCAGCAGGATGTACCGCATCGCCCGCGGTCGTACAGACGGGGCGGAAGCCGCGCTCCACCGCCGTTGCTACACGGGAATCATACCGCTCAACACCCATCTCGCGAAAGCTCGACCTTTGCAGGCCGACGCCGCAGCCGAACCCGGGAGCCGGCCGGAGTTGACATCGACCGCATGGTCTCGCGGGCGAGCCAAGACGCATTGAGTGGCAACGGTTGGTGAGAGCTGAGGCCGCGGCGTCGACGGAGTGAAGCCACCTCTTCGAGAGGCCGCACGTCCCCGGAGCTGATCCGAACGTCCGGTTGATGGGAATGCCAACCGCGGAGTCAGCGATCGCTCGAGTTCGAGGCGTTTCCCCAGTTGGCGATCACGTTGGGATCCACGCCACCGGCACCGGCGCCCGGTGCGGGCGGGCTGTGAACCGGCTGCGCGTGGGGGCCGATTCGGGGCCACGGGCGGCGCAGGACGTCTTCGGCCCAGGCGCGCAACTGCTCGGTTTGCATGCTGTTGTTCAGCTCGTCGCTATGACGAGCGATCTGGTACTCGAGATTGCCGGCGATGTGACGGTCGTAGTATTCAATGTCCCAGACGTGAACCGGCGCTTCCCCGTGCCCCGCGGCGACGAGCGTCTTGCCGTCCGGCGTAAACGACACGGAGCCGGCGGAATCTTCAAAGCGGCCGAACGTACGGACATTGCGACGCTCGCGCAAGTCCCAGAGTTGCACGTATCCATCGTCGCTGCACGAGGCCAGGAGATTGGGGTGACCCGGCATGTACGCCACCTCCCAGACCACAGCCGTCGACGCCTCCAGCCGCAGGTCGAGCGAATGCGTTGCCAGATCCCAGATCTGAATCTGGCGGCTCCAACAGGCGGCGGCGAGTTTCTTTCCGTCAGGGCTGAACGCCGCGGTCCAGGGCGTGAGGACCGCGTCTAATTCCGCCAGCAGGTCTCCCTGAGCAGAGTACCACCGAATCATCCCCCATCTGTACGTTGCGGCGAGCGTTTTGCCGTCGGGACTGAAGCACACGCTGAGCACTTCGTGCTGCTTGGCGGGGATCGTCGTGACGATCTCGCCGCTCGGCACCTCGCAAATCCGGATCGTTCCGTCCTGCCACGTCGCGGCGAACGTGTTCCCGTCGGGACTGAAGGTCAGGGAGTGGGTGGTCGCCGCGTGGTGCCCGCTCAGCGTGTTGATGATGGCGCCAGTGGCGAGGTCCCAGAATTCGATGATGCCCAAACTGCACGTCGCCAGAATCTTGCCGGCGGGATGAAAGTGGCAATGGGACCGGCGCTTGGGATGACCCTCCAGCGATGCCAGCAGGCGACCGGTCGCCGTTTCCCAGAGGCGCACGCGTCCAGCGCTGTCGCTGGCGGCGATGAGGCGGCCGTCGGGGCTAACCGAGGCTGGCCGGTGGTCGGAACTCCGGTCGAGCCGGAGCACGCCGGCGTCGGCAGCGATGTCCTCGATGCGAACGGCGGTGCCAGGCCACAAGCGGAAATCCCCGCTCCCGCGCGCGAGGGCCCGATCGTCCGAGCGGACGTCGGCGGCCTCGACGCCATGAGCCGCCAACGGTCGGCGCGTGTGCGTACGCAAATCCCAGGCATCGACGCGCCACCACCCGCCGACAAACAGGAACTGCCCGTTCAGCGAGAACTTCAGGAATCTGATGGTCCCGTTGGCGGCGCTGATCGTGTCTGTACACTCATAGGTCGCGAGGTCCCATACCTTGATGGTCTTGTCTACACTTCCTGAGGCAAGGCTACGACCGTCGGGCGAGAATGCCAATGATGCGACGCCGCCCCCATGACCCGACAGCGTCGCGACGGACGGGCCCGTTGCGTTCCGCCAAAGCCTGATCGTGCGATCGGCTGAGGCGGAAGCGAGCAGCGAATTGTCTGGGGTGAAGCGCAAGCATACGACTGCAGCCTCGTGCCCGTGAAGTGTTCTGACGGTGTTGCCGAGCGAGACATCCATGACATAGACATAAATGGCTCCGTCGCTCGCTCCACAGACCAGTTGTGTTCCGTCGTGCGAATAGCAGAGTGAGTACAGAGCATCAGCATCGGCGCGACCTCGCAGCACCTGCACCGGCGCGCGGGTTGCGAGGTCCCAGATGATGACTGTGCCGTCGAGGCTCGCAGATGCGAGGTATTGCCCGTCAGGACTGAAATCGAGTCCGCGCACAGGGCCGGCGTGTTCCGTAAGGGTCGCTACGCACTCGATGGCGGCGGTATCCCAGATCTTCACGACGGCATCGTCGCCGCCGGAGGCGACCAGCCGGCCGTCCGGAGCATAGGCCACGGCGCGCAGCGTCCTTTCGTGCGTCCCCAGCGTGGCGAGACTTGGGTTGTGCGAGTAGAGTTCCCGAAGAGCCCAGAAGGAATGGTCGGAGACGGGGTCCTGGAGATGCTCACGCCAAATGAGATCCTCCGCAGCAAACAGGTCTCCCTTCCTGCCGAGCAGGCGCCCGCGTTCGATGTTGCTGGCTGTGAGCTCGGCCTGCAATCGAGTCGAAGCGGCGTCGGCGCGCTTCTGTTCGCGCTGAGCCAGTTCGAGGGCGGCGATGGCCTCGTCACGGGCCTTGCGCTCATCGGCGGCCAAGCGGCGGTTCCTTTCCGCCTGAACGAACGAGACAACGCCGAATGCGGCCAGAAGGACAACGAGGAGCACCGCCGCCATCGCAACGCCTCGATGGCGCGCCACCGTTTTTCTGAGCACATATAACGCTGAATCACGCCGGGCTTCTATCGCTTGGCCGCACAGGTAGCGGCGGATGTCTGCGGCGAGAGCAGACGCGGCCGGATACCGCCGCGTCTTGTCCTTGTCCAGGGCCTTCCTCAGGATCGTCTCCAGGTCGCCTCGAAAGGCCGTGCTGATCGAACTGAGACGCGCAGGCTCCTCCTCGCGAACCACGCGGGCGGCTTCGGGAATCGAGCAACCGTCGAGGTTGAGCGGCAACCGACCGCTGAGCAGTTCGAAGAGAACCACGCCGAGCGCGTAAACGTCGGAGCGCGTGTCCAACTGGGTCGGATCGCCCGTAACCTGCTCGGGACTCATGTACGCAAGGGTGCCGACCAGTTGGCCGACCGCGGTCTGGAGCGTCACGGTCTGCACGTCCGCGTCGGTCATGCGGGCCACACCGAAGTCGAGTATCTTGGGGTGGCCATCGGCTTCTACGAGGATGTTGCCTGGCTTGAGGTCCCTGTGGATGATGCCTTGATCGTGGGCGTGCTGGATTGCGTCGCAAACACCGGCGAACAGATCGAGGCGTTGGCGTGTATCCAATGCTTTCTGCTTGGCGTAGCGGCTCAGGGGTTCGCCGCGAATGAACTCCATGGCCAGAAAGGGTTGCTCCACCGCCCTGCCCGAGTCGGTCTCGAAGGTCGCCGTGCCCGCCTCGTAGATGTGGGCGATGCCGTGGTGGTGCAGTTGGCCCAGGACATGAGCTTCGTGCTGGAAGCGCTTGAGCAAGTGCGGCCCGCCGAGTCCGGCGCGGATGACTTTCAGGGCGACGGCGCGTTGCGGGTTGTCCTGGCGGGCTTCATAGACCACGCCCATCCCGCCCTCTCCGATGACGCGTAGGATCTCGTAGCGACCAATGTGATGGGGCATGACGCGCCCATGGCCGGCGCCGCCCTTGGACAGCAGGCCTTTGATATGGTCCACTTGCCCCGACCCGACCTCGACGTCCAAGCCGGAGATCTGGATCGCCGGCGTAGGTTGATCCTCGGCGGCCAGCAGCGAGCGCACTTCGTCGAGCAGTTCGCGATCGTCGCCGCACGTGCGAATCAGATAGTCGTCACGCTCGTCGGCGGGGCGGTCCTTCGCGGCTACCACCAGCTCTGCGACGCGCCGAAAGCGCTCCGGATTCACGCGTCGGCCCTCCCGCCCAACTCACGCCGGAGCCACAAACGTGCAACGGTCCAATCATCCGCGACGGTCTTGCGCGAGACGCCGAGCACCTCCGCCACGGCCGGATTGGTGAGCCCACCGAAGAAACGCAGCTCCACGACGCGGCTCTTGCGCCGGTCGAGGCTCGCCAGCTTGGTCAGCGCTTCGTCTAGGTCCACCAGGTCGAGATCGCATCCAGCGTTGGGAGTAACAGCCTCGTCCAGCGTGATCTTGTGCCAACCGCCGCCACGCTTCGCGGCCCGGTGCCGACGGGCGTTGTCTGCGAGGATGCGGCGCATGGCGGACGCGGCGACAGCCAGGAAGTGTGCCCGGTTCGCCCAATTGACCTCCGCCTGCCCGACCAGTTTCAAGTAGGCCTCGTGGACCAGAGCGGTCGGCTGGAGGGTGTGATCCGGTCGCTCGGCGCGCAGAAAGCTGCCGGCCAAGGCGCGCAGCTCGTCGTAGATCATGGGGAGCAGTCGGCCTGCAGCGGCTTGATCCCCGCCGCTCATCTGATTCAGCAGGCGCGTGACATCATCGGATGTTGGCGCAGACATCACCCGTAAGATCCTGTGTCTAGCCGCAAGCGTTTATTGTAACGAGACTTACGCATCCTCTCAAGCGAACGTGCGCCATGTGGTGCCTCGACCTGTGTCCATGACGGTTTAGGCGGGTGCCACTGGCAGCTTGCCTGCCAGTGTGTATGGCCCGTACGCCGGGTCCATGACAGTTACGGCGGCTCGCGAATGAGGGGCGTGGCGCCTGGTTTCGCGCGCGATAAGCACTCGATCTGAGCCCCGAGCGCGAGCGAGTGGGCCTGTCTACCGACAGGCACTGGACTTTGGCACTTAACTAGTTACTGCGTGCCCTGGCCTACGCCGCCTGGCGCCCGAGAATCAGCCTGTGCGGGCGAAGCTGAGC
>JAFGLV010000080.1 GCA_016927855.1 Sedimentisphaerales bacterium
CCGCCCGACAAGCGCATGGGGCACGCCGGAGCGATCATCTCCGCCGGCAAAGGCGACGCCGAGGCGAAGGTCGAAGCCCTGCGGACAGCCGGTGTTACCGTCGTGGACAAACCCGATCAGATTCCGGGTGCGATCGCGCATGGATAACCTGACGTATATCGAGGATCTGTACTTGGCCTGGCAGCGAGACCCGGCGGCGGTCGGGAGAGCGTGGGACGCCCATTTTCGCGGCGCAGGGAGCCCTGACGGTCATCCGGCGCAGGCGCCTCCGAGCCAGACGATGGCCTACAAACAAAGTCGCGTGGACAGTCTGCTCTGGGCCTATCGCGACGTGGGGTACCTGTACGCACGTCTGAACCCGCTTGGCGGCGACTACGGGCCTGGCCATCACTACCTGCGCCGGCCCGAAGCGCGGGTCTTCGAAACGCTCACGCTCGAAGAGTTCGGCCTGGATCAGGAGGACCTGGATACGGTCTTCTCGGCCGGGCGGGCCATGAGACCGTCGCAGGCGCCGCTGCGCGAGATCGTCAAAGCCTTTCGAGAGACCTACTGCGGATCGATCGGCGTCGAATTCCTGCACATCCAGGACAAGCACATCCGGCGCTGGCTCATCGAGAAAATGGAATCGACGCGGAACCGGCTCACCCTGCCGGCTGGCCGCAAGCGCATCATCCTGGAGGACCTGCTGAGAACCGAAGCGCTGGAGCATACGCTGCATCAGGCATTCGTAGGGCAGAAACGCTTTTCGCTGGAAGGCTCCGAAGCCATCATCCCCGGCCTCCACTTTCTCGTCGACAGCGCCGACCGGTACGGGATCGAGGATTTCGTGATGGGCACGACGCACCGCGGCCGGTTGTCAATCCTCGCGACGATCCTGCACATGACGCCGCGGGAGATCTTCTCGCGGTTCGAGGAAAACTTCCAGCCCGGCATGGCCGGCGGCTCCGGCGACGTCAAGTATCACATCGGCTACGAAACCGACCACATCCTCGATCGCGGCGGCGTCGTGCACATCAGCGTCGCCGCCAACGCCAGCCATCTCGAATCGATCGACGCGATCGTGCAAGGCAAAACGCGCGCCCTGCAGGACCGCAAGCGCGACCGGCAGCGAAAGCGTATCGTGCCGATCCTGCTGCACGGCGACGCCGCGTTCTCCGGCCAAGGCGTCGTCGCGGAGACCTTCAACCTCTCGAGCCTGGCGGGCTACACCACCGGCGGGACAATCCACATCATCATCAACAACCAGATCGGCTTCACCACCTCGGTGCAGGACGAGCGGTCGTCGTGCTTTCCCACCGACATGGCCAAGGCGTTGCCGATCCCGATTTTCCACATCAACGGCGACGATCCCGAGGCCCTCGTCTACGCCGCCGACCTGGCGCTGCAGTTCCGCCAGACGTTCGGTATCGGCTGTGTGCTCGACGTTTTCTGCTACCGCCGCTACGGACACAACGAAGCCGACGAGCCTTCGTTCACCCAGCCACGGATGTATCAGCTCATCGCGGCCCATCCTTCGGTCGCGACCATTTACGGCGAGCAGTGCGCCGACGCCGGCGTGATGAGCAAGGACGATCAAGCCTCGTTTTCCGAGCAGTTCGCCGACTCGCTCAAGCAGGCACTGCACCAGTCGCGCGCGCAGCCCAGTGGCGAGGGCGAGACGCCCTCGCCACAAACGACGCAAGGTCCCGGCTGGGCGGGCATCGACGGTCGCTACACCGACGAGCCGGGCCGGACCGCGGTCGCGGAAGAAACGCTGCGCCGCATCGGACAACACATCACGACGGTCCCCGAAGGGTTCCATATCCATCGGACCCTCGGACGCATCCTCGAACGCAAGCGCAAGACGTTCGACGAGCAATCCACGGTCGACTGGTCGTACGCCGAGGCGCTGGCGTTCGGCTCGCTGCTGCTGGAAGGCATCCCGGTGCGTCTCAGCGGCGAGGACAGCGTGCGCGGGACGTTCTCGCAGCGTCACCTGACCTGGTGGGACACCGAGAGCGAAGAGCCGCGACCCTATACCGCGTTGCAGACGCTCGCCGCCGAGCAGGCGGAGCTATCCGCCTTCGACAGTCCGTTGTCCGAGCACTCCGTGCTGGGCTTCGAGTATGGCTACTCGCTCGTGAATCCGCACACGCTGACGATCTGGGAGGCGCAGTTCGGCGATTTCGCCAACGGGGCGCAGGTGGTCATCGACAACTACCTCGTCTCGGCGGAGGCCAAGTGGGGCCGTCTCAGCGGCCTGGTCCTGCTGCTGCCTCACGGCTGCGAGGGGCAAGGGCCGGACCATTCCAACGCGCACATTGAGCGCTTCAGCCAGCTTGCGGCATGTAACAACATCCAGCTCTGCAACCTGACGACGCCGGCGCAGTATTTCCACGCGCTGCGCCGGCAGGTGAAAGTCCGCTTCCGCAAGCCGCTCGTTATCATGGCGCCCAAGAGCCTGCTGCGCCACGCCCAAGCCGTCTCTCCTCTGGCCGACCTGGCCAACGGACACTTCGAGCAGGTGCTCGACGATACGTACGATCCGCAGCCCGTCGAGCGCGTGCTGTTGTGCTCGGGGAAGGTCTACTACGACCTCCTGGCCCATCGCGAAGAAACCGGCCGGACCGACACCGCTATCATCCGTATCGAGCAGCTCTATCCGTTTCCCGCGCAGGCGCTCGCTGCCTGCCTGGAACGGTATCCCGGCACGCGCCAGGTCGTCTGGGTGCAGGAAGAGCACAAGAACTACGGCGCGTGGGCCTTCGTACACGAGCGGTGCGCGGATCGTTTGCCCGACGTCGCGTTGACCTACCACGGCCGGGACGAGAGCGCTTCGAGCGCGACCGGCTCGTTCAAGGAACACGAGCAACAGCAGAAGGAACTGGTGGAGAGCGCCTTTGAAACCGTTCACAGCGAAACCGGTAGGGGCGAATGACTATTCGCCCTGGCGCCGTGACGACGCCGACGCGATCCTTGCGAAAGGGCGAATGATTATTCGCCCCTACCAGCATCCGAATGGGCGTGTGGCAAACAGGGGAGGAAACGCGTAATGAAGAAGGAAGTGAAGGTCCCTTCGGTGGGCGAATCGATCACCAGCGGCGTCATCGTGAGTTGGCTCAAGCAGAGCGGCGACGCCGTCATGGAAGGAGAAAACCTCTTCGAGCTGGAGACCGACAAAGCGGTCCTGGAAATCCCCTCACCCGCCGACGGGGTCCTCGAGATTCTGGCAGGAGAATCGACGGAGGTTCAGATCGGACAAACCGTCGCGACACTGGACGATTCCGGCCCGGCGCAGCGCGAAGCACCGCCGCAGCAGACGCAGCCAGCCCAAGCCCCTGCGCCGGTGAGACCGCAGCCGGCGCCCGCGCCGCCACCGGTAGAAAAGAGAGTCGAAAAGCCTGTCCCGGCGCCGAGTGCACCGCCTCCACCGCCGGCGGTACAACCGATGGCCGCAGCGCCGAGCGGGACCGGACGCCGGACCGAACGCGTGCCAATGAGCGCCATCCGCAAGCGCACCGCCGAGCGGCTCGTCACAGCCAGGCAGACCGCCGCTTACCTGACGACCTTCAACGAAATCGACATGGAGAAGGTCAGTGAGATTCGCGCGCACTACCGCGAGACTTTTGAAGCCGAGCACGGGATCAAGATCGGCTTCATGTCGTTCTTCGTCAAAGCGTGCTGCCAGGCGCTGAAAGAATTCCCCGGCGTCAACGCGATGATCGAAGGCGACGAGATCGTCTACAACCACTTCTATGACATCGGGGTCGCCATCTCGATCGAGCAGGGCCTGATCGTGCCGATCATCCGCGACGCCGATACGCTGCACTTCGCGCAGATCGAAGCGGCCATAGCGGACCTCGCGCGCCGTGCCAAGGAGAAGAAGCTCGCGCCCGACGAGCTGACCGGCGGGACGTTCACGATCACCAACGGAGGTGTCTTCGGTTCGCTGCTCTCGACGCCGATTCCCGCCTATCCGCAAAGCGCCATCCTCGGGATGCACGCGATCAAGAAACGCGCGGTCGTGGTGGACGACCAGATCGTGGTCCGTCCGATGATGTACGTCGCGCTGTCCTACGACCATCGCATTATCGACGGCCGCGAAGCGATCGGCTTCTTGGCACGGATCAAGGAATATATCGAGAACCCGAACAAGCTGTTGCTGGAATTATAGACAATGGAATGTTGGAATGATGGAGGGAGTTTGAAGTGTGAAGTGTGAAGTTTGAAGCGAGCAGGAGCAGCTGGTCTCTTGCGGTGCACTGCACCTTTGTTGGTAGCTTCTGTCAGCCGGTGGCCGTATTTGTCATTTCAACTGGAGGACTGCCGCCGGCAGGCCGCAACGGAGAAATCTGGCCGAGAATAGGCGGCTACCTCATCCGCAGCCAGATGTCTCGACTCCGCTTCGCGCAGCCTGCCCTGAGCGAAGTCGAAGGGCTCGACATGACAAGAAGGACAGTCGTTCGCGTTGCCTGCAACCGTGCAGCGCACCGCTTCTATCTACACTTCATACTTGAGACTGCCCCGAATTCCTTTCTCAGGAGAGATTCTCATGGCCGAGACAACTTACGCGAAAGGGCTCGAAGGCGTGATCGCCGCCGAGTCCGAAATCTGTCAGATCGACGGCGCCAACGGCAAGCTCTATTATCGAGGCTATTCCATCGAAGACCTGGCGGCGCACTCGTCGTTTGAGGAAGCGACGTACCTGTTGCTGAACAAACACCTGCCCAGCGAGCAGGAGTTAAAGGAGTTCTCGGCGCGGATGCGTGAATCGCGCGGGCTGGCGCAGCCGGTGCTCGACATGATCGCCGGCTTCCCGTCGGGTGGCTCGCCCATGGAGCTGCTCCAGTCGGTCATAGCCTACCTGAGCGGAACCGTCGAGCACCAGATTCAGCATTCCGACACGTGCAACTGCCGCCGGACGCTGCACCAGGTCGCGCAGATGACGAGCGTGCTGGCTGCCTATCACCGCTTCCGAGAGGGTCAGGATTACGTGGCGCCGCGCGCCGACCTGTCGCAGGGCGCGAACTTCCTCTACATGCTGCACGGCAAGGAGCCGACGCCGCAGGAGGGTCGCATTTTCGACACGTGCCTGGTCCTGCACGCCGAGCACGGCTTCAACGCTTCGACGTTCACCGCGCGCGTGGTGGCGTCGACCTATTCGACGTGCTATTGCAGCATCTCCGCAGCCATCGGCGCGCTGGCCGGCTTCCTGCACGGCGGCGCCAACGAGCGCGTCATGGACATGGTCGACGAGATTGGATCGAAGGAGAACATCGAGCCCTGGCTCGACAAGGCGCTGGCGGCCAAACGCAAGGTCATGGGCATGGGCCATCGCGTCTACAAGGCCAAGGACCCGCGCGCGATCGTCATGGAGAACATGATGCTGGACCTGGCCAGGCAGCGCGGAGAGACTTATCTGTGCGAGTTCCTCGAGCAGTTCGAGAAAGCCTTCCGCGCTCGCATGGAGGAAAAAGGCAAGCCGATCTATCCAAACGTGGACTTCTTCTCCGGCGCGGTGTATACGCTGCTGGGGATTCCGCGGGATCTGTTCACGCCGATCTTCGCGGCGGCGCGGTCGTCCGGCTGGCTGGCGCACATTCTCGAACAGCGCAAGGACAACCGCCTGTTCCGGCCGAAGTGCCTGTACGCCGGACCCGAGCCGCGCCAGTACGTGCCGCTCAAGGCCCGACGCGCCACCACCGGCGCCGCCACCGCCTGAAGACCCGGCTTGATGACTTGATCGTGAATGTCGACTGTGTCTGCGACGGTTGGCGGTCCTGGCCCACTTCGCCGCGGCGATGGCCCGTTCACGCCGGCCAATAAGATCGGGGCCTGCACGCGAAAAGTACAGGCCCCGTCTTCGTTTCTTGCGCCCATGATGTACGATATGGCATACCCGTCGCGACGCAAGACCGTGTGTTCCTAGCGGTCGCCGACCAGGTATCGGATTTCTCCGGCCGACAGCACGCGATCGTAGATGCGGAAATCGTCGATGGAGCCCGGCAGATACGGATCGGCCCACTGCGAACGACCCAGGTAGTTCTGGGTCGTGTTGCCCAGATCCTGTGGTAGCGTCTCCGTCGGGCCGCTGGCGACCCCTTCACCGTCCTGGTACAGGGCCATGGTCATGGCGGCGCCGTCGATCGTCGCCGCGACGTGGTGCCAGCCACCGGGCAGCATACTGCCGGAACTCAACTGCGACTCGGCGCCGGAACTACCCGTCGTAATGGCAAACCGCAGCGTGCCACCGGAAGCGTTCGGCGTCGCGAACATGTACACGTCGGTGCTGGAGCCGAAATCGAACACGCGGCACCACTGGCTGCCCGAGCCGGTCCAGTTCACCCACGTCGCGAACGTGGCGCTGCTCAATGACTGGACCAGCGGACCGATCGGCAGGGTGGCATGCCCGCTGGTGCCGTCGAGCTCCAGCGCC
Organism: Sedimentisphaerales bacterium; assembly: GCA_016927855.1. GTDB lineage: Bacteria > Planctomycetota > Phycisphaerae > Sedimentisphaerales > Anaerobacaceae > JAFGLV01. Next base: position 6,416 of record JAFGLV010000080.1, read on the forward strand.
TTGCCGTACCCCGGGATCCCTTGGGCAAAGCTGGCGCCGACCTGAGCCGTCCCATCATAGCCATGACCCGAAGCGTCAGCCAGACTGTCTTCCATGGTATACAGCGCTACCAGGTTGGCGGTGCCAGGATTGACCGGTGGCTCGGGTTGCGGCGGCGCCTCGCGATAGAGGCGGATGTCGTCAACGTAGAGCAGGCCCGAACCTGAGCCGGCCACGCCAATCGTCATCGAGCTGACGTTCTTGGCCGCGTTGCCCAGTGCGGCCAAGTCGATGTTCCACTGCGTCCACAACGGCGCCGCCAGTGACGCCGCGGCGCCGGGATAGTCCACGCGTATGCCGTTGATCTTGACGAACAACTGGCCGGGCGCATTGCTGACGTCGCCACGGAAGTACAGAACCAGCGTGGTCGCGCCGCCCGCTGTCCAATCCGCAGGCGCGGGCAGCGTCATCGTGGCCTCGGAGGTTGTCGCGCCGCCTTGACCGTAACGCATCGGCATGGACTGAGCGCCGCTGTGGACGATCACCTGCTCGGCGTAAGGCGGATTGTCATGACCAACCTGCGAGCCATTGCTGTTGTCATTATAGCCGTCCGCCCAGGTGGAGAAGATCTCTCCGCCTGCGTCGTCGGTGTAATCCTCGAAACCGTCCACCAGAACAGACTCCGGCGTCGAGAAGCTCCACACGTTGCTGGCCCAGGAAGTCGGCGTTTCGGCTTCATTGACCTCGACGATCCTCCAGCAGTAGGTCGTCCCCAGGTCGAGCGTCGGCAGATCGTAGGTGCTCGCGGCTACGGAATCGAACAGCGCTGTACCGTCGGCGACGGCATTCACGTCAGTGCTGAAGTAAACTTGGTGGGTCGCCGCTTCACGTCCGGAGCGCCAGCTCAACGCGGTGTTGATGCCGACGTCGGCCGCGCCGTCGGCCGGCTCGGGCTCGCGGGCGTAGACGGGGATCTGATAGAAGCGAACTTCGCTGAGACCGTATCGATTCTGTCCGCCCCAGTTGCTGTGGATGTTGATCCGGATGGATTGAGCGGCAATCCCGTCGAGGTCGATCGACATTCCGGCGTACGGAATGCCAGGGCCCCGACCGATCTCGAAATCCCCCAGAGCGATCCAGTTGTCAGCGTCTACAGCATATTCGATAGTGACATCCTTGATCCCGAACCCAATGTAAGGCTCGAGGTTGATGTCATAGTTCCAAAGACGCATCTCGTGGAGTTTGTAGACCCTGTCGAAGTCGTACAGAAGCCAGGCGGGCTCGCCCGTGACGTCACCCAGCCACATATCCGCGTCGTCGATCGAGTGCAGGTCGTTGGCGCCGAGTCCGGAGCCGTCAATGATCTTCTCGGGTCCGCCGTTACCGGCGGTCGTAGGGATCGAGGCCGAGGCGGTGACGTTGGCGACTGGATAGGTGAACGGCTCGACCTCAAAGCTCCAAACATTGCCCTCATAGCGAGCGAAGTCGGGAGGGCCGTTGACCTCGACGATGCGCCAATAGTACGTCTGGCCGAAGGTGAGAATCCCGGGGTCGTAGACGTTCACATCCTGGCCCGGAGCGACCAATGCATCCGGGCTGGCGCTGGCGACGTCATCGAAATCGGTCGAGAAGTACACGTCATGCGTCACCGTGTACTGACTGCCAGTCCAACTCAGGACGGCGTCACGAGAAACGTCGGTCGCTTCGTCGGCAGGCGAAGGCTTCCTGGAGCTGTGAGGGTCGACGGTGCCGACGATCTGGAAGCCGGCCCATTTGTTCCGCATGGTACCGTCTCCCGCATTGACGGCCGTGATCTCAAAGACGCTATCGCCTGACAGACCTTGGAACACCGCGTAGTTGCCGGGATCGATGCTCGCGTTGTCGCCGGCGGTCATGGTCGTATCGGTGGAGAGAACGTAGCCTTCACCGTCGGCTGTCGGATTGCCGGTTGTGCCGCGCAGGTAGTAGGTGGGACCGCCGAGGAGCGTGAAGCTGCCGGCGCGGCTGGCCCCGTCATCGCGCATGTAGAAGTAGACGTCATACTGATCGAACGGAACGTTCATCAACGTCAGGGTGGTGATATCGTTGAAGCAATCGATGACGCCGTTGTACATGATCTGGTCGTTCTGGTAGGAGTTGTTGTTGTCGCGGTTGCTCCAGTTGCGCGGCGTGTCTATGCTGATGCCGATCCCGTCGACCGCCGGACCATCGTCATAGACAACGGCTTCATCGTCGCCCAAAGTGCGGTTGAGATTGGTCAGGTTGTTCCAGTTGGCTACCCGTATACCAGGCGCTCCGGCCAGGTCGGTGGGTTCCATCTGCCCCGGTGAGCCGCTCGTGGCATGAGCGAAGGTGACACTGATGATCTTGGCCGAGCCCGAGCCAACCAGGCACAGCACACACAACAGAACCCCAAGAAGACGTCTGCGTTCAAACATGATACATCCTCCTTCAATCCGAATACCGTTCGTCAGGCGTCGCACTCATTCCGCGCGACACGTCATTGCCTCAGGCGCGATTGGGCAGGCGTTCACCATCACCCGCTCCGCTCTTTCCCAGGCCTGCGATAGCACCCGTGATCTCAGGGCGCCTCGAGCCTTCCTTGTTCGATTCTTCGGACAATACTGTACACGGCCCCAGACAAAATATCAATATTTAATTTAATTTACTGTTAATTTCCCTTCGCTCCCGCGGGCCATGCATAACAAGGAAGCTGGTCGCTCATCATGGGTTCATTGGTGAATCGGCGCCGGCGCGGAACTCAAGACCCTCGACATGCTCGCCGACAAAGATCCGCGCCACGTCCGAAGTGGCGAAGTAGCCCGGTTTGCCAGGCATGCGGTCCCAGACGAGTTCCCCGTTGATCCGCAGGCCTTCAAAGGCCACGTTTCGGGTGGCGCGTTGCTCGTTATAGCCAGCGATCACCGAGAGGTTCGCGTTCCGGCCGTTGTAGGTCACGTCCTTGAACAGGATGTTCTCGATGCCCCGTCCGGGAGCCGTCGCATACTTCTTGTTGAAGGTCACACGCAGGTTCACTAGCTGGCCCTGCTCGAAATCCTCGATCCGCACGTTTTCGACGCGTACATTCCGGATCAGGTTTTCATCGGAGGCATTCATGGCAATGCAGCCCTGATAGTTGATCTGTGGCTCGTCGTGATTGAGGATGTCGATGTTCGCGAAGGTAATGTCCTCGAGGACCTCAGGCGTCTCGGGATTGCCATGCGTTCCCAAGTTGACCGGATGCGCCACGTCGGCCCAGAGCGACGAATTGCGGACAGTGATGTTTCGAGCATCACCGTAGTAGTCCCAACGGTGGCCGTAGATCGCAATGCAGTCGTCGGAATTCCGCATGAACACGCCGTCGACCAGAACGTCGGAACAACTCATCAGGTCGATCCCGTCACTCCAGCCGCGACTGCTGAACGCCTTGAGGTTTCTGATCGTGATGTTCTGCGACTGTCCCCCGTACACCGTGTAGTGGGTCGGGTTGATGACAGTGATACCACCGATCGCGACGTTCTTCGAGAAGGTGACCTCCACGCCTCGTTCGGGTTGGTAGAGCAGGCCGCGTCCGATGATGCGCACGTTCTCGACCTGATTGCACAGTAGCTTCGTCTTGACCACGGCGCCGCCGGCCAGATAGACCGTCTTACCGCTGGACACTCGAAGTGTCCGGCCAGGGCTGTGAACGCCCGGACCGAAGTGGATGACGTTCGGATCGTTCGGATCGGGTCGATCCGTTTCGATCGGGCCGGCGAAAAGATGCAAGTTGTCGAAGATATCATCGTTGACCTCAACCGACAGATTTCGAGGCTGCGTCAGCGTGAAGGTCAGCACATTGCCGTCCACCCGAGGCGTGATGCCGTAGGACAGGGGACGAATCCGGGCCGAGCGAATCTCGCCGCGATTGTACGTCGCCGATACTTCGACTTGGCCGGAGAAGTCGAAGTAGGCCAAGGAGGATGGACGTGGATGGTGCATGTCAACCTGCACCTCGTAGCAGAACAGCTCTTGCCACTGCCCTGCCGGCGTGCGCACGTTGACGGTGAAGCTGTCACGCGACGCCACACCTTCCGGCGCCGGATAGACCATTAATGGTTGTTTCCACGCGAGGGACGGAGTAAACAGACAGCCAAGCAACACAAGAACAGTCCTCATGGAGCGATCTCCTTTCACGGATGTGCGACGGATTGGCTGTACGCGTCACTGCACGGGTGTAATCCATACAGCCTGGCCTCCGCCGGCAACGAGCGGGAAATCCAGGATGGTGCGCGAGTCTACGGGACGCCTTTCGATCCCCACCTTGGTACGAGTCTGGACGCTCTCGTCGTCGTAGTAGATGTTGGCCGTGTAGCGCGTACCTTGGGCGAGGAAACCGAGCGGGATCCGGAGCGTGCGCGGCTCGGCGTTGTTGATCGTGCCGATGAACCAGTCGTCGCCGTGACGGCGCGCAATCGTCGCGAACTTGCCGATCTCGCCATTGACGACTTTCGTGTCATCCCAGACCGTCGGCACCACGCGGAAGAACTCGACTTCCGGTTCGCCGTTGTACATGCTCGGTCGGTCGTACCAGAAGATCCACTGCAGCGGACTGAACGACACGACCGCCATCGCCAACTGATGAGCATGGGTGGTCTTTATGCGTCGGTCGTAGTAGCAGACCGTGTAATCGCCGATTCCCGCGACGTAGCGCGTGAAGGGCAGCGTACAGTTGTGCTCTGGCGTCGGCATGTGCTCGTTGCCGCGAATGCCTTCGACCGTCATCAGGTTCGGATGCGTGCGGTTATTGCCGGTGGCGCGGTAGCCATCGTGAATGTTCAGCATCAGCTGATGCTCGGCGGCTTTGGCGATCGTCTCGCTCGTCCAGGCGGTCTCTTCCTGTGGCCCGACGGCGATGAAACCGATCTTGATGCCCTTGACGCCCCACTGCTCGTGAAGCGGAAAGAGGATATCGCGCTGCGTCTCGATCTGACGCCGGTCCACGTAGAGCGTCAGGCCGATCCTCTTCTCATTTCCATAGCGGACGATCTCCTGGATGTCCAGGTTGGGCACCCGCGGCCTAGTGGCGTCGCCGTTGGCGCTGCTCTCAGAACCGTACCACCCGGCGTCGATATGAACGTATTGCAGACCGCCCGTCTGGGCAAAATCAATGATGGCCTTGGAGTTCTCCGTTGTCCGGGTCGTGTCGCGCATCACCTTGCCCGGCTTGATCCAGGAGGTGTCTTCCAGCGCGCAAGGCGGATTGAGATTGAGCATCAGGTAGTTGCGTTCCAGCAGATCGCCGGGCTTGCGTCCCACGACGAACATACGCCAGGGTGTGACGTCACCGGCTGATAGCGTGACGCTCGGATCGTGCCGCTGGTTGGGGCGCTCGGTGTTCGAGGTCCGGCCGCCCAGCGCGCTGACCAAGGCGCCAGGGACACCCGGCAGCGGCGAGAGCAGCATGCGCGGATAGGCGAAGTTCGCCGCTTCGGCCAGAGAGGCATAGAGTCCGCTGCTGTATTCCAGCGTCAGCGGTCGTTCGCAGAACGGTTCGATCGCGCCGGTTCGCACGCGCCGGTATTCGCCCTCGGTGCCATGCTCTTCGTAGCCGTAGGTTCCTTCAGGGAGGCGAAATTCAGTCAACTCGCCGGTGAAGTTGAACTCCCCCGTGTCCTGCTCGGGGAAGGAATAGCGCAGCGCTGCCCCTTCGTTGTAAGCGCGGAACGTCAGGCGCAGCAACCGCTCGGAGCTATGCTTGAGATCGACATTCAGTTCCTGGTAGTTGTCGGGAACGATCTTGCGCTCGCCGAACTCGTTGGTCCACTGGCCCGCGTGCGCGTCGCGCGAGGTCCCGAGCAGGTCAAAACCGTCCGTGAAGTCGGGCTCGAAGCCGAGTCCCGATTCGAGGACGATCGGCCGGCCCAGGTAATCGACCTTGTAGGCGGGTCGCCCCGCGTCGGTCAGCACGAAGTCGATTCCAACATTGCCATCCGGGGAAACGACACGCTGGTCTGAGGGCGCCGTAGATACCGTCACATTGTCGAACTTGACGACGGTCGTCACCGTGGCCAGACCTGAGCAGACGCCCAGCCCGACCAGGAGATCGTCCTTCAAGGCCGCCGTGGTCGCGCCGACTGGAATCCAGGCTTGGCCGTCGGTCGAGACCGAGACCGAGAACGTATCGCCCTGCCGTCCCAGACGCAGCCAGCAGTGGCCCAACAGGCGACCGTTGCTCACGTAGGGCGTGTCCAGCCGTTCACCGTCCCTGGCGATCGTTTCAACACCGGCAGTCGCGCGCGTCATTAAGCGCGCGTACCAACCGGGAGCCTCGACATTGCGGCCGAATTGCGGCGTTACGAGCACGGATGCGTGCGCCGCATCCGTATCGAGCGACTCGCGCATCATCAGGCCAAACTCGGTGAATTGCGAGCTGAGCTGAGGCACGTACCGGGCGGTGATGACGCCGTCGCCGCTCATCGGCACATACGTCAAATGCAACTGATCGCTGGTCCCGCCCAGGTCCGTACCGGCCGCCTCGACGGTAAACGTCTGTCCGTCAAATTCGGTCGAACCGGCAACGGCCACATTGCCCACGTCGGCCTGCGCCCAGCCCTGCGGCAATCCGGCACAAACACCGGCCGGATAGGCATCTTCACTGCAGCCGTTTGTAGTGGCGTCGTCAGACGCTATCCCCCCGGATGCCCTGACGGGCACACGACAAACGGTGTAGTAATAAACCTGACCGGCTTGAACGTCAGCGTCCACATATGCCGGTGCATGGACGTTCTCGGCGACGATTTCCAAAGCGCCTTCCGGTGCCGTAGCCCGCTTGACGGTGTATTCCTCGGCGCCGACGGCGGCGACCCAGGTCAGCTCGATCTGCGAGGGTGAACCCTTGCCAATGATGCCGCCGGGTGCCGCAGGCCGGGACGTAGGTCGCACGTCCTCGTGCGACTGGCGAGCGGGCTGTACAGACGCAATATTCTGCGTCTCTGCCCTACTGAACAGCAGCGTGCCGAAGCCGGGGTGATCCGCGCTCGGTCGGCCCGGACCCTCAGGACGAACGCGCTCGGCGGCCTTTTGCGTGTAGGGCGCTTCCAGGCCGACGCGGTTGACGTAGTGATTGTAGACCATCTCGTAGACCGCCCGCAGGTTGCCGCGGCCTCGCGATGAGATGCGCTCGTGGTGATACTTGCCCGTTCGATCCAGTGTCTCAACGAAGGGAACCTCTTCGCCCAGGTTGTACTTGGCCGTGTACTCGAAGCCCTTGAGCAGGCGGTAGTCAGCATAGGCATAGAGGTCCAGCCCCTGCTGCCAGGCCACTTCGCAACACGCCGCCAGCAGCGCCAGGCCAAGCTGCGTGTGCTGCTGATCGCGACCGCTCTCCTGGCACTGGCCGGCCTCGTTGATGACATAGCAGGTCAGGCGGCCGTCTCCCCCACCGTTGACGTAGTAGCGCAAGGCGCGTTCGAAAATCGCTTCGTCACTGCAGAAGACCCCGATGGCCAACACGGTCTGGATCGCGGCGATGTCCCAGTTGCCGTTGGCGAACAGCGCGAAATCCTTGATGACCGGATAGACGACCTCCTTGAAATGCCGTTTGGTCTGCTCGATTTCGGCTTCGGACCAGCCAGCATCGGTGTAGCGAATAATTTCAGCGGCGTTGACCATCTTGAACGGCCCCAGACCCGCCATGAGGACCGCGTCGCGCCCGGTGATCGACGTAAGCGTAGAGGACCAGGCATTGATGATTTCCTTCGCCTTGTTCGCGTAGGCAACGTCACCGGTGACGCACCACATGATCGCGCATTGGTAGGCGGCGTTCGCATCTGGATCGTACACATTCTGGCCTACCGTGGGGTTTCTGCCGACCATCTCCATCGGACCGCGAACACGGTAATCCGCTTGGGACGATGGATCCGCGCGGAAGACCTCGAACCCGCTCTTCCAGGGCTCCCGACCTTGCGCCACCATTTCCCTCATCCGTTCCAGATCGGTCTGACTGTGAAGCAAACCCGGGTGACGAAACGTCGCCGACACCTTGCCGCTGGCCATGACCGTAACCAGCAAAGACAACGTTAGCAATCGCGTGCTTGACTTTCGGTTTTGCATCATCTCCATCATCCTGCACAAATCCAGAAGCTTCATACGATCGGCTCGGCACGCCGCGTTTTCGCGGCCGTGGATCGCTTGATGCCCCGTGCAAGACGGGGTCTGCGCCGCGAGGACACAGGCCCCGTCACTGCACGAGGACCATGCGTCGGTACTACCGGTCGCCTACGAGGTAGCGAACTTCCGCCTCCGATAGTGCCCGGTTGTAGATACGGAAATCGTCGATGGAACCGGGCAGATACGGATCGGCGTATTGCGATCGACCGAGATAGTTCTGCGTCGTATTGCCCAAGTCCGCCGGCAAAACGGTCGTCGCAGCCTCACCGGCCAGACCACCGTCGACGTACATCTGCATCTGGCGGGTAGCGCCGTCGATCGTTACCGCGACATGATGCCAGCCGCCCGGCAGGATACCGCTGGAGTTCAGTCGCGACTCGCCGCCCGAACCACTGGAGGTGATAGCGAAGCGTGCCGTGCCGCCCGCGTTCGGCGTCAGGAACATATTCACCGTGGTACCGGCGCCAAAGTCGAAGATGCGACACCACTGGCTACCTGACCCCGTCCAGTTCACCCACGTCGCGAACGTCGCGCTGCTGAGCGACTCGACCAGCGGACCAACCGGTAAGGTGGCATGGCCACTGGTGCCGTCGAGGACCAAGGCCTTGCCGTAGCCGGGCAGGCTCTGGCCGAAGCTCGCGCCGACCTGGGCCGTGCCGTTGTAGCCGTGGCCCGAACCATCGGTCACGCTGTCTTCCATGGCATACAGCGCCATCAAGTTCGCGTCACCGGGATCCACGGCCGAACCGACCATGGGCGGCGCCTCGCGATAAAGCCGCAGATCATCGATAAGCAACAGCCCCGAGCCGGAGCCGGCCACGCCGATGGTTATCGAGTTGACGTTCTGGGCGGTGTTGCCCAACGACGTCAAATCGATGTTCCACTGTTTCCACAACAGCGAGGCCAATGCGGATGTCGGGCCGGGATAATCGATGCGCTTACCGTTGATTTTGACGTACAACTGCGCGGCCGCGTTGCCAATGTCACCGTGAAAATACAGCACTAGCGTGGTCGCGCCGGCGCGGCTCCAATCCTCTGCGGTAGTCAACGTCCTGGTGGCCTCCGAGAACGTCGCGCCGTTCTGACCGTAACGTAACGGCATCGACTGACCACCGTCGTGGACCGTGCTCTTCTCGGCATAGGGTGGATTATCGTAGCCGACCTGCGAACCGTTGCTGTTGTCGTTGTAGCCGTCGACCCAGGCCGCAAATATCTCCGCGCCCGCCTTGTCGCTGTAAGTCTCGAAGTCCTCCACGGCGAGGTACGCCGGCGTCGAGAAGCTCCACACGGCGCTGGCCCAGGCGCTGGGCGTCTCAGCCTCATTGACCTCGATGACCTTCCAGTAGTAGCTCGTCCCCAGGTCCAGCGTACCGAGATCGTAGCTGTTTGACGTCACGGCATCCAGCAACGCCGTGCCGTCGGCAACCGCTGCTTCGTCGGTGCCGAAGTACACCTGGTGCGAAGCAGCCTCGCGACCGGCACGCCAGGTTAGAACCACCTGTGGCTCTACATCCGTGGCGCCGGAAGTCGGCTGGGGCTCACGGGCCCAGACAGGAACATAGGAGAACTGAACCTCGCTAAGACCCCACGTGGGCAGGCCACCCCAAGTGCTGTTGACGTTGATCCGGACGAATTGAGCGACGATGCCACCGAGGTCGATGCTCGTGCCGGTATAGCCCTCCAGGCCGGGCGCCCGAGGGATCTCGTAGTCGCCCAGGGTCGTCCACTCGCTGCCGTCGGTCGAGTAGTCGATCGTGACGTCCTTGACCCCAAACCCGATGTACACCTCCAGTTGGACGTTGTAGTTCCAGAGGTGCAGGTCGTACAGCTTGTAGGTGCTGTCGAAGGTGTACTGAATCCAGGCGGGCCCACCGCCAGAGCCGTCGCCCAGCCACATGTCGGCGTCGTCGCTTCCGTGCTCTCCATTGCTTAGGCCAGAACCATCGACTGTCTTGTCGGGACCGTTGCTGCCACTGTTGGGAATCGAAGCGGTGGCGGTGACATTCGCGATTGGACGGCTGAGCAGTTCGGCGGTGAAGCTCCAGACATTGCCGGTGAAGACGGTCTCGTCGGGCGCGGCGTTGACCTCGTCGACACGCCAGTAGTAGGTCTGCCCGAAATCGAGCCGACCAGGCGGGTCGAACGTGGTTGCCGTCTGACCCTGCGCCGCCAGTACGCCCAGTGGATCGGACAGCGTGGCGGCCTCGACCGCCTGCGGGTCGGTGCCGAAATACACGTTGTGCGTCGCGGCAAAGGCCCCCGGTGTCCAACTGAGCAGGGTATCTCTGGGCACATCGTCGGCTCCGTCCACAGGCAGCGGATCTTTCGCGGCCGTCGGACTGGTAATCAGGCGTGCAACGCCGTCGAGTCGTCCCGTGTCATTGGGCAGTTCATACAACAGCATGGCGACCGCTTGGAGGTTCGCCTGATCCCATACCAACTGCAGGAGATTGCCGCCAGGCTGTTCGGCGCCGGTCCAACTGGGATCAAGGGATGTGCGAAAACGCGTCGTCACCAGGATCGAACCGTCCGGACCATGAGCGATGCTCGTCGGAAACCGCAGGCCGTTGGAAGGAAGGGCAACACCCTGTTCATCCACAATCGGAATACCAGTGGCCACACGCTCGGCGGTCGTGGGATCATAGGCGTTGATCCGGAGGCTGCGGTTATCCAGACTCCACAGATCCTCCTGGCCGTCGCCATTGACATCGGGCCCCAGGATCATGGCCCCACTGTCGCGCTGGCCCTGCCCGCTGGGATAGGCGATGTCGTCGAGCGTGGGAGAAGACAGGTCGTAGATATGAAACCTGCCTTCATAGACACCACCGGTAGCGGTATTGACGCCTTTCATAACATACAGACTGGGCAGGCCGTAATTGGGACCGAACACCATACCTTGCCCACCGGTACCATCTTCGGTGTTGCCGGCGCTGTCGGCCCGGTATTTCTGAAAGAGCAGCGTGCCCCAGGTGTCACTGTCGGCGCCGGTCTTGGTCAGGCTCGTGCCCTCGTAGATTTCGATCTTGTCCCGACGGTTGACGATCAAATCGGGGACCCCGTCTGCGTGGGCCTGTCCGAAACCGGTCGGCCCGCCGACGTCACCGAAGGTCATCGACTCCACATTGCCGCTGCCACCCGATATGAGGGCGACGGTTTCCCCCTCCACCGAATTGACCGTCGAACCCATCGCGGGAACGACGACACCGATGAGGGCGCCGGTGGCATAATCGTAGTGCTCGATCACACCGGCGGTTAGGCGGCAGACATAGAGATGGCCATCGGGGCCGAACAAGACCGTGCTGGGAGAATTGCCGGCAGAAGCCGACCATACCTGCGTCGCAAAGTCGTCGGTGAAGCGACGTATCCAGCCGTCATTGCTCGTGAGGATATAGTCTGCCAAGACCAGGGGCGACATCGCCAACAACACAATCAGACATGTAATCGGCTTTCTCATAACCTCTTCTCCTTTGCCCTAAATGTGGTTGTCAGTGGAACTTCATCCGTCATGACCGTTTCGCGCCTTGTTTTGCTCAGGCATTTCAGGATCAGTCCGACGCCGGCGACGACGGCGCCACAGAAGAAGATCATGACTCGACCGGCGAACGGGTTGGGAATGAGCACCAGCAACGAGACGAAAGCCCCGTAGACCAGGCATAGTCTCCCCAGGACCCTGTATTGTCGAGCGTCATTGTCGTAGACGCTGAGCTCGTTCTCGTGCGTCTTGATGGGGGTCGCCATGTCCTCGAAGAACCGATCCACCTGTTCGGTGTATTCCTTGTCGTCTTTGCGGTAGAACAGCATCGTCAGGAAGAACCAACCACAGCATATCGCCGCGACGACGCCGGTCGTGATGGCGATCTTGAGATCGCCAATCTCGCGCGCGTTCAGGTCGGCCTTGCGCCAGAGCAGCTTGACCAAGTCGCCGCTGGTCATGTCGGCGTTGCCCGAGAGCCATTGCACCATCTTGTCCACCTGGAACAGCAGTCCGATGATCGTCGCCGGAATGAACCCGGCCAGCATCGTACTCCAGCCCGCCCAAGGAGGCGTCTTCTTAAAGAAGATGCCCAGGAACAACGGCACGGCTAGCGGCAGGCCCACGGACGCGGCCAGCAACAGGAGCAGGTCAAACAGCGGCAAGGCTTGATAGTGCTGGAAGAACAAACCGATGAAGATCCAGATAGCGCCGTAGGCCAGCATGAAGACCCTGCCGACGAATACCTGCTCGGTCTCCGAGGCGCCGGGCCGGATAACCTGAATGTAGACGTTGCGCACGAAGCTGCCGCCCACGATGTTCAGTTGGCTGTTGTAGCTGGTTACCGTCGCCGCGAAGATCCCGCAGACGAGCAGGCCCAACAGGCCGGCCGGCAGCAGGTCCATCGCCATCGCGACGTAGGCGGCTTCGTTGGGGTTGTTCAGGCCTGGATACTCCGCCGCCAGATCGGGATGCCAGACGGTCGCCATCATGGGCGGGATGATCCAGATGAGCGACAGTACCAACAAGCCGGCAAATTGGACCATGATGGCCTTCTTCGCGTCCCGGGCGTCTTTCACGAAGATATAGCGCGCCGCTCCTTCGATCAGGCTGTTCATCTGGATAAGCTGGTTGATGCTCAAGGTGAGAGCAAAGACGACGATCACGCCCGGCCGGTCGAACAGCGTCCAGTCGAGGTGGTGAGCCGGGATTTTCTCTACGAATCCACCGAGGCCGCCGGCTTTGGCGAGCGTCAGGATGCCCATCGTCACGGTAATCACCGCGACGACCATCATCTGGACGAAGTCGCCGGCGGTGGCTGACCACGAACCGCCGAACACCGTCATAAGCGTAATGGTGACGCCGAGCAGAACGATCAACAAGGTCATGTCGAGACCGAAAACGCTGGCCATGAAGATGGCGACCGTATAGAGGGCGAGTCCGCCATAGAGGGTCCGCGTCAAGATCAGAAGCCAGGTCAGAATCTGCTCGCTCGTCCGGCCGAACCGTTTGCGCACGCCCTCCATGACGGTGATGATGCGCATCTGACGATATTTGGCGACGACGAAGAAGTAGCAGAACACCATCGCCACCAGGTTACAGGCGAAGAGCAGCAGAAAGAACGTCCCCGTTTCGTAGGCTTTGGCGGCGCCGCCGGTGAAGGACCAGGCGGTGAACGTCGTCATGAAGGCAGAACTGCCGACGACCCACCACAGCATGCCGCCTCCGCCGCGAAAGAAATCGCTCGAAGTCTTGCTGAAGTTCTTGTACACCGGCCCGAGCAGGAACATGAAGACGAGGTAGAAGCTGACAACGATGTAGTCGTATGTCGTCATGCATCCTCCTCTCCCAGCAGGTCGTGCAAGGTCACGGCATCGGCCTGAAACTGCGCGATCGTGCCGCCTTTGACGAATTCCAGCAGAGTATAGAGAGGCCGATCGCACTGCCGAGCCAAGGCAAGGTAAGCAGCCCAGTCGGACTGACCGTCGGCCAGCGGATGGCGGTCCTTGTCGGTCGGCCCCCAGTGAAAGACGTGCAATCCGGCCAGCCAGGGCAGAGTGCATCGCAATTGAGCCAGATTCTGGTCCTTGTCGAGCCTCGGGTCGGGTTGCCAGTAGGTGCTTACGTTGGGATGATCGACCGTTTCTATCAGGGTCCGGCAGGACTCGCCAGTCTCGGTGAGCGTGTCTGGGTGAAACTCGAAGACCAGTGTGATTCCTTCCTGTGCCGCTTGATCGGCAGTCCGTCTGGCCTGATCCGACACGACGGTTCGCGTCTTGGCGCCGGCCACCTCTGGGCTCGCCTGTCCGGCCCATACGCGGATCACAGGCGCTCCCAGCATCTTGGCGGTGCGCAATACCGTGACGAACGGCAATCCCTCGTTCTCGCTTGCCCCAAGGACGAAGTACGACCCGTAGGCCGCGATCTGAAGACCTGCATCCAATGTCGCTTGCCCGACACGTTCGGCGCTGTCCAGATCGCCATGAGGCACGTGCATCCGGCCGTGCCATTCGATGGCTTCGAGGCCCGCGGCCTTGGCGAGCTCGATCACCTCCGAGCAGGAGCGACCCACGAATGTCACCGACACCAATCCAGGTCGAATCATGGCTGCGCCACCACTTAGCTAAAAGACCACTTGATCGATCTCGTTGTCACCGTCGGCGGTCACGCCGCCCTTGATCGTATACGTCGATTCCGTCGAGGACTTGACTGGCTTGGGGTAATGCTTGAGCATCCACTTGCCCTGTGATGCCAGCTTGCCGTAGATCATGCGTGCGGCCGCCTTGAGGCTTTCCGGCGTCACGGAGTAGTTGCAGATCACGGTCCCCGCCTCCGGCACCGCGCCTAGCTCGTAGGGACAGTTGGTGACCACGACGACCTTCTTGCCCGCCGCCAGGAGCTTGCGGATCAGGTCGGTATTGTTGGCCGGACACAGACGCCAGTAGTAGTTGGTGGCCACGATCACGTCGACCTCATCCACGTAGCCCACGATGAAGTCCACATCCTCCCTGGTGGCCTTGAACTTGCTGTCCACGCAGTGGATGTTCCGGGATTGATCGACCATGGCCTGATTGAAGGCCTTGTTGTGGCAGAACACATCGCAGCCGCTGTAGCCATCCAGTACTTGCTGCTCGATGACCATCACGGTCTGTTCCGGTTTGAGTGGCAGCAAGCCCTCTTCGTCACGCAACAGGGTGCAGCATTTCTCCGCGACGGTTCGAGACACTTCAATGATGTGCCTGTCACGGATCGGCGCGCCGGCCTGATCCGCGTCGACCTGGCCCATGCGGTCGAACAGGCCGAGGTTGTACTTCATCGTCAGCACGCGCCTGACCGAGGCATCGAGCTGTTCTTCGGAGATCTCTCCTTCCTCGACGAAGCGTTTCAGCTCCAGCCAGGCCTGATCGCGGAACTCGTCTTCGACCTTGTTGAGCACCAGGTCGCAACCGGCCTTGATCGCCAGCGCGCAGGACCTGGCGACGCCGTAGCGCTCCATCAGCGCGCCCATCGTGATGCTGTCGGTGGTAATCACGCCTTCGAACCCGAGACGCTCGCGCAGCAATCCGGTGACGATCCGGCGCGAGACCGTCGAGATCTGCATGCTTGGGTCCGCCGCCGGCACCGTGGTGTGGGCCAGCATAATGCTGGGCAGGCCGTTCTCGATCAGGACGCGATAGGGCTTCAACTCGACCGACTCGAGACGCTCCCAGTCACCCGGCACGTTCGGCACGGCGTAGTGCGCGTCGATATCCGAGTCGCCGCGTCCCGGGAAGTGTTTCGCGGTGGGGACCAGACCGCCATCCATGTAGCCCTTGATCGAAGCAAGAGCGTATTTGGCCACAACGTCGGGGTCGTCGCCGTAGGCGCGGATGTTGATCTCCGGGTTGTTGGGGTTCAGGTTCACATCGAGCACGGGCGAGTGGATGTTGGTTATGCCGATGGCGCTGAGCTGCCGGGCCACCGCCTTGCAGGCTTCGTACGCCAGGGTCGGATCGCCGGTCGAGGTCAGGCCCATGGCCGAGGGAAAGAGGTTGATGTTGGCAAAGCTGAAATCTCGACTGATATCACCCTCCTGGTCGATGGACACGTGCAGCGGAATACCCACATCGGCGCGGGCGGTCGCCAATGCCTGCAACTGGTTCAGACGCGCGGCATACTGCTCGGCCGAGACGTGCACCGCCGCACCGGGAATGAAGAGGTTTTGCTTGATCTTCCGGTAGTCCTTGGGATAGTCGTAGTCGTAGTTGAGACTCTGATGATAGTGCTGGCCCCGACGGGAGTTCTGCCCGAAGGGCGTCACGCGCAGGCCGCCGATATGCAGCTTCTCCACCGCCTCCATGACATAAGGCGTGACCATCGATCCGCCCCAGTGAATGGTAAAGCACTGGCCGATCTTCTGCTCCAGCGTCATCTTCGATAAGATGCCGTCGATGAAGGCTTCGCGTTTCTCTGGGTCTCTCTTTAGGTCATACACCTTCAGACTCTCCTGATATATCGATCTTGTGACGCGCGGTGGAATCCAGCAGCGTCTTGTCCTTGTGTTTGATCAGACTCGCCCGGGCGGCGCTGCAACGCCTCAGCGCGCCCTCGAGGTCAAACTCGGCACAGAGCATCTCGCCGTCGAACTCGAACTCGCCGACCGTCTGCAAACGGCCGCTCCCCAGCAGAATGACATAGACGCGATCGCCGCAGGTCACTTCATACCGCACGGGACTCACGGCCTTGACCTCGACGGTCTCGGCCTGGCCCTTGAATGGCACCAGCAACGTGGCCAGGGTCGTGCCGCCGCTCCTCTTCTGGCGGTACTGAAGGGTCGAAGCCGGCATCTTCACGGCATAGTCGTAGGACACCCAACCCTGGATCGGATCTTCGCTGCCGTGGTATCGTTGCAGCTTCAGACCATCTACGAATATAGGTTTGACCAAGATCCCGGCACCGTTCCTACAGATCCCGGTCACGCTCAGATCCGCGAGTTCGACGTCCGCCTCAGGTCCCAGATGCCAATACTGGTCGAAGGTGTGCTCGCCTTGGGCGACAAGGTCGTCTACCACCAGCCAGAACTTCGGCTTGACGAACACGATCCTGCGGCGATGCGTCACCGGATCGGCCAGGCGCTCGAAACCGTCGTGCGAGCCGTCCACATAGTCAAAGACATCCGTGCTGGACCAGGCATGCAGGGTGCTCCTGGCCTTCGTCCTGAACATCCACTCATCCGCCAGCCCCGAGGAGTCCTGCCCGTCGACAGTGACGGCATTGTGCGCGGCGGTCGATTTGAACCAGACTCGCCAGGGGCCTTCGTAGAGGTAGCGTCCAGGGTCAATCAGGAGAGTCTCGCCGTGGCCCGACACGTCTATGCTCAGCGCATCGGCATGGCCGTGCACGCAGTTTTGGTCCATCACTCCTAATTCACCACAGGTGAACGCACAATATAGGTCATCGTGACGCCACCCGGTGCGCATGACGCAAAAACCCGAGTCCGGCATGGCTACCGAGCCCCGGGCGGGTTTCTCGCCCTCTTTGCCGTGCGTAGCAATCCACAGCATGTCCGGCCGGTCGAACAGGCGCGCGCCCACCTTGAGCACCCAGCGCAGGTCGTTATGATCCTCCACCATGTTGAGATTGTTGATGTCCTCCCACAGGCCGTATGATGCACGCGCTCCGAACACGTCGCTCTCGTCGCCATCCTTCAGCATGGGGTATACCCCGTGCGGTTTCATGACGCTGACCACGAAGTCGATCATCCTCTCGGCGTTCTTCCGATACGTGTCACTGACCTGCACACCGTTGCGCAGCGCCAGATCCAGGATTTGAACCAGACAGAATGTACACACGAGGTGGTATCCCGAGGCCCGCTCGACCTGCATCCCCTCGTCACACAGTTGCATGCGAATCTGCTCTTCCAGCCGGCTCATCGCCTCGCACTGCCAGTCTTTGGCCTCTTTGAACTCCGGGAACAATATGCCCATGTGGGCCAGGCCGTTGGACTCAATCAGGCCCCAGTTGGGCGAGACATTGAAGTAGCTCTTGTGGCGCGTGTAGTACAGCCGCGTGTGCCGCGCGTGCTCGACCATGCTCGTGAGCATCGTGACCAGAAAGTCGGGCGTAAACTCCGGCGAGTGCAGGAAGTGATAGAAACACGGCACGAAGGACGTATACACGCGAATGCCCAATGTCAAGGGACGCCAGGTCGCCTGTTTCATGAAGTGCTGGCGGCTGATCTCGCTGTCGACGCGCAGCATCCATTCCAAATCCGGCATAGGGTTCTTCGCGATCCAGTCGCCCAGCAAGCGCTTCCACGCGCGGGTGTATTTCTCGTCGCCTGTATACCAGTAGGCCCGGCCCAATTCCGTGAGGAACTCATGGCGGTTCAGGCAGTAGGTCCATTCCAGATCGCCGTGCGGATTCGCGTGCCAGTCGATATCGTCGGGCAGATCCTTATGCACCAGGTGATTGTTGCAGATGGCGTCGGCCTTGGCCGGGTCAAACGTGACCCCTTGTGCCGGCTGGTCCCAGCCGTCGTAGTAGTTCACGTTGTCGCGCGTGCGGTAGTAAGCCAACAAGGCCTCGGCCGCGCGACTGTAGTCCTCCCGACCTGTGGCCGACTTGACGGCGTCCAAGCCCTCTCGGCTCTGGTCCAGCCACCCGAAAAATGTCTCGACATGCTGCATGTACCATCCTGCTTGAAGACATCGATTTCGCGCACGGCGATTGGTGGCGTCGTTCGTAGTGGCGTCGTCAGACGCTATTTCGACACGTTCCATATGCCCTTACGGGCACACTGCAAACCATAGGCCCTGACGGGCCCACTACAAACAGGCGGCGGATGTCTCAGATAACCTTGGGCGGCACTTCGATCGTGATCTGACTTTCCTCGTCAGGATGAAGAATGCGCCACCGCAGTTGCTCAACCGCCTTCTTTCCGATCTCTTCAGGTTGGATGTCGATGGAGGTGGGACGGGGTTCCAGGCCGACCAGCAGCGGCGTCTCGTTGTTGCAGGAGACGATCTCGAGGTCGCGGCCGATACGTCGGCCCATCCGCCTCAAGATGGGATAAATCTTGGCGGTCAAGGCGTCACAGGTGACAAACAGTCCCGTGAGTCTCTCGCCCTGAGCCAGGAATTCTTCCAACGCTTTCTGGATCAGCAGATCGCGGTCCTGGTCGAGGTCGAGCAAATCGTAGTGCGATTGTTCGATCACGCACTGCCGGGCCGTCATGCCCCGCTCGTCAGCCAGCGCCGAGAAGGCCGCCCAACGTTCGCACACGTTGACGCGCGAGACCAGAGACGAAGGCGTGAGGTAGGCCACCTGCCGGTGTCCCTTGCCGGCCAGATACCTGGCGGCCAGGCGGCCCACGGCGCCGTGGTTGACGCGCACGCGGTCGCCGCTGAGCCGGTCGCTCGCACCACTCATGACGTACACGACCTTGTAGCCGCGCAGGACCTCGACCGCCGCCGGCGAAACGCCATCCAGATGGGGCCACACGATGACGCCGTCGACGCCGCCTTTGACCACGATGGGCGGCAAGGGCCGCTGGGCCCCGACCGCTCCCTGCACCATACTCATGCCGTGCGATGCCAGCGCTTCTTCAATACCATGCACGACATTGAGCATGATCGGGGAGTTCGTCAGGATGCGCAGGCTCTCGCTGGAGGTCAGGAAAGCAATGTTACCGGTCTTGAAGCCGATATCGCGCGCCCGGCGTGGGCCGCGGCGCAGAGCCGGCGGCTTGGGCACGTACCCTATCTGCTTCATAATGGTACGTACCCTGATCGCGGTTTCCGGGCTCACGTTGCCCTCGTGATTGATGACGCGCGAGACCGTCGTGTGCGAAACACCCGCCAGTTTGGCTATTTCAACGATCGACATACACCCATCTTAAACCATACCCGATTCCAACCTAAACACTTTTTAACAAATTCACATCATGCCGCACCTCCCGCACTCCCCTGTCAGACACACCCGATCGTGGCCCGGCAGTCGCAGCGCCTCAGCGATGCAAACAGTAATCAACGCCGGACATGCGTCAAAACAATCTTACCCAACCGCTTCACACAATGCAACCTCTATTCACGTGTAATTCTGTTATTTTGTGCCCCTCCCCAGGTCAAGCGTCCGGAGCAGCGAAAGCCATCGGCCAGTTGACACAGGCGCTGCCGAGAAGAACCGCCAACGCCCCCGGGTACACTGCACGTTTGTTGGTAGGTTTCCCCCACCGGCGGATGTTTTTGTCATTCCGACTGGAGGAATGCCGCCGGCAGGTCGGAACGGAGAAATCTGGCCGAGGACGACCCGGCTGGTTCACTCGCAGCCAGATGTCTCGATTTCCCCGTTCGGCTACGCTCAGGGCTGAAGGCTTCGCTCCACTCGACATGACAAAGGGGCTGGCCGCCTGCGTTACCTACAAACACGCAGTGCACCCAACGCCCCCCGCGGCCACCGTCGCCGCCAGGTCCATCCGCTCACGTTCGCTTGATCTCATCGGGGAAGTTCAGGTACGCGAACTCGCCGGCCAACTCGTACGCCTTGCGGCCGCGCGCCTTGGCCGCCTCGATCTTGTCATCGAACAGGCCCAGGTACTGCCGCTGTCCCTTGTGCTTGAAGTCGGCCTGCCACTTGTCGCCCGCCGGATTCACGCCCGCGAAGCCGGACTTGCAGCCTTTCGCCGCGCGTTTGTTCAGCGTGTTCTGCGCCTGGGTGCAGTTGCGCATGTTGGCCTCGCGGTTGTCGATCCCATTGCCGTTGATGTGATCGACCACCTTCCCAGGCGGCGGTTTCATGATCTCGCGGTGCATCATGATCGTCCGCCGACGGCTGTTGCGGCACGCGTAGAACGTGGCGCCGTCCCGTCGGGCCTGGGCGTACCATTTGTACTGGTTCAGCCACTCGTAGTTCTTAACATCGACGATCGCGTGCAGTCCGCGTGTCAGTGGGATGTAGCGGATCGTATCGTCGGGCGGCTCCGGCGGCTCCACACGGCCCAAGCCCGGCTTCGGCCGGAAGTTGCGGCAGGGCTCGCTCGGCACCGGCTGCCACTGTCCCGGCGTCTCCGGATGGTTCGCGCACATCCCCAACACCGGGAACCCCGAAACCAGCGTCCGCATCCACAACGACCCGTCCTCCCGGCAGAACATGCAGTCATAACAAGTCCGTGGCCGCTCCTCCGCCGCCAACTCCGCTGCGATCCTGGCGGCCAGCCCGTCGTGCCCTTTCGCCTTCACCTTTTTACGCTTGCCCATGACCAAACCTCCTTTCACGCGTTTGCGCTTCCACACATATACCCTTATACATCAGTACAATCTTATATAGATAGTAAACTACCATATCTCCAAGTCAACAATAAAAAGCCGCTGCGCGAGTCTTTTTTTGTCGGCGGCCCGCGCGTGTGGGCTCCTCCGCACCGACGGCAAATGGAAGCCACTCCCGTAGGGTGTGCACCGCACACCAATCCCGGTTCTGGCGGGCAGTATCGGCGGTTTCACTTGTATTGCGGCCACCTCCTGTCCATACTCGCGTTAAGAGTGCAAAGGCTCGAAGGCGCTTGTGCTCTCTGAACGAGGAAAAAAGAAGTGGTGTGCAGTGCATACCCTACGAGATTGGGGTGCAGACGCTGTCTGAGGCAGGGATAAGGCAGTGGTGTGCATCGCACACCGGCCGTCCTGGTTTTCCTTTGCATTGCCGCTATGCCCGGCCTACAATTGAGGCGTGATTATGATGCCTGGAGGTCCATATACCCTCTGAGGCGGAGAAAATGAAGCTATGTGCGGTGAGGAACCATGCGAGTCTGCGGGACAAATATGCGATCTGTAATGACATCTTGGCAAGCTCCAATGACGTGGATCATGCTTCTGTGTGCTGCCAACGCCAGTC
The DNA here is from genome assembly GCA_016927855.1 of Sedimentisphaerales bacterium. Lineage (GTDB taxonomy): Bacteria > Planctomycetota > Phycisphaerae > Sedimentisphaerales > Anaerobacaceae > JAFGLV01. The sequence continues at coordinate 27,885 of JAFGLV010000080.1, forward strand.
TGGGCGACGAAGGCAGCCATCCCGACACGAAGCAGTATGAGATGCTGGTTCGGTGCTCAAAGCGGGAGGGGGCCGACGAATGGAATCAGTGGCGCGAGGCCAATCCCGCAGAGGCCATAAACCTCCAACAAGCGGATCTGACCGACATGAGATTTGGCGGTTTCGATCTACGCTCGTCAGATCTGAAGGGCGCGAGTCTTGACAAAGCTCAGTTCATTGGGGCCAACCTGCGTGGAGCTAATCTGCAAAACACAAGTCTTGACGAAACGCACTTCACTCGGGCCGATTTTACGGACGCTTCGCTTCGAGATGCGTCAGGCATAGGTCCACATTTCGAAGGGGCTGATCTTACGAGAGCCGATCTCCAAGGCACGGTACTGGAACCGGCCTATTTTGACGGAGCCCTGTTGTCCCTCTCGAATCTAAGAAAGGCCCAACTCAAGAACGCTAGGATGAGTAGCGTGAGGCTGCTCGGCGCTACTCTATCATTCGCCAACTTGGAGTGTGCGACGCTGGCAGGGGCAGAAATAACTGAGGCCGACCTTGCGGGTTCATGTCTTGACGGTGCGGACATGTCCTATGCAGCAGTCACAGATGTGAACATGACGGAGGCCAGCTGTACGACCGCTCAACTCACGGGTGCGCGGATAATTAGATGCAGTTTGGAGAGAGCCAGCCTCGGGGGAAGCGTGCTTGCACAGACGTTGTTTGTCCAGACCGACCTGCGCGGGGCGGATTTTCGCATGGCCATGGTAGATGGGACTACCTGCTTCTTGGATTGCCGATTTGACGGCAGAAGTGACTTCAGGGGAGTTGGGCTTGGCAACGTGCGGATGCCGGAGAGATACAAGACATATCTCGAACAAAACATCAGGAAGCTGAACTGGGAAGACTGGTACAAGACGCATCCCTGGCAGGAGGTGGGCGTAAGGTCCTTTTGGTGGATCAGCGACTACGGGTATTCTACTTGGCGAATCGTATGGTGTTTCGTCTTCTCCGCTGTTGTGTTTGCCGCCACTTATGGTATTTGGGGGATGTTCGCACCTCCGGGCCTTATTCAAGATCAACAGGAGTTGTGTCATTTCACACCAGCTTGGCGATACTACCTCGTCCGCATTCTACGCCCCTTCTACTTCTCCGTGGTTACCATGACAACGCTCGGATTCGGCGATATCCGCGCAAACCCCAAGAGCGTGTGGGGGCACATTATCGTAACTTCCCAAGTGATCTGGGGATACTTCTTGCTCGGAGCTATCGTCACTAGGCTGGGCATACTGTTTACCTCCGGTGGCCCCGGTCTGTAGCACAGCCACACGGGGGGCGACGGAGGCTCCCCGGACAAATATATGTGTCTCTTCGAGGCATCACATGGCAAAGCAAGCAAAGGCGAAGATCGACAAGTATCATTTGTCTTTGTCGGGTGAATACCGCGTCGCGAGCGAATTGCTGAAGCGGGGCCTCAATGCGACAGTCACGTTCGGGCATGCCAAGAGCGCAGACGTGGTAGCATACGGCCCCAACCGCCGGGCGGCCGTGATCGAAGTGAAGACATCGCAGCAGAAGAACTTCGTCACGAGCTTCTACAATAAATTCGAGACCCCCGACGATGAACACCCGGACTTCTGGGTTTTCGTTCAGGTCAACGGGGACCTGGAGCGCGGCTTTGCGGAGAGGTTCTTCATCTTGTCCCATGAGGAACTCTCGGTTATCCAGGCCAGACGCAACCGGGCCTACCGCCTCCGGCACGGTGATGTTGCGGACGATCAGCAGTTGTCATGGGAAGATCATCATCGCTTGACGAACGACAACCGAGGCGTTGACAACGTGCTGTTGGCGGACGTCGAGGATTACGAGGACGCTTGGGCCAAGATCGTGGCTGCGTGTACCCTTTGAGCGGCCGTGTATTCCAGCGTGCGGTGTCAAAGGATGAACCGGTGAAGACCTACGGTGCCCTGTTCAGAGGCATCAATATCACCGGGCGGAATCTGTTGCCGATGAAGGAGCTTGTCTCTCTTCTGGAGGCGCTCGGCTGTCGGAACGTCCGGACCTACATTCAAAGTGGCAACGCCGTGTTTCGCAGTGACGAAAGGGACGCTACACCGCTCGCGCGGCGAATAGTCGCCGAGATCCAGAAGCGACGCGGCTTCAATCCGCGCGTTCTGTTGTTGGGCGTCGACGAATTGGAGAAGGCCATTACGGGAAACCCGTTTCCTGATGCTGAGTCGGAGCCCGGCAAACTGCACGTGGGCTTCCTGGTCGCAGTGCCGCCTGATCCCGATCTGAACAAACTCGAAGCGCTCAGAAGCAGGGGCGAACGGTTTGCCCTGAAGGGGACCGTCTTCTACCTGCACACACCTGAGGGGTATGGCAAGTCGAAGCTCGCAGCCAGTGCGGAGAGACTGCTCGGGGTCCCGATGACCGACCGCAATTGGCGGACCGTGTGTAAGATCAGGGAAATGGTGAAGGAATTGAAGTGATCCGGTTCAGAAAAACCCGTGCCGCCGCACTCTGACTACTCAAAGCAGGCGCGTATCAAACCGGGGGCACCGTTTGGCGGTTGCGTGGCCCATCGTGTCGCGGGCGTCCCCGCCCGCGACACGACGCGCGGCGCAACCTCAACCGACCTACACGTTCTCAGACACAAACCTCCAGAGTAGGTCAGACGGAATCCAACGTCATGACATAGGTTCGTACAACGCATGCGCGGGTTGTCACTTCATCCCCAACTTCTCTCCTCGTTCGAGCAGAGCGATGGCCTCTTTGACGCGGCGGTCTCTCGTGTCGGGGCGCTTGGCGGTGGCAATCCACCCCATGTATTGCCTGCGGTGCGAAGGCGCCAGGCGGTCGAAGAACGCTCCGGCTTTGGCGCTTGCTGCTAACGCACGTGCGAATTCCGGTGGCACGGTAGACGGAATGTCCGGCCGGTCCCAGGCGCCGGATTCCTTGGCTTGGTTGACCCGCGCCAGGCCGGATGGGGTCATGAGTCCTTGGGCGATGAGTCTCTCGACGCGTCTCTTGTTCAACGCCGACCAGCGGCTGCCGGGCTTACGCGGCGTGAACTTCCTCACGTATCGCTCATCGTCGGTCTTCTTGAGGATGCTGTCGATCCAGCCGAAGCACAGTGCCTCTTCCACGGCCGCGTCGTATTCCAGCGTCGGCTTGCCGACGTCCTTGCGATAGAAAACCAGCCAGATGCCATCGTTCTCCTCGTGGTGCCGGCTCAGCCACTCGCGCCACTGCTGTCGTGTCTTGACATATACCTGTTTCATGGCTCAGTCCCGTAGCAGATCACAGGGCCTTCGCGGATATCATCTACGGCTGTCTGATTCTTACTTTAATCTTGAAGGCACCGGGGACGGGGTCTTCGGAGGCAACGAAAAGATAGCCGCCGCCGCAGCCGGAGTACATGGCGCCGGGGTAACGGGACTGGTAGAACGTCAGCAGCTCGACGAGGTCCACACGGAGGGTCGGGTGGCG
>JAFGLV010000009.1 GCA_016927855.1 Sedimentisphaerales bacterium
GGAGGCAAACATATGCGTATGAAAACCCTGCTTGCCGTTTCCGCCCTGGTTGCGCTGACCTTCGCATACCCGGACTACGGACGTCCGGTCGTCAGCACCAAGAGCGGCGAAGAACACGTGGCCGGACAATTGGTCATCCAGCTCAGCCCGTCCCAGCGCGGGCTGGTTCAGCTGAGCAAATCCGAGGGCATCGCGCTCTTCGGCATCCCCGCACTCGACCAACTGAGCAGCAAGTGGCGTGTCGACGAGGCCGAACCGCTCTTGCGGAAGCCGCACCCGACCGACATCGACCGGAAGTACGGTCTTGACCTCCAGTACGTCGTGCAGTTTGACGCGGGCCAGGACGTCGCGCCGGTGCTGTCCGAATATCAGGCGCTGGCCGAAGTCGAGCTCGTCTGCCCCAACGGAGTGATGCGAACCGACGAGGCACCAAACGACCCGCTCTACTCCAGTCAGTGGCACTGGCAGAACCTCGGCGCGACGTGGGCCTGGAGCATTGCCAAAGGCGACACCGCCGTGCTCAGCGTACCGCTGGACGACGGACTCGATCTCGACCATCCTGACGTCAGAGCCAACCTCTGGATCAACTCCCAGGAGGACATCAACCAGAACGGCGTATTCGACACGCTCTGGTATCCGGACGGCGACCTCAACGGCGTTGACGAAGACGGAAACGGTTTCACCGATGACGTGGTCGGGTTTGACTTCGTCGGTGGTGATCCGATACCGCAGTGCGAAGGAGCTGATGATCACGGCACCCACTGCTGGGGAATCCTCAACGCGGTGACGAACAACGGTGAAGGCGTTGCCGGCGCGGCCTGGAACAGCCGCTCGCTCGCGGTGCGCTGCGGCAGCGGCGGCGGCATGAATATCGGCGCCGCGATCGCGGCCATCAGCTACGCCATCGACAAGAACATCTGGGCGATCTCGATGAGCTTCGGCAGCTACAGCCCCTACCAGCCCATGGCGAATGCCTGCCAGGCGGCCTGGGACTACGGCGCGGTTCTGTTCGGCGGAGCCGGCAACGACGCAACGAACGGCCAATTCTACCCCGCCTGCTACCCGAACGTGGAAAACGTGGCAGCGTCCAACCAGTCCGACGTGAAGGCAGACTTCTCCAACTACGGCCCGTGGATCGACATCGCGGCCCCCGGGGTGGGCATCCTCTCGACCGTGCCCCGTCCCGACGAATACGGCCCGAGTGACGGCACCTCGATGTCCTGCCCGCTCGCCACCGGCGTGGCCGCGTGGGTCAAATCGTGGGACCCGACAAAGACCAACCAGGAAGTCCTCGACATCATGCACGCCGCCTGCGATACCATGCCCGACTCCCTCTTCCGCATCGGCGAGCTCGGCGCCGGCCGCGTCAGCATGGCCAATGTCGTCCTGCCCCGCTACTACTGCGACCTGAAGCTCGATTCCTGGCGGTTCAACGACCAGTCGGGCAACAGCAACGGCCGGCCTGACCCGGGCGAGACCGTTTCACTCATCGTCACCTACCGCAACACCGCAGGCTGGCAGAATGCCACCAGCGTCACGGCCACACTCGCCTGCTCCGACACCAACGTCCAGATTGTCCGTGCTCCGGCCGGCTTCCCGGACATCCCGGCCGGCTCCAGCGGCGACTGCTCGGCCGATTCTTTCGTCGTCACCGTGCCGGCTTCGCTTCCGCCCCAGGACCTCGGCTTCTGGGTCACCGCCCACGCCACGCCGGAACCGGCTTATCCGCTGACGCTGTTCACGGTCAGGTGTGGTGAACCACGCGTGCTGATTGTGGACGACGACGCAGGCTCAGACTTCCAGAAGTACTACACCGGGGCCTGCGACTCCAACTTCGTGCTCTACGACACCTTCTCAGTCCAGGCTTCGGGTTCGCCCTCCTCCGACACGCTGAAGCACTATCCGGTGGTAGTCTGGTTCACCGGGAACGCGACAACCAACACCCTCACCGCCACCGACCGGACCAACCTTGGGTCATACCTGGACAACGGCGGCAACCTCTTCATCGCCGGCCAGAACATCGCCCAGGAGCTTTCCGGCGACGCCTTCCTCACCGACTACCTGCACTCCTCGTTCGTGGACGACTCGACCGGCAAGATCTACATGATCGGCGTGCCGGACGACCCGATCACCGGCAAGAGCCCGACTGCTGCAGACACGATGACGCTGGGTGGCGCCGGTGGCGCGAACAACTCCCGGTCGGCTGACGGCATCCGGCCGGTTGGCGGCGCGGTCGGCTGCGCGACCTACAAAGACTACGCCGACACCACGGTCAAATCAGTCATCCGCTATGCCGACAGCACCTACAAGGTCGTCTTCTTCTCCTGCGCGTTCGAGGCGATTGACCACTCGGTCACGCGCTACCTCCAGAAGTGGACCCTGATGCAGAGGATACTCACCTGGTTTGGCGAAGGCATTCCGCCGGCAGTCGCGCAGCAGACACGCGAGCCCGAGCTCCGTCCCTACGCCCTGAAGGTCAGCCCGAACCCCTTCCGGCGTCAGGCCCTGGTTGAGTTCACGGCACCGGTGTCAGGAAAGGTAGAGTTCCGGACCTTCTCGACCGACGGCCGGATGGTCGCGCACGAAACCAGGACCGCGACCATGGGCGAGCACGTGAGCTTCAAGCTCGACGGAACGAAGCTGGCCAACGGCACCTACCTGGTGCAGGTGAAGACCCCGGCCGGCGTCTACGCCCAGAA
>JAFGLV010000081.1 GCA_016927855.1 Sedimentisphaerales bacterium
CATCGATCAAGCGAAACAGGCCGGCCAAAACCCAAAATACCGATGAGCACGAATCATTTCATGCAGCCCTACCGAAAGCACACGGTGCATCGGGCGCGGATCAAACTCAGGAAGACCTCGTGCACCACGTCTTCAGCGACGGATTTGTCCTGCAACAGCGACACCGCCAGGCGCAGCAGATCGTCCCGGTACTTCTCGTAGATACGGCGGAACGCCTCCTGGCTGCCCCGCCTGAATCTCAAGATGAGCCATCTGTCGTGTAGCACGTGCTCTGTCCGGCCGAAACCCTGTCGCCAATCGTGCCCATATAACACATGGAACCGTCGGAATGCTCTGTCGCACAGCGGCTTTTTTCGCCATATCGGTGAAATAGGCGCAGAACCTTTGCGCACTCGGTCGGTCCGCGTGCAGGGATAGTCTCCGCGAAAGCAACACGCCTCAATCCTGATCCGGAATCCCGCGAGTGATTTGGCGCCGGCGTTTTCAGTATGCTTTGAACTGGCGCATCCACTCCGGCCATCTTTCGGCCGTCGCGCCACCCGCTATCGTCCAGGGACCGGTCGTGTTGAAGTTGCGGTGCCACTTGAGGGTCCAGAGCTCTTTGAGACCGACCTTGCGAATGGACCAGTCTATGAACGCGCAATTGATGGCCGCGTTGTGGCGGTCCAAGCAGACGCGCTTCATTTCGTCGGTGCCCGTGCCGACGACGTCGTTGACATTCTGAGGCGGACGATCGATGTCGTGCGACCAGACGTCGTACCAGTAACAGTCCATGAAGGCGGGAATCCGATTGGCCGGCTTGACGTAGATGGTTTTCCAGTAGTTCTCCACCTCTCCGCCGGCCGAGCTGCTGCCGCGATCGCAGACCCATTCGTTCAGGCCATAGCTGCCATACGAGCCGTCGTTCAGAAGACCCCAGGCGACAAAAGGCGTCGGGCCGCCGCCTACCTCGGTTCGAGGTTTGTATGCCATAGGGCACGTGCGCATCTTCAGATTCTGGTACTGGGCCCTCATCACGGTTACCCACTGGTTCTGACCGGTCTGGTTTTCGCCGCCCTGGCCCTGAATGAAGCGTCCATTGTTGTCCGCCGTGTACATGGACCAGATCAGCGTCCACTGGTGCAGGCTGGACCGGCAGCCCACCGCTTTGGCTTGCTTCCGGACGCGGTTCAGGGCCGGCATCAGGATGGCCATCAGCACGGCGATGACGGCAATGACGACCAGAAGCTCGATCAAGGTGAATCCACGGTGCTTGCGCATGATCGTTTCTCCATCCGGACTACGCCCCGAAGCCCCGGTCCGCCAGGGCCACATCCGCAGCCCACGTCGCAGTCAGGCAGACCCCCCATTCCTGGCAGAAAGGAACGTCCCGATGGGCGCGCCCCGACGCAGGACCTGGCGCACAAATGCTGTCAGACACTGGGGATTCGTAGTGGAGCGGACCTGTTCCATAACAGTATTGTAAAGCCATGTGGGCGCAGAACAAAGCGCAAAATCAGGCGAGAGGGGACTGTCCGTCATCGAAAAAAGCGGTTGCAGAGGAACCGGCGCAGGGGCTAAATAGTACAATCTCGGCAGGCACGCACGCACGCGCGCGTGGGTGTGGACAGCGATACAGTGCGACAGCAAGGCAGGGCAGATACGGGGAGACACGGCATGAAAACGGCTTTGAGAATGATGGTGATGGCGGTTTTGGGCCTGGTCCTGGCGGTGGCGGGCTGCTCGCAGGTGGGAATCACAGGGCGGTCGCAGTTGACGCTGCTGCCGGAATCGTACATCAATTCCATGAGCCTCCAGCAGTACAGTCAGTTCATCGGCGCCAGCGACGTGAAGACCGGCACCGCCAACGGTGAGATGGTCACGCGGTGCGGCCGGCGGATCGTCGGGGCGGTGGACGAATTCTGCCGCCAGCATATGGAACGCAATCCGTTCGCCGGCTACGAGTGGGAATTCAACCTCGTCGAGGATCCGAACGTCAATGCCTTTGCCATGCCCGGCGGCAAGGTGGTGGTCTATACGGGGTTGCTGCCGGTGGCGCAGAATGAGGCGGGTCTGGCAGTCGTGATGGGCCACGAGATCGCGCACGTTTTCGCCAGGCACGGAAACGAACGCATGAGCCACCAGTTGCTGGTGCAGTTGGGCGGTATCGCTATTGACCAGGCGCTCAAGGAGAAACCTGAGGCGACCCGGAACCTGTTTTCGGCCTCGTATGGCCTCGGCTCGCAGATCGGAATCTTGCTGCCTTACAGTCGCAAGCATGAGAGCGAGGCAGACCGCCTGGGTATGATCTTTATGGCGCTGGGAGGCTACGATCCGCACGAGGCTCTCACCTTCTGGCAGCGCATGGCTGCCCAGAGCAGCGGTGCGCGACCGCCGGAAATTCTCAGTACGCACCCGGCCAACGAAACCCGCATACAGGATATCCAGGCTCACATGGCCGAAGCGATGGAGTACTACCGGCCGCTCCAGTAGCAGTCGTAGCACTCTGACTACCCCAAGATGGTGGGCGGAATCGGGGGATACGTGGGTCGGTTGCGGTTGCGATGCTCGTTTCGGTTGCGTGTGGCGTGTAGCGATGTCGCCCGACGCAACCGATCGCCAAAACGAGCTGCGCAACCGCCAGGCACCGGCCGGGGCTCGGTGCATACCTTTTTGCAATAGTCAGAGTAGCACACCGATATCGTGACGATACCATACGGATCGGTGGGCGCGGCCGCCCTTCGGCTACGGCGTTTAGCGCATACCAGTCGTCGCAGCGCGCCACGCGTAGGGGTGGGTCCCTGTGCCCGCCCTGGGCAACCACAGGGGTTGCCCCTACACGCATCATCTCGAGAGCCCGGCCGAGCGGCCGGCCAGGGCGCCGGTGGACCAGCAGACCTGGAGGCTGTAACCGCCGCAGGGACCATCTACGTCGAGGACCTCGCCGGCGAAGAACAGGCCCCGACAGAGGCGCGACTGCAGCGTGCGCGGCTCGATCTGTGCGGTGCTCACACCTCCGCGCGTCACGGTGGCTTCCGCGAGCGGCCGCGTGCCGACCACGCAAAGAGGCAGCGCCTTGAGGGCGCCCACGAGGCGCCGGCGCGCCTCCTTCTTGAGTTGGCCTGCCTGTAGCTGAGTGTCACACTGAGCTAACGCGCAGAGGGTCGAAGCCAGTCTCCTCGGCACGAGTTCTGCCAGGACGTTCGCCAAGGCCTTCTTTGCGTGCAAGGCCAGTTGCTCTTGCAGGGTCCGGTCCAACGCTGTCTCGCTCAAGTCCGGGACCAGGTCGATGCGAATGTCGATACCTTCGACACCGGCAACGAGTTGGTCTGTCAACGCGCGGCTGAGATCGAGAGCGGCCGGCCCGCCGATCCCATCCTGAGTGAAGACCAGCGGCCCGGTGACTGAGGTCTTTCGATCGCCGGCAACCCATATCTGTACTCTGAGGAGCGACACGCCGGCCAGCGCCGCCGGCCAGCGCTCGCACGTCACCAGAGGGACTAGCGAAGGTTTGGGCGCCACGATGTCGTGGCCCAGCGCCGAAGCGAAGCGATAGCCGTCCCCGGTCGAGCCGGTCTGGGGCCAGGAGAGCCCGCCGGTGGCGATGATTATGTTCCGCGACGAGAATGACTGCTCGTTCGTGCGAATGGCGAAACCACCATTGACGGTGCTGATGTCCGCCACGCGCTGGCGATACAACAGGCGCGCACCCAGCCGTTCGGACTCACACAGCAGAACCGCGCGCACATCCGCGGCTCGATCGGTCACAGGAAAGACGCAACGGTCAGGCTCGACTCGACTGGGCAGTCCCCGTTCCGCGAAGAACGCTCTGACGGCCTCGGGCGGCAGTTCGTGAAAGCTGTGGCGCAGGAACCGTCCGCTCTTGCCGAAGGCGCGCACGAGTTCGTCAATGGTCGCGGCGTGGGTAAGATTGCAGCGGCCCCCGCCCGAGAGCAGGAGCTTTCGCCCGGCGTTGGGATTTGCCTCGAGGACGGTGGTCTCGGCACGCTCGCGCGCGGCGTGAATCGCGGCCATCAGTCCGGCCGGGCCCGCTCCGATGATGCACACGTCTGTCGCTGTCATGTGTCTATTCGTCCGCTCATCGCAGCGCTAGGGGCTCGTGGCCACCTCTGCCAGCCGAGGATCGTCTTTCCGGATGGTCACGCTGAGCTGCTCGGCAGTGTCGATGCCGAAGACGTCGAGCACCGCGACCAAGAGGTAGTTGACTGCCTCCCGCAGGGCCGCCGTCTCCGTGCTCATCATCGCGTCGCCCACCCAGACCAACTGCCTTCTGACCGCGGCGTCGGAATGCCGGCGGAAGAGCCTGAGCACCAGCCACTGATCGTACTGCCTGTCCAGATAAGGAACATACGTGTCGTAGCCGAACGCGAAGCCTCCCCAAGGCCGGCGGTGGTAGCCTCCGTACATCCCCGGAGCCGGCACGTAGTCCAGCGTGCCTTCGGAGCGCATGCCGACCTGGAAGTCCAGCTCGTACGCGGCGTCTTGCGGTGCGTTCGCGAGGGTGTACTCCTGTTGCTCGAGCAGTCGCTGGAGCTTGGCTTTCACCTGCCGCTCGAAAATGGGGTTCTGCGAATTTGGGTCTGTCCCGACGTAGATAGGAGCGCCTTTGTCTACCGGCTCGTCCAGCTCGGAGTAGCCGTTGACGTAGACGCGATGGACGGGCGTACAACCTGTGCCAAGCAGCGCCAGGAGAGGTACCGTCAATACCAGTCTGTTCATGTCACCATCCTTTCTGCCGGTGCGCCGTGATCCTTTCCTATCATGATTTTCTCAGTTGATAGGGCCAAAAGCAATCCGTTGGTCATCAGGAAAACACGCCTTCCCACCGAGTTGATGGAGCCAAGCAGGCGAGCCCGTCGTCGGGCAGGGCATTGACAGCGAGCGATGTCGGTCCTTATAGTGTACCGGTGGGACCGGCGGTCTTGATCCGCTATGATCCAGATAAAGGGAGACCGAATGCTGACGTGGCAGGTTCATCTGTTGAGGCTCTTGTTGGCAGGCATTTTCGGCGCGGCCATCGGGTTGGAGAGGCAGCTTCACGGCAAGGTCGCCGGCGTAAGGACCAACCTGCTGATCTGTCTCGGTGCGGCCGTGCTGACCCTCGTCTCAGAGCAGATGGGGCTCAGGTACGATGATTCGGTCGGGCGGATCGCGGCCCAGATCGTCAGCGGCGTCGGATTCCTCGGCGCCGGCGTCATCATTCGCGACCGGGGAGGCATTCACGGCTTGACCACCGCCGCGACCATCTGGCTGGTGGCGGCGGTCGGCATGGCGGTCGGCGCGGGATTCTACTTCCTCTCCGTGTGCGCGACAGTAATCGCCGTCGCAGTCCTGACGGGCCTGCGCAACTGGCCCACCCGGCCGGCCGACCACGCCAGATGATCGAGACCATCAAGGAAATTACTTGCATCCGACCGGCCACAATGCTACAATTCGGTCGGTTGGTTGATGTTTCACTTCCCGAGCGGAGTGAGGGCCACACGAAACTGGGGGTCTCTAAGACACTGTCTTAAAGACGAATTACGCTTCACGTCGGGCCACGAAGCGGCCGATAGCTACTTCATGGCAGATCTGAAAAGCCCGAGCCGGACCCGGCCTGACTGGAGAGAGGCGCCTCGCACAGCGCACCAGCAGGCTGAGGTACGTGCAACGGTGAAGAATAAGCGATTCGTCCATGTCTTTTTGAGCGTGGCTGCTGTGATCTGGCTATCGGTTGCCGGGGTCGGGTCGGCCACCCAAGCGCGGCAGAATACCGGGGTATCCGCCGACGCGCGGTTCGTCTCCACGCCTGTGCTCTATCGGACGAGCCATTTCTTCGTCTTGAGCGCCGGCGGCTCGCCCTCTTTGCCGGCTGTCGGCAAGCTGCTTGAGTCGATCTACTCCAGGGTCTCGCAGGCCATGGCCTCCTACGGCCTGGCGCTGGAGTTGAGGGCCGAGCCTTTGGTCTGGATGTGCTTTGACGATCGCGAGCGATACCGCCGTCATGCGTTGGAGGTAGAGCAGGCCAGCCCGGCCTTTCAGTATGCGTACTACTCCACCCGCTCGAATCACGTCGTGCTGTTCTGCGACGACTTACCCAAGGTGCGGCCGGCTGCCGGTCGTGCTGCGACGATCGACGCCTCCGTGTATCTGACGGCGCTGGAGGGGCAGCCCCCACGCGGGCGCCACGCCTCTGAGCCGGACGCCTCCGAACGAATCGTGGTCCTGACGCACGAGTTGGCTCACCAAATGGCCTATAACAGCGGCCTTCAAAAGCGCGGCGTGATGTATCCGCTGTGGGTCTCCGAGGGTCTGGCCACGTTCTTCGAGGACTGTGCTCTGTCGCCATCGGAGCGCCTCCTGCACGCGAGCCGTCGGCGGAGACTGGCCCAATTGCGCGCCGAACGCCGACTCCTTCCTTTGCATGAATTGGCGGTTCTGGTGGGCCCAGACACCTTCGAGATGTCGATGGCTGACGTCTATGCCCAATGCTGGGGTCTCCTGGCGTTCCTCCTGCAACGCCACTCGGACGAGCTTTCTGCTTACCTGACGGAGTCTGCTCAATCCCCGCTAGGTCGGCGGTCTTCAACGTCGCTGCATCAGGATTTCGTCAAGCATTTCGGCGACATGGGTGCGCTCGACCGGGACTGGCGGGAATTCGTGGGCTCGCTATCGCATCCCGACCTTGACGCGAGTCCTACCCGGGCCGGTGCCGCCCACGCCGGCTTGTAGACCCGCTCCGGCGGCTGGCCTGCTGCCCTGAACCTCCTTGTCTTTCTTGCTCGCGCCCTTGGAACCTCTAACAGAATGATCTGTCGCGCTACGGACGTTGTAGGGGCAACCCCCTGTGGTTGCCCTGGGCAGGCACGGGGGCCTGCCCCTACCCATCCACCGGTCATTCTGTTAGGCGCTCTCAGGCAAAAGGCTTGCCCGAATTAGCGTTCCTGGCTCGGTAACCGCTCAGAGCCCTCCTCGTATGAACTCCCGAACGACAGGCAGGTGAAGGCGTGCTCCACCTGTGGCAACCTGAGAGAGTACATGGAGGGGGAACGCCGTGGTTTGAGTAAGGAGATTCTATCATGTATCGCACGTTCACTTCAGCAATGAGGATCGGCTGCCTGGCGGCAATGATGATGTTCCTGGCGGCCCCAACGACAAGCGGCGAGACACATGAGCACACAGGCACGATGATGGGCTCGGACCAGTCGATGACTTCGCCTATGGGGTCCGAGTCGATGGAGGGCCACGCGAAATCGACGAGCATGACAGCTCTGAAACCAACGTACCAGAGGTGCGACCATGTGATCGGCAAGCGCGTGGTTGATAACCGGGGGGACAAGCTCGGCACCATTGAGGACCTCGTTCTGAACGCCGAGAACGACTCCGTCAGCTACGCGGTCCTGTCGTACGGCGGATTCCTCGGCTTCGGCGACAAGCTGTTCGCCGTGCCGTGGTCGGAGCTTCAGACGTGTCCGAAGACGGGAGCGTTCGCACTCGACGTCAGAAAGGAGTACCTCAAGGATGCACCCGGCTTTCCGAAGGACCAGTGGCCCAACATGGCGGACAAGAACTGGGCCCAGCGCATCGAGACCTTCTATCGTCAAGGACGGCACATGTCTGCGCAAGCCCACCGCGAACCCTCCTCGGGACAAGCAATGATGACGACCGCAACGGAACGACTGCCCATCAAGTACCGCCGAGCGACGTGCTTGATCGGGTTACCGGCCAAGGATTATCAGGGAGAGCAGTTGGGCGCTCTTGACGACATCGTGATCGACCCCGGGGACGGCAAGGTCGTCTACGGCGTGGTGATTCTCGAAACGACGCCCTGGGCGCTGGATCGCCAGTTGGCGGTCGTGCCGTGGAATTCGGTGCAGGTCGTGCCGGAACTTGCCGCGCTGCGGCTCGATGCCGATGAATCGATGCTCGACGACGTGGCGTTTGCGCGGGGAGATGGTTTCCCTTACCTCGGCGATCCGGAGTATGCGCAGGGCATCGAGACGAGGTTCGAAGCCACTCCGTATTGGGAGACGCTCGGCTATGTTCCGGGTGAAGGCCCCATGACCGAAACGATGAAGCCGAGCAAGTCGGCCAAACCCGTCGAGGTGTCGGCATGGAGACCCGGCAGCGAGTACAACCAACGATTTGATCCCGGGTTGGTGACGACGGTGCGCGGCACGATCGAGAGCATCGGCACGTTCAGCCTGGCGCGCCACTCGGTCCAAGGGCTTCGCCTTGGCATCAAGACCGCTGAGGGTAAGACGTGCACGGTCCACGCGGGACCTCGTCCGTTCATCGAAAGCCAGGGAGTGACGCTCCACTTCGGCGACGAGGTGACCGTCACCGGCGCGCCGACGCGTATCGGTTGGCGCGGCGAGATCCTGCTGGCTTCGACGATCCAGGCGGGCGGCCAGACGTTCCGGCTTCGTGCGGCCGACGGCACGCCGCAATGGAACGCCGGTTTATTGACCGCTGGCGGCTCGTCCAACCCGTGATCCTGCATAAACGGGGGATATGGCGCCGGGTTCGCCCGGCCCATACCCCTATTGAACCATGCGGCGCGCGCGCGAAGGACGCGTTCGCGCGGCCGCATGTCTTTGCGCCCGCTTACCACTTCCTCAGACCAACTGGTCCGGCTCGATGGCCGACAGGTCGGCGGGTTGAGGGAACTTCATCCGGAGCTTCGAGAGATATTCGACGAGAATCTCGGAGACGACGAAATTGCGAAACCACTTCTTGTTGGCGGGGATGATGAACCAGGGGGCCTGCGTCGTGCTGCACCGGCTCAAGGCCGCTTGGTAGGCTTCAGCATAGGCGTTCCAGTATTTTCTTTCTTCGAAGTCGTCTTTGCTGGCCTTCCAGAGCTTGGTCGGGTCTTCGAGGCGGGCTTTGAAGCGCTCGAGTTGTTCGTCCTTGCTGATATGGAGATAGAACTTGAGGATGTGCGTGTTGTTCTGAGTCAGCATGCGCTCGAAGGCGTTGATCTGCTCGTAACGCCGCGACCAGACCGATTTCGGGACCAGGCCGTGGACGCGCACGATGAGCACGTCTTCGTAGTGGGACCGATTGAAGATGCGAATCTCACCGGCGCGGGGCGCGGCGCGATGGATACGCCAAAGGAAGTCATGGGCCAGCTCTTCAGCGGTGGGCGTTTTGAACGAGATCACCTTGCAGCTCTGGGGGTTCAGGGGTCCCATGACGTGACGGATCGTGCCATCCTTGCCGCCGGCGTCCAGCGCCTGGAGCACGATCAACACGGATCGCTTGTTTTCCGCGTAGAGGAGATACTGCAACTCCGAGAGCCGCTTGAGGTTCTTCTTCATCTTTTTCTTGACCGAGTCGCTGTCTTTGAAGTCCAACGTGTCGTCGGGGTCCCACTTGCCCAGGTTGACCTTGCTGTCGGGCTTGACCCGGTAGCGCTCGCTCAGCCTCATGATCGACTCTCCGAAAGGAACCGCGCAGTTTCTCGGGGCTCTCAACCGCGCCGGTCACGGCGCCTGGAGAGCGCCCCGGTCAAAACCTAACGACATTCTAACACGCTGTAAACGGCAGAGTGCCAAATTCCGCTCCGGAACAGGTTGTCTTGAGTCGGGCTGGCCGGCGGGCCGTCGTAGTCGATGTCTCTGCCTGGGGCTGGGACTTTTGCGCTTGATCCGAAAGGCAACCTGCCTTATGCTCGGATCGTGCAGGTTTGACGGAGTCACTTGAGCCTCCGAGGTGTATCGTGGGACGTCTGGTTGTTCTCTCCGGTCCATCATGTGTGGGCAAAGGCCCGCTCTACGCGGCGCTGAAGAAGTTCTATCCTGACCTGGCCGGCAAGCTGAGCAAGCTGGTGCTCTACGATAGCCGTGCCCCGCGCCCCGGCGAGGTCGATGGCGTTGACTATCACTTTCGCCGCCGCGCGTACATCGAGTCGTTGCGTGGCGAGCCGAGCTACAACGTTTTTGCGGTGCGCGATGATCTACAGGCTCTGGATGCGCACGAGCTGGAGCAGAAGCTGGCGGCTTCGGACGTCCTCTTCGACGGCAATCCTTACATCGGTTCCGGCCTGCTCGATTGCGTGGCGGAACACCACACCGAGTGTCTGAGTGTCTTCCTTTCACCCTTGAGCCGGGAAGAGATTCTGGAACTCAGGTGTGCCGAGAGCGGCGTCGAACTGGCCGGGTTCGTGACGGACGTCATGCAGCGCAAATTGCTCCGCCGCACGCAACGGCAGAAGGGTATTCTCGCGCTGGGCGATCTGAAGAACATTGAGACCCGCGCGTCCAGCGCCTACGGCGAGATGCAACAGGCCTGGCGCTTCGACCACGTCATCCCCAACCACGATGGGGAAGACAGCGAGAACTGGGACGCATTTTACTATCCCGTGGCCGATGCGCGGAAGACCTTGCAGGCGTTCGCGAAACTGCTGGGCGGAGAACGATCGAGCTACGTGGAGACGTGGGAACAGGATCTGCTGGCTTAGCCCTTCTCTCGGACGAGGATGCCCATGGCCGCGGGCGGCGTTTGTGATCGGACGGCAACGATGTCAGAGATTGACCCAAGCTATCAACTTCTGGCTTGCCAGTACCTACGCGTACAACTCGAGGCGCTCGTCAAGGCAGTCTGGGGTGTTCGCGCGAACGAATACATCGAGCCGGTGCACCAGGCGCGCGTGGCGTCGCGGCGCATCCGCGAGGGGCTGCGTCTGTTTTCCGACTGTTTCGACGGCAAGAGAATAAGCGCCTGGCGCCGTCGGATTCGCCGACTGACCCGAGGACTGGGCGCGGCGCGCGACCTCGACGTGCATATCGACTTTGTCGAGAAGTTTCTCGATGGTCTGGATCAGAGCCGCGCGGAGGCCCGCCCAGGGATCGAACGGCTGTTGCTGCGCCTTCGTCAGCGTCGTCGCGTCGCCCAGCCGGACGTGGTTCGGGCGCTGGACGCCCTTGACAAAGACAACATCCTGGCCGACATGCACGGCGAGTTGGAGAAGACGCTGTTCATGCTGAGAAGCCATGAGGTGCAGATCCAGAGTCCTTTCGTGTTTCGCCAGGCGTCCGCTCACATCCGCAGACGGCAGCGCGGGCTGTGGGCCGGCGAGCATGCACTGGCCGACCCGCAGGACACCAAAGGCCACCATCAACTGCGGATCGACGCCAAGAAGCTGCGATACACCATGGAGATCTGCGACGCGGCGTATGACGGGCGCCTCAAGCCCGTCATCAAGGCGGTCAAGGATTTGCAGTCGCTCCTGGGTGATATTCACGACTGCGACGTGTGGGCCGAGGAAATCGAGGCCTTCATCGAGCAGGAACGTCAGGCCGCGATTCAGTATTTCGGCGACGCGGCGCCGTTCGAGCCTCTCCGGCCCGGCCTGCTCCTGATCCGCGACGAACGCCAGGCTCATCGCGAACAGGCGTTTACCGAATTGCTGGTCTACTGGAACCAACTCAAGCAAGAGAACCTGTGGGGAACCCTTGAGGTCCTGCTCCAGTCCGGTGTGGGTTCACAGAGTCCCCGTCCGGAACGACAGAAACAGCCCGGCGATGTCAAAGAAGAAGCAACCGACGCGGATCACGCTGCTCAGTGACATTCACGGCAACCTGCCCGCGCTGGAGGCGGTGCTGGACGATGCGGCGCGCGCCGGGGGCGACGAAATCTGGGATCTGGGCGACGTGCTGGGCTACGCGCCGTTCCCTAACGAAGTCGTGGGGAAGTTGCGAGACATCGAGGCGGTCGGGATCATCGGCAACTACGATCTAAAAGTCCTGGCCTTCGCGCGCAAGAAGGACAAGTGGCAACGCAAGAAGCCGCCGGCCAAGTATGCGGCGTTCGCATGGAACCACGCGCATCTTCGGGCCCGCGCTGTCGCGTTTCTCGAATCGTTGCCCGAGCAGCGTCGGCGCACGGTCAACGGGTTCGAGACCCTGCTGGTCCACGGCAGTCCCGTCTCCATCGACGAGCCGCTCAACTCGCAGATGCCGACATCACGCTTCGCAGAGCTGGCGGAGGCGGCGCGGGCCGACGTAGTCGTCTTTGGTCACTCGCACGATCCTTTCGTCCGGCGGGCCGGCCTGACCTGGTTCGTCAATCCCGGCAGCGTCGGGCGGCCCGAGGGAGGCGATTGGCGGGCCTCCTACGCTATGCTGGAATTTGCCGACGACGGACTGAAAGTGGAGCATCGCCGCGTCCCCTACGATATCGATCGCGTCGTCCGCGCGGTCCATGCCGCCGGCCTGCCGAAGGAGTTCGTCGATGTCTTTCGCCGAGCCAAGAGCCTCGATCAGCTTGCCGAGGAGAATCACCGCCCTCTACCCCGGCGCCACGAACGGGCGCCCGACCGCCGGCTGGATGTCGTCCTGGCCTTGGCTCGAAGCTGCGAATACGAGCGCGCCCACACGCACCAGGTAACCAGGCTGGCGTTGCAGATCTTCGACGGCTTGAAGAACCTCCACCGCCTGGGGCTACGTGCGCGGTTTCAGTTGCAGTGCGGCGCCCTGCTGCACGACATTGGCTGGCTAGAGGGCCGCCAAGGGCACCACAAGACCGCCATGAAGCGGATCATGGCCGATCCGCGCTTGCCTTTCGAGCGGCGCGAGCGGACAATCATTGCGCTGGTCGCGCGTTATCACCGCAAGGCACTGCCCCAGGCAACCGACGAGTATTTCTGCGAACTGAGCCAGCCCGACCAGCGGCGCGTCGAAATGATGGCTTCGATTCTGAGGGTCGCCGACGGCCTGGATCGTAGTCATGCCAGCCTGGTGCAGAGCGTTCGCTGCCGAGTCTCGACCCGCCAGATCATGCTGGCGTGCCGAGCCAGAGGCGACCTCGATGTCGAGATCGCCGCGGCGCGGAAGAAGGCCGATCTGATGGAAAGGGTCTTTGGGCGGCGCTTCGTGCTGCGGCGGTTGGAGAAGTGACGGGAAAGCTCCACGAGCGAGTTGACGATGGCTGATTCGGATCAGAACCACAAGACAGCGCCTGCAGCCGAGTTATTGGCGGTCATCGACATCGGCTCGAACTCGATCCGCATGGTCATCGGACAGGTTCTGCCCCACGGCCGGCTTGACATCCTGGAGCGTTTGTGGCGTGCGGTCCGGCTCGGTCAGGACACGTTCCGCGCCGGTCAGCTCCGCGCCGAAACGATGCGCAGCGCCGTGTCGATCCTGCGGGACTACCGCCGGGTGCTGAGCACCTATGGCGTCAGCCGCATACGGGCGGTGGCGACCAGCGCGGTGCGCGAAGCCGCCAACAGCGATACGTTTATCGACCGGGTGCTGATGGCGACCGGACTGGAGGTCTCCGTGATCAGCGTGACCGAAGAGGGACGGCTCACCGTCCTGGCGGCGCGCGAGGCTCTGGGCGAGCGCGTCCTGGGCCGAGGCAAGACGGCGGTGGTCGAGGTCGGCGGTGGCAGCACGATCTTGAACCTGATGGACAACGGCGAGATCACCGCCTCCCAGAGTCTGCCGACGGGCTCGGTCCGGATGCAGGAGGTGCTGCTGACCTCGACGGAGCGCGCCGAGCAGGCGGCCAAGCTGATCAGGCAGCAGGTGGTCAGCGCGGTCACCGCCTTCAAGAGCCTGTTGCCTCTCAGCAGCGTCCGGACGTTCATCGCGGTGGGCGGCGACGCGCGTTGGGCCGCGACCGAGGCAGGGACACCACCGGGCCCGAAAGAACCCGGTTCCATATCGCGCGAAGCCTTGGATGCGTTGATCGAAACGTGTCAGCATCAGACGGCCGACGAGCTGGCTCGAATCTACAAGATGGCCTTCACCGACGCCGAGACGATCGTGCCGGGATTGCTGGTCTGCCAGGTCCTGCTCAAGAGCACGCGCGCCAGGCGGATGCTGGTAGCTGACGTCTCCATGCGCGACGGGCTGCTGCTGGACTTGGTCCGCAGCACCGGCGGCAAGCCCGACGACACGATCCACCGAGAGGTGATCCAGTCGGCACAGAGCATCGCGCAGAAATATCGCGTCGATGCGAAACACGCCGAGCAGACACGCAGGCTGGCCTTGCGCCTCTTCGACGAGCTGGCTCACGAGCACCGCCTGGGGGAGCGACAGCGTCTTTTGCTGGAAGTGGCCGCCATCCTCCACGAGGTCGGTACGTTCGTTTCCAGCCGCGCCCATCACAAGCACAGCTATTACCTGATCGCCAACTCGGAGATCCTCGGGCTGGCCCAGGACGAGCTGGCGGTGGTCGCCAACGTGGCGCGCTACCATCGGCGCAGTCGTCCGAAGCGGTCCCATACGGAATACACGATGCTGCCGCGCGAGCGGCGAACCGTCGTCAGTAAGCTCGCGGCGTTGCTGCGCGTCGCCGATGCAATGGACATCAGCCGGACCCAGCAGATCGACGATTTCCAGTGCCGGATCGACAACAACGGTTTGGTTATCACGGTCAGTGGCGGCGGCGACCTGACCTTGGAGCGCCGCGCGCTGGCCGAGCTGGGTGACATGCTGCAGGACGTCTATGGACTTGACGTCCGTCTCGAACAAACGGTGCGACAGATGTAGGATGGGCAACTTGTTGCCCATGCTGGTCATTGCCTGTGAGTCCGCATAGGCAAAAAGTTGCTCATCCTGCATCACTGAGAAGAGAGCTATGAAGAAGAAATCGAGTTCGCCGGAGTCCTTCCTCAATCGCGAGCTAAGCTGGCTGGAATTCAACGACCGGGTCCTGGAGGAAGGGCGCTGCGAACAGGTCCCCCCCGGGGACCGCCTGAAGTTTCTGTCCATCGTCAGCTCCAATCTCGACGAGTTCTTCATGGTGCGCGTCGCCGGGCTCAAGCAGCAGAAAGCCGCCGGTGTGCGAAAGCGCGACGCAAGCGGATTGACACCCAGCCAGCAGGTCTTCTTCATCGGCAGCAAGGTCCAGGAGATGGTGGCGCGGCAAACCGCCGGCATTGCCGAAGTGTTCAGCCGTTTGGCGGAACACGAGTTCTACCGGGTGCGCCGAGAAGAGTGGACGCCGCCGCAGCGTCAGTACCTGGCGAACTACTTCACGTCCGACCTTCTGCCCGTGCTGACGCCGTTAGCGGTGGAGGAATTGGAGCCTTGCCCGCTTCTGCCCGGCTTGCAGCTCTTCGTGGCTTTGCTGGTGAGCACCTCGAATATCGACGCTTCTGAACACAAGCTGGTCGTGATCCCGGTGCCTGGGACGTTTCCGCGCTTCGTGAACATCCCGACGGAAAAGGGCGTCTTCGTGGCTCTGCTGGAGGAGGTCATTGTCGATAACGCCCGCCGGCTGTTCGCCGGCCGTCCTGTGCAGGGTGAGACGATCTTCCGGATCACGCGTGACGCCGACGTCGCGATCCAGGATGACGAAGCCGCAGACCTGCTCAGCTCGATCCAGGCGGCGGTGCTCTCGCGCAAGCGGCGCAGCGCTGTGCGATTGGAGGTCAGCGCGCGGCCCAACGCGCGGATCATGCAGTGGCTCACCCAGACGCTGGAGCTGCGCCACCACGACATCTACCGGATCGAGGGCCTGCTCGACGCCAAGGCGCTGATGCAACTCGTGGACATCCCTGCGATCCAACACCTGACGGCACCGGCTTGGCCTGCGCAGGAACCGAGTGATCTAATCGGCTCGGACGAGCTCTGGACCGCGATCCAGAACCACGACGTCCTGCTCTTCCACCCGTATGAGAAGTTCGACCCGGTCGTCGAAATGGTCGAGTCGGCAGCCGAAGACCCAGGCGTTTTGGCGATCAAACAGACGCTCTACCGCACCAGTGGGGACTCGCCCATCGTGGCGGCGCTGGCGCGAGCGGCGCAGAACGGCAAGGAGGTCACCGTCCTGGTGGAGTTGACGGCGCGGTTCGACGAAGCCAAGAACGTTGGGTGGGCGCGCCAGTTGGAAGACGCCGGCTGTCACGTGATCTACGGTATTGCCGGCTTCAAGACACACGCCAAGGCGCTGCTCGTTATCCGGCGTGAGACCACGCGGATTCGTCGCTACGTGCATCTCGGGACCGGCAACTACAACGACAAGACCGCCAGACTGTACTCAGACATCGGACTGATGACGTGCGATGATGGGCTGGCCTCAGAGGTGGCCGCGTTTTTCAATCTCCTGACGGGGTTGTCGGAGGCGATCGAGTGGCAACAACTGGTGATCGCTCCCACCGAGCTACGCCGCAGACTCACGGACCTGATCGAACGTGAGGTCCGAGTTGCCACGCCCGACCATCCCGGCCTGATCATGGCCAAGATGAATTCTCTGGAGGACGTCGGCATCTGCCAGACCCTGTACGAGGCGTCGCAGGCCGGCGTGCAGGTCCTACTCAACGTGCGCGGGATCTGCTGCCTGGCGCCAGAGGTCAAGGGGCTCTCCGAGAACATCCGGGTGCGCTCGATTGTGGACCGCTTCCTCGAGCACGCGCGCATCTTCTACTTCGCCAACGGGGGGCATGAAGAAGTCTACCTCGGCAGCGCCGATTGGATGAAGCGCAACCTGGACCGCCGGCTCGAGGTGGTGTTTCCCGTCAAGGAGGCAAGAATCCGTCGTCGGCTTATCCACATTCTGCGCACCTACTTTCGCGACAACGTCAAAGCGTGGGAACTTCTGGGTGACGGCCGATACCGCCGGGTCGCCACCAAGGGCGAGGCAATCCGGGCCCAGGAGGGCTTTTACGAGGAGGCAGTGGCGGCGGTGCGCTCCGCTGAGCACGCCTCGCATCAGTTCCGGCCGCTGACGCGCCCAAAGGAGTAGAGAATCCCACGTTGGCGATTCGGATTCTTCCTGGGGTTCCTGCGTAGAGCTTATCGGTCGCTTCCGAAGTCATCGCGAAAGAACTTGGGTCCCATCCGTCCCACGGGCCCCATTCGGCGGTTTCCCAATCAAGTCGGCCTGCGAATGTGACGACGCTGCCCAGGAAGCCTTCCGGGCTAATTGGAGAATCTGTGAATGGACGACAACAACGAACGCCGACGAGAAGACAGGCTGGAGTACCGATGGCCGGTCTGGTTCAGCGAGGATTTCGCCAAGACGATGTCCCAGGGGCTGATGGTCGACATCGCCAGCGGTGGCATTGCCTTCGTCTGCGACCGCAGCGCCGGGAGTCTCAGCAACGGTCAGCACCTGACGATTCGCTTCAGCATTCCCCGTTTCGAAGGTGACGATCCGACGGCGACCGTCAGCGTCACACGGGCGGGCGACATCTGTCGGATCGAAGAAGTCGGTGATGGATCGCGCCGGGTGGCTGTCGAATTCGATACACCGCTCGCGGTCCATCCGGCCGAAATCACCTCCCTCAAAGCTCACTGCAGCCAAGGGCCCCTGATGGTCGATTGACGATTGCGGATGGCATATTGATGTCGCGGCGTAAACCCGCAATCCCCCATCCGAGAATCCGCATTCAATAGCCCCTCGTAGTCCGTGGCGCCAATTTCGCGTGGAATTAACGAGGCTCTAATATTCCCCTAGCGCCGCCACCGTACTATGCCGTAGGTCGATCTTCCGTTTCACGGCAGACATACCCCTGAATCGGATGGACCATGGGTCGGATGCAGGCGTGGCAAGATGATATCGGGCCGCAGGATGTGGCTTGTCAAGGGAAAGAGTCATGGATACGAGTTTCAATGTCTTCGACGTTCTCAAAATAGCCGAGGAAGTAGAACACAGAGCCGCGAGATTCTATCTGCAGGCGGCCAGACAGTTTGACGATTCCCCGCGACGTAGCGTCTGCTGCGAGTTGGCGTCCTGGCGGGTCCGCCGTCAGCAGGCATGGAGTCGCATTCGGCGTGAGTATTCGGAAAAGACGGGTGAATTTGGCCGCTTCGATCCGGACGACTACGTCCTGTCCAATCCCCAGGTCATGGCCGGGCTGACCCGGTTCGATGGCGATTGGGACACGCGCAGCCGGTTCTTCCGTCAGCAGACCGAGTGTCAGATTCTGCACGACGCCGTAAGGCGAGCCAACCGCGTCCTCACGTTCTACCGCGGCTTGAGGGACTTTGCCGGTGATGCGGGCAGCCGCATGATGGTCGATGGCATGATCGCGGAAGAAGAGCGTCATATCCGCCTCCTGACCCGATCTCTGGACCGAATGCAGACGCCTAGTACCGGCCTAGCTCGTCTTAGTTCACTCTGTACGGCCGTCTGAGCCGTTCCGTTACGGCACGACCGGTAGCGACTTCGACGTACGGCATGCGTCGCGCCGATCTGCCAACCTGCGGCCGATAATACCGGTCGTGAGGTCGCGTGCTTCCTTGCCTCCCTTTGCCCTAAAGTCTTCGCCCGAGTAAGCCGATCTTATGCCCATGATGAGAGTTACCTGGGGGTACGATCGATGGACGAGGCGAACAATCGCCGATGCGAAGATCGGCTGACCTACCTTTGGCCTATTTGGTTCAGCGAAGATTTCTCGCAGCGAGCGTCGCAGGGGCTTATGACTGACATCTCCCCTGGCGGGGTGGCGTTCACCTACAGCCTCGAAGGGGAGTCTCTCCGTGAAGGCCAGTCGCTACGTATCTCCCTGAGCATTCCGCGTCTGGACGACGAGGATCCCGCTTCCACGGTGACGATCACTCAGGCGGGTCGGGTCTGTCGGGCCGAGACGCTGCCCGACGGCCGGGGCCGGGCTGCCCTTCGTTTCGACCAACCCCTTGATCTGGGACCTGCCGAACAGGCGGCCTTCGAGATTCTGTCGGCCGACCGAGAAGCGAGCCTCGTCGTTCATCGCTCGAAGACAAGGCTGTAGCAACCTCTCGTCCGCCACCTGCGGAGTAAGATGGCGGCCCTGATTTCCAGCCCCTGCGGAATTGCCGCTTAAGGTCCGATCCCCTCTTGCCGATGAGCACCGATGAAATGCTTCCCTTTCGACGGCTCTTGCTCGACTGGCCTTTGCAGGAGCCGTCCCTTTTCTCTCTTCGGTCAAGAGGGTCTCCCGACACCCCTTCGACGCAAATACGAATATCGAAATCCGAAACAAATTCAAATGACTCAGATTCGAAATTCCAAAACCTCCCGGCGCGGCGCGAGCCGTTTCTGTCATTCGGATTTCGGTCCTTCGAATTTGTTTCGGATTTCGAGATTCGAATTTCGGATTTCTTAGCGGCTTCGGCGTTGGCCTCTGGCAAACCCGGGCGGTTCGCCTATGGCCCCGGCTCGTTCTGATCCTGCTTCTTGCCGCCGAGCAGACCGCCGAGGCCTTCCATGAGGTTCTTGCTGGGCTCTTTGATGACGTCCTTCAGTTGGTCGGGCACCTTGTCGCCGAGCTTGTCGCCCAACTGCTCCTGGAGCTTGTTGTCGATCTCCTTCTGGAGGCGGTCTTTGCCTGCCTTGACGAGCGCCTGCTTGAAGGTTTCGCCCAAACCTTCGGTATCGAACGCGAGCCTGGGCTCGGCGAACAGACCGACCACGCGGATGGTCGTGCTCAATTCGTTCAGCACGCTCATGATCTCTGTGGTCTGCTGGGCGCCGAGACCGAGAACGCCGTTGCCCTGGCCGGTGGCCTTGAGGTCTTTCAAGCCGACCTGGATGGCCAGATCGATCTGCTCGCGCGTGACCTGCCCGGTAAAGGTGCCGGAAGCGGAGCCGGACTGGAAGGCCAGGCCGGCCTGATCGCCCAGGCTGGACTGGACCTTGCTCAGGTCGAACCCTTCGAACGTCCCGGATATCTGCGGCACGCCGGACTCGGAATAGTCCACGGTCACCTTCATTGCGGCGGGCGTCTCGTGCGACGTCAGCTCGAACGTCATCGGCTCGTCCAGCGCCTGCGGCGCGTCGCTGAGGTTGGTCAGCAGGACCTCGCTGAGTCCAAACAGGGCGGACGGAATCGCCACCTTGTCTGCAAGCACGCGCTTGGCCAGCACCCGGGGCGACGGCGCCGTCTGCGCGTGCAGCCGCAGGTAGTCCAGGTACTTGTGCGGGACCTCCTCGGGTTGCGGGGCGCCGTCCTTGCCTTGCGGCAGCCACTTGCTGAGCTTCTGCAACTGCTCTTTGACTTTCTGGGCATCCTTGACGTACTTTTCCAGTTTGGCGATCTTCTCCGGCGTGACCTTGTAGCGGTTCGGGTCGAAGGGCTTTTCCCCTTCGGCGGGTGTTTCGATCACCTGGCCCGGCGTCTGCCGCTGCTGGTCGAATTGTACGCCGGAGACCTCCACATTCTCCATGACCAACCGGCCCAGCAGCAAGTCGTAGACGCTGGCGCTGGCCGCGACCTTCTCGACGGCCAACTGGTTCTGCTGCGGATTCTGCGCATCGGTCATTTGCAGACCCTCGGCCGAAACGCTGCCGCCGAGCAAGGAGATGCCCAGGTCGTGCAGGTTTACCTCCGCCTTGTTGACCTGCGTCAGTGTGTCGGTCGCGTAGTTCTTGATGGCGGTGTCTTGCAGGAAATGCGCGACGGCGAGGAAGCCCGCGACGACCAGGAGCGCCAGGACGATACCCGCCTTGCGGACGTACTTGGCCTTGACGAACATGGCTTTGACGTCCTTGGCGCGCTTGCCGACCAGAATGCGATCGAGAATCCTCACCCAGGATTTGGAGTACCACTTGCGGAATCTCTCGGACTTTTCGTCGAGCTTGACCATCATCCGCCGAAAGTTGATGACCGAGAAAGCCAGCGCCAGCCCCAGGACGGCGCCGAGAATAGGCCCGACGACCAGCGCTCCAGCCAAGGCGAAATTGCTGAAATCGGTGATCCCAACCACCGGAACCTTCGCCAGCGCGGCCAGGAGGCCCGAGAGGTATTGCTGGACCCAGAGGCCGCTGTGGTACAGCAGGGGAGCGGCGGCGAGGCTCAGCGCCTTGGCGAGACCCAACGAGAGCAGAAAAAGCCCGATATGGACGTTGAGCACCAGCACGATCACCAACAGGACGGTGTGCAGGCCGGACCAGCCGGGCATCAGCCCGGTCCAAAACCCGATCAAGACCGACAAAAAGATCAACGGCGGGGCCACGCTCCCGCGAAACACAGCCAGCAGCTTCTTGATAAACCTTGGCAGAATCATAGTTTACGTCCTTTCCAACGTGAATGCGTTCGAGCGTGGAAGCGTTGGCGCGGCTTTCCGCATCCGTGCGTCTACGTTTCTACACCGCAACCTATCATCCGCAGTTCGTCGGCACTTGTCAATGCTTGCCACGCGGCGGTCCGGTTCGGAATTTTCTGAAAAAAAAGCTGGCTAATTCAGATGGGGTATGCCGATGAAACACGTGGAAACCGTTTCATCTTTTTCTCCGGCGTCGTGGCGTTCGCGACGCCTCCTTTTTGCGCCAGTAGCACGGGCGAGATGCCCGTGGTGCTTACGGCCCCGACAGCAGCAACTGGCTCCAGATTGTCCCGCTTCGCTGAGCGCTCGTCGTCACGTTCACGACGGCCTGTGCTCCGAGCCGATCCGCCAACTGCTGGTAGTAGAGGCTGCGCGGCCAGACGTGCGTGTTGTGCGATTCCCACCACCCAAGCGGCTCGGTCGGCGCCCAGCTTCCCAACGCCTGCTTGCCGACTACACCGACAGCCCAGTTCATGGCGCCGACCGGCGCCTGGCAGACGGTCGAGGCCTCGCAGTTCCAGAACATCGTCTGCGCGCCCGACCAGCCATGACCCGAGCCGGAGTCTTCGCGGTTTTCGACCGCCAATTTGGCGACGCAGACATTGTCGAAGAGCGTGCCTTCCGCATAACGATGGTGGTTGCCCGAATCGGCATGGCCATCGATCGCCAGGCAGTCCACAAAGGCGTTCGGACCGGGCACGCGCGAGCCGGTGACGAAGTCGTGCCGGCCCTCCCGCGCGAAGCACCGCTGCACCAGCACGAAGCAGCAGTCATCGAGATAGAACGAGTACCGACGGCTGCCGGTGATCTGCGACTTTGGATCGAGACAGGCGCAGTCTTCGATCGTGACGTTCTTGGCGCCGCTCAGGGCGCTGACGCACGAGTAGCCGAAGTACCGGCCGGTCACGCGGCGCACCCACGCGTCTTCCACGTTGCGTAGCGCGATCGCGCTCCAGCCATGATTCTCATCGGTGGCGAAAGCGTACTCGGATTCCAGCCCGAGATCTTCGATGCCGACGTTCGAGAGACGATTCGTTGCGGCGTATGTGTAGACCTCGCCACCCCCGTACTGCTCGTCGATCGCCTGCACGACAGGCGCGTCGAGCGTGATCTCGTCACTCATGCGCGCGAAGATGACGCGTTCCCATCTGTCTTCGTAGTACGACGCCGTCCAGCCGTATTGTCGCATGTCGAGGTCGTCGATCCATTTGTCGTTCGTCTGGCGGTGTACGATGACGCGGTCCCCCACGTCCAGACCGCGCGCCGACGCGACGCGAAAGCTGCTCGCGCCGACCGGCACGAACGAATCGACGATCCGCGTGCGCGTGTTGGTAAGCTCGGTCCTCGCACCGCCCTCGACCTCGATCAGCGTGTCCTGCGTTTCTCCCGTGTCGACGATAACGCTCCCGTCGGAGCTTTGGCCTTCGCCGCGCAGGACGATCCCGCTTGCGGTAATGCGCAGCGTCCCCTCGACCGGGTACACGCCGCGTTCGAGCAGAACGGCGCCGCGAAAGCCATTCGCGTCAGGCGGCAATTGCGCGACGGTATCGATAGCGGTCTGGATGTGAGATGTGTTGTCGCCTGCGACCGGACCGATCGTGATTGCCGTCGGGACGTCGGGGATCGCGACTCCGCCGCCCATATAGCCGCAGCGTGACCAGTCGGGCAGTCTGTTGACTTGCCGCGTGTCGCCGCAATTGGCATACGTGCCGTAGACGAGCCTGCCGTTGGGATCGGGATAGGCCAGCGCGCTGACAGGCTCATCGAACTCGGACTTGCTGGCTTCGATGGTCCCGCCGTAGGCACCCATGTTGACGCGAGCACCGTTGTAGAGCGGTTCGTCGCCGAAAGGAGTGTTCGGATCTCCGGCGTCGATACAAGGGCTCGTGACTTCGTCCATGACCCAACTTGCGCCCTCCCGGTTCCAGCGACCCGCCTGACTCTTGAGGTGATAATCCCCATCGACGAAGAAATCATCATCTGGATTGTCCGGGGTGCCGTTCGGGTCCCAATAGCCGGGTGCCGCGAACAATGGGTCAGTATCGATGTTCCCTTCGCCCGGCCAACCCCCTTCGATATTGCTGTATGTTACTGTTGTATTGGCCGTGACTTCGGCGGATACGCTGTAGATCTCATCGCCGCCATTACGGAGAATCGTATTCGTGATCGTGGCGAAGCCTCGCGGCGGATCATAGAGGGTATCCCAACTAGCCACAGCACGCCCATGTGCGCCTGCGTTGATCCAAAACGTTGAACACGTGATATTCGCGCGGCTGTAGTCGGGGAAGCAGATGGCGCCGCCCTCGGCCGCACTATTGCACGCAAAGAGGCAGTTCCTCACGTTCACAGGCGCACAGACAATAGCACCTCCCCACTCCACGGCACTGTTTTGGATGAAGACGCAACCCACTACATTTGGCGCGCCACTGATGGCGCCTCCCCTGACAGCCGAGTTCCTCACGAATACGCTGTTTTTGATCTCACCGAAGCCTCCGAGCACGGCACCGCCTTGCTCCGCATGATTCTCTATAAAGGTGCAGCCGTCTATCGTGCCGGGGAATGGAGGGCCATACGATCTGCCGGAGCTGGCACATACGGCGGCTCCCCACTGTGCCGTGTTCCGCAGAAACCTACAGTCTGCGATTTCAAGACGTGAGGAGACGGCGCCATAGACAGCTCCGGCGGCTCCGGAGGCGTTGTTGGCAAAAGTACAATTTCTTACAGACGGGCACGGCGTGGCGATTCGGAGAGCCGACTCTCCGTTGGCGCAACTGATCGTGAACCCATCCAATAGGGTGTAGACCGAAGCACCTGATCCTTCCATACGCGCTATGCAGAAGCTGTTGTCCGCGCGGGAGGAATCTTCCAGTAGGTTGCGAGCGTGAATGACAGGCGCGTCGTTGTCTTGCAGGTCTCCGCTGAGAACCGTCGCGTACCGGCTAATGTCCCGTGCATCGGGATCGGCTGCACCGATTCCGGCGAAACCGCCCTTCATGGCTATGCCATCGGGCAGATGGAAGCTCACCTCCCGATCTCCCGTGCCGTCAGGATGGGCCGAACTCTGGTCGGGGCGGTACGTGCCCTGGGCGACGCGAATCTCGACGCCCTCCGACGCCAAGTTGGCGTCGGCCAGAGCATCCTGGAGAAAGGGGTAGGCGTTCTGCCAGGACGAGCCGTCGGCGGACTCACTGGCGTCGTCGTCAACATAGATGGTTCCGGCGGAGATCGACAGGGTTATCCAAAGGACCAGAAGGCACGCCAAGGCAAGCCTGCGAAGGGGAGTGACTGCTCTCATGCGTTTCCTCCTGGGTCTGTGAATCCGCCTTCAACCGCTTCGATTCTACCAAATCCAGTTGTTTCATGTCCATGACTTTCGGCTCGGCGGCCAAATCCGAGCCCAAAACTGCGCGATCCGCGCAATGAAGGGTGGTTCGGCGCGTCTATAAGGTATAATGGTCTCTACGCTGCCGGTACGCCGGGACATGCGTGCGTAGGCGCGTCCAGGAGTGGGTGAGCCAGACCCCTCCAACGCGTCTATGCTTCTGCGCATCTACCTAATGAAGGGAAACAGATGTGAAGGCAGTTCGCATAATTGTCATTGTGGTGGTTGTCCTGGCGGTGATCGGCGGGGCCGGCTTCGTCGTGGTCAAGAAGCGCGCCGGGGCTGGAGCCAAGCCGACCATCGTTCGCGTCGAGGCGGCCCAGATAGGCAAGCTGATCGAGGTCGTCAGCGCTCCCGGCGCGATTGAGCCGAAGATCAACGTGGAGATCAGCGCCAAGACCTCCGGCCGGATCGTCGAGCTGCCTTTCGACGAGGGTGACACCGTCACCAAGGGCAATTCGGACGCCAACGCGCCGATTCCGCCTTCCATCGTGGTGCGGCTGGACTCCAAGGACCTCGAAAGCCGCCTGCTCTCGGCCCAGGCCGACCGAGCCGCCCGAGCGGCTCAGATCGAGGTCGAGAAGGCCAGAATCGCCAGCCAGCAGGCCAATCTGCTCGGCCAGCAGGCCTCGCTGGAGCAGGCGCAGCGGGATTTCGAGCGCCAAAGCGAGTTGCTGGCCAGCAAGGACATCAGCCAGGTCACCTTCGACGAAGCCAGGCTCAAGGTCGATGATCTGAAAGCCAAATACGAGGGCGCCAAGTTCACCCTCGAAGCGTCGCAATTGAACCTGAAAGTGCTCGAACACAACCTCGAAGCCGCCGATGCGTCGATTGCCCAAGCCGAAGAATCGCTCAGCTATACCACGATCACGGCGCCCATCGACGGCACGATTACGCGGATCAACGCGGAGGTCGGCGAGATGGTCGTCACCGGCATGATGAACAATCCTGGTACCAAGATCCTGGAGATCGGCGACCTCTCCGAGATGCTCGTGCTCGCGCAGGTCGACGAGTCGGACGTCGGCAAGCTCAAGGTCGGTCAGGCGGCCCAGGTCCACGTGCAGGCCTGGCCGGACAAAGTCTTCCCCGGCAAGGTTCGCGCCGTGGCGCTCAGCAATCAAACAGGTATGCAGGGATCGAAATACTACGAGACCGAAATCCTCCTGATCGATCCGAGCGAGCAGATCTTCACCGGCATGACCGCCGATGTCGATATCGAAGTGGCCGAGCACGACGATGTCCTGGTGCTACCCAGCCAAGCGGTGCTGGGGCGCGAGGTTGACACGCTGCCGGTGGACATTCGGGACCGGCTCAGTGAGGACGAAAAGAGCAAGACGTTCGCTACGGTCGTATTCGTCTACCGAGACGGCAAAGCGATCATCACGCCGGTCCGCATCGGCGCCAGCAACGCGACGCATACGATGGTCGTCTCCGGGATTTCGGTCGGCGACAAGATCGTAGTCGGTCCTTACAAGGAGTTGGAGAAGCTCACCCACGAGCAACTGATCAAGGACGAACGCGAAGCGAAAGCCGAGGAAGACGCCAAGAAGAAAGCGGACGAGGCTCAAACCCGTGACAGCAACGACGTCAACGCACCCTGACAATATCGTCATCAAGCTCGATAACGTCTCACGCGTCTACAAGGTGGGCGTGGAGTCTATCCATGCGCTGGACGGTGTGGACCTGGAAGTGCGCCAGAACGAGTATCTGGCGGTGATGGGCCCCTCGGGCTCAGGCAAGAGCACGCTGATGAATCTGCTCGGCTGCCTGGATCGCTGCACGAGTGGCACGTACCGATTGGACGGCAAGGACACGACGCGGCTGGGTGCCGGCGGGCTGGCACATATTCGCAATACGCGGATCGGCTTTGTCTTTCAATCGTTCGAGCTGATGGGACGCTCCAGCGCGTTGAAGAATGTGGAGATGCCTCTGATCTATTCGCGCGACGGCTGGTGGTCCCGGCACAAACGGGCCAGGCACATGCTCGAACGGGTCGGTCTGGGCGACCGTGTCAAGCACCGTCCCAACCAGCTCTCCGGCGGCGAGAAGCAGCGTGTCGCCATCGCGCGCGCGCTGGTGTGCAACCCGAGCATCCTCCTGGCCGACGAGCCGACCGGCAACCTCGACAGCAAGACCAGCGAGGACATCCTGGCGCTGTTCGACCAATTGCACGCCGAGGGCCAGACGATCATTCTCGTGACGCACGAAGAGAGCGTAGCGCGTCACGCCAAGCGGGTCATTCGCATGGTCGATGGACGCATCTTTTCAGACCTGTCCTCCGAGGACGACCAGGCCCGTCGGGCCGCGATGGGCGAGCACTTCGGGGAGGTGTCCAAGTGAAGGCGGTTCTGGCGATTCCGTTTGCCTTCTTCCGGCTGTTCTACCAGAGCGTCTACCTGGCGCTGGGGCAGATTTGGGCCAACAAGGTGCGCTCGATCCTGACCACGACCGGCATCGTCATCGGCGTGGCGTCCGTCACCTCGGTGATCGCGGCGCTGACCGGTCTGAAGGCCAATGTGCTGAGCAGTTTCGAGTCGCTGGGCACGAATAAGATCTTCATCGTCCCGCGCTGGCCGCGCGAGGGACGCTTCAAGAATGCTTCGTGGCGGGTGATCCGCTTTCGGCCGCAGCAGTTCGACGGGCTGCGCGAACGCTGTCCGTCCATCGATGATTACACCCTGATGGCCGAGCAGGGCGATACGATCTACTACGGAGTCCACGACATCGAGGACGCCCGCGTCTATGGTATCAACCCCTCCTGGCATCGGATCGAGAACCGCTCCGTGATCATGGGCCGGCCGTTCAGTCTGATGGACGAGGAGAACGGCTGGCAAGTGTGCCTGATCACGCCCAAAGTACGCGACGAGCTGCGGATGGATCGCAACTGCATCGGCAAACGCATCGTCATCGGACAGCGTAGTTTCACCGTTGTCGGCGTCGTCGAGACACGTGTCGAGTCGTCCATGTTCGGCCAGATGGGTTCGTCCGAAGAGGTCTTCATTCCGTTTCCGACCGCCTGGAAGCTGTGGGACCCGTGGATTTATGCGATTGCCAGTTGCCGCAAGCCCGAGCTTTCGGAGGAGGCCCAGGCGGAGCTGCGTTTCTTCCTGAGGCAGGCCCGCCGGCTGGGTCCCGGCGATCCCGATACGTTCCGCATGGAGGTGATCGAGGAATACCTCAAGGGATTCAACGCGATCGCGATGACGACCACCGCCATCGCCGGCGGCGTCGTCGGGATCTCGCTGCTGGTCGGCGGCATCGGCATTATGAACATCATGCTCGTTTCCGTGTCGGAGCGCACGCGCGAGATTGGCCTGCGCAAAGCGGTGGGCGCCAAACCCTCGGCCATTCTCTTTCAATTCCTGGTCGAATCGGTCGTGCTGTGCCTGTTTGGCGGGCTCATCGGCGCCGGCTTGGGCCAGGGACTGACCTGGCTGATCGGCAAGATCCCCGGCGCCAGCCTCGACAAAGCCTATATCCCGCTCTGGGCGCTGGGCTTGTCGTTCGGTTTCGCCGCCGGCGTCGGCGTATTCTTCGGCATGTTCCCGGCCGTCAAGGCCGCCCGCTTGGATCCTATCGAGGCCCTGCGACATGAATAGCCCGGATTCCTCACGCGGCAGGTAGCATATAAGCAGGATTCTGACAGCATCGAGCCTGGGCAGTCCCCTGGACCCGCCATCGATCTTCGGATTGGGGAGCACCCGAGAGCTACAACACGCAGGGGCGCTCTCGGGCCTGATCTTCGCCGGCTGACCGTTTTCGAGCGGCAAATCCAGTTCGGCGCTGAAGAAAACTGGGGTCGGGCACTGTCTGAATAGCGGCAGGATACTGGGTCTACTGGCAACTTGTCAGTTCCGGACTCGACTGGACTGGCCGGGGTATTGACATGGGCTTGGTCATTCGGCTAAAATGACATCGGGTATGTCACATTACCATGTGTGAGGACACACGGTAATTCCCGAGTGGTGCTTTTCTGGAGGAGGAGTGAGATGCACACGATCAAGCATTCCATTCGCACGACAGATCTGATGCTTCCTGTGTCTCTTGTCTGGTCTGTTGGCAATGCGTGCTGAGCCGACTTGGTTGCCCTTTGGCATTCTGACGAGCCAAGTGGGAGCCTTGTCGTTGACCCGATCAACGGCCGCGATGGGACTGCCGAATAGACGACGCGCCCTGACCGCTGTCTGTCGTGCAGGCGTGGTTGTACTGGCCCTTGTCCTGCTGACCGGCTGCGATACGTACCTACCCGGCCCGAGCTACAGCGAAGTCAAAATACCGCGCGAGAAGCTGCGTCAAATCGAGACGCTGGAACTTGCCGAGGTCGATCCTAACAAGGTGCCGACGCCCGAACCGAACGAGGTCCCACCTGCCGTGTTGGCCCTGTCGCTGGAAGAATGCCGCGCCTTGGCCCTGCAGAACAATCTCCAGCTCAAGGCCTCGCTCATCGAGCCGACCATTGCCGCTGAACGCCTCAGCGAGGAAGAGGCGAAGTTTGAGGCGTCCATTCTAGCCAACGCCAACTTCGCCAAGACCGATCGACCCGCCAACAGGTTTGAAGATGAGATCACAGGCTCCAAGAGTGATTATCTTGGGCTCGATCTGGGCCTTCGTGTCCCGCTTCGCACGGGCGGTACGGTCACTTTCGATGTGGCTGACACCCGACTGGAAACGGATGCCATTGGGTCCACATTCAACCCCTCCTACACGCCCACGGCGTCCGTCTCCATCAGCCAGCCTTTGCTGCGCGACGCGGGCAAGTGGGCCAACACGCATTCTATCCGGCTGGCGGCCTACGACTACCAAATCACCGATGCCCGCACGAAGCTCGAAGTCATCAACGTGCTGGCGGCCATCGACCGGGTCTACTGGCGTCTGTACGCCGCCCGCAAGGAACTGGAGGTCCGAGCGCAGCAGCACGAGCTTGCCCAGGCCCAGCTTGAACAAGCGCGGCGTTTTGTTAACGCCGGCGAGCGTGCCCAGGTCGAGATCATCCGGGCCGAAGCCGGTGTCGCACAGCAGCTCGAAGCGATCATCGTTGCCGAGAACAACTACCGGGATCGCGAGCGCGAGCTCAAGCGAGTCATAAACAAGGCCGGCCTGGATATGCAGACACCGACCATCCTCGTTCCTTTCACAGAACCTGATCCCGTCCGGTACGAGCTGGAACGCTCGCGTCTGATCGCGACGGCATTGGAGGGCCGGATGGAGTTGCTCGAACTGCAACTCCAGCTTCTCCAGGATGCCAGTAGCATAGACTACGCCCGCAATCGGGCGTTGCCGCTGGCCAGCCTGGACTACGTCTACAATATCAATGGTCTGGGCGGCACGCGCCGTGATGCCTACGATCTGCTGATAGACAGCGCCTTTGTCGACCATCGTCTGGGGCTGCAGGTGGTGATCCCTCTCGGCAACAAGGCGGCTGAGAGTCGCATCAGACAAGCCATCTACCGGCGCCGTCAGCGGTTGGCCAGCCGGGCCGACCGGCAGATCCTCATCAAGCAGGAGGTTCTCACCGCCGCCGATTCGGTTGAGACCAACTGGCAGCGCATTCTCGCGGCGCGCCAGAACACCATTCTCCAGAGCCGTCTCTACGAGGCGGAGAAGCGTCAGTTCGAACTGGGGGCCCGCACCAGCACGGACGTGCTCGACGCCCAGATCAACTTTGCGAACGCTCAGAGTGCTGAAATAGCCGCCTTGACGGAGTATCAGATCTCGCTGGTCGATCTGGCCTATGCGACCGGCACCATCCTGGGCGCCGACCGCATCCAGTGGGATCCGATCGTGCCGCCGGCGCGCTGAATCATCCGCTGCGCTATTGTAGGGGCAACCCCCTGTGGTTGCCCAGGGCGGGCACAGGGGCCCGCCTCTACGACGTCCTGACGGGCGCTGCGAATCAGCGTCCGAGAACTCGCCTCATCCTCCGACCGTATCCTGCCGATAGAGAGGTGTCAGAGGTCGTGCCACCCCGGCACATCAGCAAACGGATAGAAAGCAGGAGTAGTCCGATGGACCCGAAGAAGAAGTCATCTCTGGCTGTCGCGGCCGTTGTCTGCATGGCGGTTCTTTGGCTGTCCACGTCGGTCGGGCAGAATCGCCGGTCCTACGAGATCGAGGCGCAGGTCTACACGACGCCGGAATATCGGACCGATGCCGCTCGTGCGATCGATGCCTACGAACGCGTGATGCAGCGTTACATGGATGCGACCGAGCGGAACTTCATGGAGGTCATAGGCACCGCCGGCGCCATCGCCGACAGGCTGGACAGCATCGACGCCAGGCTCGCCAAACTCGATCAGCGTCTGGAACGGATAGAGCGGCATCTGGGTATCGTCCCGCCGCCTCCGCCTATACCGGACCCGAACGGGCCCCGTCCGCAGCCTCCCGTGCCGACTCCTCTGACAGTCCCGCCGGTTCGGGAAGCCAGGTAGCGGTCAGCGGCCGCGCGTGTTGTAGATCGTGCCGCCGGAACCGAGGTAGTCCTCCAGTACCGCTCGCGCTTCGTCACGGAGCACGTTCTGCACGACCTCGATGCCTCGCGCGCGTAGCGCCCCGACCCAGTCGGTGGGCTTGGCACCCTCGTCGAACCCGATCGCGCAAGCATCCTCGCCGCGCGCGCCGCAGACCACACGACGCGCTCCCGACCATGGAATCGCTCCCAGGCACATCGCGCACGGCTCCGTGCTGGTCACGAGTTCGCGCGCGACTCCGTCGATGCCGAGGTCGTAGTGGCCGACGGTCCTCTGGGCCAACGCGAAAGCGACCATTTCCGCGTGGGCGATGGAGTAGTTGGACGATTCGACCAGGTTCACGCCCGCCGCCACCAAGCGGCCCGTGCCGGACTCGAAAACAGCCGCCGCGAACGGTCCTCCTGTTTTGTGGTCGATATTTCCTTGAGCCAGGTCGATGACGAACCGCATCCGTGCCTCGGTCGAATCGAGGCGCACGCTCTCCGGCGCCAACACCGTTGCCAGCCATTGCGGAAGTCTCAGTACGAACTCAGTGTTTGTCAAGAGGACCCTCCTAAGATGCCGCTCAGCCATAGGTTCTGCCGGCGCCGTCAACGAAGATGTGGCTCTTGGCCTGGCTGATGATCTCCGCGGCGGCCGGGACCTCCGTCAGATCGGGTACCTTCAGCAGCGTGAAGCACTTGCGGCAGCGAATCCGGCGATCGGCCGCCAAAGCGTCAAGCCACCAGCGATACCCACAACGAGGGCACTGAGCGATAATGTGCATCCGATAACCTCAGCGTTGCGCGTCATGCGACCGTCGTCCGACTCTTTGACATCGACCAACCCAGGTCTGAAAGCTTAGCCTCCCTCGATTTTTCGTAACCGTTCACAGGAATTCTGGGCCGCATGAGCCGGTCCAGTGGGCGCGGAGGCATTGATGGATGAACGCAAAGACATTGC
>JAFGLV010000082.1 GCA_016927855.1 Sedimentisphaerales bacterium
CCGAGTGCTAAGCGAGGTGTTCCGACAGCAAAGAAAAAAGGCCCGTAAGGCATTGCCTCACAGGCCTTTGCATTTGGTCGGGGCGACTGGCGGAACCTTGAACCGTCCGAGACGATTGGGCCGTACGTTCAGGTGTTTCTCCAGCCGCCAGACCCGTATGTCCTGCGGGCTGGCAACATCCTGCGCCAATCAGCCTGACTGGTAGGAACACCTCGGCTCAAAGCCCTTCGCCGCTGTCATCACCAGTGTGTTCCATTCTGATTCTCAGCCTGCCTTCGGCAAATGAACGCCCGGCGACCCGGTACTTGTGGTTGAAGCGGAAGCCCCGCTCATTCGCTTCTCCCCGGAATGTTTCGTTGGCGATGGCGTCCATACCCGCCGGCGAGTATCCCTGCACGACCTTTCCGCCCTGCTTGCCATGATCGGTCGCAAGGCAGATGAACTGGGCAAGGGTCGCGGACATGTGGTCCTGATCACGCGTGTCGGCGACATGGCCATCGTAGGGTCCGCCCACGAACTCGACAATGGCATCTTCTTCGCTCATGGTTGCCCCTTGATTACTTGGACGATTTCCTCGGCGATCTCTTGGACGGTGTGTGTTGACGTACTCCGGGCAAGTTTGTCGGCGAGCGATGGGCTGTAGGCCATCACCTCTTGCTTCGATATCTTGTGCCAAACAGGAAGCAGTATCTGTTCGCCGGTCACTGCTCTGGTGACCAGCCCATCCAGTTCGTAGTTCGGCCAGCCTTTTCCAAGGAAGGCCTGAGAGAGCACGACCACGCCGAACCGACTCTTCGCTAACCCCTTGTCAATCTTCCGCCTAAGGCTGTCGCCAATCCTGAGCTCAAACTCGTCGTACCAGACCGCCAAGCCACTTCCCTGCAACGCAACAGCCAGGGGCCTTACGACGTCATCCTTGTCCTCGGAAGCGTGCGAGATGAAGACGTCGAACTCTCGCTGGTCGTCATCTTCGGGGGCAAGCCCCGGGTGACCTCCTGCGCCCTGCACGAGTGAAGGGACGGATGAAAGTGGCGCTTCACGGATCGCAGGCAGAGGCCCCGGCACGATCCGGATGCCGGATCGCACAGAGCCGCGCAGGCCCATCAGGTCAACGG
The DNA here is from genome assembly GCA_016927855.1 of Sedimentisphaerales bacterium. GTDB lineage: Bacteria > Planctomycetota > Phycisphaerae > Sedimentisphaerales > Anaerobacaceae > JAFGLV01. The sequence continues at coordinate 1,116 of JAFGLV010000082.1, forward strand.
TCACGTGCCAATGGCCGGAGTGCGGGACGTGAAGCCTGACAGGTGAGCGCTGCGCGAGTCCGCCGTAGTAGTGATGCCTTCTGCCGGAGCGATAGTTCTGGAAGTCCGAGCTGTCCATGAGGCGGACGTTGGCTGCATTGCCGGAAAGCTCGATCTCGACGGTTTCCCCGCCGGAAAGGTGTCCAAGGTCGTAGTGGGTGAACTTCACTGCCCATCCCTCCCGCGCAACGCCCGCCAGTGGCCGGTCTTGGGCGGGCCGGTGAATTCGATGAGCCCGCGCTGGCGGAGGTCGGTGAGGTCCCGCTTGGCCGTCACCTTGGAGCATTTGTGCTGATCCGCGACGTCGCCGACGCGAACCGGCTTGCCCGCACGCATCTGGCCAAGCGCCCAACGCTGGCGGTCGCTGAGGCCATCGTCTGTGGCAGCGCCGGTTACGGGATCATGCCGTCCGTTTACAGGATCGTTTGCGGGATCATCTGCCGGGCTTTCGGGATCATTTACGGGATCACCATCGCCGTTTACAGGATCATCATTGGCGTCCCGAACGCTGATCTTCTCGGTGAATCGGTATCCGCGTCCGCCGCTCTGGATGATGTCGCGCGGACCGCACTGGATGCGTGCCTCATCGAGCAGCAACTCGGCTGTCTTTTTGCGGAATTCGCGGACAGCACCCGCCACGCCGTTCTGGCCTGCCGGGCACTTCACGCGCTTGGCGAGCTCCGTGCCGCTGTATGCCACGAACGCCCCGCGTGTGTTCACCGGACGCAGCTCGTCTAGGATGCGGCGGATCATCCCGCACTCCGGTCCACCGCAGACCTTCACCTCGCACAGATCGACGCGATCCTCGGAGAAGACCATCTCCCCGCACTCGAACGCCTGGACAGGCTGCGTCTTGGACGCCTTCGACAGGTGATTGGCCCCCGGACGGGAGCGGCCGCTGGCGTCCAAGGCATCCTGAACCGCCTTCTCCAGCGTGTGGCCCTTGTCCGGGAAGGGCTTCTTCACGTAGTCGATGGCCCCATTGCCTCGCAGCACCTCGATGGCCAGGTCCGGGCTGTCGTGGCCATGCGACGTCATCACGATGATCGGGATGTGCTCATAGCCCTTCATCGCGCGAATCTCTCGCAGCAGGTTCTGGCCGTTTGCAATGCGTGAAGGACGGCCGTAGCGGACCGGTATCTCCAGATCGAGCAGGATGTAGGAGTAGCTATTTTTGGCCAGGTGGTCGCGGGCGCACTGAAGGCAGGTGACGCAGTCGCACGAATGGCCGAGAGATTCGAGCCGGTCCTTCACGTCATCCAGCACGTCGGGGTTGTCGTCAACAACGAGCGCGTGGTACTTCATTCACCGCCTCCCCCAGCATCCACCGGCAAGGTAATCGTGACCCTGGTGCCTTTGTCTTCCTCGCTGTCGATGGCCAGCAAGCCGCCGTGATCCTCGATCTTTCGCTTGGCGATCGGCAGGCCGAAGCCCGTGCCATGCGTCTTCTTCGAGGTGCCGCCTGGCACGAACCGCCTGACCTCTTCCAGTTCATCGGCCGAGAGGCCCATGCCGTTGTCCACGACAACGACCTCGACGCGCTCGCCGTTGATCGATCTGGCGGTCAGGCACACCTCGCCGTTGGTGAAGGTCTGTGGATCGTTGGCGAAGGCCTCGTAAGCGTTCTTCAGGACGTTGCAGACCGCCCGCACGATCTGGTGCCGCGACATCTCGGCCGTCAGGTTCTCTGGAACGTCGATTCTGGCACGCACCCGGCTCGGATCGCGCCCCGTGGCGTGGAACGCGTCCAGGACTATGCCGTGGGCCTCCTTGACCACATCGATGAGCCGTTCGCGGCGACGATCCGACGGCGTCGGCTGCGAGTACGCCCGCATGTCCTCCAGCAACCGCTCCAGCATCTCCGCCTGGTGCCCCATCTTTGTCAGGCTCTTCTCGAACAGCTTTGCGTCCACGCCGTTGTCGCCGAGATGGCCGAGCAGCGCCGCGATGCCCGATTTCAGCGGGCCGAGGATGTTCCGCATGTCGTGGACGGTCGCGCCCACGAGCACGTCATACAGCCGCTCGGCCATCTGACGCGCCTTCTCGGCCGCGATGGTGCCGTGCATCTTCTCGATGTTGGCGTACTGGTCCTGAACCTGATCCAGGCCGCGCCGCTTCTTCTGGGCCGTCTGCTGTCCGCGACGGCGGCGATCCAGCGCCCGCTCCGCCGCCTTCAGCACGAACAAGTTGGAGTCTTGGGACAGCTTGGCGGCCAGGCGAGGGAAATCGTCATCCGGCACGAGCACCAGGCAGTCCGCCACGTCCTTGCGGACCTCCCACTTCGGGTCTTCGGCCAGGACAAGCAGCAGCGACAGCGCCGCCTCCGTCGGGCCGACCCGCGACAGGTGATCGGCAACCACCTTGACCAGCGCGCGCCGCTCTGGCCAGTCCAGGGCCTCGCGATCCTGCTGGAGTTGGCTCATGATTTGAGCCATGTCAAGCTGTGCCGGCTGATCCGTCATGTCAGTACGAGTAACGGGCCTTTCTGCGCTTGAATGCGTCCTCGCCGCCCTCGAGCAACGTCACGATGTTGTCCTTGCAGTGGTCCACGGTCCCCTCATTGACCTTGCGGGCCGTGGTGCCGTCGGAGTCCATCACGAAGACCTTGTCGGCGTCTCCGAGAACCGGGATGTTCGGGTTGTGCGTCACGAAGATCAACTGCCGACGCCGCTTGATCTTGCCAATGCTCTCGACAATGGTCTCAAACACAAACCGGTTGTCCAGGTTGTCCTCGGGCTGGTCGATCAGCAGCGGATTCTCGCTGTCCATCAGCAGAATCGGAAGGATCGTCGTGCATTTCTGGCCAGTCGAAAGCGCTCCGGTCTCCTTGAGCGTGCCGTTGTCGTTCAGCTCGATCTTCGGCAGGTCAATGAGTTCGACCGTCTCCAGGTCGAACAACACCTGGGAGCCGACCATCGCCGCCATCACCTTGTCCGCCTGGTCGGCGTTCAACTCGGCCTTGTCGATCAGGGCCTGCGTGTCTCGCTGCTTGATTGCCTCGGCAAGTTCCGCCGGCCAGAATGCGTTGGCAACCTTGCCTGCCACGACGTTGCGGCGGAGGCGGTTGTCCTTCAGGGCCTCCTCCAGCAACGCACGGTACTCCTCGGGGTTACCGAACTGGATGATGGACGCCTTGATCGACGGCGAAAGCGCCGCGTTGATCCGATCCACGATGGTCTGGCGAACGCCGAACCGCTCGTCGCGGAGTTCGGAAAGCTGCCGCAGCAGGCGCGTCCGCTCGTCCCTCAGCGCCTTCAACTGCTCAAGCAACTGATCCCGTTCGCGCTGCTTTGCCAGCAGGTCGTTGCGGAGTTTCTCCAGACGATGGCGCTCGGCCGCCTTGCCCTGGGCCTCTTTGTGCTTCTCGATCAGTTCCTGGAACTTCAGGTCCTGCTGCTTGTGTGCCAAGTCGAGCTTGCCTGACTTGGCCGCGACAGTCTCGCCCTCCGCCCGAATCCGCTCCAATGCGTCACGGAGCAGGCGGTCCACGTCGTCGGAGCAGGTCTGGAGGCCCAGGCGCATCTCCTCGACAAGAGCGCCGTTGGGGCCTTTGAGCATGTCCTCAGTGAAGATGGTCGCCAGCCGCTGGCCGATATGCCCGACGTTGGCCTCGATGGCCCGGTAGAGCTCGGTCAGCAGGTCGTTCGTCGCGCCGACCGCCCTGCGCTCCCGGTCGCGCAGGGCCTTGAGCCCGTGGGCCTGGTTGATGGCGTCCGCATCATCTCCGCCCTCGGTCTTGAACGCCTTGAGCTTCTCGTTGACGTTGCCCAGGGCGTTGAGTTCGTCGCCGATAGCGTCGGCCTTCTGCTGGAGCGGCGTGATCTTGCTGGCGTTGGCGGCCAGGTCCGCCTTGAGCGTGCGGATGCGATGCTCGATGTCGGCGATCCGGTCGGCCTCGAAGTTGTCGATCAGGTCGAGCTGCGAGCTGGCCTGGTCGGCGATGGCCTCGACCTCGTTCTGGCTGAAGATGTCCACCTTGAACAGCCCGCCGCTGCGCAGGCTGATGTCGGTCGGGTTACGGTGTTCGTCCAGCACGACCGGCTCGTCGCCCGCGGAGCGGCTGACGACATACGACAGCCCGTCCTTCGTGCGAACGGCGACCTCGATGCGCCCGCCGGCCAGGTTCTGCTCCACCAGGGACTCCACTCGCCTGCGAGCCGCGCCGTCCGCAGGCAGCGCATCCATCGCGTACCGCACGAACTCCAGCACGGTCGTCTTGCCGGTGCCGCGCGCCCCAATGACGCAGTTCAGCCCATCGGACAAGTCGAAACGCTGGCCGTCGAGGAATCCGCCGATGACCGACACCGACTGAAGCCGGTGAAAACTGTCTGCACTTGAGCTTAGTGACACGCGTCAACTCCTCTGGCTATGCCTACTCGAAGACGTAGTTCGCGATGGCCGCAATAGCCTGGTCGGCAATCCTGGCACCTTCGAGCACGGAACTTACCGCAGTCCGTGTCACCCGAAGAAGCTCGACTGCTTGCTCCTGAATCTCCAGCGGCGGAACGGGAACGGATTCAGCCAGGAAGAGGTCCTCTTTGAGCCGCTTACGATTCGTCGTTCCACGGCTTGACCTCGTACATGCGTCAAGAAACTGCTCGGAGCTGAGAAGGAGCGCAAGGAACTCAGGCTCGACCACGGTCGCATCTATGTCAAACAGCGGAAAATCCTGGGTTACCAGGCTACCGTGCAACTCCGGAGGCACGATTCCGAATGCTCCATTCCGAGCATCAATCCGGCTCATGATCAACTGCCCAGCGGAGGCCACGAACTGGGGCCGAGTGCGAATGTCTCGCCCGGCAAGTACCTGGCGCAGGACTATGCCCTTGCCGTACAACTTGACAGTGATTTGCTTGTACTCCTGATCCGGGACAACGCTGGCGTCATTGCGTGACCTGCGCAGGAAGGAGCCCAAGGGTATGCGTTTCGATTGGCCGTTCAGCCGCGGTTCGAGATCCTTGGCCTTCCCGGCAAGGTGCTGCAGCAGGCCACTGGCATGGTCCAGTGGTTGTTTGATCGCTGTTACCACGGCTGCTGGGCCGGTGCCATTGCTTTCGCTCCGACGCGGATTCCTGAAATCGAGCGAGTAATCCCGGCCGGCAATAGCCCCCTTTGCCACAAACCAAGCGGCGTCGCTATCGCTGCGGCTCGGCCACCAGTCGAGAATCGGCCTGAGTTCCTCAAATCGTAAGGCATACGTCCGCGTGTAGCATGGATTCCGCATGCCGCGCCGTTCCGGAGGGACCTCGTGTTGGTAGAACCAGACACCATCAGCAGGGCTTGCTCGATCAAAGAACAGCAGATTCGTTTGGATGTCGGAGTACGGCTCGAATACGCCCTTGGGCAGGCGCACGATTGTGTGCAGATTGAACTCATTCACCAGTTCCTGCCGGATTCGCTGGGCGATGCCAGCGTCGCCCATGACGCTTTCCGGTACAACGACCGCCGCACGGCCCGGCTTGGATGCTCGCTTGAGCTTCCGCATGATGAGCTGGAGGAACAGCA
>JAFGLV010000083.1 GCA_016927855.1 Sedimentisphaerales bacterium
ACACCCATCGGAAGGTTGGTATGCTTCTCTTGATACCACATCCACATTACCCCTTCAAAAACTGCGAAAGTTCACTGGAGAGACCTGCTCGAGAACGCGGATATCGAGCCGACCACACCAATCAGCATGGACGGTCTGGCGAGCGTCCGCCTCGGGGTGGGCCTGCGCCAGCTTCTTGCTTCCATCGGCGTCGGCGGTCTTTACGATTTTGACTACGTCGTGGAAGGAGGTGTTGTCACTGTTGCGACTGTCGAAGCCTTGCCGGAAAAGAGAATGGAAATGCGGGTCTACAACCTCCCCGCCGCCCTGCGTGCGAGCGTTCTGACCGAGCAGCTCATCCTCGCCATTCAGGAGGGTACAGCACCTGAGACGTGGTTTGAACTGTCCGACAACGGCGAGGGCACCATCACACCGTGTGATGGCACAAGACTCGTGATCTTGCAGACTCCCGAGGTTCACGGCCAGATCCAGCAGCTTCTGGACGTGATCGGTCACCAGCTCTCCGTCATGATGCCGGTCCATACCTCCCAGAAGACCCTGAACGAGCAATTGCGTCTTCTGCTGCCGTACATCGAGCGACTGTCAGCGCAGAGGCCCCCGGATGAACGAACGAAGACTGTTCTGCCTGAATTGCGCGCCATTGCCTACAGCCTTGAGGCGGTGAGACGCGCAATCGCGGCCACGGAACCCGATTCGCCGCGAGTGGATGAGTTAACGAGAGCAATCGAAATGGTGCGGAGCTGCATCGAGAAATGTGACTCAGATGGAGCCGCGCACATGTCGGACCTCGGAATTCCGGAGTGGATCGACTGGGGATCACCAGCACCTCATTGGGGGCCAGGTTCTGGGGAATTGGCCTCGTCCGATGTTCTGCGTCGCGTCGCGGAGATTCACGCGCGTCTGCTGGGACCGAGGGTGTTCGATCCGCAGGTGCATCGGATTCAGTTGGTGGCCCGGCGGCTGGAACTGGCCGAAAACCGCGTCCACGAGCTGCACGTGCGAATGGCTGACCTGCGCGCACCGGCTGTGAAATCTAGCGCCGTGACAGACTACTGACGCAGCCCGGGTCGTGGGGTCGTCCGGCCGCGTTTGCAGCCGGTAGGGGCGAATAACCATTCGCCCTTTTGCCCGTCGTCGAGGCACGTTGCACGTTTCTGGGGCAAGGGCGAGTCATTATTCGCCCCTACGCAGACTCTTGCGGGCACGTTGCAGAGATGAAACCCACCCATCCGGATCGCGTTCGACGGCGAGAATTGCCCTGAGCCGAGCCTTGTGGTAGACTGTTGGCTTTGAAGCCACCAGGAGTTACCGCTTTGGGCAAGACACTGACGTACAAGATATTGGAGGCGCACCTCGTCGAAGGCGAACTCGTGCCGGGTGAGCAGATCGGCATTCGGATCGACCAGACGCTGACCCAGGACGCAACCGGCACGACCGCTTTCCTGCTGTTCGAGTCGATGGGCGTCGGACGCGTTAAGACCGACCTGTCCGTCAGCTACATCGATCACAACATGGCGGGCTTCGGACCCGAGAACCACAACGACCACCTCTATCTCCAGACCGTCGGGGCCAAGAGCGGCGTCTATCACTCCCGCGCGGGAAACGGTATTTGCCACCAGGTACACCTGGAGCGGTTCGGCAAGCCCGGCGTCACGCTGCTGGGCAGCGACTCGCACACGCCGACCGGAGGCGGTATCGGCATGCTCGCCATCGGCGCCGGCGGGCTCGACGTCGCGGTCGCGATGGGTGGCGGGCCCTTCTACCTGCAATGTCCCAAAGTGCTCGGCGTCAAGCTCACCGGCAAGCTGTCCGACTGGGTCGCGGCCAAGGACGTCATCCTCAAGCTGCTCGGTGAGCTGTCCACCAAAGGCAACATCGGTTGGGTCGTCGAGTACTTCGGCGAGGGTGTCGGGACGCTGAGCGTCCCCCAGAGGGCAACCATTACGAACATGGGCGCCGAATTGGGCGTCACAACGAGCCTCTTCGGTAGCGATGAGCAGACGCGTCGATTCCTGGCTGCCCAACAGCGCGAGCAGGATTACCGGCCCCTGCAAGCCGACGCCGACGCGGCCTACGACCGGGTAATCGAGATCGACCTGTCCTGCCTCGAACCGATGGCCGCCTGTCCCTCCTCGCCGGACAATATCAAGACCATCCGCGCGATTGCCGGCGCCAAGACCGGACAGATCGTGGTCGGCAGTTGCACCAATTCCAGCTACACCGACCTCATGATGGTCGCGAGCGTTCTGAAAGGGCGGCGCGTCGATCACCTCGTCGAGTTCGCAGTCGCGCCGGGAAGTCGCGAAGTGCTCAACATGCTCGCGGAAAACGGCGCGCTGGCCGACCTGATCGCGGCCGGGACGCGCGTGCTCGAATCGGCCTGCGGACCCTGCATCGGTCAGGGCTTCTCGCCCGCCGAGGACCTCGTCAGCCTGCGGACGTTCAACCGCAACTTCGCCGGCCGCAGCGGGACCAAAGGCGACCAGGTCTACCTCGTCAGTCCCGAAACCGCCGTTGCGTCCGTCCTGACGGGAAAGATCACCGACCCACGCGACCTGTCGAAGAAGATGGGCATTGCCTATCCGAAGATCGACATGCCCGACACATTCCACGTCGACGATAGCATGATCGAGCCGCCGCTCAGCCAGAAAGACGCGGCGAAAGCCGAAATCCTGCGCGGCCGGACGATCGTGGTGCCCGAGACGCCGCCGGGTCTGCCGGTGAAATTGACCGGACGCGTCCTGCTCAAGTGCGGCGACAAGATCACGACCGATCACATCATGCCGGCCGGGACGTATCTGAAGCTGCGCTCGAACGTGCTGGAATACGCCAAGGTTGTCTTCAGCGCCTTCAATGAGCCAGGTGCGCCCACGTTCGCCGAGCGCGCGCTGAAGCTCAAGGCTCAGGGCGTCGCCGGCGTCATCGTCGCGGGCGAAAGCTACGGCCAGGGCTCCTCGCGCGAGCATGCCGCCTTGTGCCCCATGTACCTGGGCGTCCGCGCCGTGATCGCCAAGAGCATCGAGCGGATTCATCGCGCCAATCTCATCAACTTCAGCATCGTGCCGATCCAGTTTGGCGATCCCTCTGATTACGACCAGCTCGATCCGGACGATGAGATCGAGATCGACAACCTGCTCGGAGCGATCGAGAGAAGCGATACCGTCAGGATTGGTGCGAAAGGCGGCGCGTTCGAGTTTGTCGGCAACCTGAACCTCTCCGACCGTGACCGCCAAATCCTGCTGTCGGCCGGCTTGTTGAGTTACACGCGCAAGAGAACTCATGAGTAAGAACGTCGTAACCGTCTTCGGTACGGGCCGGGCCAGGCCGGGTGAGTCGGTGTTTATCCTGGCCGAGCAGTTGGGACGCGAGTTGGCGCAGGCCGGCTTTGTCATCGCCAACGGCGGCTATGGCGGTACGATGTTAGCGACCGCCAAAGGCGCCGTCGAAGCCGGCGGGACGGTCATCGGCGTGACGTGCTCAGCCTTCGGCAGCAGCGTAGCCAACGAATATGTCACCCGTGAGGTCGTGACGGGGTCGCTCGACGAGCGACTCCAGAACCTCATCAAAGCAGGCTGTGCCTATGTCGTCCTGCCCGGCGGGACCGGCACATTGCTGGAACTGGCGGCGGTATGGGAGCTGAAGAACAAGAAGTTTCTCGACCGACGCAAGCCGATCGTGCTGCTGGGCGAGTTCTGGCGGCCTCTGACCGAACTGGTCTGTCAGGACGATCCGCGCAGCGTTGAGAGCATCGTCTTCGCCGACAGTCCGACCCAGGCGGTCGCGTTGATCCGACAGGCGCTGCAGAAGTGAAGATGCCAGGGATGGAAAACAAGATGCCAAGAAGACAGAAAACGCGTATCCTTCTATGTCTGGCCTGCGCATGGACGTTGCCTGCGGCGGCGCTCGCAGCGGCCGGGACCAGCGTGTTGCCCGAAGGGACTGTTCTCGAAGGGATCGATGGCACGCTTGTCCGCGCCGACGGCAACGACGTCTGGTTCTTCGAGTTCAGTGACGACGTCAACGACGCCGGCGTCACCGTCCCGGCCGGGACGCGCCTGGAGCTGTTACCCTGCGCGACGCTGGCCCAGGTGATCGCGGACGCCAACGAGCGGCTCCAGCCTCAATATCGCATCTTCGCCCAGGTGACACACTACCGAGGCAACAACTTCCTGCTGGCGTCTTACTACCTGCCGCTGAGCAGACTCAAGGATGCCAACGAGCCAGTGCCGGATACGCTGCCGACAGGCCGCTCGGACGGCGAGCTGGCGATTCCGGACGAAGCGCTCCAACTGCTTAGGAGCCGAGAGCCGGTGGGTGGGCCGCAGCGCTCGGGAGCGGCCATCGGCGCCGTGCCGACGAGCCGTCCGACGCGCATGTTGGTAAACCTCACGGGATCCATCGAGCCACGGCAGGGTCGGTGGTGCTTCATTCCCGACGGGCTGGGGTGGAACGTCTCGACGGTCCGCTACGAGTTGTTGCCTTGCAGCGTGCTGGAGCAGGCGCAGCGTACGATAGCCGCCACGGCCATTCCCATCCGCTTCAATGTCTCCGGACTCGTCACCGACTATCGGGGCACGACGTATCTGATACTCCAACGCGCTGTTCGCGTCTACAACTACGGGAACTTCAATGATTGATCGCCGCGCCGCGTGAGGACAGAAGCCGATGAGCAACGATATGGATGAACTGCTGATTCTCGCTTCGCAGCCCGGTTTCCAGGCTCGGCTCGACGCGTTGCGCCGCGACCTGGCCAGGGCGGCTCGCTTCGCCGGGCACGACAGCGAGCAGAGTCGCACCGTAGCGCACGTGTTGGACGGCGTTGCCCAGCGGGGCGACGAAGCGGTGGCTGAGTATACACAGGAGTTTGACAAGGTCGAGTTGCGTCCCGACCAGTTCCGTATCAGCACCGAAGCGCTATCGGTCGCTCACGCGTCTGTCGACGCCGCGCTGATGGCTTCGCTGCGTCAGGCCATCGACAACGTTCGGCGCTATCAGAGCAAGATCTTCGTCGGCAAGCAGTCGCAGTTCTCAGACGGTACCGGCATCAGGTACACGCCGATCCGGCGCGTCGGGGTGTGCGTGCCGGGAGCGTCGGCGCCGTTGCCCTCGACCGTTATCATGACGGTCGTACCGGCCCAGGTTGCAGGTGTCAAAGAGATCGCAGTGGTCTCGCCTCCGCGTCACGAAAGGAGCGTCCATCCCGTCATTCTCGCGGTCTGTCACGAACTCGGTGTCACGGAGGTCTATCGCATCGGCGGGGTCCAGGCGGTCGGCGCACTGGCGTACGGCACGGCCACAATTCCCAAGGTCGATATGATCGTCGGTCCCGGAAACTCGTGGGTGCAGGCGGCCAAGAAGCAGGTCGCCGGCGACACCGTCGGGATCGATTCGATCGCCGGGCCGAGCGAGGTGTTCATCATCGCCAGCGCCGAAGCGAATCCTGCCTGGGTCGCGGCCGACATGCTCAGCCAGGCCGAGCACGCGTCCGACAGCAGCGCGATCGTCGCGACCGAATCGGAGTCTCTGGCCCGCGCGATCGTGCAGCACCTCCGCGAGCAGCTCGCCGCGTTGCCGAGAGCGGACGATGCGCGCCAATCGTTGCAGCGCTTCAGCCGCGTCATTGCAGTCAAGAGTCTCGACGACGCGATCACGCTGGCCAATGAACTCGCCACGGAGCACCTGGAAGTCCAGTGCGGCCCGCGCAGCCGGGAGGTGGCCGAGAAGATCACCAACGCCGGCGCCATCTTCATCGGTCCGCACACGCCGGTAGCGGTAGGGGACTACTGGGCCGGACCCAGCCACACGCTGCCGACCGGCACGCGAGCGCGGTTCTCCAGCGCCGTGACCAGCAACGATTTCGTCAAGACGATCAGCCTCATCGAATACAGCGCCGAGCAGCTTGCCGCCAGCGCCGACGATATCATTCGTCTGGCCCAGGTCGAAGGTCTCGACGCGCACGCGCGCAGCGTTCAAATCAGACAGAAGCAGGTGTACCGGTCTGGTCCTGATAGGTAGCGCGGCAAGATGCTCACGTAGGTCGTGCGTCCCGCACGACTGACGAGCGGGGACGCTCGCCCTACGAGCGTGCCGACCGTCGTGGGTGGCCAGCGCTCCTTGTGCGGCTGCCGTGCCGCACGTGCTGGGACGGTCTTTGTCACAGTCCCCAGTCGAGGGGTTCGCGGTTGCGCCAGTAGAACCGGCCCAGGATGTGCGCGCAGACGAACGCGGCGTAGTTGGCTATCGCCAGGCCGCCGATTTCCAACCAGAGAGACCGGGTTCGTTCATCGTCGCTTTGAGTTTGGGCGGTCAGCCAAAACGACATGGCCAACGCCGCGAAGAGGAGACACAGAGCGGTGTATTGAAGGAGCGTGCGCGCGATCGAGCCCAAGAGGAAGAATGGGTTGAGGGCCGAGATCGAATCGTTCACGACCATCGCCAGCAGGCCAATCGGAAAGAACACCAGCGCGTAGGCCGCCAGGACCCAGAAGATAATGTCCATCCCGCCTCGGTGCGACTCGAAGCCGACCACGACGATCCGAAAGAGCACCACCGGCAACAAGTAGACGATGGACACGACCAGCAGATAGGAGACGCGCGACCACATCTCGCCCATGCTCGGCGGCGCGAACTCCGGGGCGCGCGTGCCGCCTCTGGCGCTGTCGTAGACGCACTCGGCGAAATACCAGCCGGCGTAGAGAGCCACGACGCCGTGCAGCACGAGAAACCCGATGCCCACGCACCCGACCGCCGGCACGAAACGCTCCAAAAGCCCGACCAGCGCCGGGATTCCAACCAGCAGCCCGAGCACGACCAAACCCGAGACGCTGGTTGGGTACAGCAGGATATCGAGCGGCCAAGGGAAGCGTCGCTCGCCTGTGTGCTGGGGTCCCGGCGTGATGCCGATGCGCGTCAGAAGCTGCTGTTCTCGTCGTTGTCGCTCCTGCTCGTTTTCGGCCGACTCCTGCTCGTCGGGCAGGTCGAGAAGGGCCTTGTCCTTGGGCTGGGCCGGCACGACGAGGGTCAGTCCCTCCTCGTCGCCCGGCACTGAGGGCTCGGACTCAGGCGACGGCGGAATCGTGATCGCCTGCTTGCAGCGCGGACAGCGCCCAATCGTTCCGGCCCGATCCTCTCGAACGGTGAGTGTCACGGCACAGTGCTGGCACTGGAATCGAATCATGACGCTTCGCGTATCCGGTACGACGCCTGACGCAGGCACATGACGCGACACGCATCACGCGCAGCGATCAAGCGCTGCCGAGCTTGGCTTTGACCAGCATCCTGGCCTGGGCCAGGGCGTCATCGAGCTTGGCGGGGTTCTTGCCGCCGGCCTGGGCCATCTGGGGCCGGCCGCCGCCACCGCCTTCGACGATCGGCGCGATCTCCTTGATGACGTCGCCGGCCTTGAGACCCTGCTTGACCAGATCGTCGGTGACGCCGGCCAGCAGTGTCGCCTTGCCGTTGTCCTCGAAACCCAGCACGATGGCCGCCGAGCCCGCCTTCTTCTTGAGCATGTCCACCGCTTCGCGGGCGCGCTCTATGGAAGTAGACGCCAGGCGCCCGACGATAATCGATGCCTCCGCGACTTTTTCGCAGCCGTCGAGCAGATCGCGGGCCTCGCTGAGCGTATCGGGTCCGCCGGCCTTCGCGGCGCTCTTGAGTTCTTTGGCGAGTTTCTTGTTCTCGTCCATCAGTTGCGACACGCGCTCGGGAAGCTTGTCGGCGGGGACCTGGAGCAGAGCGGAAAGCTGATCGACGATGTCGCCTGCCTGTTCGAGCAGCTCGTTGAGCTTGGCGCCGGTCAGCGCCGTGATGCGTCGCACGCCGGCGGAGATGCTCTCTTCTTTGGTGATCTTGAACCCGCCGATAGTGCCGAGCCGCGCGACGTGGGTGCCGCCGCAGAATTCGCGGCTGAACGCTTCGCCGAGCTGCTCGCTGCTGTCGGCGCCGACGGCGACGACGCGCACCTCGTTGCCGTACTTCTCGCCGAACAAAGCCATCGCGCCGAGTTTCTGCGCCTCGTCCTTGGGCATGACCTTCCACGTGACCGGCAGGTCGGCCGCGATCTTTTCGCGCACGAGCTGCTCGACACGCTTGAGCTCCTCCTTCGTCGGTGCCTTCGGATAGGTGAAGTCGAAACGCAGGTAGTCGGGCCCGACGTAGCTGCCTTGCTGCGAGACCGACTTGCCCAGCACCTGTTGCAGCGCCCACTGGAGCAGGTGCGTAGCGGTATGGTTCTTCTTGACCGCATTGCGGTCGGGGCTGACCGTAGCGGTGACCTGCTGGCCTGCGCTGAGCGTGCCTTGGGCGAGTTCGCCTCGGTGGACCACGCAGTTGGCGATCTTTGCGGTTGAGACTACGATGAACTCATTGCCGTCGGCGGCTATCACGCCGCAGTCGCCGACCTGGCCGCCAGCTTCAGCGTAGAAGCAGGTCTTGTCGAGGACCAGGCCGACCTCGGTATCCGCAGGGACATTCCCGGTCTTCTTGAACCCTTCGGCATCGATCCAGCCGAGCAACGTCGCTTGGCAGCTATCGGCGTGGTACTTGTGTACGTCTTGGGTCGCGGGCAGCTCGCTGTCGGTGAGATTGGCCAGAAGCGAGTCGCTCTTTTGTGCGGCCCGCGCGCGCTGGCGCTGCTGCTCCATCAGCTCCGCGAACCGGCTCGTGTCCACTTTCAGCCCGCGTTCCTGCGCCATGAGCTGCGTCAGGTCGAGCGGGAAGCCATACGTGTCGTAAAGCTGGAAGGCATCGTCACCGCTGATGGTCTTGTCCGAGCCCTTGCCTGCGCGGTCGGCGGCGCCGGTGAATATCTCCAGGCCTCGATCTAGCGTCCGCCCAAAGCTAGCCTCTTCGGCTTCGACCACCGTCGAGACGTGCGCGGCGCGCTCGCCGATCTCGGGGAAGGCCTCGCCCAAAACCTCGATCACGACGGGAATCAGCCTGTACAGGAAGGGCTCGTGCATGTCGAGCTCGCGGCCGAACCGCGCAGCGCGGCGCAGGATGCGGCGGATGACGTAGCCTCTCCCGTCGTTGGAGGGTGTCGCGCCGTCGGTAATCGCGAACACGAGCGTGCGAATGTGGTCCGCGATGACGCGGAAGGCGTTGTCGGTCTTGTTGCCAAGCTGCGAGGTGTACGTGTGCTTGCTCAGCTCGCTGGTGCGCCTGATGATCGGCATGAACAGGTCGGTGTCGTAGTTGCTGCCTTTGCCCTGGAGGACGGCGGTTACCCGCTCCAGGCCGGCGCCGGTATCGACGTAGTGCGCCGCGAGCGGCACGAGCCGACCCGACGACTGGCGATTATACTGAATGAAGACGAGGTTCCACAGTTCGATGTAACGGGCACAGTCGCCGTTGACCTGGCACTGGTGACCAGGCACACCTTGCTTGTCGCACGCCTGAGGGCCCAGGTCGATGTGAAGCTCGCTGCATGGGCCGCACGGGCCGGTATCGCCCATCTCCCAGAAGTTCGCTTTCTTGCCGAAGGCCAGCACGCGCTCGGCGGGGATCGGCGTGACTTTCGTCCAGAGTTTTGCTGCTTCGTCATCAGCCGGCAGGCCGTCGGCTGCATCGCCCGCGAACACCGTCGCCCAGAGGTGGTCGGGATCGATCCCCCAGACCTTCGTCAGCAGCTCCCAGGCCCACGCGATCGTCTCGGCTTTGAAGTAGTCGTCGAACGACCAGTTGCCGAGCATCTCGAAGAACGTGTGGTGATAGGTGTCCTTGCCGACCTCTTCGAGGTCGTTGTGCTTGCCGCTGACGCGCAGGCACTTCTGGCTGTTGACGGCGCTTCGCCACTGCGGCGACGTCAAACCCAGGAAGATGTCCTTGAACTGGTTCATCCCGGCGTTGGTGAACAGCAACGTCTCGTCGCCGTGCGGGACGATGGGCGCGCTAGGGACAAAGGTGTGTTCCCGTTCCCTGAAAAAGTCGATGAAACCGCTTCGAATCTCTTTGGCGCTTAGCATACCAGAACCATCATTCCAGTGACTGAGCCGGTCGGGACGCCTGCACACGCCGTCTCCTGACGGCGCGCAGGGTCCCCGCTACCGCTCTATTTCGGTGCGTTTCCTTTCTTAGGGCTCGGCCAATCCTTTGGCTGCGAGGACTTTGTCTCTGATTTCTCTACACAGATCGGGATTCTCTGCCAGGTACTTTTTGGCGTTGTCGCGGCCTTGACCCAGGCGGGCGTCGCCATAGTTGAGCCAGGCGCCGCTCTTCTGGACGATGTCTTCGGCCGCGGCCATGTCGAGCAGGTCGCCTTCGTAGCTGATCCCGCTGTCGAACATGATGTCGAACTCGGTATCGCGGAAGGGCGGCGCGATCTTGTTCTTGACGATCCGTGCGCGCACGCGCGAGCCGATCGCGCCCTTGGAATCCTTCAGCGTGGTGATCCGGCGCAGGTCCACGCGGACGGAGCTGTAGAATTTCAGTGCCTTGCCGCCCGGGGTCGTCTCGGGATTGCCGAACATGACGCCGATCTTCATGCGAATCTGATTGATGAAGATCAAGGCGGTCCTGCTTCTGCCGATGATGGCGGTGAGCTTGCGCATCGCCTGGCTCATCAGCCGTGCCTGGAGGCCCACGTGGGTGTCGCCCATCTCGCCTTCGATTTCCGCCTTGGGCGTCAGCGCCGCGACCGAATCGACCACGATGACGTCCACGGAATTCGAGGCAATCAGCATCTGTGCGATGTCGAGGGCCTGCTCGCCGGTGTCGGGCTGGCTGACGAGCATGCTGCTGACGTCCACGCCGAGCCGCTTGGCCCAGGTGGTGTCGAGCGCGTGCTCGGCGTCAATGAACGCCGCGATGCCGCCGGCTTTCTGCGCGTTGGCAATGATGTGCAACGCCAGCGTGGTCTTGCCCGACGATTCGGGCCCGAACAGCTCCGTGATGCGGCCACGCGGAATCCCGGCGCCGCCCAGCGCGATATCGAGCGACAGCGCCCCAGTAGAAACGCCTTCGATCTTCGCGTAGGCGTTCTCGTCCATCTGCATGATGGAGCCTTGGCCGTATTGCTTCTCGATCTGCGCGATCACCCGATGCAACGCCGCGTCTTTGCCTGTGCCTGTGCTCGTGCTTGTCTCGCTCGCAGCCGCCTTCTTCGTTTTTGCCATGTCACTGCTCTCCAATAAACGTCCCGCCTCTTGGCATTCTCTTCTCTGCTGATGGTCCGCTACAGCAGCCTGTAATTTCCTAACGATGTATAAAGCGGCCCTTCGCGCCTGAGCTCACTCTGATACACCGACAGTGCATCGCAGCGCATCGTGCCCAAGTCGAAATCCTTGTACTGCTCCGTCAGCCTGGCCAGCTCGAAGCCCGCCTTGCTGTTGCGCACGCGGCACAGCGTCAGGTGGCCGGAGAATCTGCGGCTTTCCTTGGGCCAGCCAAGACAGGCCAGCTCGTCCTCGAGGTCCTGCTGCAATTGCAGCAGCTCGGGACAATCGAGCCCGGCGCCCACCCACAGCACACGAGCGCTCTGACCGCCGAAGTAGCCGACCTCGCGGACGGCAAGATCGAACGCCTTGTGCCCAGCCGCGACCGTTTTGACGGTATTGCAGACGTCCATCACGTCCTGGTCCCTGGTCTCACCGAGGAACTTCAGCGTCAGGTGCATCGCGTCGGGATGGACCCATTTGACGTCGCTTTTGCGCATGTCGGCGCCGCCGCCCATGTCCTGCTGCAAGTCCCGCAGAGCCAGTCGGATCTCTTCGTCGATATCGATCGCGATGAAGCAACGCATCACTTGTCACTCGCCTTCTCAGCGTCCCTGACAGAATGCCCTTTACCAGCCGCTTCGTAGGGGCAACCCCCTGTGGTTGCCCTGGGCAGGCACGGGGGCCTGCCCCTACCATTAGAAACTCGTCAATTGCCTGAAGGTTTCGAGCCTCTCGTCGATCTCCGCGCGCGTCACGGCGGTCAAGCCGTTCAGCGAGAAGTCGGAGATCGTAAACGAGGCCACGACCGTCCCATACGCCAGGGCGGTCTTCAACGTAGCGAAGTCCGCCTTCTGAGCTTCCGCCAGATATCCCATGAAGCCGCCGGCAAAGCTGTCACCGGCGCCGGTCGGGTCGCGCACGACAGCGGTCGGATAGGCCGGCAGGACGAACATGCTGCCATCGTCCAGGCACATCAGCGCGCCGGATTCGCCTTTCTTGACGATCACACACGGCGGTCCCATCGCGAGGATCTTCTCGGCGGCTTTGATCAGGCTGAACTCTCGTGCGAGCAGCTTGGCCTCCTCGGCGTTGATCACCAGACAGTGAATACGTTCCATGAGCTGCTTGAGGCCGTCGAGGAAGTCGGTGATCCAGCAGTTCATCGTGTCGGCCGCGACGAAGGCCGGGTTCTCGACCTGGTCCAGCAGTTCCATCTGCAACTTCGGCGCGGTATTCGCCAGGAAGACGAACTTGCTGTCAGCATATGCCTTAGGCACGACCGGCGGGTGTTCCGCCAGCACGTTCAATTCCAAGCTGTCCGTTACCCGATCGTCCATCGTTTCGAGATAGGTCCCGGCCCAGCGGAAAGTCTTACTGGCCTCGCGGGTTTCCAGGCCCGCCAGGTCGATATCCCGGCCTGCGAACACCTCCGCCAGATCGAACGGACAATCGCTGCCCACCACGCCGACGAACCGCACCGGCGCGAAGAAGCTGGCCGAGACGGAGAAATAGACCGCCGAGCCACCCAGGCAATCCTCGCTGACCCCATGCGGCGTTCGCACCGTATCGATTCCAATAGAACCTGTGACCAATAGAGACATCGCTATTTGCTCTCCGCTTTTGTAGCGGCGCCGAATCTCTTCAGCGTCGCGTCGATTCGAGTTAAGGTGCGTTGCTTGCCGAGCAGGTTGACCGAGTCGAAGATGGGCAGACTGATCGTCGTGCCGCACAGCGCCACGCGCAGCGGTTGCGCGACCTTGCCCAACCCGACTTGTCTTTCCTCCGCCAAACCGCGCAGCATGTCTTCGAGCGCCTGCTCGGTGTATTCGCTCATCTGGGCCAGGCGGTCCCGCACGATCTGCAAGACCTCCAGCGCCTGGCCTTTCAGCAGCACTTTCTTAACGGCGGTTTCGTCGAACTCGATGTGGTCGTCTTCGACGTAGAGGAAGCGGCTCTTCTGGTCGATCTGCTCCAGCGTTCGCGCGCCTTCGCAAAGCTCGAGGACCTTCGCCAAGACCTCGTCGTCGGCCGCCAGCAGAGGCGACTGCACCTGCTCCAGGTACGCCTTGAAGTGGTCAAGCAGCACGTCCTTCGGAACCATGCGGATGTGCTCGGTGTTGAAGGCGATCAGCTTCTGGCGGTCGAAAAGGCTGTTGCTCTTGGTCAGACGCGACAGGTCGAACGCCTCGGTCAGCTCCTCGACGCTCATCACTTCGCGCTGGTCGCCGGGGTTCCAGCCCAGCAGAGCCAGGAAATTGACCATTGTTTCCGGCAGGTAGCCGCTCTTGAAGAAATCGACGATATTGATCTCAGGCAGGCGTACACCCAGGCTCGCGGCCATTGCGTCGATCGCCGGCATGTCCGGTACGCTCTTGCCTTCGAGGAAAGCCGCGACGTCATCGGTGCTTATCCCACCGGCCGCTGCCAGTTTGCCCAAGTCGGGATTCTGAAGAGCTTCGATCGCTGCGCGCAGCGTCTTAGGCCGCTCGCGCTTGGAAAGCTTGCCGCCGCTATCGCTGACGGTTACCGACATGTGTGCGTATTGCGGCAGCGGCCTTTCCGGGAACAGAGCCTGCCAGAGGGCTTGCTGGCCCGGCGTATTCATCAGGTGCTCCTGGCCGCGGATGACGTGCGTAACCTCCATCAACGCGTCGTCCACCACGCAGGCGAAGTTGTAGGTGGGGAAGCCGTCGCTCTTGAGAATGATGAAGTCGGCCAGCTCGGCCGGGTTGAAGCTGATCTGGCCTCGAACGACGTCGTTGACGACGATAGGCTGGTCCTGAGGGACCGCGAAACGTACCGCGATCGCGCGCCCTTCGGCCCGCGCCTGTTGAGCCTGTTCCTCAGACGGCGGGTTCTCGGGCCGGCGGTAGACGAAGCCGGTCTTCTGAGCCTCCGCCTCCTGTCGCATGGCGTCCAGTTCCTCGGCGGTCTCGAAGCAGTGGTAGGCCTTGCCCTCGTCGAGAAGCTGCCTGACGTATTTGTCGTAGAGGTCCGTTCGCTGCGATTGAAGGTAGGGTCCGTGCGGCCCACCGGTCTCGGGGCCCTCGTCCCAGTCGATTCCCAGCCACTGCAGGTCCGTCATGACCTGCCTGGCGGCGGTAGGAGTGTTGCGCTTCTGGTCGGTGTCCTCGATCCGCAGAATGAAGGTCCCGCCGTTCCGCCGCGCCCAAAGCCAGTTGAACAGCGCGGTCCGCGCCCCTCCGACATGCAGATACCCCGTCGGCGACGGCGCAAAACGTGTTACCACTCTTTCGGACACAGTCCGAGACTCCTCGATAGCCGCAAAAGTATGGAAATCAGCAGCTTACGCCGTATAATACCCCTTGTCAAGCGTCATAAAACCGGTTTGGACAGGACCCCAGCCAGCCGAATGCAAGGGAGGAACATGGACATGTCGGAAATGAAGCTTACGCGTCGTGGTTTTCTCAAAGCAATGGGCCTGGGTGCGGCGGCGCTCGGCATGCCGGCGATCCCCGGTTTCGGGCAGTCCTCGAAAAGACCGAACATCTTGCTGATTATGTCGGACGACATGGGCTTTTCCGACATCGGCTGCTACGGCGGCGAGATCCACACGCCCAATCTGAATCGCCTGGCTGCCGACGGAATTCGGTTCACGCAATTCTACAACACCGCGCGTTGTTGCCCGACGCGGGCGTCGCTGATGACCGGCCTCTATCCGCACCAGGCCGGTGTCGGTCACATGATGGAGGATCGCGGCTTCCCCGCCTACCGTGGCGACCTGAACCGCAATTGCGTCACCATCCCGGAGGCGTTGCGACCGGCCGGCTATCGCACGTACATGTGCGGCAAATGGCACGTGACGCGCTTCGTGGGCAAAGATGGCCCGAAACACAACTGGCCGCTCCAGCGCGGCTACGATAAGTTCTACGGCACCATCACTGGTGCCGGCAGCTTTTACGACCCGACGTCGCTGTGTCGTGACAACACGCTCATCACGCCCCTCAACGACCCCGAGCACAAGCCCGAGCAGTTCTACTACACGAATGCGATCAGCGACAACGCGGTCAAATACCTCCGCGCGCACGAGCAGGAGTCGCCGGATAAGCCCTTCTTCATGTACGTCGCGTTCACCGCTGCCCACTGGCCGATGCACGCGCTGGAAAAGGACATCGCCAAGTACAAGGGCAAGTTCGACCAGGGCTACGGCCACTACCGCGCCGAGCGTTTCGCGCGGCTCAAACAGATGGGCCTGATCGACGACGACTGGGACATGAGCGAGCAGGCCGGCGACTGGGACCGCGTCCGCAATAAGGAATGGGAAGCGCGCTGCATGGAGGTCTATGCGGCGATGATCGACTGCATGGACCAGGGCATCGGGCGCATCGTCGCCGAACTGAGGCGCCAGGGTGCCTTCGAGAATACGCTGGTCTTCTTCCTCCAGGACAATGGCGGCTGCGCCGAGACCATGGGCCGGGGCCGAAACGTCAACGAGAATTGGGAAAGAGGCGTCACGAACCGCGAGCCTATGGCTGCCGATGAGTTGCAGCCTAACATCTGGCCCCCGATGAAGACGCGCGACGGGCGCGTCGTGCGCGGCGGACCGCAGGTTATGCCGGGAGCGGACGGCACCTACATCGCCTACGGCCGCAACTGGGCCAACGTCTCCAACACGCCTTTCCGCGAGTACAAGCACTGGGTCCATGAAGGCGGCATTTCGACGCCGCTGATCTGCCACTGGCCCGGGCATGTCAAGAATCCTGGCAGCCTCTACCGACAGCCGGGACATCTCATCGACATCATGGCCACTTGCGTCGACGTCAGCGGTTCACAGTACCCGACCGAATACGACGGTAATAAGATTCAGCCCGCCGAGGGTGTCACCCTCGCGCCGGCCTTCGAAGGCAAGCCACTGAAGCAACGCACGATCTTCTGGGAGCACGAGGGCAATCGCGCCGTGCGCCAAGGAAAATGGAAGATCGTCTCCAAGCATCCCGGCGGGTGGGAGCTCTACGACATGGAAGCCGACCGGACGGAGCAGCACGACCTCGCGGCCGAGCAGCCCGAGAAAGTGCAGGAACTGAAGGCTCTGTACGAATCCTGGGCGAAACGCGCCGGCGTGCAGCCCTGGCCGCTGAACCAACAGCGGCAGGGCTGACGAGCGGTACCACTTGGGAGGCGATTATGCAGGACGCAATGACCCGACGGGAATTGCTCAGGTGCGCGAGCATCGGGGCAGCAGGTGCCGCGCTATGGAATTGGTCACGGCCTCTGACGACACTTGCAGGCGAGAGAACCGAGCGCAAACCCAACTTCGTGATCGTCTTCTGCGACGATCTCGGCTACGGTGACCTTAGCTGCTACGGCCACCCGACCATCCGCACGCCCAACCTCAATCGCATGGCCGCCGAGGGACAGCGGTGGACGGATTTCTATGTCGGCGCTTCGGTCTGCACGCCGAGCCGTGCGGCCTTACTGACCGGCCGACTACCGATCCGCTCCGGCATGTGCAGCGACCGGCGGCGCGTGCTCTTTCCGGATTCCGCCAAAGGCCTGCCGGAGACCGAGATCACGCTGGCCGAAGCACTCAAGCCTCAAGGCTACACGACCGCCGCGATCGGCAAGTGGCATCTGGGTCACCTGCCTCAGTACCTGCCCACCAACAACGGTTTCGACTCGTACTTCGGCATCCCCTACAGCAACGACATGGACCGCGTCGGAGGCGAAGGTCGCCAGGCGTTCTTCGATCCGAAGGTCGAGTACTGGAACGTGCCGTTGATGCGCGATGACAAGATCGTCGAGCGTCCCGCCAACCAAAACACCATCACCAAACGCTACACCGAAGAGGCCGTGCGTTTCATCCAGAAGAGCAAGAACAAACCCTTCTTCCTGTACCTCGCGCATAACTTGCCGCACGTGCCGCTGTTCACGTCGGACGAATTCCGCAACACGAGTCCGCGCGGTTTGTATGGTGACGTGGTGGAAGAGATCGACGCCGGCGTCGGTCGCATCCTCGCAACGCTGAAAGCCGAAGGGCTTGCGGAGAACACGTACGTCGTCTTCACCTCCGACAACGGTCCGTGGCTAAGCTACGACCAGCACGGTGGCTCGGCCGGTCTGCTCCGCGAAGGCAAAGGCTCCACCTACGAAGGCGGCATGCGCGAGCCGTGTATCATGTGGTGGCCCGGCACGATCAAGCCCGCGGTCATCCAGGACATCGGGGCGACAATGGACTTGTACACGACCATGCTCAAGCTGGCCGGCGCCGAGGTGCCGACCGACCGCGTCGTCGATGGTCTCGACCTGCGTCCGGTCCTGTTTGGCAAAGGTGCCAGCCCGCGCGACACGATGTTCTACTACCGCGGCACGCGACTTTACGCCGTACGCAAAGGCTCGTACAAAGCCCACTTCACTACAAGAACCGGCTACGGCCCCGACCGCCCGGTCAAGCACGACCCGCCCCAACTCTACCACCTCGGCCACGACCCTTCCGAGAAGTACGACATTGCGAAAGACCACCCCGACATCATTGCCGCGATGATGAAAGAAGTCGAACGCCACCGCCGCACCCTCAAACCGGCTCCCGACCAACTCGCCGAACGCCTCCCCGCCTCGTGACGCGGAGGTGGGTCCCCGTATTGGGGTCACGTCTTAATTGTTAAGTTTGCGCCGCTATCCGCCCAGAACCGAGACGAACCGCTAGCAATCGCGCAAGCTCGAGACCGTAGGCTTCTTTCGCTTCCCACGGATGAACATGTCGTAAGATGCTCCCGGGCTTTCGATCTACGACGGGCCGGTCATGGCCGTACTATGAGTGGCCTCCCGGGCTCGCGTCAAGCGAGAGTAAACTTAACAATTAAGAGGCCAAGTGTCAGTAACCCAAGGTCGCGCGGATTGACGCGACGACGACAAAGTGTCAGCAACCCAAGGTCAGTCGTGGGGCTACCC
>JAFGLV010000084.1 GCA_016927855.1 Sedimentisphaerales bacterium
CGCGAGAAACCCAACCTACAAACGTGCAGGGCACCCGGGGTGGATTTCCAAGCTTTTACGCTTTTTTTATGTAACCAAAAAGGCAGCGCCGCGTCCTAACAGGTAGAGGTTTTGACCGAGATAACATAGTCGACGAACTGTTTCAAGCGGGATTCCACTTGGCGAAAGTGGCAGGAGATGGACTATGGCTACGAAGAAGGTATGCGCCGTGATAGGGGCCATCCTCCTCGGCTTAGCGGCTGGGGGGCGGGCGGAGGTTCAAGTCAACAGCTACGTGCAACACAACCAGACTGGCACAGCGGTGGCGATGAACGACTCGGGCAACTTCGTCGTCGTTTGGCGCAGCCACTTGGCCGACGGGCGGGGAGGCGGCGTGTTCGGTCGGACCTTCACAGCCGATGGAACGCCCTCCAGCGAGGAATTCAAGGTCAATCTCTCCACGGTCGACGTGGACGGCTGGCATCCGGTCGTCGCGATGGACCCCTCGGGCGGTTTCGTGGTGGTGTGGGTTGCCCGGCGGGCGGCGGGTGCCAGTACGGTGGCCAGGGTGTTCGGTCCTGAGGGTCAGCCGCTGACCGATGAGTTGCAGGTAGGCACGGCACCGGATGCAGTGGAATCCGGCCCCAGCATTGCGATGAATTCAACGGGCGCATTCGTGGTGGCCTGGACCAGTTGGTGCGACGACGGCCACCTGGGCAGGACGTACGTGTCCGCCTGCGTTTACGACCCGGACGGCTCGCCTGTGACTGATGTCTTCCTGGTCGACGACGTTCCGCAGGGGCTTTGGCCCGACGTGGCTATGGATGAGTCCGGCGGCTTCGTGACTAGCTGGATCAGGATGGGCGATACCTACAATCGGCCGTACGGGGAGTACATCATGCTCCGTCGTTACCGACCTGACGGCTTGGCGGCAGGCACGGCGGTGCAGGTAACCGACAATCTCAACAACCGGTGGTATGGCCCGTCCGTGGCGGGTGCGCCCGACGGCAGCTTCGTGCTTACCTGGGCGGTCGGACCGTTCCCCTACAACGTCTGGGCCCAATCCTTCGATGCGACTGGTATGCCGGTCACGGAGCCCTATCTCGTCAACACCAGCGTGCAAGGCAACCAGGGTCGGCCGTGCATCGCCGGCGCCGCCGGCCAGGACTACCTCATCGTCTGGGACTGCGACCTGCTCGATGGCACCGCCTGCGGTGTTCGCGCTCAGTTCTGCACGCCGAACGGTGCGTTTGTGGGCGATGAACTGGTGCTGACGGCCGACGGCTGCGGACGTCAATGGTATGCGGACGCCGCCATGGCGGCCGACGGCAGATACGTTGTCGTATGGGTGGGCGACGGACAGGACGGCTCGGGTTACGGAGTCTTCGCGGACGTTGGGCCGAAGCAGGAATAGGTACGACCGACCAGCGGAGGGGCTTGCCGGCAGGCCTCAAGCCCGGCTGTACTGCGGCTGGCGCTCAGTGCTTCTCGCCAGGTCGTTGAGAAGGTACTTCCGGACGACTACGTCCCAGCTCATATTGCATGCCAGGCGATACCCTTCACTGAGCAGTGCGGCGGTCTCGGCTTCGTTTCTCGGCAGACGTTCGATGATCTCGGTCGCGATGCGAGCACTCTCAGCGCCTTCGATCTGGTCGCGCACGCGCCGATCGATCTGGAGCAGGTCTTCGATGTCACGCGCTGAATGATCGCCAAGCTGGGTGTAGTCGGCCACGAGGATGTTCCGGACCTCCTGGCCCGCCGTCACGTCGCGGACGAAGCCGATGCAGCCACAGACGTTCGTGCAGACGCAAATCCCACCGAAGGTGAGCGGCTCAAGCTGGGCAATGCCGAACGGTTCATAGATGCTCTGGCCGAACTCGACGTCACTTCCCTTGCGTATGTCCATGAATTCCATGTCGCCAGGTATACGAGCGCCGCACGATTTCGCGTCGAAGCCGAACTGGTTGATGAAGACGGCCTTGATATTCCGGCTGCTCGCGTTGAACCGTTGGATCACGGTGTAGAAGTCCGCTTCGCCTCCCGACATGTCCGGCCAGCCCTCCCGATGGGCGACCGGCCAGCCGTAGCTGTCCTCCATGCGGTGGATGTCGCAACTGCGCCGGCGGCACACTTCCGTGCTCAGCAGCAGGAACACCGCGGTCTGTCCCCGTTGGCCCAAGACCTTGTCGATTTCAGCCAAAACGTTCAGATCGCGCCAGAGCCCCTTGCTGCGGACCAGGCGAGTCACGTGGGTGAAGATGTAGTCGGGACGGAATCCCAGCAGCGTCTGGCAGTAGCGGCGCAGCTTCTCCCGGGAGGCCAGCTTGTCCGCCAGCGTGATCTCGTAGGCCGGGATCCCGTTGTAGACGATGTCAATGTCGGCGCTCTCGAACTCGGGTGCCAGAAACCGCAATTCATCGGCCACGTAATCGCCCACGGCGTAAATGTGATTGCAGTACTTCGAGGCCTCGACCAGTGAGTGCTTGAAGTAGGTCGCTTGATTGCCGAAGACGTCATTGACGTAGAGGCGGTCGCGGTGGGCCTGTTGCATGACGTTGTAGAACATCGTGTCGTGCCCGGGGTGTTCCTCGACGATCCGCCGGACCGTCGCCACTTCGTGCGCGTAGAACACCGTCCTGAATCGACAGTACGGCTCGAGGATGGCAGCCAGAGCGGTGGGCATGCCCATGAACTCGTGGGCAATGACCGTCGTTCGTCCTTCGGCGGCGCCCAGCGCCTTGAGCACCGCGATGGCCGGTGCCGCCAGCCGCACGTACTGCTCGTATTCCCACAGATGCTCGTACAGATGGCTCTGAATGCCGAACTCCTCGAACAGCCGGCGCTTGAATTCGTTCAGCGTGCCGCTGTCCATATACCGCACGTCGATCAGCAGGACCTCCGCCGAGCTGCGCGTGCCGGTATGGTCGTCGACGAAGGTGCGTCGGCCATAGACGATGCCGATATTGTAGAGACTCTCGATCTTGCGGAAGGCCGAGCTGTAGCCCGGATTGATCAGACCGTCGATAGAGGAATACAGCACTTCGCCGTCGTCGCCCAGCCGGCCCTCGACTGAGCCTTCAGTCGTGAAGAGCGGGCTGACCAGTATCGAGCGGCTCACCGCCTCCAGGTACGACGGACAGGTGAAGAAACCCTGTAGAACGGCTCCGATGCCGCCGATCTTGCCGACGGCCTCGTGCGTGACATGCATGGCGATGTTCTCCTCGGCCATGTGAGCTCCCCAAGTAAGTGCGGACCCTTCCGAGCTGCCAATCCACACTTAAAATGTACGCAATGCCCTGCGGGGGGCCAAACCGACGGCGCACGGGGGGTGAAGGATGTGAAGGGGCCGAGAAGACAGGCCGCGCACTCGCGGTGCGAGGTTGGATTATCGGAACCGGTGGGATGGTGACAGGCGGCTAGCTGAGCCGGCTCCGCAGGTTACGGATGAAACCTGAGAGCAGGTGCGGCGGGATGTCCACCAGCTCCGGGTCGGGCGGGTCGCTCGTGGCGATCTGCTCGAGCACTTCCTTGGACTGGCGCCGGTGCGACGCGATCTGCTCGACGGTGCGCTGCGCGTCGTCGAGATCGCCATTGTACATCTGCCGCAGGTAGCGCACGATGATCTCGGTCAGCTTCTCCTCGCTGATCTCGTCACTCGGGCCCGAGGTCGCGATTCCCGCATCCGGCACGTTCCTCTCCTGGAGGATGCTCTGGGTGATCTGGAAGGTCTCCGCCAGCAGGCGTTTCTGCCGCTCTTCTTCTGTCTCGTCGAGGGGGGCGAGTTTGAGCTCTTCATCCTCCTCGCTTTCCGCTTGCGGGACATAGACCTTGTTGTGACAGGCTGGGCATTTGCCCCATTTGCCGCCGGCGCTGTCGGGTGCGTCAATCCGCTTGCCGCAGTGGGGACAATGAAACTTGATCGACATTTCGAAACCTCACAGCAAGACGTTAGCCCTGGGCGCAATGCTCGGCCACCACCTCCGTGGTGATCCCGCCGCGCGGGGTGAAGCGGGCCGTCACCTTCATCCAACGCGGTTGGCACGCGCCGCTCAAATCGTCCAGGATGTCATTCGTCAGTGACTCGTAAAAGATGCCCTTGTTCCGGTAGCTCTGTAGGTAGAATTTGAGGCTCTTGAGCTCGACGCACTTCTGGTCGGGACAATACTCAATCACGATCTCGCCAAAGTCGGGCTGGCCCGTCCTGGGGCAGACGCTGGTGAACTCCGGACAGCGGATCGTGATGCGATAATCACGCCCCGGTCGGGGGTTCTCGAACAATTCGAACTGGTTGCGCTCGTCCATGGTCGTGCCCCGTGCTTGTTCACTGATGACAGTATAGACAGGCCACGACCGGCCGACAAGCCCGAATCAGTCGGGCGCGGCAGAAAGTCCAAGCCGTCAGGGACCCTTACCGTTGGCCTGCGGACGGCTTTCTGCTATCCTGGAACGCGACGACGGCCGGACCGGGGCTTTCCCGGTTGACAAAGTGACGCCTCCTCAGGAATTCGGTGTATGGCAGACAAGCAGGCGGTGGTATTGCTCAGCGGCGGGCTGGATTCCGCGACGACCCTGGCTCTGGCTAGGAGCGAGGGTTTCGAGCGGCGCTTCGCGCTGACTTTTCTGTACGGGCAGCGCCATCGGCGGGAGACGGAGGCCGCCCGGAAGGTGGCCGCGTCGCTGGGGGTCGCGGAGCATCGCGTCGTCGAGATTGACCTGGGCGCTTTCGGCGGATCGGCCCTGACGGATACACGGATCGCTGTCCCAAGAGATCGCGGCCGGATCGGCGACACGACCGACATTCCCTCGACCTACGTGCCGGCGCGCAACACGATCTTCCTTAGCTACGCTCTGGCCTGGGCGGAGGTCCTGGGGGCTTTCGACTTGTTCATCGGGGTCAACTCGACGGACTACAGTGGTTATCCCGACTGTCGCGCCGAGTTCATCGCGGCATTCGAGGCGATGGCGAACCTGGCCACCGCCGCGGTGGTGGAAGGCAAGGGCCGGTATGTGATTCATACGCCGATCATCAACATGACCAAGGCCCAAATCATTCGGACAGGCACAGACCTCGGCGTGGACTACGCGCTGACCCATAGCTGTTACGACCCGGACCCGGCGGGCCGAAGCTGCGGGCGCTGCGACTCATGCCGTCTGCGACTGAAGGGCTTTGCCGAAGCGGGTCTGACCGATCCGATTCCCTATGTTCGGCGCGACCGGTAGGGGGGGCGTCGCATGCGCGTGACCGAGATCTTCCACTCCCTGCAAGGCGAGGGAATGCTGGCCGGTGTGCCAAGCGTGTTCGTCCGCCTGGCGGGTTGTCCTTTGCGCTGCCGCTGGTGTGACACCGCCTATGCCTGGGATTACAGCGCCGGCACCGAGCACACCCTGGACGGACTGGTCGCCGAGGTGGGGCGGATAGCCTGCCGGCACGTGGTCGTCACCGGAGGCGAGCCGCTGGTCGGTCCCAACCTCACGGCCCGGCCCGGCCTGGTCGATCTGACCTGCCGCCTCAAAGATCTGGGTAAGCACGTGACGATCGAGACCGCCGGCGTGTTGTTTGTCCCCGGCTTGGCCTGCGACCTGATGAGTCTCAGTCTCAAGCTGAGCCACTCGACGCCGCTGCCGGCCGATCTGGCCGCCGAGCACGAGCGGATTCGTCGCGATCTGGAGCAGGCGAAGGCTCTCATCGAGACGTATCCGTACCAACTCAAGTTCGTCATCGAGTCGCACGACGATAGCACCGAGGTCATGGAGATCCTCGGAAGGCTGGGGTCGGTAGATCGGGAGAGGGTGCTGCTCATGCCCCAGGCGCGCC
This sequence comes from Sedimentisphaerales bacterium, assembly GCA_016927855.1. GTDB lineage: Bacteria > Planctomycetota > Phycisphaerae > Sedimentisphaerales > Anaerobacaceae > JAFGLV01. The sequence goes on from JAFGLV010000084.1 coordinate 5,795, forward strand.
GCCGCGAGGAGATGGTCGAACGCGCGCCGATGGTCGCCGAGTTGTGCCTGGAAACCGGCTTTCGTTTCGGCCCGCGCCTCCAGACGACAGTCTGGGACAACCGCCGCGGCCGGTAGCATGAACCGTCCGCCGAGAACCGGCCGGCATTTTCCAAATCCGGACGAATCGCGGTTGACAATCCATCATCCGTCATCGATAATCGATCATCGATGGTTTCGTTGCCCGGGTGGCGGAATTTGGCAGACGCGCCAGCTTGAGGGGCTGGTGGGCTTCGGCCCGTGCTGGTTCGAATCCAGTCCCGGGCA
>JAFGLV010000085.1 GCA_016927855.1 Sedimentisphaerales bacterium
AGAACTGCAGCGCGTTGGCGCCTTCCTTGAGTGTCAGCGCGCGACTCTCGCGCGTCAACGTCAAGTCGGCGGAATTGTAGATCGTCAATTGCACGGTGTCCCGCGCCGGCAACGTCACCAAGTCCACCTTGGCTTGCGCGACAGGACCCGCCAAGGCGAGAATCAGTAGCAACGCACCAACATGTGCCGCAGTGAGAGCGCCGGCGCTACGTCGTCTCGGCCGGGATCGCGCGGCGGATTTGTCATTTCGACCGGAGCCTTGCCCGCAGGGCAAGTCGGAGCGGAGAAATCTGGCCGCGAACGGATGGCGTGGAGTATCCTCTGCCAGATGTCTCGACTTCGCTTCGCTCCGCTCGACATGACAAACGGTACGGCTGTAAGTCGTGATTGGTATCAGGCGGTTCATTTGGCTGCTCCTATCATCTTCATCAAGCTCGAGAGCCTTGTAGGGTGTGCCTCGCACACCATTTCCTTTCCGAGTAGATCGGTGGGCACGGCCCACCCCACCCGAATGAAAAAGACCGCTCGCTACGGACGGACGTGGCGCCGGTGGTAGTGCATGGTCAGCTCTTTCGCGGCCGGGCCGGCCTCCGTCCGCGCCGGCAGCTCGATCTCAAACTCCAGCGTCGAAGCGTCCTTCTTCGTATACTCCATGTTGCACTCGGCCATGTCCCACTCACCTGGGATAGACTGAATCATCGTGAGCGTCGCGGGCGAGTCTTTGAAGTTCTCGATCTTGGCGGTGATGATCTCATCGGTGTCGTACATCACGACGTGGCCGGAGTTGTTCTCTACGGGATTGATCCGGTTGTCGCGCATCTTGCGCTGGGTGACGACAATGTCGCGGCTGTCGCCGATGTACAGCTCCATCTTTTCGCCGACCGGCACCAGCGGCGCCAGATCCTCGCCCAGGAAAATCGTGCTGTTATGTCCGTCGTCCTGGAAGATCCGCGCTTTGCCACCCCACAGCGCAAACTCGCCTAAGTTGCTGGCGGCGTTGTTGACGATCCGGTAGCCGACGGGGATGCCGACGTTCTGGTTCTCGACGCGGCTCGGGTCCCACATCGGCTCGGGGATGCTGCGCGCATCCCACGTCCAGATCTTGCGGATGGGCACCGTCGGCGCCTTGAGGAAGAGCACGCGCTTGGTCTCCTCGTGGTCGATGCCCTGCTCGAAGGCTTCGCCGTAGTCGAGCAAGATCCGCGCCTTCTCGAAATCTTCGCCGGAGAAGTTGCGCAGCACGACGTAGCTCTTCAGATCGACCTGCGTCTCCGCTTTATCCGCGACGGCGTTGTACGTAATCAGCCGGTCGATGTTGCTCAACAGGTAGCTGATGCGCACCGTCTCGGCAAAGTCGCCGCCACTGCTGATCTCCCAGACGAGGGCGGACTCACCTGGGGGATAACTGACACTCAGCAGCGTGACGTTATCCGGATGGTCGAGGACCTCCAAGCGGATCGAGTCTTCGTCGATCTGCACGCCCTGCCAGGAGAAGTCCACCTTGTTGGTCCCCTGCTGGAGCGTCAGAACGCGCTCTTCTTCGATGAGCGTCGCGTTCGGATTGTCCAGTCGAATGACCGTCGCCGCCCGCTCCGGCAGCGCCACCAGCTTGATCCGCGCCTGGCCGACCCCGCAAGCGATCAGCAATAACGCCGTTGCCATCAACATCATTTTCTTGCCGCTCATGTTTCGATCTCCTAGAGAATTATCACTGTTATTCCTGAGTCTCGGAGGTATGATACCCCACCTGTTGGTTGACATCCGTCGCGAACACCAGGGGACCCTCGTATTTCAATGCCCCCAACACGGGAACTTCAGTGTCGAAGAGGCCCACGAGGGAAGGTTCTATCCGCTCCAGTTCGCTGCAGCTCAATTCTGCCGTCTCCGACCGCCAGAGTTTGTACGTGATCGTGCCATCGGTAGTCACGTATTCAGGAGAAGGGCTTATGTAGAGCCTCCACATGCGTGAAACAAGGTCTTTGGGAAGAATGATCAACAACTCGATCGTGCCACGTCCTCCGTATAGATTCGTAACTCTCAGCGGATAGTACAACTCCTGGCCTTTGAACCGATAGATCAACGGGCGAACGGTTTGTCTCTCGTTCGTGACCTTTATTACATCAAAGGCGAAGAACCTCAGTCCATCATCCAGGTAGGAGGTGACTACTCGACGAAGCTCCCCGCCCAGGTTCGGTTTGCCGAGGCCATTGTCTTTGAAGAACTGCCTGACCCATTCCAGAAAGCCGTCCACATCGCTGACCTCGACCACGGTGACCTGATGCGGACCCAACTGCTCGGCCAAGACGACCCTCACCGCCGATCCCTCATCGCCCTCGGCGGCGACCCCTCTGGTGCGGACGACATAGCGCAGGCCGTGCCTGTCAATCGTCTCTTGCAGCGCCTTGAAGCACTCCTCCTTCGCCAGATACACCGTCGGGCGGGAAGGCAGCGGCATGAACTCAACGACGGTAGCAGCCTTGCTCGCCTGCACGTCTGTTTGCAGAATGAGAATCTCCTCAAGTCCGTTGTGCGCGATCAAGGCTCGCTGCGCCGGTTCCTGTAGATTCACATCGTCCACGGCGATAATCGCACCCCGGTCTCCTCTCGCCGTCGCCCCGGCGACGAGCACCGTCAGCAACATCACCGACAATGTCTCTCTCGCCTTCATCTCATCCACCTCGTTTTCGCTCTTTCGCCCATCGGTTCACCGGCCTGCAAACAATTCATCCAGGGTGAATCCCTCTTTCGTGACAACGTGCCGTGCGTCTGTGAGCACCAGCCAGGGCGCGCCTTTGGCGCCCCAGGCCAGGAGGACGTCGTGCGAATCGCCTGCGATCGTGCCGGCTGTCAGAGAAATGCTGTTCTCGTGCAGCCAACTGCTGACCTGCCCCGGCGACTGCGCTTCGCAGTGGATCGCCAGGACGAGCAGACCCTTGGCCTGCAAGGCGTCCTTCTGTTTTTCCAGCGCCTGGATGCATTGGCGGGAGGAACGCTGGTCCATGTCCCAGAAGCAGACCAACAGCGGCTTGCCCGTCGCCTGGTCGGACTGGAATCCCTCGAAGCGAATGCTGTCGAAACCGGGAACGGGCTTGCCGACCTTCGATTCAGCGCTGGGCAAGTCCTTTTTCGGCAATTGAGGGCGCGGGATCTTTACCACGCCGGCCTTGGCTTTATCCTGCGAGAGCAGACTGACGGGATAGGTCATCGTCGCTCTCGATCGGCCGGTTTGGAGCATGTCGGGGACGTAGATATTCCGTCGCGGCTTGTCGGCGCTGAGTTTCTCGAATTGCGCCTCGCTGAGCATCACCTTGAAGTAGCCTTCCGCGTCGGGTCGAGCCATCCCCGCGTAGGGGAAACTGAGGTGGATTTCCGCACCGGGCCAAGGGGCCGGGTCAAGCACCGGAGGCGTGCCATCCTCGAAGAGGATGCGGCCGTAATAGTAAGGCGGCCCCTCGACCTGAATCGGCTGTGCCTGTTCCTTGTCGCGCACCAGCGTCTCGGGTAGAATTCGCTGATCGGTCCGGCGCGCCTCGGTCAGGTAGTTGCTGATGGTGGCGGTCAGCCAGATCCTTCCCGCCCGCAGGTCGGCCATCTCCTGATCGGACAGAAGGATCGTGAAATACCCTTCGTTGTTCACGCTGCCAATCTCGATCCCGTCGGCCGCCTGTTGTTCCCAGAGCGTGATTCGGCTCCTGACACCCATCACGAAGCCGACCGGAGGCGAGCCATCCGCAAAGTGGAGTTTCCCGTAGTAGACCTCCCGCGGCGGCTTCGGTCGGCCGCTCGGAACAGAGTGGCCCGGCATTTGGTTGTCGATCGTGAGGTTCTTCGGCCACGTCACCTCGTTCAGAAGCGTACGATCTGGGGCGGCGTAGAGGGTCAGCCGTGGCTCCAACGGCAGGTCCGTCGGGCTCTCGCGCTCGCGCACCATGAACAGAACAAGACCCGCCACGATCTGGAGGGAGACGTTGTACTCGATCGGGTCGCCGCCCCGGAAAGACTTCACAGGTTGTCGCTCGGCGGTGATCACGACCTCATGGTCCCGTAGGCGCGCCTTCGAGAAGAGAGCGACGATCTCATTGACCTCCGCGGGCGTAGCTTTGAAGTAGATGTTCTCATTGCCATTGACGTTAATTGAATAGACGCGCGAGGCGAGTCCGGAGATGGCCGTGATGCCGACGGGCCAATCGGGGTGAATTCCCGGTGGATGCCCCAGCGCACTATCCGGCCCGATTTGCTCGGTCGCCATGCCGAAGGCAATTCCGCTCGCGAGCAGAATGAGCGGGCACATCAAAACTATCGTTGTCGTTCTCATCGTTCGTCCTCCGCTTCCAACTTAAGGTACTGCTCGCTGCGCGTCCCTCGATACATCGTGACGATGTAATCGAACGTCCGCTGGCGGCGCGGCTCGACGCTCAGCGTGAACCGCGCGTGCGTGGCGTCATACTTGGCGTAGGCGACGGCCGCGTCGCTCGACGTCAACTGCCAGTACGGCGTGTCGAAGGCGCGCGTGATCTCGATTGCCGCCGGCAACGTCTGGGAATTCGTGACCTCGATCCGCCAGGTCTGCACCTCGTCCCAGCCGGTGATGTTGTCGTTGCTGTCGAAGACATAGTTGCTCGTGGCGGTCTGCACCAGGGTCGGCTCGACCTTGACCAGGCGGGCCGGACCGAGGTTCAGCTCGACCTCCTCGCCGACCGGGATGTACTTGACGCTCGTCCCGCCGACGTAGGACAGGTGGGCCTGGGCGTCCACTTGCCCGTAGATACGCACCATACCGTCGGGGACCGGCGTCTCGCCCAGCTTATGCTCGGTGTCGTTGGCAAACGACAGAAACCGCACGGTCTCGACGCCGTAGCGCTCTTCGTCGTACTTGTACAGGTTCTCCACGGGAATCTGCTCGGCCTCGAATGATAGCAGCCGCTTGCCCCATTCGTTCGGAATCGTCTCCGTCCCCTCGATCGTGTACAGAAAGTACTCGCTGAGCCCCTCCTTACGGACCTCTTTGCGGTCGAGGCCACCCAGCAATCCCAGCTCATAGCTTTCTGTTTGGGCAAAGCCCCACTCAGCAAGGCGCTCCAGGCGGCCGCGTTGTCTGCCGGAAGAACGACCGAAGTTCTCCGGGCTGCCGTAGGGATGCTGCCGTTGCGCCAGTTGCGCGATCTCGTCGAGCAGATGGACCTGGCCGACGATGAGTCGCGTTTGCGCGTCTTCGTAGTCTTCGCCACTGCGGTTATCGACGCGAACGTAGCTTTCCAGGCGCATGGTCTTCTCGTCCTGGGCGAGCGTGCCCATGTAGAACGCGCGCCAGGACAGGCCGCTGGTCAGGTACGTCAGCTCGAACGGCACGCGGCCGCTCGTCTCGGAGCGAATCAGCCAGCGGCCCAACTCGCGCAGTCGCGGCGGGAAGACCAACTGCTGGACCTCGATCCGGTCCTTTTGCTCCAGCGGTTCGAGCGTCAGGCTGGTCGGGTCGATCAGCGTTTCGGACCACATGAACTGGAGCCAGTTCCAACCCCGCTTGAGCGTCAGGTTGCGCCGCTCGCGGACGAGCGTCAGGTCGGCGGAGTTGTAGATGGTCAACTGCACGTTCTCCCGGCGGGGCAACACGACCAGCTCGATGGCGCTGGCGGGTGCGAAAGGCGGCTGCTCAGCGATCCCTTCGGCCTCTGCGCGCGCCCGAGCGCCCGCAGCGAAGGCGAAAGTCTGGGTCGGCGCGGCCGCGGGCGAGACTTCATCTGTCGGTTGAAGCGTCCCTCTCGTGGAGGCGAGTTCGGCAACACCTTCCGGCCTCGCAGGGGGTGTCGCCGGCAATCGTGTCTCCCGCTGGGCAAACGCCTCGCGGGCGTCCGGGTGCGCCTGACGGCTGGGACGGATGGTGTGCAACACCAGCCACACGACCCCGACCAGGAACACCGCGGCGGTCGCGCCGATGGTGAGGACGTGACGATAGGGGAAGATGGCGACACGGCGGGGCTTGGCGGCTTCCTCCACCACCCTCGCGAGCAGCGCGTCGGACATCTGCACCTCGTCGCGCACCAGCTCCAGCGACGCGAACCTGGCACGCAGGCGCTCCAGCGCGCGACGGCACTGCTCGCACGCGTCGAGGTGGGCCTGCGTCTGCTGCTTGGCCGTGTCGGAGGCCAGCCGGTAGGCGTAGTCGATAAGCTGTCGTTCGGTAAGGTGTTCGTTCATTTCGTCACACTGACGGAGTCGGGCAGCTTGTGGGCCAGCGTGCCGAGCGCCCTGGACATCTGGGTCTTGACCGTGCCGACCGAGCAGCCCAGCACGCGGGCGACTTCCCGATAACTGAGCTGTTGATAGTAGGCCAGCAGCAACGTCGCGCGCTGCCTGACCGGCAAGTCCTCGATGGCCTGCCTAACCTGGGTCTTTTGCTCTTCGCGGGCCGCCTCTTCGGCCGGGTCGGGCGCATCGGAAGCGAGCAGCGCCGTGCCGGCGGTATGGCCGTCCTGCGACTCGCAGTCGAATTCCTGGTCCAGCGAGATCGTCGCCTGACGCTTGCCCTTTCGGGCCGCGTCGATCGCGGTGCGCGTCGCGATGGTGAAGAGCCAGCTCTTGAAGTGCTCGCCGCGAAAGGTATGGCCTTTCTCATGGACCTTCTTGAAGGTCTCCTGGAAGAGGTCTTCGGCCTGATCGCGGTTGCCGGTCATGTGATACAAATACCCTAGCACGCTGTCCCCATGGCGCTGGACAAGCTCGCTAAACGCCGCCTGGTCGCCACACGCGTAGGCGGCTATTAAGCTCTCGTCTGAACTGACTATCAATGCTGCCACTCCAACTTCCAGTTTAGACGACCATCGTAGTACGGAGGTTGACAGCGGTCGAAGCAATTTTCGGGCAAAAGACGGGCTTCCGAGTATAGATCGCATAGGTCCCATAAGACCGATAGGATCTATGTGTTTCGCTCTCGGTCCAACGCCCAGAAGATCGCGTTGACCAACAGCCTGCGAAACGAAGCGGCCTGAAAGTCATCGGGGTGACCCAGCGAGGTGTAGAAAACGCGGCAATCGCCGTAGGTGTTCGTCCAGGCCACCGGCTCCGGCTCCTGGTCGGGGATTGTGCCGAGCGGCAGGCACGTAGCGGTCGGCGCCGCCGGTTGGGTTTGATACAGCGAAACGTTGCTGGTGAAAGGCAGCTCGACGCCGGTGAGAATCGGATGGTCTGCAAAGCCCTCGGCGCGAGTGATGGTGGGACGATGTCCCGACCGTAGTGGCCGTGATAGTTGCCACCCAGAACCTCGGCATCGCGTGACGATTCGCGCAACCGAGACGAGGTGCGCAACCGCAACAGTCGAACGAGTCCTACAGCAGCGCGGTCCAGCCGCCATCGACATAGAAGATCTGGCCGGTGATGAAATCGCCTGCCTGCGAGGCCAGCAGCACGGCGACACCGACTAACTCGCCCGGGCGACCCCACCGGCCCAGCGGTGTATTCGTCAGCACCCACCGATCAAAATTCGCATCGGCCTTCAGCGGTGCCGTCAGCTCCGTGTCGATGTAGCCCGGCCCGATGGCGTTGACGTTGATGTCGTACTTGGCCCACTCCACCGCCAGCGTCTTCGTCAGGCCCAGCAATCCGGTCTTGCTGCACGTGTAGGCCGCAATGGTCGCGCGAGCCGCCTGGCAGAGCAGCGAGCCGATGTTGATGATCCGTCCCGGCCGGCTCACCTGCTTGCGATGACGGCAAAACGCCTGGCTCAGCATCAGCGCCGCGGTGAGATTGACGTCCATCACGCGCCGGAACGTCTCCGGCGCGACGTCTTCGGTCGTTCCACGCAGGTTGACGCCGGCGCAGTTGACGAGAATGTCCACAGCGCCGACTTCCTCGACGACCCTGTCGAAGAAGGGCGCGACCCCGGCCGTATTCGACAGATCGAACGGAAGGCCCCAGGCCTTGCGTCCCGTCTCGTCCTCTATACGCCGTTTGCCAGCTTCAAGCTGCTCGGCCGTCCGCGCCACCAGAACGACATCGGCTCCATGGTCGGCCAGCCCGCGTGCCAGCGCCAGCCCGATCCCCCGCCCGGCCCCCGTTACGAGTGCAGTCCTTCCAAGCAAGTCAAACAATGCCCTATCCATCCCCCCAGTGAACCACAAATCCACGCCGCCGGCAAGCCGCTGGGTGCGCAGGAAAACCGACTTGCTCACGGAGTCGGGCTTCGCTATAATACAACATCTATGGCACCGGACTTTCGCGAGTTGGAAAAGCTGCCTCTGGCTGAGCGCATACAGTTGGTCGAAGACCTCTGGGACAGCATCGCGCGCAGCCACGAGGAGGATCTGCCCATACCCGAATGGCAAAAGGCTGAACTGGAGCGCCGCAGAAGCGAGTATGTGAAGCATCCTGAGTCTGCCAAACCGTGGTCGGAGGTCAAGAGGTCGATCCTTGAGTCCAAGGACTAAAGAGCCTTTCTTCATCCCGGCTGCCCGGCAAGACATTGCCGCCGCGCTTGCCTGGTACGAGGAGCAGAGCCTCGGCTTGGGTCTGGAATTCCTGCGTTGCCTGGAGGCCACGCTTTCGTTCATCCAGCGTTATCCCCTCATGTACCCGGCTATCCTGGGTGAATACCGCCGGGCACTAGTCCGCAGGTTCCCCTACGCCGTCATCTACGAAATCGAGCCGGCGCGAGTGGTGGTCTACGCTGTCTTTCACTGTTCACAGGACCCAGACAAGTGGAAGGCAAGATTGCCATAGACCACTGCCTCGCTGCTAGGCGCGCTGTAGGATGGGCTTTAGCCCATGCTGAAAGACCGTCACAGCGATGGTACCGCTTCGGGTTTGCACTACGGCTTGGAGCTGTTGTGACCTGTCGAATGCTTGCGCAGGAGTTGGGTGGCTTCCGGATGACCGGTGTGAACAGCCTCGTCTGAGGGGGTATTTCCCTGAGCGTCCCGGGCGTCGATGCGGGCGCCGTGAGCCAGGAGTAATTCGATCAGATTGACGTGTCCTTCAAGCGCCGCGTTGTGCAAAGGTGTGTCTCCGTCCACGTCGGCGGCGTTGACATCGGCGCCATGATTCAACAGCAGCCGGATCATTTCTTCGCGGTCGGCGGAGACGGCCAGGTGCAGAGCCGTTGTACCGCCGGACTTCGCGGCGTTTACGTCGGCGCCGTACGTAATGAGGAACTCCGCCAGGCGCGCGTCGCCTGCATCGGCGGCATCATGCAGCGGCGTATTGCCATATTCGTTCTGCAGGTTGAGCAACGGGCCAGTATCTGTCACAGCCTGAAGGCGTTCAGCCATATCCGTCAGGCCGTGACGCGCCGCCAGCAGCAACAACGCCCGGTTGCCTCTCGTACAGGCAGGACCGATCCGTGCGCCTCTGGCCCATAGCAGTTCGACCATGTCGGCACGGTCGTTCTCGGCGGCATGGTGGAGGGCCGTCCACCCGTCGGGGTCAGCGGCGTTGATATCCGCCCCTTGGGCCAACAGAAACTCGACGACCTCCTTGTGTCCGTTGGCGGCCGCCAGACGCAAGGGCCCCCCGCCACTTTCGCCAGGCGTCTGAATCCTGGCCCCCTTGTCCAGAAGTAGTTGCAGCATCTCCAGGTTGCCCCATTGGGCAGCCAGCTCGAGAGGCGTATGCAGATACGGGACTCTGGAGCCGACGTCGGCGCCATTCGCCAGAAGCAGCTTCACCATCTGGAGGTCGTTCGCATCCGCGGCGGGCTGTAGAGGCGTCCCTCCTGTCGAGGTTCGAGCATTGATATCGGCGCCCTGCTCGATGAGCAGAACCGCGGCCCGCAGGTACCGCGACTCAATGAACTCCTCAAGAACGGACCGGCCGGAATCGTCGATTGCGTTGACATCAGCTCCCTCTTCAATGAGCAGCCTGACCACATCCATGTCGCCCAGCCGACTCGCTGCGTGCAGCGGTGTTCGCCCCAGGGAGTCTCTCCCGTTCACGTTGGCTCCGCGAGAAATCAACGTGGCACAGTGCGCACGCTGTCCATTGGCGGCCGCATCGTGAAGTTGGCCCACCGCCTGAGGCGGTTTCTTCTCGCAGCCCGAAACAGCGAGCACGGCCACGATGGCCAGCCCCACGAGCGTCGCTCCGACGAGCCCTGTTGACCGGTGACGGCTCTGCATACGCAACCTCCTTCGGCGACCACGGAAGCGGTCCTACCAGAAGGGGTAAATTCGGTCAAGGGGCGGTTCGGCGCGTTTCGTGGGGTTTCGTCCACCTCGCATGCCTTTGCCGGCCGGCGTTTTTTCACCTTTACAGGCCCGAACTGGGCCGGTAGCATGGAGTAGGTGAAGGAGGGAGCTACCGGTTTGCGTTGGCCGGCTGGGCATCTGATTGAACGATGGAAGGCAAAGGACGCACGTAATGGCAGGTAAGATCGTTATTGACACGGAACGCTGCAAAGGCTGCGGCCTGTGCGTGATCGTCTGCCCCAGAGAGAGTATCGCGATCTCGAAGGAGTCGAACCGAATCGGCTATTTCCCCGCCGAAGCCAAAGATACCGCCTGCACCGGCTGCGCCCAATGCGCTATCGTTTGTCCCGAAGGAATCATCGAAGTCTGCTGGGACCAAGCCGGCCAGATCCATATCGTCGAGACGGACGGCAAGAAGCGCGCGCCACAGCCAGTCGAGGAGGAAGCGTGAGCGAACGCGTATTGATGTGTGGTAACGAGGCGCTGGCGGAAGCAGCGATCATAGCCGGGTGCGACGCCTACTTTGGCTATCCGATCACGCCGCAAAATGAGATCACCGCCTATATGTCGCGGCGGATGCCCGAGGAAGGTCGCGTCTTCGTCCAGAGCGAAAGCGAGTTGGCCGCGATCAACATGGTCTTTGGGGCTTCCGCCACCGGCAAGCGTGCGATGACCAGTTCCTCCAGTCCTGGCATCAGCCTCATGCAGGAAGGTATCAGCTATCTGGCTGGCGCCGAGTTGCCGGCGGTGGTGGTCAACGTCATGCGCGGCGGGCCGGGCCTGGGCAATATCGCGCCTTCACAGGCCGACTACTTCCAGGCCACCCGCGGTGGCGGGCACGGCGACTATCGCACCATCGTCCTGGCACCGTCGAGCGTGCAGGAACTGGCCGACAGCATGCCGCTGGCCTTCGACCTGGCGGACCAGTACCGGGTGACCGTGCTCGTGCTGGCTGATGGGATTCTGGGACAGATGATGGAGCCGGTCGTGTTGGAGCCGAAGCCACGTCGCGAGTTGCCCGACAAGCCCTGGGCACTGACCGGCACCGAGGGCCGCGAGCAGAACATCGTCCGGTCGCTCTGGCTGGTGGACGGTATGCTTGAGAAGCTCAACGACAAGCTCCAGGCCAAGTACCGCCAAATTGAAGAGAACGAGATCCTATGCGAGCAATACCGCATGGAGGACGCCGAGATCGTGATCGTCGCCTATGGCATCGCGGCTCGGATCGCGCGTGCGGCGGTTGACAAGACGCGCCAGGAAGGCATCCCAGTGGGCCTGATCCGACCGATCACGCTTTGGCCCTTCCCGACGGCACAGGTCAGTGCGGCCGCGGAGTCGTTCCGCGTGTTTCTGACGGTCGAGATGAGCGCGGGCCAAATGGTCGAGGACGTCAAGCTCGCGGTGGCCGGCAAGTCTCCCGTCCTGCTGCACGGACGCACCGGCGGCGGCGTGCCGACCGTCGACGAGGTAGCCGGCAAGATTCGGCAGTTGACAATCCACTCCGGCACGGCGTAGGCTGTAAGATAGGATGGAATGATGGAATGAGTGTCAAATTTGAAGTTTCAAGGGCCAAGTGTCAGTAACCCAAGGTCAGTGAGGTGTCAGCGACCGGAGGTCAGTACAATGATGGAAAAAGTCTCCGGAGAGTAAGGTCATGAGACAAAAACA
>JAFGLV010000086.1 GCA_016927855.1 Sedimentisphaerales bacterium
CTACCCCGCAGGGGGTCTCCTGGTTGGGCTTTCTCTATGGCGGCAATATCGTCGGCGCCGTTCTGGGCTGCCTCCTGGCGGGCTTCTATCTGTTGAGGGTCCACGACATGGCCACCGCCACCTACGTCGCCGCGGCCATCAACCTCACGGTGGCCGGCGTCGGTCTGGCCTTGGCGGGTCGAACGGCCCACCGCCCGGCAGGACTGCCTGGGATGCAAGAGACTCCGCCCCGCGCGCCGGCGGCCGGGCGGGTCTACTGGGCGATCGGACTATCCGGGCTGTGTGCGCTGGGCGCTGAAGTGGTTTGGACGCGAATCCTCTCGCTGCTGTTGGGCGGGACGGTCTACACGTTCTCGATTATCCTCGCGGTATTCCTGGCAGGGCTGGGGATTGGCAGCAGCATCGGTGCACTCCTGGCTCGACACAGCAGACGACCAAGGCTGGCGCTGGGCGCTTGCCAGTTGCTCCTGATGGGCGCGATTGCCTGGACAGCGTATGTTCTGGCCCGATCGCTGCCTTACTGGCCCATAGACACGACCCTCTCGCGGAGTCCCTGGTTTGACTTCCAACTCGATCTGGCGCGTTGTATATGGGCGGTCCTGCCAGGCGCGATCCTCTGGGGCGCCAGCTTTCCGCTGGCGCTGGCCTCCGTGGCTGCGCCCGGCCAGGACCCTGGACGGTTGGTGGGCGGGGTGTATGCCGCCAATACGGTCGGCGCGATCGTCGGCTCGCTGGCGTTCAGCATGATCTTCGTCCCCTGGATCGGCACGCAGGGCAGCCAGCAGATCATGGTCGGTCTGTCGGCTTTCAGCGGGTTGCTGCTCCTGGTGCCGTTGGGTCACGCGCCGGGTGCCGAGTCACTGGCGCGCCGCCTGGCAACCCGATGGCCCAGGTGGGTTGCGGCGGCCGGCGCAGCGGCGCTGGCGGCTTTGCTGATATGGCGTGTGCCGACCATTCCCTGGGGATTGATCGCCCATGGACGCCACATGGCTACCTACACCGACTACATGGTGCCTGGGATCACCCCGCAGGATCAGATCCCTCCTGATGACGGACAGTCGCAAGTCTTCTGCATCTACGCGCGTGAGGGAAGAAACGTCTCCATCGCGGTGACTGAATCGAGCCTGGGCGTGCGGAGTTTCCACGGCGCCGGCAAAGTGCAGGCCTCGAACGACCCGCAGGACATGCGCCTGCAGCGCATGCTAGGCCACATCGTGGCGCTGACGCACGAGAATCCGGAGTCGGTGCTGGTGGTGGCCTGCGGAGCGGGAGTTACCGCCGGCTCGTTCGTGCCGTACCCCAGCGTCCGGCGGATCGTCATCTGTGACATCGAGCCGCTCGTACCACAGCACGTCGCGCCGCTCTTCAGCAAGGAGAATCACGGCGTCATTTCCGATCCGCGCACGCGGGTCGTCTACGATGACGGGCGGCATTTCGTCAGCACGACCCGCGAGAAGTTCGACATCATCACCTCCGACCCCATCGATCCCTGGGTCAAGGGCTGCGCCGCGCTCAACACCGTGGAGTATTACCAGATGTGCAAGGCCCGCCTGAAGCCGGGAGGGGTCATGGCGCTCTGGATGCCACTCTACGAGAGCAGTCCCGACACCGCCAAGAGCCTCATCAGCACCTTCTTCCAGGTCTTTCCCAACGGCATCCTCTGGAGCAACGACATCGAGGGCGAGGGATACGATGCGGTCCTGTTCGGCCAGGTCGAGCCGACCGTCATCGACGTGGACGAATTGCAGCAGCGGCTCGATGACGACGCCTATGCCGACGTGGCGCAGTCCCTGCGGGACGCGGGATTCTATACCGTCACGGACCTGCTGGCCACCTACGCCGGTCGGGCGAGCGACCTGCACGACTGGATGCGCGGCGCGCAGATCAACACGGACCGCAACCTGAGACTGCAATACCTGGCCGGCATGTGGCTCAACGCCGATCAGGGCACCGATATTCTCAACGGAATTCTCGAGCACTACACCTTCCCGGACGATCTCTTTCTGGGCTCGTCGGGCAGCGTGGACGCGCTGCGCGGGACGCTGGATCGGACCAGGCAGGTCGTGGCCAAACGCGCCAATCGCTGAGGTCGACACGTGGACTTCGGAGTGACCGATAAAAAACAGGCCGAGCTGGAGGCCAGAATGGCGGCGCTGGGCCTGCGCGAGCAGGACCTCCAGGAGAAATACGTCCGTTCGTCCGGGCCGGGCGGACAGAAGGTCAACAAGACCTCCAGTTGCGTCCACCTCAAGCATCTGCCGACGGGCCTGGAAGTCAAGATGCAACGAGAGCGCTCCCAGCCGCTGAACCGTTACTATGCCCGCAAGCGCCTCTGCGAGATGCTGGAGGCCAGAACGCTGGGGCGCGCGAGCCCGGCGGCGCTGAAGGCCGAAAAGGTCCGCAAGCAGAAGCAGCGCCGGCGCCGACGCAGCAAGCAGAGCGGATAGGCACCCTTCAGCGAGTCGACATCGCGCCGGGTCGCGTCTTGTCCATGAGACCCATTCCTCTTAACCCGTGTGACTTTTGTGCCGATGCAGAAGGCAGGTAGGCCGATTTGCATGGGAGCACCGGTCCCCAAACCTTGACGACCAGGGTACGGACGTCAGGTTATCGGACCGCAAGCCGGCAAGACTGCGATTCTACGTGGCAAGAGGATGGCTATGAAGCACTGCATCGTGTGTGTGGCAGCGTCGATGGTATTCGCCGGATTGGCCTTCGCCGCGACGTCCGAAGACGGCGCCGGAGAAGACTACTTCGACATGAGCTTGGAAGAGCTATTGGACTTGAAGGTCGTCTCCGCCTCACGCTCGGAGCAGGAACAGTCCGAGCTGGCGGTGCCGGTCGCCGTGCTCACCGCTGAGGAGATCCGCCACAGCGGGCTGACGACCATCCCGGAATTGCTGGCGCTGCTGCCTGCCGTGGACGTGCGTCGGGTCGATCGCACGCGCTACATTGTAGGCGTGCGCGGGTTATTCGGAATCTACTCGGATCGGACCCTGGTCTTGATCGACGGTCGCAATGCCTTGAATCCCGCCTGGGGAGCGCCGGACTGGCTGAATCTGCCGGTCATGATCGAGGACATCGAACGGATCGAAGTCCTGCGCGGACCCGGCGGCGGCGTCTGGGGCGCCAACGCGTTCACCGGCGTGATCAACATCATCACCAAGCGTCCCGCAGAGACCCGGGAGTCACTCGTCAGCAGCACCGTCACCGAACATGGCGACACCTACAGCCAGCTCCGGTATGCCGAGAGCCGTGAGCGTCTGGCCTGGCGCGCTTCAGCGGGATACGAGGACATCGAGGACTCCGACCAGGCCGGCGCGGGGCAAACCGTCTCGGCGTTTCCTGATTTGAATGGTCTCATGGGCTTCGCCAATTTCCGCGCCCGGGACTTCGCGCGCGTGTGGCGGTTCGACAACGAATTCTCCTATCAAGCCAGTGACAACACCCGCCTGGGCTTCGGCCTGGGACACGCCAATTCGCAACGCGGTGACCGCGAGCTGGCGGGACAGCAGCCTCTGCGGGACGGCACCGCCAGCGCCACCAGGCTGTTCGGACGCCTCGAGCGCACCTACAGCCCCCAGACTCAGGGGTATCTCCAGTGGTTTGGCAACTACTCGGTGGTCCACGCTCCCGAGACGATCAAGCGGTACGCCTACTACGAAAACGATCTGGAAGGCCAGCTTCAGTTCTCCGCCGGGGATACGCACCGATTGACGGTCGGCGGAAACCTGCGTTGGACGCGGATCGACGACGAGGCCAACCTGGATGGATCGGGTGTGTTCTTCGCCCAGAGCGCCTATGACGAGTATTGGGCGGGCTTCTACGCAGTGGATCGCTACGCGCTGACGGAGCGTCTGACCCTGGAAGGTCAAGGCCGGCTCGACCACTACAGCGAAACCGGCTTTGACTGGTCGATGCGCGCCGCAGCCCTTTATGCTCTGGATGAGAATAAAGACCACGTCGCACGTTTCGGCGTGGCGCGGGCCTTCCGCGCGCCCGGCGTCATGTTGCGCGAGCTGAGAATGAGCTCACTGGGCGGACTGTTCAATGTCATTCCCAACCCGGCGGAATTGAAGAACGAGTCCACGTATGCCCTGGAGGTGGGTTACGCGGGCAAGCTCTCGGACCGCATCCGGGTTCAGGTGGATTCCTACTATCAGCGGATGGAGGACCTGCTGGGCTCGGTGAACCAGATGGTCGGGCCGGTAACGAACAGCTACTTCGTCAATCTCAGCGGCGCCGACTCCTACGGAGGGGAGTTCGAGATCACCTACCGAGGCAACCGCGGATACCTCGCTTTGTGGTATGCCTACAACGAGCTTTCGACGGACCTGAACACCGACGCTGTGCGTGCGTATTTCCCCGCCCGACACAAGGTCGGCGCGCGCTATGGCTACACCCTGCCCGACGACTGGCACTTTCAGGCCAATTACGTGTACAACGATGCCATCGGCGTGAATGCCTCCAACTCGCCTTCGGATGGCGCCGCTGTGTCTCACCGGTTGGACCTGACGCTGGGCCGCAAGTTCCTCAACGGCAAAGCCGACCTGCTTCTCGGCGTTACCGACGTGCTGAACGAGACGGCGGACCCGGTCTACGACGTGAGCTACTTCACCAGCTACGAGACGCCCGGCCGGACCTTCTTCGCACGCCTGCGCTATGCGTTCTAAGAGCCTCTCACGCCTGTACTCCCGGCAAGAAGCAGTTGTTTGCCAGGCTGCCGTGCGGTATGCTTGGGGACGCACCATGGCGCCGTGCCGGGGATCGCACTGGATCGGTTAGGGCGAAATGCGCTTCGCCCATACGTTGGAGGTTTGCCATGAATCGTACGTCAGATCGGGGAGTTCATCGAAACGTCTTTGCCCTCATCTCGGTCTTGCTGCTCGCGCGAATGTCGCTGGGCGTTGATATCGTCGGCGAATGGGAGTTCAGGTTCTCCGTCGGGGAATGGGAGATGACCGCCAACGCCGCTTTCACCAAGGGCGCCGACGGCGCCTATTCCGGCAAGTGGACGCCGGTCTGGCCGGAGGACATGCAGACCGACGAGATGGCCTTCAATCCCGACGACTTCAAGATCACGCTGTCCAATATCAAGTTCGATGGGCAGAAGCTTTCGTTCGTCCAGAGGGTCAGCATGCCCGAATGGGAGTCGGAGTCAACCTTCGCCGGTACGCTCCAGGACGGTCGGCTCGCGGGTACTTTCTCTGGCGAGTTCGGCGATTTCGATGCCACCGCCACGCCGATTGCCTCCGGCGCGCAGTCCGACCAGCCGCGCTTCTGGTCCTGGGCCCAGAAGCCTCCGATGGGCTGGAACAGTTGGGATTGCTTCGGGCCGACGGTGACGGAGGCGGAGGTCAAGAACAACGCCGACTACATGGCTGAGCATCTCAAATCGCACGGCTGGGAGTACGTCGTGGTGGACATCCGCTGGTTCGTCGAGAACACCAAGGCCGGCGGCTACAACCAGAGAGACCCTCGCTACGTGATGGATGAGTACGGACGTTTCACACCCGCGGTCAATCGGTTCCCCTCGGCCGCCGACGGCAAAGGCTTCAAGCCCTTGGCCGACTACGTACACGGCAAAGGGCTCAAGTTCGGCATCCACCTTATGCGTGGCATCCCGGTCGGAGCGGTCGAGAAGAACACGCCCATCCTGGGCAGCGACGCGCGCGCCGCCGACATCTACAGCCGGCGCCAGCAATGCCGCTGGCTGCGCGACATGTACACCATCGTCGCCGACCGGCCGGGCGCGCAGGAGTACTACAATTCGATCTTCAAGCTCTATGCCTCGTGGGAGGTGGACTACGTCAAGATCGACGACCTCTCTCGGCCCTATCACGCCGACGAGATCGAACTGATTCGCAAGGCGATCGACGGTTGCGGCCGACCGATCGTGCTGAGCATGTCGCCGGGCGCGACGCCGCTGGAATCTGCCGAGCACGCGGTAAACCATGCGAATCTCTGGCGTATTTCAGATGACTTCTGGGATCGTTGGCAGGACATCGAGGAGATGTTCGGACGCTGCAAGAATTGGGCGCCCTACAGCGCGCCGGGTCACTGGCCGGATGCCGACATGCTCCCGCTCGGGCGCATCAGCATTCGCGGCGAGCGCGGTCCTGACCGCCGGACGCGTTTTACCAAGGACGAGCAAATCACGCTGATGACGCTGTGGAGCATCTTCCGCTCGCCTCTGATGTTCGGCGGCGACCTGCCCAGCAACGACGAATTCACCCTCTCGCTGCTGACCAATGATGAGGTCCTGGCGGTCAACCAAACCTGCACCAACAGCCGCGAGCTGTCCAACGCCGACGGCCTGATCGTCTGGGCCGCCGACATTCTGGATTCGCAGGACAAGTACGTAGCCCTGTTCAACACGCGCGACGGTGCGGAGGCTGTGAGCGTTTGGGTCGCCCTGGATGCCCTTGGTCTTGACGGTCGATGTAACGTCCGCGATCTCTGGGCCAAGAAGGACCTGGGCGAGACCGCCGAGAACTTCAGCGCCTCGGTTTCTTCCCACGGAGCAGGAATGTACAGAATCGGCCCCAAGTAGCAGCAGCCCCTTGCACCGAGGACAAAATCGAGCCCCTCAGGCACGTCCTGGGGGGCTTCGCGTTTTTGCCTCCCGAACTGCACCTTTCCCCGTCGCGTAAAGCTGCCGATAGTGGATGGCTTTTTCGATAAGGGAGGTGTATCATGACTGACTGGAAAGCTCAGTTGACAGCGCTGCTTGTGGTTGCGCTGCTTGGAGGTAGCGCCACGGCTCAGGACCCGGCGGTGCAGCGGCTTAATGAATCGCCGCGCCATCACGAATGGGTGGGAGTCAAGTACGGCGATCGCACGGTCCAGACGCTTGTGGTTTTCCCCGAGGTCAAGGACAACGTGCCGGCCGTGCTGATCATCCACGAGAACGTGGGACTGACTGACTGGGTCCGTAGCGTAGCCGACCGGATCGCGGAGGCAGGCTACATTGCTGTCGCTCCCGACCTGTTGTCGGGAATGGGACCCGACGGCGGCAAGACGAGTGATTTCCCTAGCACCAACGCAGCCAGAGACGCGCTCTACAAGCTGCCGCCGGACCAGGTGACCGCTGACCTCCGGGCCGTGGCCGATCGCGCGGCGAAGCTGCCGGGGTGTAGCGGAAAGCTCGCAGTCGGCGGATTCTGCTGGGGTGGCAGCCAGACGTTTCGGTTCGCGACCAACCGTCCGACCCTGAAGGCGGCCTACGTCTTCTATGGCACAGCGCCGACGGACCCGAACGAACTGAAGAAGATCGGTTGTCCGGTCTACGGCTTCTACGGCGGCAGCGACGCGCGCGTTACCAGCACCACCGCGACGACCGCCCGGCAGATGCTGGAGGCAGGAAAGACCTATGAGCCAATCGTCTATGAGGGCGCCGGACATGCCTTCATGCGCAGCGGCGAGCAGGCCGAGCCCGACAATGCGAACCGCAAGGCCCACGACGCCGCGTGGAAACGGTGGCTCAGTTTGCTCAAGAAGCTCTGAACCCGACGGGCTCTATTCGCATTTGAAGACGCGGTATGAATGGGGCTCGATCTGCAGCGCGAAGGTGGTCCGGGGGCTGCCTCCCATCGCGCCGAAGCCGCCGCGACGTCCGCCGAACCGTCCGCCGCCGCCACCCGGAGAAATCACCTCGTCGGATTGGAGGTCGCGGATGCCGCTGATCTGTCTGCCGACTACGACGGTGACGTCGACCGGCTCATCCAGGAACGACTCGACGATGAATGTGTCGTTGTCGTAAACGAAGAGGCTGGTCAAGCCGGGACCGTCCAGGCGCACGGGCAATCCGCTCACCAACGTGTCCTTGATGCGTGACAGGACCGACACCGGCAGGTGGTACAGGTCGGCGAAGTTCTCGGGGATTGTCAGTACGTAGAGTGTCCCTTTGGCGTAGCCGGCGGAAATCAGCATGGGCCAGCCATTCGTCCCGTCCATCGCCGAGATCTCTTCCCAGGCGTCATTCGTCAGATATACGATTTGCGGGATCGTCATTTCTTCCTGGATTTGCGCCCGGCCTCCAAACCCGGCCCTGAATTCCTTGACGGTCGCCTTGCGGTCGGTGTAGCGCAGCTCCGCGATGTCCTCGATCCCTTTACCTTGCAGGGCGCGCAGCAGGCCTGACGTGATGCACACGCTCTTGCCCGCGAGCAACTGTCTCTTGATCTTCCCGACGATTTGCGGATCGAACTTGGTCTGCTCGGTCAGCAGGACCATGCTCTCTTCGGTCGGGAATTCCGGGACGATGTCCATCGGGATGCCGCACATGCCCAGGTAGGTCTGGAGGAAATCCTCGCCGGTCGAGTGATAGGGTTTGTAGCTCTTGACGCCGACCGGCTTACCCAGTTGACCGAGGAACTGGTCCACCTTTTCGAACGTGTAGCCGGCCGCACGCGCGATCATCGTCGGCTGGACGGTCGCGCCGTCAGCCAACTGAATGGGTTTCATCATTTCCTGATAGTTGAAGCTGGTCTGCTGGTCTTGCCAGGGCGTGTTGTCGGGACCGCGCAGGCCGCGCTGGACCTGCCTCAGGTCGAATAGCGTGATCTCCGGCGCCTTGGCGAACAGCGTCAGCCAGAGCTGCTCGGCGTAGCGGTCGGTGTACATCATGCCGCCGGTGTCGACCCAGCCGCCACCGTTGCAGCCAGGCTTGAGATTCTCGAAGTAGCGGAAGATCAGGTAGCCGAGGTATTGCTGCAAATGCTGGTTGCTCGATGGGTCACGCGTTTCGGTGCCGGTGTAAAGGCGGTCGAAGATCTTCGGTTCCGTTTCCAGGTTGAAACCCAGACCCTGGAAGTGCTCGTACCAGTTGGGGTACTTGATGACCAGCTTGACGTTCGGGTTGACCGCTCGCGCCGGCCCGGCGATCACGTTGCGCGCGGCCTCCGTCAGCAGGGCGGTTCGGTACTCGGTCCAGCTCTTGTTGCCTTTGGCTTCGATGCACAACTCGCACTTGCAGTTGGTGAAGTAGAAGTCGTCCAGAATGACCTCGTCGAAGTTGCGGGCCGTGAACTCGACGATCTCCCTGACGGTCCGGCGGTGCTCGGGATTGGTGTAACAGAACGTCTCGAAGCGGTTGCGCTCGCTGACGGTCAGGGTAATGCCGCCGGCGGTGCGAACGCCGCGGTCGGCGAAGAACTGCTTGGCTTTGGCGAGCGTCTCGGCGTCGACGAGATTGCCCTGGTCGCGGTACGTTTCGAGATACACCTTGTCCACGTGTACCTGGCGCGCGATCTCGTCCCACCGGGACTCGATCCAACTCGGATCGCCCATCTGCCTGGTCTCATAAGCGCGGCAGTAGATGGAGACCTGGAAATTGTCATACCCCCAGGCCGGACTGACGAGGAGCGACGGCAGTGAGAGAATAGGGGCAATCCACAGGACTGAGGCGGCGTGTCTTTGCATGGTCGCGTTCTCCTTCTCGGACGGTCAGACTTGCCATGGTTGCCCAGCATCATACCGGATTCTTCAGGGCCCGCAACCGCATTCTGACCGTACGGCGAGCGTCCCCGCTCGCCATGTCGTGCGAGGACGCACGACCTACGTGGGCCGGACGCGGAACCGACGAAAAGGGTTGAAAACCCGCGCGGGAAGCGGTACTTATCTGGTGTTCGCATCGACATCGTGACCGACTCAAAGGAGACGAGTATGACGACCAAGCAATGGCTTGCCCTATCTGTCCCGGCGGTTGTGGTGCTGACAGGCTGTACCAACAGCACTTTCAAACAGAACGCCAATATCACGAGAGTATCCAACGGCGTTGTCATCCGGTTGGCGCAGGAAGCAACGGGCGACCCACGTCAGGTGAAGGTCGAGGTCTGCGGCGACCGCATGATGCGCGTGGTCGCGACGCCTGGCGAGGACTTTTCCTCCCGGCCAAGTCTGATCGTGCCCAAGCGCGACTGGGAGCCGACGCCGTTTTCGGTGCGACAGAAGGGCGAGACCGTTCAGGTCAGCACAGACAGACTCACAGCCAAGGTCTCAGCGAAAACCGGCGAAATTGCCTTTTACGAAGCCGCCGGCCGGTTGATCCTGCAGGAGCGAGAGGGCGGCGGCAAGACGCTCGCGCCTGCCGACGTCATGGGAGAGCAGACGTATCACGTCCGCCAGGTGTTCGAGTCGCCTGACGATGAGGCGTTCTACGGGCTGGGCCAGCATCAGAACGGCATCATGAACTACAAAGGCCACGATGTGGACCTTTGGCAGCACAATATCGTCGCATCGGTGCCGGTTGTGATTTCGAGCCGCAACTATGGCATTCTCTGGGACAACAACTCGCGTACGAAGTTTGGCGACGTCCGTGATTACCAGCCGCTCTCGACGCTGACGCTGTATGACAAGGATGGCAACGAAGGAGGTTGGACCGCCGAGTATTTCCGCAACCAGGACTTTCAGAACCTGCTGACGTCACGCCGTGAATCCGTCATTGCGCACGAGAACCTCAGCGAGACTGGCGGGTATCCCGACGGCTTCAATACCAGTCGCGGCAGCGTTCGTTGGAGCGGCGAGCTTGCCTCGAATGAGTCAGGCGTACACAAATTCCGGTTCTACAGCTCGCACTTCGCCAAGGTCTGGCTCAACGGCAAGCTGGTCGTCGATTCCTGGCGGCAGAACTGGTGTCCCTGGACGCATATCCTGCGCCTCTCAATGGAGGCGGGTCAGCGCTATCCGATCAAGATCGAGTGGATTCCCAACGGAGGCTACATCGGCCTGCGCTGCCTGACTCCGGAAGGGGAGGAAGCCAAGGGCACCATGTCCCTCTGGTCTGAGGTGGGCGATCAGATCGATTATTACTTCATCGCCGGCGACAACGCCGATGAGATTATCAGCGGATACCGCACGATCACCGGCCCGGCGCCGATGATGCCGAAGTGGGCGATGGGTTTCTGGCAGTGCCGTGAGCGCTACCAGAGCCAGGAGCAACTGCTGGATGTGGTCAAGGAATTCCGCGAGCGCCAGATCCCGCTGGACAACATCGTGCAGGACTGGTTCTACTGGCCTGAGGACAAGTGGGGCGATCACGATTTCGACTCGACGCGCTACCCCGACCCGGCCGGTATGGTCAAGGAACTGCACGATGAGTTGAACACGCGCATCATGATCTCCGTCTGGCCCAAGTTCTACGTGGGAACCGAGAACTACGAGGCGTTCAAGAAAGAGGGCTGGTTGTACCGGCGGAACGTCGAGAAGCAGGAGCGTGACTGGGTCGGGCGGGGGTACGTCTCAACGTTCTACGATCCCTACAGCAAAGGGGCACGCGAGCTGTTCTGGAAACAGATCGACGAGAAGCTGTTCAGCAAGGGATTCGACGCCTGGTGGTTAGATGCGACAGAACCTGACATCCATTCGAACCTGTCAATGGATGAATGGCGTCGGCGCATCGGCCCGACCGCCTACGGCTCTTCGTCACGTTATCTGAACACGTATTCGCTGATGAATGCCAAGGGAATTTACGAAGGCCAGCGTTGGACGAACCCCGATCAGCGCGTGTTTATCCTGACCCGCTCGGCGTATGCCGGACAGCAGCGCTACGCCGCGGCCACCTGGAGCGGCGACATCGCGACGCGCTGGTACGACCTGAAGACCCAGATTCCCGCCGGCCTGAACTTCTGCCTGTCGGGCATTCCGTATTGGACGACCGACATCGGAGGCTTCGCGGTCGAGCCTCGCTTCGAACGCAACGTCGCGCCCGACGACCTGGAGGAATGGCGCGAGCTGAACACGCGCTGGTTCCAGTTTGCGACCTTCTGTCCGCTGTTCCGCTCGCATGGCCAGTTCCCACCGCGTGAGATGTTCAACATCGCTCCGGACGACCACCCGGCCTACCAGACGATGCTCGCGTACGACAAGCTGCGTTACCGGCTCATGCCCTACATCTACTCGCTCGTCGGCATGGTCACGCACGATGACTACACGATCATGAGGGCGCTCGTGATGGATTTCGGCGCCGATGACAACGTGTTGAGCATCGACGATCAGTTCATGTTCGGTCCGGCTTTGCTCGTCAATCCAGTGACGCAGTACCAGGCCAGATCGCGACAGGTGTACCTGCCCACCGGCGCAGGCTGGTACGGGTTGAAGTCGGGCAAGTACTTCTCCGGCGGCCAGACTGTTACCGCAGATGCGCCTCTCGCGGACATCCCGCTCTTCGTGCGGGCGGGCTCGATCGTCCCGTTCGGTCCGGCCCTTCAATACAACGCCGAGAAGCCGGCTGATCCGATCCGGTTGATGGTCTACACCGGTGCTGACGGTGAGTTTTCGCTGTACGAAGATGAGGGCGTCAACTACAACTATGAACAGGGCGCTTTCAGCGTCATTCCGCTCGGCTATGATGAAGGCACGAAGTCGCTGACCATCGGCGCCCGGGCAGGAGAGTTTTCCGGGATGCTGCAGACGCGAACGTTTGAGATCGTCTGGGTGACGCCGGACAGCACGGTCGGCCTGAGTCTGGATGGTACGCCGTCCGAGGTCGTTCACTATGACGGCAGCGAGGTCGTGGTCAAGCGCTTGTAGCGTGCCCGTAAGGGCATATAGACTATAGCGTCTTACGACGCCACTACGAACAAGGGAGAACCGCCTGATGCGCTACGGACATTTCGACGACAGCCGCCGGGAATATGTCATCACGGAGCCGCGCACGCCGTATCCCTGGATCAACTACCTGGGCACGGAGGAGTTCTTCTCGCTGGTCTCAAACACCGCCGGCGGCTATAGCTTCTGCCGCGATGCGAAGCTGCGCCGCCTGACGCGGTATCGGTACAACAATGTTCCTATCGACGACGGCGGCAAGTGCTTCTACATCTGCGACGGCGCTGACGTCTGGTCGCCGGGCTGGAAGCCGGTCAAGGCGCCTCTGGATCGTTACGAGTGCCGCCATGGGTTGGGCTACACCGTCATCACGGGCCAGAAGAACGACTTGAAAGCCGCGGTGCTTTACTTTGTCCCTCTGGGCGATCACTGTGAAATCCAGAAAGTCGCACTGTCCAACGCGAGCAGTCGGCCCAGGCGGGTCAAGCTGTTTTCCTTCGTCGAATTCTGTCTGTGGAATGCGCTGGACGACATGACCAATTTCCAGCGGAATTTCTCCACCGGCGAGGTCGAGGTCAAAGGCAGCGTGATCTACCACAAGACCGAATACAAGGAGCGGCGTGACCACTTCGCGTTCTACTCTGTCAATCGGCCGATCCAGGGCTTCGACACGGACCGCGAGGCGTTCCTCGGCCTGTACAACGGGTTCGACCGGGCCGACGCGGTCGTCGAAGGCAAGAGTCGCAACACGATTGCGCATGGCTGGTCGCCGATCGGTTCGCACCTGTTGGAGATCGATCTGGCTCCGGGACAGGAAGAGACGCTCGTCTTTATACTCGGGTACGTCGAGAACCCTGAAGAGGACAAGTGGGAGAGTCCCGGCGTCATCAACAAGACGAGAGCCGAACAGCTTATCGGCAGGTACCAGATGCCTGAGGCGGTCGATGAGGCGTTCGAGAGACTCCGGGCCTATTGGGACGATCTCCTCTCGGTCTACCAGGTCAGCAGCGGCGACGAGAAGCTCGACCGCATGGTGAACGTCTGGAATCAGTATCAGTGCATGGTCACGTTCAACATGTCGCGCAGCGCGTCCTATTTCGAGTCGGGCATCGGGCGGGGGATGGGCTTTCGCGATTCCAACCAGGACCTCATCGGCTTCGTCCACCAGATCCCTGACAAAGCCAGGGAGCGGATCCTGGATATCGCCGCGACGCAGTTCGAAGACGGCGGCGCCTATCACCAGTATCAACCGCTGACGAAACGAGGCAACAACGAAATCGGCGGCAACTTCAACGATGATCCCCTCTGGCTGATTCTCTCGACCGCCAGTTACATCAAGGAGACAGGCGATTGGTCGATTCTCGATGAGCCCGTCCCGTTCGACAACCAGAATCCGTCTCTCGTTGCTCGTCGCTCGTCGCTCGATCCTCCCGGTGCCTCTGACTCTCCGAGCGACGAGCGACGAGAGACGAGCAATGAGAACCCGTCCCTATTCGAGCATCTCAAGCGGTCGTTCTATCACGTTGTCAACAACCTGGGGCCGCATGGCTTGCCACTGATCGGCCGGGCGGACTGGAACGACTGTCTCAATCTCAACTGCTTCTCGCAGGACCCGGACGAGTCGTTCCAGACCACGGAGAACAAGCAGGGCGGCGTGGCGGAGTCGGTGATGATTGCCGGGATGTTCGTGCTCTACGGAGGCGAGTTCGCCGAATTGTGTCGAAGGCTGGGTAAGCCGGACGAGGCGGACGCGGCTGCGGCGAACGTTGAGAGAATGAGGCAGAGCATCGATGCGCACGGCTGGGACGGCCAGTGGTTCCTCCGCGCGTATGACTACTTCGGCAACAAGGTCGGCAGTGACGAGAACGAGGAAGGCAAGATCTTCATCGAGTCGCAGGGGTTCTGCGTCATGGCCGGGATCGGGCTCGAAAACGGCCGGGCCCGCACGGCGCTGGATTCGGTGAAGGAGCGCCTCGACTGCGAACATGGTATCGTGTTGAACAACCCGGCCTTCACGACCTATCACCTCAACTTGGGCGAGATCTCCACGTACCCGGCGGGCTACAAGGAGAATGCCGGCGTCTTTTGTCACAACAATCCGTGGATCATGATCGGGGAGACGCTGTTGGGCAATGGTGATCGCGCGTTCGAGTACTACCGCAAGATCGCGCCGTCCTATCTCGAAGAGATCAGCGACCTGCACCGCACCGAGCCTTATGTCTACGCGCAGATGATTGCTGGCAAGGACGCCTTCCGGCCGGGCGAAGCCAAGAACTCGTGGCTGACCGGGACGGCCGCCTGGAACTACTACGCTATCACCCAATACATCCTCGGCGTGCGTCCCGATTACAACGGCCTGCGAATCGATCCGTGCATCCCGAGCGCCTGGGACGGCTTCACCGTGCGGCGCAAGTTTCGAAATGCCTGTTACCAGATAGCCGTGCGAAACCCCCGGCACGTCTGCAAAGGCATCGAAAAAATCACTGTCGATGGAAAGCCCCTGGAGGGCAACGTCGTGCCCGTATTCGCCGACGGCAAGACGCACGAGGTCGCCGTCGTCATGGGCTGAATTTGGAGGAAAGCGATGATATGCGCCGCAAGACAACTGCTCCCGTTGGTTCTTCTCTGCTCGCTCCTGGCCGGTGTCGGCAACGCTGCCGATGAAAACACTCTGTCGCTCAACGACCAGGAGTACTTCGCCAAGCCCGGTCTGGACGTGATGGTTTTCAGCGACTTCTACCCCGAAGGCCATCAGGGAGGCGTGACCATCGTTCAGAACGGGGTACGCGTCGCGGCCAACGGCGACGTGCGGCTGGAGCCCACGCCGGGACAGTGGCAGCCCATCCCCAAGCTCGACGGACGCGAGGTCGATGACGTCAATCAGGTTATCACCGCGAGCTTGAGCTATCCCGATGCCAGCCGCGACCGCAAGGGGTTCAATCCGATCGTGTATCCCGATCTGGAGTTCTCCTACAAGGTCCGCGTTCGTCCCGACGGGGATTCGTTCAGGATCGTTGTCGATCTGGACAAGCCGCTGCCGTCCGAGTGGGTCGGGCGCGTTGGTTTCAACCTGGAGCTGTTTCCGGGCGAATACTTCGGCAAGAGCTATTACATGGACGGCCAGGCCGGCACGTTCCCCAGACAGTTGAACGGTCCGATGTACATCGACGCCAACGGTCTGTCTCAGTGTCAAGCCTTGGCAAAGGGAAGACGCCTGTCGCTTGCACCTGAAACAGAAGCGCTGCAAATGACCATCGAGGCGTTGGGCGAAGCGATGCTTGAATTGCTCGATGGGCGGGCTCAACACAACAACGGCTGGTTCATTGTTCGCTCGGTACTGCCTGGCGACACGACCGCCGGCGCCCTGGAGTGGAAGGTCACGCCCAATGCCGTTGACGGATGGCGCTATACGCCGGTCATTCACCTGTCGCAGGTGGGTTACCATCCTACGCAAGAGAAGGTCGCTGTCATCGAACTCGACAAGCGCGATAAGACCTTCAAAGACATCGTTCTATACCGCGTCGACGCCTCCGGTGGTCGCCGGGAAGTGCGCAAGTCCAAACCGGCCGATTGGGGCGAATTCCTGCGGTTTCACTACCTCAAGTTCGATCTCAGCGACGTCCGCGAATCCGGCGTTTACCTGATTGCCTACGGTGACCAGGAATCGAACGTCTTTCGGATCAGCACCGACGTTTATTCCCGGCACGTCTGGCAGTCGACGCTGGAGTATTTCCTGCCGGTGCAGATGTGTCATATACGCGTCGAGGACCGTTACCGCGTCTGGCACGGCCTCTGTCACATCGACGATGCACTGATGGCGCCGATCAACCACAACCATTTCGACGGCTACGCGCAGGGAGCCTCCACTCTGACGAAGTACGATCCGCTCCAGCCTGTGCCTGGGTTGAACGTGGGCGGCTGGCACGACGCAGGCGACTATGACCTGCGCATCGAGTCGCAGATCGGCACGGTGCGCATCCTGTCGCAGATATACGAGGCCTTCGAGGTCGATTATGACGCTACCACCATCGACCAGCAGCGACACCTGGTGAAAATGCACCAGCCTGATGGTGTCCCCGACGTCCTCCAGCAGATCGAGCACGGCGTGCTGACGGTCCTGGGCGGCTACAAGAGTCTGGGCCGCCTGTACCGAGGCATCATCTGTCCCACGATCCCGCAATACGTCCTGCTGGGGGACGGCTCGACCATGACGGACAACAAGGTCTATGATGCGGCGCTTGCACCCGACGAAGCCAAAGGAGACCGCTCCGGCAAGCGTGATGACCGCCTCGTCTTCACGGAAGAGAATCCGTCACGGGAGTTGGAGGTCGCAGCCGGCCTGGCCGCGGCGGCGCGAGCTTTGAAGGACTACAGACCGGCGCTCGCGGTTGAGTGCATCGAGACTGCCGAGGCCATTTACGAGGCAGACAAGGACGCCGGTGGCAGAAGGCTGGCCGGCGCGAAGATTCAGGCGCTGACCGAGCTGTTCCTCACAACCGGCGAGCAGCAATACAAAACTGCGCTCGTGGCGATGCAGCCCGACATCGTTCGCACAATCGGCAACTGCGGTTGGGTGCTCGGCCGGGCGATAGACAAGATCGACGATCCTGCCTTCAGCAGTGCTGTGCGCGACGCCGTCGCGCGACTGCGCCAGCAAATCGAGCAGCAGGGCGCGGAGACGCCGTTCGGCGTGCCGTACCGTCCGAACATCTGGGGCGCCGGATGGGGCATTCAGAGCTTCGGCGTCCCTCAGTACTTCCTGCACCAGGGCTGGCCTGATATCTTCGACGACAAGTACCTGCTCAACGCGCTGAACTTCGTGTTGGGCTGCCATCCGGGACCGAACACCGCCTCTTTCGTGTCCGGTGTCGGCGCACAGTCGCTCACCGTCGCCTACGGTGTCAACCGCGCCGACTGGAGCTACATCCCCGGCGGCGTCGGCTCCGGCACCGCGTTGATCCGGCCCGACCTGCCCGAACTGAAGGAGTGGCCCTTCTTCTGGCAGCAGACCGAATACGTCATGGGCGGCGGAGGCACCGACTTCATGTTCCTCGCATTGGCCGCTGACCATCTGTTAAATAGCAAGTAGGCCGATCGCCGGCTCGAAGCCTATCCCTGGGCACTCCGGACATTGATGTCGTGCGATGTCGGCGCCACGGCTAGCGCGCCGCCTCCTGATCGCCTATCGGCTACCTCCCCTCCCCATCTTGTGTGCTGTCGACGGAATTCGAATCCTCGCTCCCGCTTGGCACGTCAGAGTGTTCCCCCGCGGATATCGCAGCTGCTCGTGTCGCGTTGATGGAATCTGTACCCCGTCCTCCCGCTGGTACTGTGGAGCGCTTCTCTGACGTCGCGACGACGGAAGGTCGCAATGAAATGAGAGAGAAAGTTGTGTCACCGGGCTGGTACTGCTGCTGTACGCTGATCGGCTTTTCGCTGCCTAGCTTGCGCCCAGAGCTGTACCAAGGCATAAGAATCGCGATTATGGTTGCCATCAAGATCACACCGTAGCTCGGCAGTTCCGTTCGCAACGCCGGCTCGACTTCATTCCAATGCCGGGGGCGAACAAGGTTCCATAGGGCGCATCTCAGGTTTCTTTGCACGTTGCAGTTCCGGATTTCCTCTACCACGAAGGCGGGCCATGTCGGGATTTCGTCGAAGCACGTGTGTTGCGCGCCAGCTCCATCTCGGACCGCACAGTCGAGTTCGTCCGGCCATGTGTTTGTCGCGGTCAGCCGACCTCTTAGCCGCCGAAGGGCTAGTGTCTGCTGGGCTGCCTTCCAACGCATTTGAAACTGCATGTGCACAAAAACCAAGACCATATATCCCAACAGCAAGACGAGCAGAGAGAAGACAACTCGGATGAAGACTCCAGAAAGGAACACGCACGCCTTGTATCCGAGGACAATTACCAGGGGCAGATAGAATGCCGTTGCAGTCCACGCCATGGCTTCCTTGTGGTTGTGGTAGGTCTCCGTCGCTTGGAGTTCTGAATCGAACCAAGAACAGTATTCCTGTGGCGTCGGCTCCTTACCTTTCTTCGGATCTCCTGACTCACACATCTGATCACTCTCCATCTTGTGCCACCACTGTCCGCCGATCACCTACTCAACGGCAAGTGGTCGGCGCGCGAGGCGCTCATTCCGTCATGACACTGATGTCATACGGTTTGAGCGTAACGTCCACGGCGTTGCCCTTCGCGTCGAATACTCTCGTTTGCTGAGGTTGATCGCTGTTGTTGATGACCACGAGTTTCTTCGCCTTCGGGAAATAGGCACAGTCCGTGTGAATGTTGCTGCACGTCCACGCGCGGTAGTCTGCCTCGCGGCCGGCGGCCCAACATAAGGTGCGGTGCAAGAGACGCGTGTTAGCAGGCGAGAACTTGAAACCCGACAGGTAGACGGACCGGCCTTTCCCGAACTGGCGGATAGCGACCCGTGGCGAGCCGTCCCGGTCGGCGAGCACTTGGGTGTCGTTCGCGACGAGGTAGATGTTGTCGACATCCTTGCCGAAATCGAGCGCGCCGGTCGTGTCCGCAAGGACAAAATGCGTCTCGTCGGGCTTGTTGTACGTTCGTTTGGGCTTGCCCAAGGTGGAGCCGGTTTCGCGGTCCACGCCCAGTAGGTGCGCGAGCTGGAAATACTGGCTGCTGTGGACGCAGGCGGAAGGCTCGCCGACGCCGACGAAACTGCCGCCGGAAGCGACCCAGCCGGTCAGGGCTTCGACGATCTTGGGGTTCCTCCAGTATTCGCCTCCGGTCCAGGCGCTGCCGAGCCGGCCGGCATTGAGGATCACCTGGACGTCATCCGGAATGCCGCCGGCGAGGATATCATCGAAACTCAGGAACGTCACCTCCACCGGCATCCCGGCCATTGCTTCGGTCACTTCGTACAGTTCCATGCCGTGGACGAAGTGCCCGACGTAGACCCACGAGCGCAGCTTGCCCCAGGCGGTCAGCACGGCCACCTTGACCGGTGCGGTATAGGGCTTGTCGTCCTCGTGGAAGCGGCGCAACGTGCGAAACTCGTCGGTGATTTGCTCGATGGTATCGACGAACTCTGGGAAGGGCTCGACCAGGTGCAGGTAGCCGCCCAGGCCGATGCGGTCCACGCTTGTGCGCAAGAAGGCCCGACGGATGTTGGCCCAGAAGCGCCACGCGTCGAGGGCCGGGTCGCCGCCTTCCATGAAGGTGGGCTCGCCCTGAAGGCCGGTCGGGAACAGGTAAGGGTGCAGGCGCAGCTCCTTGGTCTTGACGCCTTCGACGCCGGCGCACAGCCTGACCTCGAAGGCGTTGAACACGCACTTGATCAAACCGTCGAGACCGAAGTCCTTGAACCGCGCGCCGTAAGGGTCGGTGCCGACGATGTGGTCGTCGTAAAACATGTAAGCCTGCTTGCCGGCGGTGTGGACCACGTCGATGCACTTGCGTCCGAAACTGACGACGAACTCGTTCATGAAGTCCATCCAGTCGCGCAGCCGCCGCGACGGGACATTGTGCGTAGAGCAGTAGGCGCCGTTGTTGACGAAGTCCTCGCTGGTCAGCTCGTAGCCTTTCGCCTTGGCGAACAGGCGCAGTGCGTAGGGGCTGACGCAGCTTTCGTAGGAGCCCCAATCGACATAAGTGAAACGCAGGTCAGGCGAATCCCCCCAGAACCAGGCAAAGTTGTAGAACAGGGAGGTGAAGCGAATGACCTTAGTGCGCGGGTGCTCGTCCAGCCAGCGCCTGAGGAATTCGAGCATGAACGCCTGCGTCTCGGGATAGATCGGGTCGATGGGCATCTGGTGCTCGCGGTCGCCCCAGTCGTTGGTGATGTGGTTGTACATCGAGATCGCTTCCCAGATGCGATACGCCAGGAAGTTCACGGTGTACTTGTGCCATTTCGTCGCGCCGTCGACCGTGACGACACCCTGGCCCGGGTCGAACGACCACCGGTCCTTGGCGACCTCCTGGCCCGTCGTGCGGTCGAACACCTGCCACCAGTCTTTCGGATCGTCGTTGACGTTGACTTTGAACTGCTCGCGGAAGAAGCCGGCGAGAGGATCGACGGTGACGGTATCGCTTTCGGCGACGACGGGATAGCTCATCAGGTAATTCTGCTGGAGCTTGTCGGTATTGACCTTGGCCCAGGTATTGTCCGCCCGCGCCAGGCAGAGCGTTGAGTAGATGTCGTAGTCGGCCTGCGTGATCTTGTCGGAAAGCACCGTCCCATCGCTGTCGCGAATCGCGTCGGCGCCCCAACGCTGCGCCAATTCCAGCGTCAAATCCTCATAACCTGCCTCGCCGGGCAGCGTAAAACCACCGGCGCTCGAAACCTTCTCTGTCATGTCTACCTCTTCGTTGTGTAGATTCCATTAACCGTCTTGTTCGTCACTCTTTCTTTGCTTGAGGTCAACCTCAATGGTCGTCAGCAGCTTCTCGTCGATCGGATAGAAACACAGCAATACCGCACAAAGGACCATGAAAGCAGCAGGGATCAGGCTGAACGAGAGTCTGATTCCGTTGATCGCTTCGAGGCTTTGTACGGGATTGGGGATCGCATCGGTGGGCTGGGCGTACTTGAAGAACTCCAGTGTCTTGAGTTGCAGGTATCCACCGATGGCCACACCCATCTTGATGGCGAACATGATGCCGGCGATCACCAGGCCTGTGGCTCGACGATGGAATTTCCACTCGTGGAAGTCCGCAACGTCGGTAAACATGGCGAACAGGAAGACCGGCAGTGCACCCGCAACGATAGCCCGGATGAGATTGAAGATCGTCAGGACGAGGAAGCTGTCAGGTGGCAAAACGTAGAATACCGCGCTAAGCACCACGCTGGCCAATACAAGGAAGATGGCCAGGGGTTTCTTGCCGAAGCGTTTCTTGCAGGGGGTGCTGAGGAACACGCCTGCCATCATGCCAACCACTTCTAGGGCCATGAATGTCGTCGTCACGTCAAAATCCAGGGTGAACAATCCAAGTGGGGCCCTGAACAAAACATCCTTACCGTGTCCACTAACGTAGTCGAAGTAGAACATGACGGAGCTGTCACGAATCATGTTGTGCGTAAGCCAGAAGATGCATGCTAGGAACAAGATAATCCATGGTGCATTCCTGAACACATCCTTGAGGTCCTGGCCGAACGCGCTCTTCTGGAGTTTGGAAGGCTTGACCCGTTCTCGTGTGGTCAGGAACGTGATCAGCAGGAGGACGGTGGCTATGGCTCCGAAGAGTCCCATGGTCGTCCTGTAGCCTACGGTCGGGCTGAAACCCAGCGCTTCGCTGTAGCCCGGCAGCGTTGGCTTGGAGCCGAAGAACTTCACCAGAGGCAGGGTGAAGGTGGCAATCAGGAGCTTGCCGACAAAAGCGAAGAAGAAACGATATTGTGACAGTGTCGTGCGTTCGGCTGGATCGGGTGTCACCACGGCCATCATAGAGGAGTAGGGGATGTTGATCGCCGTGTACGCCATGGTCGCGAGGATGTATGTCGCGTAGGCGTAGACGATCTTGGCGTTCGGGCCCCAACTCGGTGTGATGAACATGGTATAGATGAAGAAGCCAAATGGGACGCCGACCCACAGGAGATACGGCCGGAATCGTCCCCAGCGCGTGTTCGTCCGGTCAGCGAGCATACCCATTAGCGGGTCGTTGATCGTGTCCCATATCCGGGTGACGAGAAACATCGTGGCCGCATGTCCGGGTGAGATGCCGAATACGTCCGTATAGAACTTGGCGAGAAAGACGCCGAAAGTGTGGTAGAGGATGTTGCTGGCGGTGTCACCCAGGCCGTAGCCGACTTTCTCGGTGACGGACAGGCGGGGTCCCAGGTCCACCTGGGACAGCTTCGTGACGTTCGACGCGGCGCCGTTGGCGCTTGCAGGAGTGTCGGATGCCATCGCGATCGGTTCCTCTCAAGGACGTAGAGACGATCAGGGTTCGACCAACCAGCACGTTCTCCGATGCCGTCGTGGGCCGGGACCGTGCAAATTCGGCCTCATTTGATAGGAAATGCCGCGTGGCTGCAAGATGAAATTCCAAAGCTGGCGAGGGGGATGGGGCTCTGCTGGCGTGTCGTCAGGCGGTTGCGGTGGCGTCCGGCGTGGCGACGAACGATTGCATCCAACGGAGCCGGCGCCGGCAGACGACAGACACAACCATGACGAGCGGCGTGACCCCAACCGCGGACCGGCGGCGCTGCCATCGCGTCCGTGCTGCGTGCCCTTCGTCGAGCCGTCTCACTCCTCTTCCGGGGGCTTGTAAGTCCGCTTGGCCAGGCGCAGGAGCTTGGACCGGATCTGGATGCCGGCCCGTTTGGCGGCGGTCAGATTGATCTCGAAACCAACCTTGTCGTCTTCCAGCAGGAGGTTGATGATGCCTCCTTGTTCGAGGAAGCCCTCGGTATCCGCGACGGTCAGAGTGTGGCTCTCTTCCACGTAACGGAGGATTTCTTTGACATGCTCCTTTTCGGACGGGCAGAGGAACAGCAGGTGGGAAGCCCTGATGGTTTCTCGCTGGGGATGGGGCTGCGACGGTTCCTTCTCGCCGGCTTTCTCGAGCTCGTCGATGCCCTTGAAGCGTTTGACGATCACCTTTCGATTGTCGACGGTCTTCTGCTCGATGGCCTTGAAGGCATCTCCAAACACGTTCTCGCCGATGACGCCGATGATCAGCGGTTCGTTGCTGTCGGCGACCTTCTCTTTCGGCCAGTCCATGAACTTGAGGAAATTGTACATGAACACCATCTTGACCGTGTATTCCGCGTTGGCGCGTGACTGGGCCCAGGCCGGCGGCGTCGCGGCCAGCACGACCATCCAGGCCGCCCAGACCACCAGCGCCGCGACCCTCAGGTTCGCAGGATGGCTGATATTGCTGCGGTTGAAACTGGCTCGGTTCATATCATTCGCTAGAAGCTCAGTCGCACACTGACGAAGAAGGTCCTGCCCGGCAACTCGTGTCCGGTGTAAGTGATACTCTCACGCACAGGATCCAGGGTTTCGTTGAGCAGGTCGGCGACCCCGATCATGAATTCTCCTCG
This sequence comes from Sedimentisphaerales bacterium, assembly GCA_016927855.1. Lineage (GTDB taxonomy): Bacteria > Planctomycetota > Phycisphaerae > Sedimentisphaerales > Anaerobacaceae > JAFGLV01. The sequence continues at coordinate 23,562 of JAFGLV010000086.1, forward strand.
GTTCCGCTGGAAACGCTTCGAGAGGGTCACGTCCAGGCGGTGATACACGTCTTCATTGCTGACGCCGACGACGGGACTGCCCAGCGTCGTGTCGGCATAGGCATAGTTCACATTGCAGGTGTAGCCGGACTCGAACTGGCGCCGGAAGCGCAGGCCCGCTTTATGTCGCGGCGGCATGAACGTCAGGATGCTCTGGTTGGGCTGGTCCGTTTCGAACCCGTTATAGGAGTACCAGGTCGAGAATTTGCCCCACGACGTGTCGAGAGCCAGCTCGAGATCGCCGCCCCAGGCGTTGGCGCCGTCGATATTGTCCGGCGTGACGATGAGCTGGCCGAACGCGTTCGGTGTCTGGCGGTATCCGATCAAGTCCTCGAACCGCTGGTAGAAGGTGTCGACCTGTATCGAGAGTGCCCTTGACAGCTTGGCGGTGTAACCGGTCTCCAGGCAATAGATTTGCTCATTGTCGAGATCGGCGGGTGCTGTCAGGTTGACCAGGTATATCCCGCCCCCCAGGGGAATGCGCGTGCTGGAAGCCTTTCTCAGTTGGGCCAGCGGCGCGCGGAATGCCTTGGCGGCGCTGAAGCGCAGCATGCGTTTCCTGGTCGGGTCCAGGCTCGTCAGTGCGGTCAGGCGGCCGGACCAGTCGGCCTCGGTGCCGGAGTACCAATCGCCACGAAGCTGCCCTTCGAGCGTCCACCGATCGTTCAACGTCCAGCGGTCGATGGCAAACAGGCCTGCGTTGTATTCGTCCAGCGGAGCGCCAGCCAGGCGTGCCTGCTGCGGCCTGTCGGCCGGAGGGTCTGAGTCGATGTGGTCCCAGCGAAAGCTTGCGCCGACGCTGGCCTGGTGGTCCTCCTGAGGGCTGAAATTGTACTGCGTCTCGAACTCGTGCTGCTGCGTCGTCAATTGCGTCGCCATGGGCCAGTTCGTATCCCAGTACTTGCTGGCCCATTGCAGGGACGCGGAATTGCCGCTCGCGAACTCCCGGTCGAGCCTCGTGTACGCACGAAGGTGGTCCTCGCGATCGTTCTCGCGTGGGAAGTAGCCGCCGAGCTCGTAGTCCCCGGCGTCGATGTGGGTGTGACCGAGCCCGACGGACAGCTTGGTGGCGTCCGAAAGGTCGAAGAAGGCTTCGCTGTCGAGGCGGAAATTGCGGGTGAAGTCCCTGGCCACGAACGTGTCGAACCCCATCAGCGGATTCAAGGCGGGTACGCCGGATTCGTAGCGCGCGGTCCCGTCGATAGCGTCTTCCGAGCTCTTGACGTCCTCATATCCCGCCGAGAGTCGCCAACTGTAGTCGGGACGGACTTCGGCCCAGCGCAGATGCGTGTAGCTGTCGCCGAACTCGGTCACCGTGGTCTTGGCCATACCGCCCGGGATGTCGGCCGGCTTCTTGGTCACGATGTTGATGACACCGGTCAGTGCGTTCGCGCCCCAGGAGGCGCTGCCGGGGCTGCGCACGATCTCGATGCGCGCGATGTCCTCCACCAGCAGAGGCAATCCCTGAAAGTCGGGTCCCCCGTAGACGGGATTGTCCGCCAGGCGACCGTCGATCAGGAGCGTGGTCCGGTCCGAGAATGTCTCGTGCAGACCATGGATGCCGACCGCGAAGCGTCTGCGCTCGACCTGTAGCACATCGACGCCACAGGCGAAGCGAAGGATCTCGGGAATGGTCGTCAAGCCGCTGGCGTGAATGTCCTCGGCGGTGAGAACCGTCACCGGGCTGGACGGCAGGCCCGACTCGTCATGCAGCCTGGAGGCACCGGTTACGACGCGGACCTCCATCAATTCCTCCAGGGACAGGTCCAGCAGACCCTGCAGCGCGCCGGCAGACTCCGCCGGTGCCGATAGCGCAGCTTCCGTACCGGCCGATGCAAAAGGCAGTGTCAACGCGATCAACAGGTGCCGCATTCTACCCCCGGTTGTCACCCCCGTTGCCCCACGGCCAACACCTGGCGGTCTGCCCCATCGTCTGCCTGGGTTTGTCGGCGGTACGTCCGCCGACCGTGGGCGTCTGTCCGCGGTATCGTCAATTCTCACCTCGAACTTGAGGAGTTCGCCATGCGGCTGCCTTCCAGGATGTCTCAGGGGGCACGCGACGTGCACGGAGGTGCGATGGGACCTGCCTGAGCGACGTGAACGCACATCGACCGATAAAGAAGCCGGCTGTTCGTGTTCGGCGCGGGGCTTTCGGCCAGGGTTTGCCGTAGGCGCTGGGCCGGCGCGGTGTTACAATCGCGCGCATGCGTGCGAGAAGGAACGTTTATGGTTGAGTCTCGGAGGTCGATTGGTATGGCTCGAAATGTCGTGTGTTACATGGCGCTCGTGCTGGCGGTTGCTGGATGTATCAACGTGCAGGAGACCAAGCGCGTCTACGATGACAAGGCGGCGCTGACGTATGCGCCCGCCAGACGGCCCTCCCAGGTCCTGCGCCACGTCGTCTTGCTGAAGTTCAACGAGGGAACCAGCGCGGCGGATATCCGCACGGCCCAGACCGCCTTCCGCGCTCTGCCCAGCAAGATCGATGCGATCTACGATTTCGAATGGGGCACCGACGTAAGCGTGGAGAACCTCCAGAAGGGTTTCACCCATTGCTGCATCGTGACGTTCCTGGACGAGGCCGACCGCGACGCCTATCTGCCCCACCCGGCTCATGAGGCGCTGGGCGAGACGATCCGGCCCTTCCTGGACGAGGTTATGGTGATCGATTACTGGGCCAAGTGAGGCTCTGCGTTCATTGGCTGGGGTTGCGTAGGGCGCTACGTCCATTGGCTGCGGCGTGCTGTGCCGTTTCACGAAGGACGCAACCGTAACGAGCCTCACAACCGCGACCGCTGGACGTGTGCGATAGACCGATGCGAATCATTGCCGGTACACAACGAGGCATGGCGCTGGCGTGCCCGGACACGCTGGACACTCGCCCGATCACCGACCGGGTGAAGGAATCGCTCTTCGACGTACTGGCTAATTACGATCTGCTGGTCGGGCAGTATGTGGCCGACCTCTTCTGCGGGGTCGGTTCGCTCGGGCTGGAGGCGCTCAGCCGAGGCGCGGAGTTTGTCACCTTCGTCGAGCAGGACCCGAAGATCGTGGCATTTCTCGAGAAGAACATCGCCAAAGCCCGCTACGAAAGCCAGTCGCGCATCACGCGCGCCAACGCGTTTCGCGTGGGCGCCCCGCCGGATGCGACGGGACGGCGGTACGACCTGGTCTTCGTCGATCCGCCTTACGCCAAGACGCGCGAGGTGGGCGAAGGGTCTCAGCTCGCGCGGCTCTTCGATGTGCTGCGCGAACAGGTGGTAGAGAAGGGGGTCGTCGTGGTTCGGACCGAGAAGGGCGTTGTTCCCTTGGAGGTTTACGGGCCGTTTCGGACGTTTGACCGGCGGGACTGGGGCACCATGTCTGTGACTTTGCTTCAGATGCGCGGACCCGGTGCCGAGTGACGACATGTTGTTTCACGCTTCACGGGGTCAACCATGACGAATAGACAGGCGGCCGTCCAGATCGTTCGGTGCCTCCAGGAGCATGGCTTCGAGGCGCTGCTGGCCGGCGGCTGTGTGCGCGATATGCTATTGGGCCACAAGCCCAAGGACTACGACGTCGCGACGAATGCCAAGCCGAAGGAGGTCGTGCAGTTGTTCCCTCGCACGCTGACCGTCGGCGTCAAGTTTGGCGTCGTCATCGTCCTGATGCGGCACAGCCAGGTCGAGGTCGCGACGTTCCGCTCGGAGGCCGGCTACCGGGACGGTCGCCATCCGGATGAGGTCGAATTCACCCACGCCGCGGAAGACGCCGGGCGCCGTGACTTCACCATCAACGGCATGTTCTACGATCCGCTGGCCGAGCAGGTTATCGACTACGTCGGCGGTCAAGCGGACCTGGACCGGAAGATCGTGCGGACTATCGGAGACCCACAGGAGCGGTTTGCCGAGGATTACTTGCGGATGCTGCGCGCGATTCGTTTCTCGACCCGGTTGGGTTTCGCGATCGAGCCGGCGACGTTCGACGCTATCAGGGACAACGCCGCGCGCATCACCCGAATCAGCGGCGAGCGCATCGCAATCGAGCTGGAGGCGATACTCGTCGATCCGAATCGACAGGCCGGCACATCCATGCTGTTCGAGAGCGGCTTGGCCGACGCCGTCTTCCCCGAATTGCCCGACGAACATCGGCAACGTGCTTTGGCTATCTTGGGCGGCTTGCGCCGGCGGGTCGATTTCGCTCTAGCGCTGGCGGGCTTCTTTGCAGGCTGTCAGGCCGACGAGGCTCTGGCCAGGTGTCACATCCTCAAGCTCAGTCGGCGTACGGCCAAGCACCTGACGTTTCTGCTGATGCACCGAGGCAATCTCCTGGACGATTCCATGTCGCTGGCGCGCCTGAAGATGCTACTGGCACGGCCTTACTTCTGGGACCTGTATGAACTGGAACGGGCCACCCGGAAGGCCGAGGGCGACCGGCAGTCTCTGGCGGCCCTGGGGCGCCTGCGCCGGCGCATCCGGACGCTGCGCGGCGTGGACGTCAGACCCAAGCCACTGCTCAACGGCCACGATCTGATCCGCTTGGGAGCGACGCCGGGCCCGGTCCTGGGCCAGCTTGCCGAGGAATTGTACATTGCCCAACTGGAGGGGCTGTTGCACACGACCGATCAGGCTGGTGAGTGGGCGCGCCGCTGGCTTCAAGAGCATGCCAGGACGGACTCCTAAGCTTCGCGGCCGGCCTCTTGAATTTTGGCGATATTTCGGTACAATTAAGGCCATGTAGGATGGGCTTTAGCCCATGCTGAACGACCGGACGCGACATTGCATGGGCCAAGGCCCATCCTACGAAACCGACTCAGAAAGGGTGGTGACCATGTGTCGTTGGGCGTGTTTGGGGCTGTGGATGCTCGCAGTTTCGTCGCCGGCGCTCGCCTGGGAGGAGGAGACCGAGCCCGCCTGGAAAAACACTATCGCTCTTCCGGAGGAGCTGTTCCAGAGCTGGACGTCGCCGGCCTACGTCAAGTTCACCATCCTTCGCAAGCAAGGGTACGACCCGAACGTCGTTTATTATCAGGACTCGCAGCGGTACGAGTATCACTACGATTTTGCCCTGGAACAGCTCGAACCCTTCGTCGGCATGATCATCGAGGAATTCGACCGCGTCACGCTGCACGCGGCCGGCCAACAGGCCGTTTTGGGAGCGGTCATTCTTCCCCCTTGGCACGACCCGCCTCTGGCGGAGTACGGCATTCAACTCGTGCGTCACGACGCCTATTCCCGCGAAGAAGTCGTTGAGCTGCTAAGCCTCGTCCAATCGACCGTGCAGGCCGATCCGAACGTCACGGCGTACTACTTCCCCACCTACGAGCAATACCCGACCGCCCAGCAGAACCGCGCATGGTTCGCGGACCAGGGGATTCGGCTCGGCTCGACAGCCCAATGGACCGAAGGCAACGCGATCTACGCATCCGGGTGGGCGTTGGGCACTCTCAAGTTCATCCAGGGCGACGCCATCCAGGCGGCGTACACGACCGGCGAGCTGACCGGCAGCGACATTCTGCTGACCGACGGCGTCCCTGCTGAAGTCCCTTCAGTCGCGGGAATCATCAGCTTGATGCCGGCGACGCCCAACTCGCACGTTGCCATCCTGGCGCGATCGCAGGGCGTGCCTTTCATGCATCTGGCAGTCACGGCGGATGCGGCCCGCGCCCAGGAACTCGTCGGACGCAAGGTCTACCTGGCGGCCAGCGACGAAGACTTCGGATTCGGCAATCCAATCAAGCTGATCGAGGCCGGTAATCTCAGCGAACAGGACAGCACGGCGTTGTTGGCCTTGAAGGCGTCGCCACCGCTGGTGATCGAGCCCATGGCGGAATGCGGCCGATTCTGGACGGACACGAACGACCTGCAGCCGGCGGACATCGCTTGCTTCGGTGGCAAGGCCGCCAACTTCGGCGTGCTGCGCCGCGCGCTTCCCGACGACGCGCCTCGCGCCATGGCCTTCTCGTTCGATCTCTGGAACGCGTTTCTCGATCAGCCGATTGCCCCGGCGGCGCCTCTCGTCCTCGCTCCCGGCGCGCATGTCCTGCTCTGGGCCGACGGCGATCCCGAGCAAGGACCTTATCATCTTGATTTCAAGCTTTCAAACGGAGGGGAGTCGATCGGCCTTGTCGACCACGACGGCGTGACGCTCCTCGACGCCCTCAGCTTCGAAGCGCAGCGACATGACGTCTCCTACGGGCGGTCGGTCGACGGCGGTTCGCCGTGGCAGCTCTTCGATAATCCGACGCCGGGCCGAGCCAATGGGAGCACGAGCGCCGCGGCCGGGCTCGTCATCAACGAGTTCATGGCGTGGAACAAAGTGACGATACAGGACCCCGACGAAGTATACGAAAACCCCGACTGGATCGAGCTCTACAATGGCAGCGACCAGCCTGTGACCTTGAGCGGGCTGTTCCTGACCGACGACCTGGACGAGCCGACAAAATGGCAGATCCCGGTTGCTGTCACCGGTCCGACGCTGCGCAAGGAGATCGCGTCGCGGCTATCGAAACACACCACCTATCCACCCGCCGATACGAAGGCGCTGGTCGCGGACCTGATCGCGATTCGCAGCCTTTTCACCGATGTGAGCATCACCAGCTTCGGCAGCAGTCTGGAATCAGTCATCATCGACGCCCTCCATGCCTTTGGCTTCGATCCGAACCAACCGATCCGCTTCCGCAGTTCGACCAACGTCGAGGATAGCGACCAGTTCACGGGAGCCGGTCTGTATGAAAGTCACAGCGGCAGGCTGCTTTTCGCCAGCTCGATCTTCGACGCTATCCGCGAGGTGTTTGCCAGCTTCTACAACGACAACGCCTTCCTGGAGCGGCTCAGGCACGGCGTCAATGAGTCGCAGGTGGGCATGGCGCTGCTCGTACACCACTCTTTTCCCGATGAGATCGAGCTGGCCAACGGCGTCGCGACGATGGAACGCAGCCACGGTTCGGGCTGGAACGTGGAACTGGTCAGCCAGATGGGAGCGATCTCCGTCACTAACCCGCCGACGGATGCGGTGCCGGAGATCATGAGGATCGAAAGCGGCCCCTGGGGAGCGATGCCGTGGCTTGAGCAGCGCTCCAGCCTGGTCTCCCTGCGGGAGGACACCGTGCTGGCCTCGGAGGACGAGTACCTTCGGCTCTACGACTTGCTCGTCGCGGCGGCGGAGCAGTATTGCCTCGCCAAGCCGAAAGGCGATCCCGTGCTCGATCTGGAATACAAGAAGGTCGCGCCCGACGGCGCGCTCGTCGTCAAGCAGATTCGCGAGATTCCCCAGCCCGGCGCTGCCCAGTACGCTACGCCGTTCCTGCTGGGCCGGCCCGCCTCTTTCTGCACGCTCCAGGGACGCGGCAGCGATGTCTTCACCAGCCACCGGCTCAAATCCCGCTGGACCCTCACGCCGAAGAGCCTCTGGCTCGACGACGAGAATCTGCACGCGTGCGTCTATGCCGACGCGCAGATCGAATACGTGGCAGACGGTCAGGTCCGGCAGGTCTCTTCCCAACTGTCTTTGCTGCCCGGCGCCGAACATGTTTACCAGGAGCCTCAGTGGGAGTTCGACCAGTACACGCTGATCGACAGTTGGCGCTTCGATAACCTGTGCAATCCGCGCGCCTATCGTCTGCGCACCGAGCCGCTCTACCAGGCGACGGTCTCCGACCCCCTCGTTACCTTCGACAGCTTCCGACTCGGGATTGAGGTGGACTACGCGATGCAGGTGCCGCTGGGCGACGCGGAGCCGACGACCACGGAAGGTGCGGCTCTCTACCGGCCCTGGGAGCCGGGCGCCGAGGACTTCCCGGAGGTATGCGCACTCGACGATCCCAACACCGGCGTGTCCTTACGCACCGAATTCTACATGCGGTGGAGCTGGGACCCGTCGAGCCCGACCTCGATCCAATTTGCACAGACGCGGATCGAAGGCCTGACCACCGAGCCGATCGTGCTGACGAGCTTCTTCTCGCAAAGCGTGGGCGGCGGCTCGCACCTGTGCCCGAAGAACTTCCTCTTCGAGCCGGCACTGGAGCCGGGAATCTCGGCGCAGACCTTGGCCGAGTTGAAGGCCCGCAACATCCGCCTGATCTACTACACGACCGGCGCCCGCGAATGTCGCCCCACCGAATGGGAGGACACGCCGCCTCTGATTCGCTTCTACGGCTTCGACGACCCCATCGAAGGCGTCCCCTGCGACGACTAGGCGCCGGCGCGTAAGAATATCATGGTACTTGTGTGGCATCCTCAAGGCGTAGCCTTGGGGACGGCCGGCGTGGTTTCAGGCTCCGTATCCGGCGTCGCCGCCGGCCAGATCGGGACTTGCGTATGTCCCGACGCCGGCTGTCGGACATTCGTCTCCGCTCTCAGATCGCCCACCGCAAGCACCACACAGAGAGCACCGACCAACGACTTCGTCTTAACCTCGATCAGCTATAGTCAGTGAATCCTGTCGTTAGTGGCTCGAATGGCGATGCGCACGATGCCGAACGCGAGGGGTAAGCCGACCGCTTTCGCGGGTCCGCTTAATCGCTTTGTTCCGATTTCTATTGTCTCCTCCATCGTTCCACGATTGGGATTCCGTTGGAAGCCCAGTACTTCTGACCGTCCTCTTCGGCGATAACCATATTGTTGTTCCAAAGCAGTGAACTTTCGCAGTTTTTGAAGGGGTAATGTGGATGTGGTATCAAGAGAAGCATACCAACCTTCCGATGGGTGTTTTGGCAGAC
>JAFGLV010000087.1 GCA_016927855.1 Sedimentisphaerales bacterium
AACGCAATGTCTTTGCGTTCATCCATCAATGCCTCCGCGCCCACTGGACCGGCTCATGCGGCCCAGAATTCCTGTGAACGGTTACGAGAAAGCCACCGCGCACAAGCTGCCGGTCAAACTGCACACGGGCTACTACGCCGGAGAGGGCTACATGCCGCTGGGCCGGCTGCTCCACAACGCCGGCTCCGCCACCGACCTCTGCCGCGCTGCGCCCCAGACGCGGTTCGTGTTCATGCACATCTGCTATCCGTACTACGAAGAGCTGATCGCGGCCGCGAAGCAGTACGCAAACGCCTACGTGGACATGTGCTGGTCGTGGATTATCAATCCGGTCGCGGCCAAGGACTTCCTGAAGAAGTATCTCGTGACTGCGCCCGCCAACAAGATCCTGACCTTCGGCGGCGACTACATCCCGGTCGAGCCGGTCCTGGGGCATGCCACGATCGCGCGGCAGGGAATCGCGCTGGCGCTGGCCGAGCTGGTGGATGAGGGATGGCTCAGCACTGTCGATGCGCTCGCGCTGACCGACCCGATCATGCACGCCAACGCGCGGCGTCTCTTCAATCTTGCCGAGAAGAGTCGCGTTCTCGCCAACGTGCGCTGGACTTGAACCATCCGGACGCGGCGGGCGGACAGCCGCGATGCAAAAACCACCCTCCTCGGTATCGGGGAAGGATTCTCCTCCTATCGAGTCCTGGCTGCGGTTGTTACGACAGACGATGGCCAGGTCGATGCCTCACCTCTGCCTCTGCAGCGGGCACCCTTGCCCTGAACGAGCACCTAGCGCAGGGCAACGGTGCTATTGCCGTCGAGACAGCACGGCCATTGGAACAGGCAGCAGCACGGCCAGCAGCCGCAGTCCTCGCAACAGACTTTGAAGGTCGTTGAGCCCATCCCGCTGAGGATCGGCTGGCAGAAGCTGAAGCACGGCCAGCACAGGCAGTCGGAGTAGTCCATCCACACTCTGACCAGCACCATGTATAGACCGCACCTTGCCTCACGCAAAAGCGGGACTTCGCGCGGGCCGCTGCACATGCAGCCGCAGCGGCTCGTGCACTTCAGATAGACATCAAGGTAGATGATACTGCCGCAGGGCGTTACCTTGTGTTGAGCAGCGCTGGTCCATTGTCCGCTACAGCAGATCTTCACGTTCGCTATCACAGGCTCACCGCAGCGCACAGGATTGACGCAGACATCGACCTTGCAGATGCCCATGGCGACGCTGCTCATCCCCAGCACCAACAACATCAACAATGCGTACTTCTTCATAAGTCACCTCCATGCGAAAAAGGCGTTCTTTCCCCCATAACCACGGGTCCTTCCCCAATGGGTGGTTTCTCCGTTTTCCGGCCGGCGCAGACCTAGCGCGGCCAAGGCGAGTACGCTTTCGATGTTAGCTGGAGCCTGCTCCCGTTCCGTTACGATCGAGAGCTCGGTTCCGCGCCCTCGGTGATGGCCAAGTGCCCCGGGGCCCAGCCATCACCCAGCGCATTTATCTACACTACCGCACACTGATGATGAGCCCAAAACGTAACGGGCCTGGATCGGGTGGTCAATCGAGGAAAATGCTCGTTTTTCTCCGGCGCCAAGCAAGAAGGCGACGCAGTGAGACTGTCGCGCAGACTGGGCAGGTCCTGTAGGTCGAATAGGTCTAACAGAGCTGACAGGGCTTATACGGCCAGGGCGCTGTTGATTCGCGCGATGGCTTCGTCGATCTCGCCCGTGCTTTTGAAGCCGATCACGACCGCGTCGGTTGCGTCCGACTGCATGGTGAAGCGAATTGCTTTCTCGCGGTCTTCCGCGTTGACGAACGCGCCTTCGCCGATGAGCTTCATGCCGATGACGCCGCGTTTCTTCTCGCGCATCAGTTTCACCTGCTCCATAACAGGCGGTACGTGCGACGCGTCGCTCCTGGCGTTCCACGACGCGCTGGGCGTGTCCATCAGCACGCCTTGGGGATTGATCCGCACGAGGTGCACGTCCACCCAGTCGAGCTCGACGGACCGCTTCAGCGCCGGCAGGCTGTGGCAGGAGACGCCGTGTGCGCGGATGATCTGCTTATCCTTGGCCTCCTGCAGCGCGTCGAGGATGCGTTTGCGACGCTCGTCCCAATCGGCCTCAACGACGCAATGCACCAGCAGACTGTCGATGTATTCGACGCCCAGCTCTTTGCGGTAGCGGTCGAGGACTTCGAGCGGGTTCTCGGGTGTGCCGGGCATCTTGCTCTGGATGAAGAGCTTCTCACGCGGCAGGCCCTTGATCGCTTGGCCCACCATCTCGTGGGTCCGGTAGGCCTGGGCGGTGTCGATGTAGGTGATACCCTGGTCATAGCCGTAGCGCAGCAGGCGCGTGAAGCCATCCTGGCCGAGGGCGCGCTGGACGCTGCCGCCTTTGGTGCCGGTGCCAAAGCCGAGCCGGCTGAGCTTGACGCCGGTATGGCCCAGCGTCATCTGGTCGACGGCAGTTCGCTTGGGCGCATAAGCTGCTGCCCGCGCTGCTATAGGGGATGCGACCAGACCGCCTGCAACCGCGGCGGTCCGGACGAGGAACTGGCGTCGGGATATGTCTGTCTTGCGCATGAGCGATTCCTTCAACGGGACTGAGTCAGTCTGCCTCTGTGGTTTTTGACTTGTCATGTGCCGTCGGCTGCGGCGAACCTTCAAGCACGGCCGGGATTCCACTGCCACCATCTTGCCCTTTCCCGCGCGAAGATGCAACTGTTTTCCTTTGACGGCAGAAGGTAGGATGGGCTTCCGCCCATGCTGAAGGGCGGTCCAAGCGACCAAACCGCATGGGCGGAAGCCCATCCTACCGACTTACGGCCGAGACGCCCATGCCACGAGGGTGCTCGCCGGAGTCACTGCAAGGGCGGTTGCCCGCGATTTGAGGCTTGATCTCTGCGCCGGCGCGAATACACTAGCGTCACAGACCGATCACCACAGGTTCGCAGGCGGAATACGGAAATGCACGAACGCGAAACGGTTCCTCGCAAACGCCAGATACGATTCTGGCATGTCGGGCTCGTCATCCTCGGGTTGTTGGCGATTGCCTTCGGTGTGCTTCGCATCGCGGCGCGCGCCAAGGTCCAGCAACGGCTCGCCGCGATCCGAGCAGCCGGCTATCCGACCACCTTCGCGGAACTGGACGACTGGTACACGATCCCGACCTACGTCGACAACGCAGCCGACTACATCACCAGGGCTTTGGGACTTCTCCACGTCCCCAAGGGCGAGGAAGCCGAGGGTATACCTCTCTTTCATAGTCGCACGGAACTGCCGGCGCGAACGGTGCCGCTGGATGAACAGACGCAGGCAAAGCTGGCGCCGCTGCTGGAGGCAAACCGTGAAGCACTCGAATTGCTGCACGCGGCCGCGTCGGTCCCCGATTGCCGCTATCCCGTAGACCTGAGACTGGGCAACGGGGCCTGGACGGCACATCTTACGCCGCTCCGCGACGCGACACGGTTGCTCATATTGGAGGCGGCGCTGTCGGCGGCACGAAACGATTCCGAATCGGCCACCGGCGCGGTGGTATCCGGATATGGCCTGGCCCGCTCGCTGCTGAAGGAGCCGGTGACCATTTCGCAGTTGGTGCGGATGTCCTGTGGCAACCTGACCAGTCAGGCGCTGGAGCGAGTCGTCAACCGGGTCGAACTGAGCGATGCTCAACTCGTTCGGATCGAAGAGGCGCTTCTGGCATCTTACGATCCCAACGCGATCGCGCGGGGTCTGGTCGGCGAGCGTTGTTTCATGCTTAGTAATTTTCGCGATCCGCGCGCCACCGGTGTGAACGGACCGCCGGGAGTTGTGTGGCAGGTCTTCAATGCGTTGGGTCTGCTGGACCGGGGTCTAATCCGGTACCTGGACCACACATCAGCGGCTATCGAGGTCGCTCAGGGCGAGCCCCACCGTCGCCAAAAGGCCATCGCCCAGGTCGAGTCGCAACGGGAAACCGGGTCGAAACTGACTTCGATCTTCGATTCGCTGGCGCCCGCCTTTGGACGGATCGTCATCCTTGACCTGCACCACCTCGCGCGACTCCAGGTGACGCGTACGGCCCTCGCGGTGCAGCGCTATCGCCTGGCCCACGGTGAGCTGCCCCAGAGGCTCGACGATTTGATGCCGGCATTTCTGGAGATAGTCCCAGCTGACCCGTTCGATGGTCAACCCTTGCGTTTCCAGAAGCTCGCGCCGGGTTTCATCGTCTACAGCGTCGGATCGGACGGGACCGACGACGCAGGCCAGGAGCGACAGCCTATGAAGTCCGGCCAGCCCGAAGCGCCCTACGATATCACCTTCATCATTGAGCGCTAATCACGCTCTGCTTGATCGCGGAGCCTGGAGATGGTTGAGCGGGAGAAGATACCTCGCAGACGCAAGCTGAAGTTCCGGCACGTTGCCCTGGCCGTCCTGGCGGTGCTGGTGGTCACTTTCGGCGTCTTTCGCGTCGCTGTCTGGGCCAGGCTGCAAGCCAGGATCGAGGCTATTCGTGCGGCGGGATATCCCACGACCGGCGCCGAACTCGATGCGTGGTACACGATCCCTGCATCCGCCGATAACGCCGCCGATCACATCATGGGGGCTTTGACATTTCTCAATGTTCCTGACGGCCCAGAGACTATGGGCCTACCTCTCTTTGACAGGACGAGAGGACTGCCGACGCGGACACAATCGTGGGATGAGCCGAGCCGTGACCGCGTAGCTCAGCTTGTATCCGACAACCGCAAGATGCTCGACCTGCTGCACGGTGTGGTGTCGATTCCAGCTTGTCGCTATCCGATTGATCTATCGCAGGGTTTTGCCGAGAGAATGTCGCACTTGGCGCCGATCCGCGCTGCCGTGCGCCTGCTCGCGCTGGAGGTGGCGTTGGCCGGTGAGCACGACGACGCCGAACGGGCAGCGCAGGCCATTGTGTCCGGTTACGGTTTGACTCGTTCCCTGCTCGGCGAGCCGCGGGTGATGTCACAGATCTTGCGTGCCGCCGGCGATTCAGCAGTCGGTCAAGCTCTGGAACGCGTCATCAACAGAGTTGGATTCTCCGACGCGCAGCTCGCCAGGATCGAAACGGCCCTGGTGGCCTCCTACGAGCCGAACGCGATGTCACGTGCCTTCATTGGGGAGCGCTGCCTCATCCTGCAGACGCTGGGTGATCTTCGCGCCGCCGGGATGAGGGAGCCCTCCGTATTGCTGTGGGATGTTTGTCGAGCGCTGGGACTGATGGACCTGGCTATGATCAGGTCATTGGACCACGCGGCTACGCACATCGAAATCGCGCGGCTCCCACCTCACCGCCGCCGCGATGCCGTCGCCGCAGCGCAGGTGAGACTCCAAGCCAAGTCCAAAGTCTCATTTTTCCTCAACGCACTGATCCCGGCCTTCGGCCCGACGGTCGTTCTCGAGCTCGACGGTATCGTTCGGTTCCAGGTCACGCGCACGGCGGTCGCCGTCGAGCGCTGTCGTCTCGCGACGGGCCACCTGCCGGAAACACTCGATGACCTGACGCCGGCGTTCTTGGATGCAGTCCCGACCGATCCCTTCGACGGTCAGCCTCTGCGCTTCCAGAAGCTCGCACCGGGCTTCGTCGTCTATAGCGTCGGGCCGGACCGGACTGACGACGGAGGCCGGGAGCGACAGCCCACCCAGCCCGGACAGCCTGGGGCACCCTACGACATCACTTTCATCGTCGAACGGTAGGGGGACAATTACGTCAGATGTCGCGCCTGGGCCGACGTTTTTGTCGGCCGGTTCGTCCGTTCGCATTTCCCCTTCCCAGGGAATTCACCTTTCACAGCCGGGGTTTGTCCGAATCCGGACGGTGACGACGATCGTGGCACCGAATTTGCGTGGTGCATGATTGCCAAGGGCCGGGCCAGACGCTATAAGGGCAACCTCGCGCCGATCGTCGGAGAGGGCGTGAGGGCTGTGAACCCCTCGGGTTCACCGCCAGTAGTAGGGTAGGCAATGTACACGATCTGGGGCGGATCACCCAACCGGAGCGATTGAATGGACCGCGAACAACTGCTGTATGACATCAATGAACTGAGCCATCTCTTTCGCGAGAGTGCGACCGTCGAGACCTTGCTCAACCGGGCGGTCGAGATGGTCGCGGCGCGTACGCAAGCGGACGTCTGCTCGATCTACCTCTACAACCCTGAGGATCGCATGCTGACGTTGCGGGCGACCAAGGGGCTCAACCCCGAAGCGGCGGGCAAGGTCCGCCTGAAACTGGGCCAGGGTCTGACGGGTCTGGCTCTGGAGCAGATGAAGACGATCTGCGAGAAGGACGCCAGCCGCAATCCGAATTACTTCTTCGTCCCCGGCATCTTCGAGGAGCGTTACGAGGCCTTTCTGGCATTGCCCATTGCGCGCGGCGTCTCCCGGATGGGCGTGCTGGTGCTGCGGCGCGGTGGCGGTGAGTGTTTCACGCCGTCGGACATCACGGCGCTGGAGACCGTTGCCTCTCAACTCGCCAACATCATTGAAAACGCCCAGTTCCTGCTGGGGATGCACCAATCGCATCAGGACGTCGCCGGCGCCCCGTCGATCGAGTTGAAATTCGTCAAGGGCAGGACCGCGGCGGAGGGATTCGCCTACGCGCCCGCCAAGGTGATCGACAAACAGAAGAGCCTGTCCCAACTGCTGCATCACGACTATGGTGCCGAATACACGCTGGCGGATTTTCACGATGCCGTGTCGCGCACCGCCGAGCAGCTCGAAGCGCTCCAGGAACAGGTGGAGGAGAGACTCTCCGACGCCGCCTCGTTGATCTTTGCAGCCCACCTGATGATTCTCAAAGACAGAGAATTCGTCGGCAAGATCGTGGGTCGTATCGAGGCAGGTATCGCGCCGCCGGTGGCCGTGGCGGAGGCCGCCAGTGAGTTCATGCAGGGCTTTCTCGCCAGTGACAGCGTTTACATGCGCGAGAAAGTCAACGACATCGAAGACCTGGCGGTGCGACTGGTCGGCAACCTCGTCAGCAAGAGCGAGGAAAGCTACGTCTCCCGGGATCATGTCGTCATCACGCGGACGATGTTCCCTTCGGATCTGCTCAAGCTTTCTTCTGAAGGCGCCAGTGCTGTGATCCTCGTGGGCGGTGGCGTCACCTCCCATATCTCGATTCTCGCGCGGTCACTGGCTATGCCGATGGTCATCAGCGACGCGTTCGAGTTGCTCAGCGTGCCCGACGGGACCCCCATTCTGGTCGATGCCGAGATGGGCAATCTGTTCGTCGACCCTAACGACGAGATTCTGCAGCGGTTCCACTCGCAGCAGAACGTTCGCCTGACGCTGGATGAGCAAAAGCAGCGGATGAGACCCGAGACCATGACGCCGGACGGCACGCGCGTCCGGCTGCTGGCCAACATCAATCTGTTGACCGACCTCAAGCCCGCCTGCGAGCTCAAGTGCGAGGGCGTCGGCCTCTACCGCACGGAGTTTCCCTTCATCGTACGCACCAACTTCCCTTCGGAGGCCGAGCAATACGTCATCTACGACAAGCTGGCCAAGGCGATGCGCGGCAAGCCGGTGACGTTCCGCACCCTCGATGCCGGCGGCGACAAGATCCTCTCCTACTACCACGACATCAAGGAGCAGAACCCTGCCATGGGCATGCGGTCGATCCGTTTCTCGCTCCAGAACAAGGTCATCTTCACCGAGCAAGTCCGCGCCATCCTGCGTGCCGGCGCGGAGGCCGACCTGCGCGTGATGTTTCCGATGATCTCCTCTGTGGATGAGTTCTGCGAGGCGCGGGACGTGGTACTCGATTCCATCGACACGCTGGCGCGCCAAGGCATCCCGCACAACGGCAATCCCAGGCTGGGCATGATGGTCGAGCTGCCTTCAGTGGTGGACCTGGTCGAGGACTTCGCGAAGGAGGCCGACTTCTTCTCGATCGGCACGAACGACTTCATCCAGTTCATGCTGGGCGTGGATCGCACGAACGAGAGCGTCGCGGATTTCTACCTACCCCATCACCCGTCGGTGCTGCGCGCATTGAACCGGGTCGTGCGCTCTGCGCTAGAGCACGACTGCGACGTGTCTGTCTGCGGCGACATGGCGCACCAGCAGCAGTACGTGCCGTTCCTGCTGGGAATCGGCGTCAGGACCCTCAGCGTGGATGCCGCCTACCTGCTGCGAACGCAGCAAACGATCCTCGCGACATCCATCCGCGACGCGGAAGAGCTGGCCCACGCGTTGCTGGCCCACAGTCGGATCAGCGACATCGAAGCCGTATTGTCGGCTCAGGTCTTACCTGCCTAAGGAGCGGTCGGGAGTAGGCGGCGTCTGTAGGACTACTTTCGTTTGGCTTTGGCTTGGGCACGGGCGCGACGGTGCTTGTTGACGATCTTGCGGCCGCCGCTGGTCCGCATGCGGGCCCGAAACCCGGATTTACGCAGCTTCTTGATCTTGCTCTTGCGATGATTTTCCATAGTCCTATTCCACCTTCAGATCCACTGGACCGCGATACTCACAACCGACCTTTTCCTGCAAACGATTGTCACCGCGCTCGATAGCGCTGGCGCACAACCCCGAAGGATACCCGATACCCCCGCCGAATGCAACGCCTTTGTTACCCGTGCCCCGTCACACGGTGTTTCACCATCCGGCCGGGTCTTGCTGATAGAAGCGGGACAATTCCTCGTACAGGCGCGGGTAATTCTGCCGCAGTTCCTTCGGTTTTTCGAAGAAGCACTCCGTCGCGACGGCGAAGAACTCAGCCGGGTCGGTCGCGCCGTAGTCGTCCAGCACCTCGTCGCGGCGGTGTTCGGTCCGGCGGCGAAATCGCTCGAAGTCCCGGCCCAGCGCCTCGGCCCAGGCCAGGAAGCTGGCTTCGTCTTGCAGTACCGGCGTGCTGTCGCCTCGCCCCCAGGTGCTGTCGAGCTGGTGGGCGAACTCGTGGAAGACGACGTTGTGTCCATCGTGGGGATGGGCGGCGCCGCGCCGGACGTCCTGCCAGGACAGCACCACCGTTCCGTGGTGCCAGGACTCACCCAGCCGCACGTCCTGGCCCTCGACGAGGATGCCGCCCACGAAGCGCTGGGCTTTCCCTGCCACGTAGCTACTCGGATAAACCAGGATCGTGGTCAGGCCGGGATAGTAGTCTGTCCGGCGGTGCAGCAGGAGCACGCACGCCTGCGCCGCGATGGTGACGCGCACTTCGTCGGTGATGTCCAGGCCGCCGCAGCCCTCGAAGCGCTTCTCCGCCAGGAAGACGTGCGTGTGGCGCAGCAACTCGGCTCGGTCGGGCTCGGGCAGGAAACCATACAGCGGAACGTTCCGCTCGACCATTGCCAGCCATTCCGCAGGGAACGGCCGACTCGCGATCTTCTTGCGTCGTCTGCGCTTGAACACGGTTTCTCGTTTACTCTTTGCGATTTACCCTTTACGATTCGACCGGCGGCACGAAACGTGTGCGTGCCCCATGGTAAACCGAAAATCCTGAATCGTAAATTCTCATGGACGAAACACCTGCCTTTCTCACCGCGGACCTGCCGGGTATCGGTGGGGTCATCAAGACACGCTACGAAGATTTCGTTGTCGAGGAGCTGCCACTGTACGAGGCCAGCGGCACGGGTTCACACGTGTATGCCTTCATCGAGAAGAGGGGCTTGGGTACCCGCGAGGCCCTCAGTCGTATCGCGCAGGCCCTGGGCACGTCGCCGCGAGCGATCGGCTCGGCCGGCCTGAAGGACACGCACGCCGTGACGAGACAGTGGGTCTCCGTCGAGAACGCAGAGCCCGAACGGCTCGAACGTGCCGGCATCGCCGACATTCGCGTCCTGAAGGTCACGCGCCACACCAACAAGCTCAAGCCCGGCCACCTGGCGGGCAATCGCTTTGTCGTTCGCCTGCGCCAGACGAGCGTGCCGATAGAACAGGCGGCCCGGACCGCCGAGCAGGTGCTCGCGGTCCTGACGCTCAAGGGCGTGCCGAACTACTTCGGTCCCCAGCGGTTCGGCAACCGCTGCGACAACCATCTGCTCGGCAAAGCGGTGATCGACAACGACCCGACCCGCGTGATCGACCTGTTCATCGGCCGGCCCGATCCGAAGCTCGACAGCGCGGTGATGTTCCAGGCCCGCACGTTCTACGCGGAGGGCCGCTACCAGGAGGCGCTCGACATCTGGCCCCGCCAGATCCCCGAGCGCCGCCGCATCTTGAAGACCCTCGTCATCAATCGCGGCAGCAAGAACCGCGCCTTCCATGTCATGGACAAGCATCTCAAAGGCTTCTTCGTCTCCGCGTACCAGTCGGCCGTCTTCAACCGGGTGCTGTCGGCCCGCATGCCTGAGATCGACAAGCTGTTGACCGGCGATATGGCTTATAAGCACGACAACGGCGCGTGTTTTCACGTCGAGGACGCTGCCGTCGAGCAGCCGCGCTGCGACCGCTTCGAGATCAGTCCGACCGGCCCGCTGGTGGGCCTGCGGACGAGTCGCCTGACCGGCCCGGCCGCGGCTATTGAGGACCCGATCCTCGCCGCCGAAGGGCTGGGCGAGAGCCCGTTTCGCCAGATGAAGCGCCTCGGCGCGCGCGGAGGCCGCCGGCCGCTGCGCTTCCAGCCGCGCCACGCCGGCCTCAGTACCGGCGCCGACGACTTGGGCGAGTACCTTGAACTGCGCTTCGAGCTCGATCCCGGCTGCTACGCCACCACGCTGCTGGCCGAGATCACCAAGACGCCGACGGTCGACACCGGCGCCGCTCAATCTGCCGACGACGCCGACACCGACTAACCGTCGTCGTGCCGACTACCGCGCGGGTGCGGCCGGCAAGCGGCTGGCGGGGCTGTTCATCAGCTTCGTCAGGTTGTCCAGCACGAAAATGGACGGGGCGGGCGTGCCGTCGGGGTTCCACATGCCGTTGCCACGGCTGCCCTCGGGCGCCCAGTAGAAGACGCCCGTTCCGCCGGTCCGCTTGACCGTGTTGACGAGGTCCACCATGAACTGGAGCTGGCCTTCCTGCGTGCCCGGCCAGAGACTGTATTGGTTGGAGGCCATGACCTGGTCGCCGCTGGACTGTGGGTAGCCGGTCTCGACGACCATGATCGGCTTGCCGTAGCGACGAGCGGTTTCCAGCATGTTCTGTTGGAGCAGCGTCGGTGTACCGTGCCATCTCGGGTAAAAGCTCTGACCGATCACGTCGTAATCGACCTTGGCCTCCGTGAGGTGATCGAACCACCACTTGGTGGTGGGCCAGTCGCCGCCACAGTCGATATGCATGACAATTTGCACCGGTTTGTCGGCACCGCCGGCGCGGACGCCACGCACGCCGGCCTTGATGAACCGAATGAGATTGCTCCACTGCGTCGCGTCATCGTAGGTCTCAGGGAAGGGGCCCCGAATCCGGCCGGCATCGAGCTTGACTTCGGAAGGCGGCACCTTGACATACCCCAGAGGCCAGAGCATGCCGCCGGTGATTTCGTTGCCGACCTGCACCATGTCGGGCATGGCGCCGGCCTCGCGGAGCTGCGTGATGACGTCCTGGCTGTACGCTTCCACCTGCTTTTCCAGGCCGGCCACGTCAAGGTCGCGCCACGCCACCGGGGTCTCCTGGTGCTGCGGATCGGCCCACGTGTCGGAGTAGTGGATGTCCAGCATGAACGCCGCACCAGCCTCCTTGATCTGCTTGGCCAAGGGAAGGGTATTTTCGAGGCTGTTGTTGGGCGCCATGCGCACCGGGGAGACAAACACGCGCAGGCGAAAGGCGTTCCAGCCATGCTTGGCCATAATGGCGAACTCAGTGCCCTCCTGGCCGTTTTCCTGGTAGACGATGGAGCGACCGCGCCCGCCACCGAAGCCGCGCCCGCCGGCCAGGGAGGAAATATCGGCGCCCAAGTAGAATGTAGACGGCTCGGCCGGCGTCTGCGCAGAAGACGGCGCGGGAAGAAAGTAGGCGACCGCAGCCAGGATGGTAACCGAGATGGAAACGCCGCGCGAATGTGAGATGAAGGTCTTCATCGTGTCTGTCTCCCTTGTGTGTCAGTTGCGCCGGCCTGCCATCGCGTGCCTGCCTGCGTGAGCGAATGAGCTTACGGCGCATAAGATAACGTCTCGGCGCCGGAAGTGCGAGGCCTCTGTCGGCGGATAACCACTGGACCCTTGGCCGGGATCGCGGTATGTTGGATCGCGTTCGATCTCGCTCATCCCATGACAAAGGTGGATCGCCTATGGAAACCGACCGACGACAATTCCTTGCGGCCGGCCTTGCCGGCGGGGTGACTGCGGTCCTGTCGCCGCTGCTACTGCATGGCTCCCAGACCCGCAATTCGGACCTGGCCGCGGCCTTGAACCCCAGGTATCCCATCCTCGACGAGGTCATCAAGCAGCCGGTGCTCAAAAGGGAGCTGTTCGCGACTCCGATCGTCATCGAGACCCTGGAATTGCTGCGCTACGACGGCAATTTCCTGTGCCGGGTCCGCTCCCGCGACGGCGCCGAAGGCATCTCGGTGGGCCACAGTGGAATGAGTTCGCTCTATCCGATCTTTGTCAATCTGCTGCAACCTTTCTTCGTCGGCAAGGATGCGCGCGACCTGGACCTGCTGCTGGAGAAGGTCTACGTCTACAATCTCAACTTCAGGCTTAGCGGCATGGCGCTGGGGATTCCATTGGCGACCATCGAGTTCGCCATTCTCGACATGCTCGGACACATCGCCGGCGAGCCGATAGGTCGCTTGATTGGAGAAATCCACCACCCCGAGGTGGCGGTGTACCAAGCCACGGAGTACCGCGAGAAGCCGGTGGAGGAGTCGCTGGAGCTGATCAAGAGGGACGTCGCCGAGTACAAGGCGCACGCGCTGAAGATCAAGGTGGGCGGCCTGATGTTCATGACCAGGGACATCAACGCCGTCGGTCCGGCGGGACGAACCGAGAGGATGATTCCGCTGATCCGCGAGACCTTTGGCGACGACATGGCGCTTTATGCCGACGCGAACGGCTTCTATTCCGTGCAGGAGGCTATCCGTGTGGGACGCCTGTTGGAAGAGTACCGCTATGGCTTCTTCGAAGAGCCGGTCCATTTCGACTGGTACGAGGAGACCAGGCAGGTCGCCGACGCGTTGACGATCCCGATTGCCGGCGGCGAGCAGGAATACAGCCTTCACGGTTTTCGCTGGCTGATCGCCAATGATGGCCTGCAAATCGTCCAACCCGACAACTACTACTTTGGCGGCATGATCCGCTCGATGAAGGTGGCCCGCATGGCTAAGGCCTTCGGCAAGGACTGCACGCCGCACATGTCCGGCGGGGGGCTCGGATACCTCTACATGACGCACTTCGTCTCGGCCCTTCCCAACGCGTGTCCTCATCACGAATTCAAAGGGCTGGGGACGAACGTGCAGTTCGAATGCAAGACGTCTCCTCTGTCGGTCGACGACGGAAGAATTAAGGTCCCCACCGGTCCGGGTCTCGGCGTCGATATTGACACCGATTATATCAAGAGGCACGCGGTGGTCAGAGCCTAGCGCATGAGAGACGATGCGCCGGCGCTATCCTACGCGTTCCTGAGGATCTGCCTCAAACCGCACACGAGGCGGTCGATGCCTTCGGCGGCGCTGTCCTTCTGCAAAGCGCCGTAGGCGACACGGAGCAGGCATCGGTCCCGGATGCCAAAGGTGGTACCCGGGATGACCGCGACCTTGTGTTCCTCGATCAGCCGGCGCACGAGGACCATGGGGTCCATGTGCGTGTGGACCTGGATCAAGAAATAGAACGCGCCGTCGGCGGTCGGGACGGTGACGAGGTCATCGATTTCCCGCAGGCGGCTGAGGACGAGCCGTCGAATCTCCGCTGTGACGGACAGCTTCTCCCGGCAATACGAGGCGCCGACGCGCATCGCTCCCACCGCCGCCCATTGCGACACGACCGGCGGGCAAATCAGGATCGTGTCCTGCACCTTCCGGATCGCTTCGAAAAGGTGTTCGGGAATCACCATCCAGCCGATGCGCCAACTGGCGAAGCCGTAGGCCTTCGACAGGGAGAACAGGGAGATCGTGTAGTCCGAGCTGCCTTGAATCGAGCCGGGCGAAAAGTGCCTGGTCCCGTCGTAGGTGAAGTACTCGTACGCTTCGTCGCTGATGTGGTAGATGCCGTGGCGCCGGCAAATCGCGTTGACCTCGCGCAGCGCCGCCTCGGGATACACGGCGCCGGACGGATTGTTGGGCGAGATCGTGACGACCGCGCGGGTCTTCTGGTTAATCGCTTGCTCGATAGCTCGCGGCTGCAATTGATAATTGTCGTCGGTCGGGACGCAGACGACGGTGCAATCGGCCATGGTGATAGCCATCTCGTGATTGAAGTAGTAGGGCAGGTTCAAAATGACTTCGTCGCCGGGATCGGTGATGGCCAGCACTGCATTCATGAAACCCATGTTCGCGCCGGCCGTGACGACCACACGCTGCCGGTCGAGATGGATGCCGTTTTCCTGTGCCAGTTTCTTTTCGATGCAGTCCAGCAGTCCAGGGATGCCTTGCACGAGCCTGTATTTGTGGTTCTGCGGATCGGCCAGAAACGTTTGAATGGAAGCGGCCGCCTCCGGAGGCGGTCCGTAATAGGCAACTCCCTGGCCCAGCGAGATCGTGCCCGGATTCGCGCGGATCAGCTCGCCGACAACCGGGATGATCGGCGCTTGCACCGCCTGCATGCGAAGACTCTCACGCATCGATATTGCCCTGGACTCAGACACGTATACCCCTGATCTCAGACTCGGTTGCGTTCATCGGCTGTCCTGGACCGCTCGTTTCGATGGCGGCACGCACGACAGCGCCATACTATCAATCTCCAGGCTATGTGTCACCAGCCGCCTGCGGAATCCGCAGCGATGAACGCGAAGGGCTTGAGCGGTTGGCCGCCCGTCGGTATACTGATCGTGCCTTGTTGCTCGTGATTGAGGCTCCATTACGGTCCATTACGATAGGGGAACGACCATGTCCGACAGAGCAGCAGATCGCAATCTCTCACTTGGCCGTCGAGAGTTCATCGCTTTGGGCGCCGCTTCGGTCGCAGCCGGCGTCGGAGGCAGCGGCATCGTGCGCGCCTCGGAGGTCGGCACTGCGCCGGTTGTTGCGCCGCCAGGAAAGCGCATTCTCCTGGCGTGCAAGCTGGGAATGCTGCCGAAGGAAATCGGGGGCAAGACGCTGACGATCGTGGATCGGTTGAGATTGGCCGGCGAAGCGGGCTTCGATGGCGTCGACTTCGACCAGGCAGGAGAGTTCACTCCCGAGCAGGCACGGGACGCCGTGCGACAGTCGGGCGTGTTCGTCCACAACGCGATCAATCACACACACTGGGAGCAGCGACTCACGAGCGAAAAGCAGGAGGAACGTGATCGAGGCCGGGCGAACATCGAGCACTGTCTGCGCGTCTCGCACGCCGCTGGCGGTAGCGGCGTCCTGATCGTGGTGGGTCGCGGGGCGGACGGACCGGCCGAGACGATTGAGGAACGCGCCCGGCAGGAAATCAGAACGCTCCTGCCTTTGGCCGCGTCGCTTGGTCAAATGATCCTGGTCGAAAACGTCTGGAACCAGATGATGTACGACCACGATGCGCCGCCGGAACAGACCCCCGAGCGGTTCATCCGGTTCCTGGACAGCTTCAACAGCCCCTGGGTCGGCATGTATTACGACGTCGGCAACCATTGGAAGTACGGTCGGCCGGGCGAGTGGATCCGCGCCTTTGGACGCCGGTGCGTCAAGCTCGACGTCAAAGGCTTCAGCCGGGCCCAGAACAAGTTCGTGGACATCACCAGTGCCGATGACGATCTGCCCTGGGCCGACGTGCGCGAGGCGCTCGACGACATCGGCTTTACCGGCTGGGCAACCGCCGAAGTTGGCGGTGGCAACCTCGAGCGGCTCACTCTGGTCCGCCGGCAGATGCAGAAAGCTCTCGGCGTGTAAGAGCGCCTGTCAGAATGACCAGTGGATGGGCAGGGGCAGGCCCCCGTGCCTGCCCAGAGCTTGCCCTGAGCTTGCCGAAGGGGCAACCACAGGGGGTTGCCCCTACGACGTCCGCAGCGCGACAGATTATTCTGTTAGAGGCTCTAAGACAGGCGCGATTGGTTGCGTGTGTGCAGACGCGGCATCAAGGTGTATGGGAATGCCTAAATGAAGGAGGCCTGGCAATGGCAACGAAACGCAACATCACAATGGTGATCGTGACGGGAGTGGTTCTCGCAGGGGCAGTTCACAGCGACGCTCGTGCGGCGGGGCAGGAGCAGGACAACGTGCCGCCGGCGGGGTTCCGAGCGCTGTTCAACGGCAAGGACTTCACCGGCTGGAAGGTGCCAGAAGGTGACAACGGACACTGGAAGATCATCGACGGGGTGATCGACTACGACGCCGAGAGCGAGGCGCCCGGCGATAAGAGCCTTTGGCACACGGAGAATCTCAAGGACTTTATGCTGCGCGTGGACTGGCGGATCAAGGAGACGCCGTATGTCAATCCAAACGTCCCCTACATCCTGCCCGACGGCACGCATGCCCGTGACGTCCGCGGCCGGGAGTTGAGGCTGGCACTGCCCGACTCCGACAGTGGCATCTTCCTGCGGGGCGACGGCAAGAACCAGGTCAACATCTGGTGCTGGCCCATCGGCTCGGGTGAGTTTTACGGTTATCGCACGGACCCAGCGATGCCGCCGGAAGTCCGCGCGGGCGTGACTCCTCGCCACCAGGCCGACAAACCGGTGGGCCAATGGAACCGCTTCGAGATCACCGCCCAAGGCGACCGGGTGACGGTTGTGCTCAACGGGATCAAGATCATCGACCAGGCCCAGCTCCCCGGCATCGCCGCGAGCGGTCCGATTGCCTTGCAGCACCACGGCGGCAAACAGGCTGGCCAGTGGAACGGCCCGCCCAGCCTGCTGCAATTCAAGAACATCGTTGTCCGAGAGTTGCCATAGCCGAGGGCTATCGGTGCTGGCCCAGAAGCCTTCACCAGCGGAAAAAGCGATAGGGATCGTCCCATTCCTGGGGTTCGTCCAGGTACAAGCCCTCCAGCCATTGGCCCGGTTCATTCGGTTCAACCGGAGCCGAAAACCGCGCGAGCAACGGGGTGTGGCTGCGCGCGCCCAGGTTGGACAAGAGCCGCGTCACTAGAAAGCTGCTTCGACGAAACGTCCGCTTGAGCCCGAAATTGTTCTCATATTTGAACTGCCACGGGACCAATTGGCAGAAGACGAGCCTGGCCTGCGAAGCGACCGCGAGCACGCCATCGCCGACGGAATCGGCGCCGCTGGAGACCAGAGGAATCGCGCGTGGATCACGGTTGTACACGTCTGCCGGTCCAACACCCGCCAGGGGGGACGTGAACAGGGCAGGCTCGAAAAGCGCACTGATGTGTTCAGCCTGCTTCATTGAGACTGCGAAGGGCAGCACGGCATCGACGTCCTCCTGAGCCAGACCGATGGCCAGCAGTCTGCCGTCTGTTTCCAGGAAAGAAGCAATGGCTGTCTTGGGGGAGGAAAGGGCTCGGCTCTCCGGCCCAAAGATCAATACCGAGTCCGGCGGAACCTCCCTGCCGGTGTACGGGCGAAGCGAGAAGCCCGCCGCTTCGAGATGGGCCCGGCCTGCCGGCGCACCGGCGTAGAGCGCCTCGCGTTGCGGTTGGGGCTTCCAGGTGCGAACGTATTTGAGGAGATTGGCAACGAGCGTCTGTGCGGCGGGTTCGGTCTCAGTGCGGCCCGTCACGTCCAGTTGGCAGAACAGCACCATGCCCTCCCCCTCGTGGTATTCCAGCAGGGGACTGTATTGCAGGCTGAAGCCGCCGTCCAGGATCGGGAGGAAATCGCCGCGGGCGGGCTTCTCGATGAGCACGGAGGCGACGTTACCCTGATTGCCGCAGCGCCAGGCGCGGGTCACCGGCAGGCCGCACCACATTACGGTCGGCGCGCCGTTGAATGCGGAGCTGCGCTCATACTCCAAGCGTGGCGGGACAATCGTCGCTTCACCCCGCCAGTCGCGCAGATGCTGGGCTTGGAGTCCACGCAATATCGGATGATCGGGCACGCGCGGGAAGACCTGCCGCAGCCCATACTCGGCGATGCGGAAGCCGACGCGCTGCTCCAATACATCAGGCGTCTGCTCGAACACGACGACCTTGAGCCCTTCGCCCACACGACTGATGTCCGGCGCGGGACCGTCTGCGGCCAATGCCGCTTTGCCGACGATCAGTGTTTCGTACGACGCCAGATCGCTGGTTGCAGCCACGCGCTCACAAGACACACCCAGGCTCTCCAGCAGCGCTGCCGTCTCACCTTTGGGATCAAAGAGAGCAATCTGTGCGGCGGTATGCAGGAGTGACGCGCGCGGGAGCACGTCCACCATGAACGTGTCGCGCTGGACCTGGCCTGTGCTGAATTGCACCTGCGCGCTCAACTCATAACGGCCTGGCGCGACTGTCGCCGGGAGAGCGCAGCGCAGTGGTATGCGTACCTGCTGGCCGGTTTCGAGCGTGATCTGATCCTGACCGGCAATCGGCTCGGGCAGAGCCAGTGACCACGAGCTATCGCAATCGACCGGCACGCGGGAGTTGTTGATGATGATCAGTTGCTTTTCGAAGGACTCGCCTGCCAGGAAGTTGTGGTCCTTGCTGGTGAAGCGCGCCGGCTTGCCGGCGATGTAGGCCAGCAGAGGCTGGTTGTTTCGCAGGATGGCCGCGCCGGCACCGGTCGCGATCCAGTCGGAGCGCTTGTAGGCGAGATCCATGCGTTCGTACCGCTGCTCCTGGAAATCGGGACTGAATCCGGGTCGTTGCAGGTTGGCCCAGTCCACCTCGAACTCCTGTCGGCGATTTCGCTCGACGCCCTCGCGGAGCTTGAACAGGATGTGGTGTTCCCAGGGCGAGAAGGCCGAGACGCTCCAGGTGCGAAAGGCCCGCCAGTTCTCCGTCAGGTACAGGTTGAAGACCGGCTCACGCTCGGGAAAGTCCGTCGAGCCGAGACGATGAGGATAGTCCCAGCGATGCCAAACGTTGCCCGCACGGAACTGTCGCGCTTCCCAACGCAGGTTTCGCTTCTCCATGTCACTCAGATCGAAGGCGCGGTCCCCGAAGAACTGCGCGTTCCACTCCGCCAGACAGAACTCCCAGGGCACGGCCGCACTGCCGAACTCCCGCTTGCCCTGGTACCAGCCTCGGTACATGGACCAGTCCCAGGTGAAGGGCGCGCCGTACTCGCAGAGGAACAGCGGCTTGACGCCCTCCGTAGCCCAGTGCGCGAACCAATCGGACAGCTCCTGGACCGGCACGAAGTTGGGATAGAAATTGCTCGAATATATGGCGCCGAGGTTGCCGGAGGCATGGTGATAGACGATACGCGACGGGTCGAGGCTTCTGACGATCGCTTGGGCGCGCACGGCCCGTCTGGCGTTCCGCTGAGCCCAACTGTCACGTATGTCCTGAATGCCGTCGATCATGTCAGGGTTCATGTCTTCGCTGTAGCCAGTCGCGTTGTGGCTCATCGCGTACATCACGACGGAAGGATGGTTCTGCACGGCGCGCACGTAGAATTCCGCGTGGCGCGCGTAGCCATTGCTGCGCTCGGCGTCGGGCGTCTGCCAGTCGTAGTGACTGAAATGGGGGTGCGTGGACGAAACGAGCACTCCCGTATCGTCGGCGGCGCGGAGAATCTCCGCGAAGCTCAGATGCGCGCCAGGGGTGCAATCGTAGTTGTGCGTGTAGACGAAGTTGATGCCGAAGCTCCGGAGCCGCTCCAGGCTCTCTCTCGCTGCCTCGTAGGTCGCCAGCGCGGCGCCGACCTGAGCGTTGTCAAGCGGCACCGCCGAGAGGGAGATGCGCGTGCCGTTGAGATAGAAATCGTGGCCGTCGATCCAAAACTCGCGGAACCCGAAGTGCTCCGTCCAGCTCGTGTCCAGGACGTTGCCCTCCTCGTCGAGCAGCGAAACCTCCAGGTCGTACATATTCTGTGGCGTATGGATGTCCCAGAGCTGCTCCGGCATCCACGCTTCGGTGTATGTGATTCGCCCGTCGCGCGTATCGCTCGGGCGAAACGGCCGGCGCGCGAATTCCTTCACGATGCCGCCGTCCTTCAACACGCGCACACCCAGCGCGTATTCGGTTCGTGGATCGAGCTCTTCGAGTGCCAGATCGAGTGACAGATCCTTGTTTCGAACCGAGGTTGTCACGCGCACGTCGGCGACGCGCGGCCCGGCAGGTGTGCCGATCAGGTAGACGTCGCCGCAGAGACCCCGCCGAGCCACTGTCCCTTTGACCTCGCGTGCGGAAGCGGAGTCGGTGTAGGAGAGCATGACGCCTTCCAGCGGCATAGCTGCAACAAACAGACTGAGCCGGTGCGTGCGGCCGGGCTGACAGGAGGCGGTCAGGTCCACCTCGCCGACAGGGAAGTGGGCTTCTCCGACGCGTTCACCATCCACATACACGCCCGCGTATGAGTTGAGGTATTCCAGCGACAGCATGATGCGCCAGCCAATCCAAGTGGTCGGAACCGTGAACTCGCGTTCATACCAGGCCGCGGTGACGCCGGCCAGCCTGCGCTGGCGCCAGCTCGGGTGCGCGTACACCGTCTGGCTGTCTTTCTGCATGTAGTCGGTAATACCCGGCCAGCAGCCGGGCACTTTGAAATAGCCCCAGTTCCCCTGCGGGACTTGCGGCGAATTCGGCTCCGCCGGCTGCCAGTGCCAGAGACCGTTGATGCAGACCCGTTCGCGTGTCGGAGTCGTTTCCCTGTAAGCACGCGCAAGGTCCCAGACGACTTCGACATCCGAGGGCAGTGTAACCTCCATCGAAGATGCTGCTTGCCCAATTGCGGTCCAGCAGGCCATCCAAACAGCCGTCCACTTCATCGCGTGACTGACTCGAAGCGTCATATTTCCTGTCTCCTATGAATGAGGGCCGGCACGTGTTAAGATAACTCCGCCCGAAGGGGCAGACAAGCTGAATCATCCTCTCAGGTGAAAGGGGGCAGAGATGGACCGAAGAGAGTTCCTCAAGACCTCGGCGGCAGCGGGAGCGTACGCCGTGCTGGGCAGTCCGTGGACCGTCGGCGCCGGGAGCGAAGAGCCGTGGTTCGACCGCCCGATGCGCTGGGCGCAGTTGGTGCTCGTGGAGAATGATCCCGGCCGATTCGATCCGGACTTCTGGCTGGACTACTTCAAGCGGATTCACGCCGACGGCGTCTGCCTCAGTGCCGGCGGCGCGGTCGCCTACTATCCGACCGAGGTGCCGCTGCACCATCGCAGCGCCTGGCTGGGCGACTCCGATCCGTTCGGCTACCTCGTGCAGGGCTGCCGCAAGCTGGGCATGGCGATCGTCGCCCGCACGGATCCGCACGCGGCGTGGGACAACGTCTATCAGCAGCATCCCGACTGGATCGCTGTCGACGCGCAGGGACGCAAGCGCCGTCACTGGTCCAATCCTGAGCTCTGGGTCACCTGCGCGCTCGGTCCCTACAACTTCGAGTTCATGACGACCGTTCACAGGGAGATCACCGAAGCCTACCAGGTCGACGGCATCTTCTCGAATCGCTGGGCCGGGCACGGGACCTGCTATTGCGAGCATTGCGTCGAGAACTTCAGAGCCTCCGCCGGGCTGGATCTGCCTCGGACCAGCGACCGGCGTGATGTTGCTTTTCAGAAGTATCAGGAGTGGGAAACCGCGCGCTTGAAAGAACTGTGGTTCCTGTGGGATAAGACCATCCGCTCGGTCAAGTCCACCTCGCGGTTCATTCCCAACGGCTTTCCCGACAACGTCGTCACCGGCGCTCTGTCGGACATCTTCTTCACCGACCACCAGGCGCGCAGCGGCGTGATCCCTCCCTGGTCGAACGGCAAGCGGGCCAAGGAGCTGCGCGCGACGATGGGTATGAAACCCCTGGGCGGGATCTTCAGCATCGGGCTGGAGGAACGCTACCGCTGGAAGGATTCGGTGCAGAGCGACGCGGAAGTGCGGGTCTGGGTCGCAGAGGGAACCGCGAACAACATGCGGCCGTGGTTTGTCAAGTTCTCCGGGACACTCTACGACCGGCGCTGGCTCAAGACCGTCAACGACATCTATCAATGGCACTACCGCGCCGAGCGCTACCTGCGGAATGTCGCGCCGGTCGCGCGGGTGGGCATGGTGTATTCCGAGCAGACGCGCCGCTTCTATGGAGGTCAGCGCTGGCAACAGCAAAGCAGCGGACACGAGCTGGGCATGTACCACGCGCTGATCGAAGCGCGCATCCCGTTCGAGATGGTCAACGACCGGCTGCTTGACGCGGACCGTCTCAAGCCTTTCAAGCTCCTGGCCCTGCCCAACGTCGCGGCGCTGTCGGAGGCCCAGTGCGACCAGCTCAGACAATACGTCAAGTCCGGCGGGAGCCTCTGTGCAACCTTCGAGACGTCGCTCTATGACGAGCGGGGGCAGCGCAGGCCCGATTTCGGCCTCGCGGACCTTTTCGGCGTCTCGCGCGCAGAGGGCGTTGACGGACCGATGCGAAATTCCTATCTGCGGCTGCGGGAAGACCCGGCGACGGAGCGGTTCCATCCGGTCCTGAAAGGTCTCGAGGACGCCTACCGGATCGTCAACGGGATTTGGCGGCTGAACGTCAATTCGCAAGCGGATTTCCCGTCTCCGGTGACGTTGATACCGACCTATCCCGACCTGCCGATGGAGCACGTGTATCCGCGCCAGCCCGACACGGACGTACGCGAGCTCTATCTGCGCGAGATCGGCGAGGGCCGGGTCGCGTATATCCCCTGGGACATCGACCGGACGTTCTGGGAGATCATGAACGTCGACCATGGCAGGCTGCTGCGCAACGTGATCGAGTGGACGCTGAACGAGGAATCCCCGGTGCGCGTGACCGGCCCCGGCATCCTCGACGTCACCGCCTGGCGGCAAAAGCAGTCGATGACGGTCCATCTCGTCAACCTCACCAATCCCATGATGATGAAGGGACCGTTCCGGGAGCTGATACCGCTCGGGGAACAGAAGGTCCAGGTTCAAGTTCCGCCCGACGTCAGGATCGAGCGAATCCGGTGCCTCGTCGCCGACAAGTCTCTGGATTTCGAGGCTCGTGACAATCGGGTCTTCTTCGCCGTGCCTTCGATCCTGGATCACGAAGTCGTGGCGCTGGCATTTTCCGCTGGTGCCTGAAATTGCAGGGAAAGGACGGCATGGATCGAAAGTTCCTGTTGCTGTTCCTCTGCGGTGCTCTCGCATTGCTCCTGAGGCCGGGCAATGTCCATGCCAGGGACTATTACGTCAGTCCCCAGGGTGACGACTCGAATCCCGGGACCCAGGACGCACCGTGGCAGAGCGTCGCGAGGGTCAATGCCGCGACGTTGGGGCCCGGCGACCGCGTCCTTCTCCAGGGCGGCCGGCGCTTCGTCGGCACCATAGAGCTGGGGCGCGAGGACAGTGGCACGGCGGACCGCAAAGTGGTGGTAACGTCCTACGGTGTCGGCCAAGCGGTCATCGACGGACGCAACGGCCGGGCATTTACGGCCAACGGATGCAACTACTTTGTGATAAGGAACCTCGACGTCGTCGGTTCGGGACGCAAGAGCGGCAACACTGAAGACGGCATTCATGTCGTCGATGCACAGGGCATGGAGATCGACCAGGTCGACGTCAGCGGTTTCCGCGGCAACGGCCTGTCGGCCGACGGCGTGCGTGACGCGCGGATCACCAACGTACACGCCCATGAAACCGGCGCCGCAGGGATCAGCGTGGGCTATCAGAGGCGGTCGAAGAACGTCTACATCGGCGCCTGCGTCGCCAGGAACAACCCCGGTGACCCATCCAATCTGACCAATCACAGTGGCAACGGCATCGTGGTGGCCAATGTGGAAGACGCGGTGATTGAATACTGTGAGGCCGCTAACAACGGCTGGGACATGCCTCGCCGGGGTAACGGGCCCGTCGGCATCTGGGCCTGGCACGGCGATCGCGTGGTCATTCAGTTCTGCATCAGCCACGACAACAAGAGTCCTGGGGACGATGGCGGCGGCTTCGATCTCGACGGCGGCATGACCAACTCCGTTCTCCAGTATAATCTCTCCTATAACAACGACGGTCCCGGCTACTTCCTGTGTCAGTTCCCCGGCGCCACCGTCTTCAGAAACAACGTCGTTCGCTACAACATCAGCCAGAACGACGGGGTCAAGAACAACCGGCGCAGTGGCATCGACGTCTACTCCGCCAGCCCGAATGCGTCGGATTGCCAGGTCTACAACAACACGATCTACAACGCGCACGGCCCGGCCGTCGGATTCGGCGGCTTGCCGATGCCCGGCGTGGTCTTTCGCAACAACATCTTCGTCTGCTCGCGCGACGTCGTCGCCGGCGAGGCGCAGAGAGGGCGGTTTGAAGGCAATGTCTATTGGTCCGTTGACGGGAAACGACTGTCATTCGACGGCTACGATACCCTCGAACGGTGGAGCGAAGCGACCGGCCAGGAGAAGATCGGCGCCGATATCGTGGGCAAATACTATGATCCGCTCCTGGAAGATCCCGGTAGTGTTGCCCTCACTGATCCCGCAGCGCTTCGCGCCATGGCTGCGTACAGGTTGGCGCCGGACTCGCCGTGCATCGGTGCCGGCCTCCCTCTGGCGGACCATGGTGGCCGCGATTTCTGGGGCAACAACGTGTCTGCTTCGGATAAGCCTGCGGTGGGAGCCTTTCAGCCCGGTCCCAGCCACTTGCGGTCTCCACTCGACGCGGACCGGCGCGTACCTGCGGCTACAAAATGACGCGTATCCGCCGAATCGAGCTTGACCAGATACTCTTACCGCTATAGAGCCGTCCGTCTCTTCTCTCTGCTTGCGAAACTGCGCGCGACTCAGGCCAATAGGGCGGTTGAAATCCGAGGCGGGAGAGGGTATCATGCGCCCGGCGCTGCTCTGGGGGTCCGCTTGTGCAGACACATGGCAAGTCTCGGCGTCAGAGAACTTGGACGTTAAATCCAGTCAAAACACGAAATGGAAGGACGGAATGAAAAAGACATCTGCGAACAAAGTGAGGGGAGTGTGTGTCGTCTTGTTGGTCGCTGCGATTGCGGCAAACGCGCAGGTCGCAGAATGGTATCAATGGCGCGGACCCGAGCGCGACGCGATCTCCACCGACAGCGGTCTGCTGAAGCAATGGCCCTCGGGCGGACCTGAGCTCGTGTGGAAGACCACTGGGTTGGGTGGAGGCTTCTCCGGGGTGTCGCTGTGGGCCGACGAGATTTTCACGATGGGCGACAAGGACGATGCCAGCTACCTGATAGCGGTCAGCCGGGTCGACGGCACGCCGTTATGGTCTAGCAAGGTGGGCCGGGCCGGAGGCAACGATCCTCAGCGTCCTGGGCCGCGCTGCACGCCGGCTACCGACGGCACGCGGGTCATCGCGCTGGCACAGTATGGAGAATTGCTCTGTGCCGACGTTGCCACAGGCCGCGAATTGTGGCGCAAGAGCTATCAGGACGACTTCGGCGCGACGACGGTGCCGCGATGGAACTTCTCGGCATCGCCGCTGCTGGACGGCGATCGGGTCATCTGCCTTCCCGGCGGGCCCAAGGGCGCCATGGTCGCGCTCGACAAGGAAAGCGGCGTGCTGATCTGGCAGACGGCGGAGGTGACGGACGCGGCCAGCTACTCCTCGATTATCGACGCCGAGATCGGCGGCGTGCGGCAGTACATCGCGGTGACGGATGCGCGCGTGTTCGGAGTCCGTGCTGAGGACGGCAAACTGCTGTGGCAGGCGCCGCGCGAGGAACGAAACGTCATTCCCACTCCTGTGTATCGAGATGGGATTGTTTTCATCTCGTCTGGCTACAACGCCGGTTGCCACGCTTTCCGGATCACCGTCGATGGCGGCGCCTTCAAGACCGAGCCGATCTACGACAACCCCAGGATCGCCAATCAGCATGGCGGCTCTATCCTGGTGGGAGATCACATCTACGTGTCGGTCGATAGTGGCGGTCGGTTGACTTGTCTCGAATTCGCAACAGGTGACATCGTCTGGCAGGACGCCAGCGTCGGCAAGGCATCGCTCGGCTACGCCGATGGTCACCTGATCGTGCGCAGTGAGAACGGTCCGGTAGCGCTCGTGGAGGCGACGCCCGCCGGATACAGGGAAAAAGGCCGGTTCGACCAGCCCAACCGCAGCGACTACAATAGTTGGCCCCATCCGGTGGTGGCCGGCGGACGCCTGTATCTGCGCGATCACGACGTGCTGCTCTGCTACGAATTGAACGCCTCCGCCGCGAGTCGCTGAGAAGGGGACTTCCGTGCCGGTCAACCGCTCGAACCGACGAAATTGAACTACCAGACGAACCGTTGAGGCCTTTGGACAGCGTATGTTCCACCGACGATTTCTGTTGTTTCTGAGTCTGGATATCTTCATTGTGTTGTCGCCCGTCGCACGTGCCGACTGGCTGTGTTTCCACGGACCCCGGCGCGACAATCTGTCCTCAGACACGGGTCTGGCCGGTTCCTGGCCTGAGGGCGGCCCGCCCCTGCTGTGGACGGCTTCCGACATCGGTCATGGTTACAGCTCGGTGGCGATAGCGGACGGTCGCATCTTCACCGCCGGCATGATCGACAAGCAGACGTATGTCACGGCGCTGGACTGGGCGGGCAGGCAATTGTGGCAGCGTCTGAACGGCCAGTCCTGGGAGGCGGGAGAGCGACAGCCCTGGGCGGTACCCTATTCAGGTTCGCGCGGCACGCCGACGGTCGACGGGGACACTGTCTACCATCTGTCCGAACTGGGACGACTGACTGCGTTTGACGTTGCGACGGGACAGGAGCGGTGGCACCTCGGTCTGCTGGAGACCTTCAAGGCGGAGCCTCCGGAGTACGGATACAGTGAATCCGTTCTCATTCTCGGTGACGTGCTGTTCTGCTGTCCGGCCGGCGACGCGGGTTACGCCGCAGCGCTCGACAAGGCGACGGGCCGGACTCGGTGGGCCAATACCGACGTCAAAGATCCCGCCGGCAACGGCTCGTTTGTCGCCGCGGAGATCGGAGGCGTCGGGCAGTTCGTTGCCTTGAGCGCCACACGCGTGCTGGCATTTGCTGTCGAAGACGGACGGCTGCTCTGGGAATACCCTTTTGCGAATGACCGCGAGAACAACGCTGCGGATGCGATCGTCAAGGACGGTCTCGTTTATGCCTCCAGCGGTTACGGCGGTGGCAGCGTTTTGTTGCGGCCCAGGAGGCAGGCAGACGACACCTTCATCGTCGAGCAAGTCTGGCGAACCGATCTGCTCGATAACCACCATGGTGGGGTCATCCTGGTGGACGGCCATCTCTACGGCGCCGGCCATGAAGCACGCGGCTGGTTCTGTCTGGATTTCAGCACCGGCGCCCAGCGCTGGCAGAGCAATGGCAAGGGGGCGCTGACCTATGCCGACGGTATGCTCTATTGTTGCGAGGAGAAAGGCACGCTGTCGCTGGTCCGAGCAACGCCGAAACAGTGGGATGCCGCCGGCTCCTTTCAATTGCCGCGTGGCGGCAGCGGGTTGTACTGGGCCCATCCGGTTGTCTTTGGGGGCCGACTCTACGTCCGTCACTCTGATCGGCTCTTCGCCTACGACATTCGTGGCGCTCAACCGTAGGATCGACAACATCAAATGGGCCGATGAATCTCCGGAGTATGGAACGGGTCGCAGCTCATGAGGCATTCCGTCTGGGCCTGCAGGACGTGACTCGACTTGACGAGACTCACCGCTTGGGCGATCATGCTGCAGGCAGTTCGTTGACGTGGAGTAAGAGCATCGGGGAGGATTGACGATGGTCCTGATCTTGTTGGTGTCCCTTGTACTATGCCTGGTCCCGTTGCCAGTGTGTGCGAATGACTTCTATGTGGACCCGGTGAACGGCAGTGCTGGCGGTGATGGCAGTGCCGAGCAGCCTTGGCGGACGATTCAAGAGGTGTTCGACGCCGGGCTGGTCCAGTTGCAGCAGTGGGACAAGCTGCGCTACACCGAGCAAAGCGTGCTCGTTGTCAGGAACACCGGGGCGCCGGTGCGGGCGGGCGATACGATCTGGCTGCGCTCGGGGTATCATGGCGAGCTGTTCATCGACAAGCACTACAATCTCGGCAACATCACCATCGCGGCCGAGGAAGGGCATACGCCGTGCCTGTCGTCGCTGCGCATTCGGTCCAGTTCGCACTGGACCATTCGCGGGTTGACCGTCAGCGCCGAGCTGGGCGAGCCTTATCGGCGACGCACACTGGTCGATCTCGACAGCCACGGTTGGGGCGGGCCGGTCCATGACATCACTATCGAGCGGTGCGCGATCCGCTCGGTCGCGGATGTCTCGGACTGGACGATCGAGGACTGGAACCAACTGGCCTGTAACGGCATACAGGCCGACGGCACGCGCATGACGATCCGCGACAATCGCGTGCTCAACGTCAACTTCGGAATCTCCGTGAACGCGAGCGATTCGTTCATCCGCGGCAACCTCGTCAAGAACTTCGCCGGTGACGGCCTGCGCGGGCTGGGTGAGCGCTGCATCTTCGAGTACAACACCGTGAAGAACTGCTACAACGTCAACGCGAATCACGACGACGGCTTTCAGTCCTGGTCACGTGGCCCAGAGGGGGTCGGAACCGGTGAGGTCGTCGGCGTGGTGCTGCGCGGCAATACCATCATCAACTACGAAGATCCGAACCAACCTTTTCGCGGGACGTTGCAGGGTATCGGCTGTTTCGATGGTACGTTCGTAGACTGGGTCGTGGAGAACAACGTGGTCATCACCGACCACTGGCACGGCATTACGCTCGGAGGCGCACGCAACTGTCTCGTGGTCAACAACACCGTGCTGGATCGCAACAACATGTCGCCGGGCCCGCCTTGGATATGCGTCGACAAGCATAAAAATGGCACGCCTCCGGTTGACTGCGTGGTACGCAACAATTTGGCGACCGACTTCCGCAACGCGGCCGGCGTATTGGAGGAGAACAACGTGAGAATCCGAGACCCTGCTGCACTTTTCGTCGATCCGGGCCGGTTCGACCTGCACCTGTTGCCTGGCGCCGCGGCCATCGACGCCGGCAGCGACGCTGGCGCGCCCAGGCTCGATCACGATCGTATTATCCGACCCCAAGGTACTGCGATCGATATCGGCGCCTACGAATGGCATGCGAGCGACGTGCTTCCGGTTGATGCAGACAGCCAAGGCCTTTGAGTTGCCGCCAATGATACCGCCGCGCAGGATCACGAGACGCACGCTGGATGCAGGCGATATCCGTATGTTTGTGCGGCGGATTCTACACTACTTTTGCTGCTGGGCCGAGGCGAATTGCTGTTGGTAGTACTCGCGGTACAGGCCCCCTTGGGTGAGCAGGTCTTGGTGCGTGCCGGACTCGACGATCCGTCCGGCGGTCAGGACCAGGATCCGATCCGCGTTGACCACGGTGGAGAGGCGGTGCGCGATCGTGAAGGTGGTGCGCCCACTGACGAGCCTAGCCATGGCACTTTGGATCAAGTGCTCCGATTCGGAATCGAGGGCGGCGGTGGCTTCGTCGAAGATCAGGATGCGCGGGTCTTTCAGGAAGGCTCGCGCGATGGTGATGCGCTGCCGCTGACCGCCGGACAATGACGTGCCGCGCTCGCCTACTTCGGTATCGAAGCCGTTCGGCAGCGACAGGATGAAGTCGTAGGCGTTGGCGGCTTTGCCGGCCTCGATGACCTCGGCGTCGCTGGCCGTGGGTTTGCCATAAAGGATGTTCTCGCGAATCGTGCCGCTGAAGAGGATCGGGTCCTGCAGCACCATGCCGATATGGCGGCGCAGTGACTTGACCTTGGCCGAGCGCACGTCCAAGTCGTCGATGCTCACGCTGCCGGCGCCGACGTCGTAGAAGCGAGGGATAAGACTGACGACGGTGGTCTTGCCGGAGCCGCTCGGGCCCACCAGTGCGATCTTCTCTCCCGGCGCGACGGTGAAGCTGACGTTACGCAGCACGGGACAACCGCCGTTGTACGAAAAGCTGACGTTGTCGAAGC
This sequence comes from Sedimentisphaerales bacterium, assembly GCA_016927855.1. Taxonomy (GTDB): domain Bacteria; phylum Planctomycetota; class Phycisphaerae; order Sedimentisphaerales; family Anaerobacaceae; genus JAFGLV01. The sequence continues at coordinate 29,949 of JAFGLV010000087.1, forward strand.
GCACCTGGCCGCGTACTTCTTTCAGTTCGATCGCGCCGGGCGCGCTGACGATCTCAGGCTGCTCGTCCATGAACTCGTAGATGCGATCGAGCGCCGCCATCGCGTTGGCATAGACGACGTTCAGCTCCGAGAAGCGCTGCAACGGCAGGTAAAGCGGTCCGAGGTACATCGTCACGGCGATCAGCTCGCCGACCGTCATGGGACCCGAGATGACGCGGTAGCCGCCGAAACAGATCACGATCAGCGGCCCGATGCCCATGAGCGCCCCGGTCGTCGCCTGGTAGAGGCTCTGCACGAATACGCGGCGCATGTTCGTCGAGAACAGCCGCTCCGAATCCGTCTCGAAGCGCTCACGTTCAGTGTGCTCCTGGGTGAAGGCGCGCACCACGACGCTGCCGGAGATGCGTTCCTGGGCGCTGCTGCTCATCGCCGACAGTTCGTCCTGCACCTGCCGGGTGGTAGAGCGGATTTCGTTCCGGAATCGCTTGAAGAAGAACAGGTACAGTGGAAATATCGAAAGCGCCACCAGGGTGGTGGGCACATCGAGGCGCAGCAGGAAATACAGCACGACCAGCACCGCGGCGCCGTCCATCCAGGTATTGGTCAGCGCGGTGCCGACGAGGTTCTGGGCCAACTGGATGTCGCTGATCAGTCGCGTCAGGATCGCGCCGCTCTTGTTGCGCTGGAAGAACGACGCGCTCATGCGCAGGATGCGGTAGTACAGATCGCAACGCAGGTTGAAGACGGCCCGGTGGCTGGCTTTGGCTGCGTACAGATGGCGGACGAACACGAAGGGACCGTAGACGAAGATGAAGATCGCGATCATCCCGCCAGCATAGAGGAACAGCTCGTGGTATTTCTGTCCCGCCGTCAGCGCCCGGTTGAGAAAGACGTCGTCGAGCAGATAGCGGGTCACCTGCGGCACCAGCAGCGGCACAGTGAACTTGACGATGCCACCGACCACCGCCAGCGCCAGGTACTTCGTATAGGGTCGCACGTACCCCAGAAATCGGATAAAATTGTGATGCTTTAGCGCCACAGTGAATGTCCCAAAACGAACCGCCAGCAGAAAACCCCAGATTGTCGGGCCATTGTACCATACTCCCGGCGGCGGACTCAACTGGTTCGGCTGGTGCGCCGCGAAAGGCAAGCGTCCTACGTCTGTGAGTAACGCGCGTCACCGCGTGTTCTGTCATGTCGAGCGGAGCAACGCGCAGTCGAGACATCTGGCCGCGAATGTGACAGCCTCCTCATTCCCGGCCAGATTCCTCCATTCCGGCCTGCCCGTTCGACTTCGCTCAGGGCAGGCTCTGCGGCAGCCCTCCGGTCGGAATGACAATCACAGGACCTGGCCCGCGGAGTCTATCTATGGATGGGAATCGCAGCTCCGCCGTGGCGAATCATTGCGACCGAGGGTGCAAGCGGTTAGGCTGAACACGTAGCCGCCTCTCGGACAGGCGGCAGAAAGACCATTCGTCCAAGGGTGTTGAGCTATGTCCACGGAGTCTTATGGGAAGCCGCACACGTGTCTGACGATTCTCTCCACTGTCATCCTACTAATCTGTGGCTTGGGACCGCGTGCGATGGGCCGGACCTGGCACGTTTGCCAGAAGCCGCTTGCCGGGATCGCTGCTGACAACCAGATGCGCACGATCGGGGAAGCCGTCTCGCGCCTCGAGGCTGGCGACGAGGTTGTCATTCACGGCGGCATTTACCGCGAGTCGGTCGTCATCGACAGAAGCGGCTCAGCGGACCAGCCCATCCAGATCCACGCAGCCGAAGGCGAGCCTGTGGTCCTGACGGGAGCGGATCGCATTACGGACTGGACGCAGGAGGCAGGCGGCGAGCAGATCTACAGCGCGTCCTGGCCGCACAGGTTCGTCACCTGGAACGACAGCTACGCCCATCCAGACGACGAGTATCATCGACTCATCGGCCGGTGCGAGCAGGTCTTCATCAACGGCTATGCGCTCCGCCAGGTGCTCGAACGCGAGAAGTTGACGCGCGGGACCTTCTACGTCGATCTGGACGCCCAGCGGCTATACGTGTGCAGCTTCGACGGTCAGGACATCCGCGGCGAGAAAGCCTTGGTCGAGGCATCAGCGCGCGAGCGCATCCTCAGCATCAAAGGCAACTACGTCTTCGTCGAGGGCCTGCACTTTCGCTACGCCGCCAACCGGGCCCAGCAGGGGGCGGTGGAATTCGCCGGCGACCGGCTGCTCGCAGCCGATTGCGTCTTCGAATACACCAACGCCAGCGGCGCGGAATTCACCGGCGAGAGTATCGTGGTGTGCCGCTGTACGTTCGCTAGCAACGGTCAGCTCGGCTTCGGCGCCAACCGCGCTCACAAGCTGTGGATGAGAGAGTGCGTCGTGCGAAACAACAACACCAAGGGCTTCGATCGAGGCTGGGAAGCAGGAGGCAACAAGATCTGCATGACGCGCGGCGCGGTGCTCGCGAGCAGTACGTTCGTGGACAATCGCGGCAACGGCATCTGGTTCGATATCGGCAACGAGGACTGCGAGGTGCGCAATTGCCTGATCGCGCGCAACGAGAACGCCGGCATCTTCCACGAAATCTCCTACGGCCTGCACGCGCACGACAACGGTATCGTGGGCAACGGGTTCACCTTCGGTTCAGGTGCATGGGGCGCCAACGCCGGCATCAGCCTTTCGAACTCGCCCGACTGCGTCATCGAGCGGAACCTGCTGCTGGGCAACAAGGAGGGTTTCAACTTCCGCGAGCAGCAGCGTTCGACGCCGCGGATCGACGGCGGTTCCGAGCCCGTCTGGAACCACCACCAGGTCGTGCGCCACAACGTCCTGGCCTTCAACCGCGACGCGCAGGTCTGGGGCTGGTTCGATGTTCCCGACGAGCGCCACTGGCCGAGGTCGATGCAAACGGTCCCCGATGGCGAGGAACCGAGTCTCTCGCTGGCGGACCTGGACCTGGTGTTCGAGAACAACCTGTACTGTCCCGGCCCCGGCCAAGGCCTGTTCAACTGGGGTGTCACCTGGAAGAAACACACGCGGTATCCCGATCTCGAATCGGTGCGCCGCGAGCTGAGGCTGGGCCAGGGCAGCGAGGTGATCGACTTCACGGTTCAGAACCTGGCGGGTCTCGACCTGCGGGTGCCGGCGACGAGCCCGGCCGTGACGAAGGAGTGTTATCCCCGTGGAGAGGTCCCCGGCGTGCGCCTGGGGACCCTGCCGTAGTCTTGCCGGTGCGCGACTCACGTTCTCAGGCAGCGACAATGTATGCCCCATTGTCATGTCGGGCGGAGCGTAGAGCAGTCGAGGCATCTGGCTGCGAATGGCACAGCCTTCCATTCCTGACCAGATTTCTCCGCTCCGTTCTGCCTTTGGCAGTCCTCCGGTCGAAATGACAACCATGGGTACCAGTCCGCAGAATCCTCCGACAACCATGAATCGCTTCCGTTTCGCCGATTGGCCGTGTAATTCCGTTGAATTGCGCCCCATCGATCCCTATAATCTGAGCTTTTGGCTGGACCATGTATAGGGATACGACCGATGGCTAAGCGGCAACAGACGAAGAAGAACGTGGTATTGGCCTACAGCGGCGGGCTGGACACCAGCGTGATCCTTCCCTGGTTGAAGGAGACGTATGGCTACGACGTTATCGCTTTCGCGGCCGAGCTGGGCCAGGGCGACGAGCTGGAGGGAATCAAGCAGAAAGCAATGGCCAGCGGCGCGATCAAGTGCGTCGTCAAAGACCTGCGGCGGGAGTTCGTCGAGCAGTACCTCTGGCCCATGCTCAAGAGCGGCGCCGTCTACGAGAACGGGTATCTCCTCGGCACGAGCATTGCGCGACCGCTCATCGCCAAGCACCAGGTCGAGGTGGCGCACGCCGAGAAAGCCGGCGCGGTCGCGCACGGCGCTACCGGCAAAGGTAACGACCAGGTCCGCTTCGAGGTGACCTTCATGGCGCTGGACCCGGCGCTGGAGATCATCGCGCCGTGGAAGGACCCGAACTTCAAGCTGACCAGCCGCGAGGCCGCGGTGGAATACGCCGAGCAGCACAACATCCCCATCGACCAGAGCAAGAAGAAGATCTATTCGCGCGATCGCAACCTCTGGCACATCAGCCACGAGGGCGCCGATCTCGAAGAGCCGGCCAACGAGCCCAAGGACGATCTGTACGTGATGAGCCAGCCGGTGTCCAAGGCACCCGACAAACCCGATTACGTTACGATCGGCTTCCATGAGGGCATTCCCGTCAAGCTCGACGGCAAGCTCACCAGCGGCGTCAAGATGATCGAGACGCTCAACGAGATCGGCGGTAAGCACGCGGTTGGCCAGGCGGACGTGGTGGAGAACCGCCTGGTCGGGATGAAGTCGCGCGGCGTGTACGAAACGCCCGGCGGGACGATCCTGATGACGGCGCATAGCGGCCTGGAAAGCCTGACGCTTGAGCGCGAGACCATGCACTACAAACAGCAGGTCGCGTTGAAATACGCCGAGCTGGTCTATTACGGTCTGTGGTTCAGCCCGCTACGCGAGGCGCTCGATGCCTTCATCGACGTGACGCAGCGCAACGTCAGCGGCGACGTCACGGTCAAGCTGTTCAAGGGACGCTGCACCGTCGCCGGGATGAAAAGTCCTAACAGCCTCTATCAGGTGGACCTGGCCAGCTTCAAGATGGGCGCCGAATATGACCAGACGGACGCGAAGGGGTTCATCCGCCTGTTTGCGCTGCCGGTCAAAGTGGCCGGCGTCGTCAACCGCAAGAGCGCCAAGGGCGCCAAGTGAGGCGGCTGGCCTGCTGAGAATGAGATAGGCTTGCATTGGAGGCGCTGTGCCGGCACAGGAGTGGATCATTTGTGCGTTCGTTTTTGCGTTGGGCTGCATCATCGGCAGCTTTCTCAACGTGGTGATCTACCGTCTGCCCAGGGAGAAGTCGCTGGTGACTCCCGGCTCGGCCTGTCCGGCCTGCGGCAAGCCGATCCGGTTCTACGATAACGTGCCGCTGGTTTCCTGGCTGCTGCTCGGTGCCAAGTGCCGTCACTGCAAGGCACGCATCTCCGCGCGCTACTTCGTCGTCGAACTGCTGACCGGGACTCTCTTTCTGGGGCTCTATCTTCTCTATTTTCACACTGGCATACGTCCCATCGTGCAGGTCACGGGCGGTTGGCTCGTGTATGTCGTGCATGTGATCCTGCTGGCGGCCTTTCTGGCAGCCTCCGCCATCGATCTGGAGCTGTGGGTGATTCCACTGTCGATCTGCTGGACAGTCACTGCGGTCGGTCTGGTGGGCTCGACAGTGGCGGGCTTGCTCATCGAGCCGGATCTGATCCAGGTCTATGGGCTCTTTCCGGCGGCTTCGCCTCTTACCGGGGCGCTGGCGCTCGGCGGGGTGCTCGGGTTGTGCGTAAGCTGGCTGCTCCTGAAGACGGGTCTGCTCAAGCGCAGCTATGAGGTGCCCGACGAGGTCGCGCAGGCCGCAGACGACGGTCCGGAGAAGGACGTGTCGGCACCCGCTCTCGACGACTACCCGTTCCAACACCGGCGGGAAGCTTGCCTTGAGGTTCTCTTCCTCGCGCCCATCATGGCCGGGGTGCTGCTGGCATGGCTTGTGACGAAGGGGACCGGCCCGGTTGCGACGTGGTGGGCCGGGTTATTGGACCATGCGCCGCTGGTAGGCCTGCTGGGGAGCGTATTTGGCTACTTCGTCGGCTGCGCCGTCGTTTGGACGACGCGCATCCTCGGGACTTTGGCGTTTGGCAAGGAAGCCATGGGGTTGGGCGACGTCCACCTGATGGGCGCCGCCGGCGCGGTGGTGGGACCGATGATGATCGTCATCGCCTTCTTCATCGCGCCGTTCTTCGGCTTGGGGTGGGCGTTCTTCCAGATGTTCTTCAAAAAAACTCGCCAGATTCCCTATGGTCCGTTCTTGTCTTTAGCTGTTTTTACGGTTATGATTTTCCACGATTGGATCTGGAACCGTTTTGCCGCTCTGTTTTTGGGATAGACGGAAGGCATGGTCGCGCTCACCGCACTACAAGGAGGTGTCGAATGCAAGTGGTCAAAGCACGCGTAATCGTCCCGCTCATCGGCGTCGTGGCTCTCTCGTTGTTGTCCGGCTGCACCGACTACAAGCGGAAATACGACTATCTCAACGTCGAGCATCAGAACCTCAAGGGACGCTTTGAGAACCTGGAGAGTGAAAAGCAGCAGCTCGCCGCACGTATTTCCCAGGACCAGCAGACCATCAACGAGCTGCGCCGCCAGATCGAAGAGCTCAACAAGACCCCCGCCGAAGCGACCGGCTTCGGCGAAGGCTATGACGTCGCTTTCGACGCCGCCGCCGGGACGATCACGGTGACCTTGCCCAACACGATTCTCTTCGATTCCGGCAAAGCCGAACTGAAAAGCGCCACCAGCGCGGAGCTCGATCACATTCTCTCGGTGCTCAAGTCCAAATATGCCGGCAAGCAGATCGATGTTGTCGGGCACACGGACACCGATCCTATTGCCAAGACCAAGGATTTGTGGAAGGACAACTGGGAGCTGTCCAGCGAGCGGGCGCTCTCGGTGACGCGCTACCTGATGGATCACGGCATCCCGGGCAGCCAGATCAAAGCATCCGGTTGTGGACCGGACCGACCCATTGCGCCGAACACCACTGCCGCCGGCAAGGCGAAGAACCGCCGCGTCGAGATTGTCGTCCACATGCGCGAATAGCGCCAGCCGTCGCGCTCGCAGCAAGCCGTAGTACTCTGACCACCCTAAAAAGATGTGTAGCCAGTCACGGCCAGCGTTTGGCGGTTGCGCGGCTCGTTTCGTCAAGCGGTTGCGTCAGGCGGTGCCGCTGCACGCCAGACGCAACCGAAACGTGCTGCGCAACCGCAACCGACTTACGTACTCTCGGGCGCTACCCACCAAATTAGAATGGACGGGGTAGTACGGCTGAACTCAGTTGACGTACTGGGCAGTTTGCAGTCGCGGCCAGTCCACCTCGGCCAGGATGTCCCCATCGTCCTCATCGAGCCTCGACTGAGGCTGTGCCTGCTCTTCTTCCTCTATCGGTTGCGGCCAAGGCTCGATGCGCATGAGCTGCGCTATCTTGGCCGAAAGCTCGGTGTTGTCATACACGCCTGCGAAGCGCTCAGCGCCGGGTCCGAAGGCGTAGACCGGGACCGGCGAGCCGCTGTGACCCTTCGTGGACCATTCGACCTTCACCTCTGAGCCGTCCAGGCTGCCGCCGGGGATGGTCAGGCCGCCTGTCTCATGGTCGGCGGTGACGACCACCAGCGTCCGGCCGTCGGCCAGCGCAAACTCGACCGCCGCCTTCACCGCCAGGTCGAAGTGCAACGTCTGCCAGACGCAGTGCAGCGCGTCGTTGTCGTGACAAGCCCAGTCGATCTGACTGCCCTCGACCATCAGGAAGAAGCCGCGCTTGTGAACGAACCACCCTTTGCGCTTGTCGCGCAGCAGGTCGATGGCCTTCTCGGTTAACGTCGCCAGCGAAGGTTCCGGCGGCGCCGTCGTCAGCGCGTCGAGTTGGAACAGGCCCAGCACCGGCAGGTCCTCGACCGCCTGCAATCCCTCGGTGGTTGAAACCAGCGTATATCCCGCCTCGTTGGCGTCGGCCATCAGATTCCGGCGGTCCCTTCGAGCGCCGCCGCGTACCGAGCGCGGCAGAAAGAACTTTCTGCCGCCACCCAGCAGCAGATCCACCTTGTTCGACAGCAACTGCTCCGCGATGCCGGCCTCATCGCTGCGGCTCCGCACGTGGGCGCCGAACGACGCCGGCGTCGCGTGGCTGATGGTGGACGTGACCACCAGGCCGGTCGCCATCCCCTGGGCTTGGGCGGCTTCGAGCAGCGACCGATAGGCCTTGCGGTCCGGCGCGACGCCGATCATGCCGTTCTTGGTCTTGATGCCGCAGGCGAGCGCCGTTCCCGACGCGGCCGAATCGGTCACGAGATTGTCCGACGAGTGGGTACGCGCCAGCCCGCTGACCGGCAGGCGCTCCAGGTAGAGTCTGCCTTCCAGCCCGACCGCCTTCAGTCGCGCCAGCATGACCTGGTTGAGTCCCATCCCGTCGCCGATCAGGAAGATCACGTTGCGCACCGAGCGCGACGAGGTCTGTGGATACGGCGTCATGTCCTCGGATTTGGGATAAAAGGACAGGTCGTTCATATCGACGTCCGGCCTCGGATAGGCGGTAGACGTCGAGACCGAGAGGACGGCAATGCAGGTGAGAACGACGGCTGTGACTGTCATGATCGAGGCGCGCAGCTTGCTTGGCATCAGGCTATTCTCCTTTGAACGTACGAACTTGGATATTCCCGTTTACCATATCTGACGCTTCTACGCAAACCGTTATTGCCCCGTTCCGGCCGGTGTGCAATTGTCGGGCGCTGGGGGCCAGAGGACCGCCCCGGCGGCGCTCGTAGTCGCTGCGACTACCGCTGCATATCAGAATCTCCGGCTCGAGAGTCTCAATGAAGGCTTGGTCGAGGGTGGTGGGAGAGCCGTGGTGAGGACACACGACGACTTTGGCGTGCAGGTGCGGATGCCGCGCCAGGATTTGCTGCTGGGCGAATTGCTCGATGTCCGAGCAGAGCAGCACGCGCGCCGCGGCAAATTCGATCAGGGACACGAGCGAGCGATCATTATCGCTGAGGTCCGCGGGACAAGACGGATCATCGGCAGGCCAGAGCGTCGAGACCGTCGCGTGACCGGCTTGCAGGGTCCCGGGTACCGGTTCCATCCGGTGGCCTCGCTGGAGCAGGCACTCGATCAGGTGTTGCGAGGTCGGTCCGGTCGGCGCGCCGGTGAGGAACGCCTCGTTGGCCCACACGTGGCCGACCCGTTTGGCGGAGACGATCTCAGGGATTCCGTTGATGTGGTCGATATCGTTGTGGCTGATGATGATCGCGTGGATGCGTCCGACGCCGATGTAGTCGAGGAAGGGCACGACGATGCGCGACCCGACGTCGGGCGTGTACAGCGAGCCGGCATCGAGGAGGATGTTCTTCGTGCCGGGCAGTTGCGCCAGGATGGCCTGTCCATGACCGACGTCGAGCACAGTTAGACGCAGGTCATCGCGATGCGTTCGTTGCCATTTCAAAGCGCCGAGGTAGGCGACCAATGCGAACGCCCACGCGACGCACAGCCATTTCTTGAGCACGACGTGACGCGTGCGCACAAACGTCGCCAGCAGAACGAGCCCGTAGTAGCAGATTGGCACCCAGAGTGCGACGTGCCCGATGAGAATAGTGTTGATCTCCAGGCCGGCGATGAGTTTGACGACCCAGATCAGCAGGTTGGCGCAGGACGAGACGAACAGGCCGAGCAGATTGCTCAAGCTCGGCAGGAAGAAGAACAGAACGACCTTGGCGAAGCCGCCGAGCAGGATCACGCCGACCAGCGGAAAGACCAGCACCGTCCAGATCGCGGTCAGCGGCGTGATGGTGAAGAAGTGGTAAAGCAGGATCCCGGCGCCGCCCACCCAGGCCGCGACGCCGGTCGCAAGGAGCCGCGCGGGTGCGATCCCGCTCTTGCTCAGCACTCGGATAAACCGCGCGCTGTGGCGAGCGCCCGCGGGTGGTTTATTGGGAATGAAGTCCTGCATCATGCCTGTAAGCGCCAGGATGCCGGCAACCGCCGCGAACGACAGTTGCCAGCCCGCTTCGAACAATTGGGTCGGCCGGATCAGCAGCAGGATGACGGCGGCGAGGCACAGGGAATTGAGCGGGTTCGTGCGCCGGCGCAGGATCAACGCCAGGCAGTAGGCCCAGACGATCACTGCTGCTCGCACGGTCGGAGCGCGCGGTGGAACCACCAGCAGGAACATGGCGGTCGCAATGATGCACACGAGTGCTCGATGGGGTTTGGCCAGGCCGGCGATCTTGCTCAACCACCAGATCATCCAGACGAAGATGCCCAGATGCAGGCCCGAAAGGCTGATAAAGTGCAGCAAGCCCGTCTTGCGGAAGGCTTCGTACGTGTCACGGTCGATGTCTTGGCGGTTTCCCAGCAGCAATGCCTGCAATAGACCCTGGGCGGGTGCGCCGTCCGGCATTCCGTCGAGCAAGGCCTGCGAAACCGCTTGCGACAGCCACCCACGCAGGCGCGTGATGATGTTCTGGCGACCGCTCTGAAACGGCTCGATGGCGTCGCGCGACGGCACGGAAGCGCCGACGTAGATGTTCCTTCGAGCCAGGTAGGCGGCCACGTCGAACTGGCCCGGGTTGGTGGGCCCCTCGAAACGGTGCAGCCAGCAATGAAACTGTATTCGGTCGCCAGCGTTCAGGTTCAGTGTTGGCTCGTCCACGTGGACCCGGACTGTGCCGGTCGCTGTCTCCCAGCCCTGGGTTGTCTGGGCCTGCTCGAGACCCAGGTGGAACGTCGTGGACGGGTCGGAGAAGGTGAACTCGGCAAACCACCAGTCCTGCTGCTGCTGGCTCGGTTGTGTGAGGACGCGTCCACGCAAGGTAGCGAGGACCCGGTCAGGCCCGACGAATCGCCGGACGTCGTTCGAGGCCGGCTCCGTGAATGCAGTCAGGCGAATCGCACCGAGGCACAAGAAGCAGAGTGCGGCGGCGTAGGCCAGGATGCGAGGATGGGGTGCCCGGCGAAACAGCAGCGCATAGACGCATACGGCTGTCACGCAGAGTACGAGCAAGACGACCCACACCCAGACGTAAGGGGAGCCGATGACGGATTGCAGAACGATTCCGGTCATGAGCCCGACGGCGACGAACAGCAAAGGCGCCGTCGCGATTACTCGATCGTGCAGGCTGTACCCGGCCAGTTGTGTCTCAATGGCAGCCAGTTTTCGCTTGATCTCGTCCATAGTGACGCGGCCATTATACCCTTGGGAGGGGGGATTGGCCAGCTTCGAGTTGGGCCATTACGAGAGGGATCGCGCTGCGCCGCGGCAGGCGTGCGGAAGCGCCTGTACAGACCATGGCCTGCGTGGTATAAGACGCGTTGGCCTGGGCTTGGAGGGCCACCGGGGCTTTCCGGATGGGCTGATTGGGGACAAAAGATGGACACGGAACTGAGCGCGTTTGACGTGTTGGAGATCGCCGAGCGGATCGAGCGCAACGGTGCGAAATTCTACCGGCGTGCGGCCGGCCTGATGGACGACGCGGACCTCAGCACGCTGTTCATCAACCTCGCGCAGTGGGAAATGCGCCACGTCGAGATCTTCCGGCAGATGAAGGAACGCCTCAGCGACTCGCGCTGGGACAAGGGCGAGCTGACGCCGCTCCGGATCGACTCGCGCGCCTCCAGCGTCATGGCAGGCCTGGCGGTCTTCGGCATGCACCCCGACCCGAGGGAGGAATTGGACGCGCGGAGGACGAAAGCCGACATGTTGAGAATGGCGGTCGGCAAAGAGACCGACTCGATCGTCTACTACCTCGGTCTGAAGGATTTCGTCTCGAATGCCGCCGACAAGCAGGTGATCGACGAGGTCATCGCGGAGGAAAAAAAGCACGTCCGAATCCTCATGCAATCCCTGGAACACGCCGCGTGAGATCGCGTAGGACAATCGCGGGAATTTCCCGGAAAGAGTGAACCGTTGACAGGCTACCTGCGTGCATCATAATACGCGTCGTTCGGTTGCTGCTACGTAGCTCGTGTCGTCATGCGGTTGCGTTCAGCAGGTCCGATTCACGACCCACGTAACCGAAACGCGCGGCGCAACCACAACCGAAAGATGCTCTTGTTAGGGTGGGTCTATGGGCAAAGCCAGGCAAGGCGACAAGCGGGCCGACATCTCCATCGTTCTGTGCGGGCAAGCAGGCCAGGGTGTCCAGACCGTCGAGTCGCTGCTGACGCGTATCCTCAAGCGGTCGGGCTATCATGTCTTTGCGACCAAGGAGTATATGTCGCGCGTGCGCGGCGGAGCGAACTCGACGACCATTCGCGTGTCGGACAAGCCGGTCGCGGCCTACGTCAGTCGCATGGACATTCTCATCGCTCTGAACGCCGGCGCGATCGAGCACGTTGCCGAGCGGCTTTCGTCCGATACGATCGTGCTGGCGGAGGGAGAGGCTATCGCGGCCGTCGATCCGCAGGCGGCGCGACTCTTTGAGGTCCCGTTCACGCAGACGGCTTCCGACATCGGCAACAAGATCTACTCGAACATCGTGGCCGTCGGTGCCATCGCCGGATTGCTGGGGCTCGACCTGGACCAGGCCAGTGACTATGTCAAGCACTTCTTCGCCCGCAAGTCCGAGGACATCGTCAGCAACAACGTGAAGGCCTTGGCGGCCGGCTACGACGCAGCCGGCAAGCTCGGTTTGACTGACGAGACCAAGCTCCGCATCAAGGGCAGCGCCAAGGTCAAAGATCAGTTGTTGCTCAGTGGCGACGAAGCCGTCGGTCTCGGCGCCATCGCCGGCGGGTGTCGCTTCATCGCGGCCTATCCGATGTCCCCCTCGACCGGCGTGTTGACCTTCCTGGCCAGACACGGCGCCGAGCATGGCGTGCTGGCCGAGCAGGCGGAAGACGAAATTGCAGCCATGAACATGGCGCTGGGCGCCTGGTACGCCGGGACGCGGGCGCTAGCCAGCACTTCCGGCGGTGGATTCGCCTTGATGACCGAGGGCCTGAGCCTGGCGGGTATGATCGAGAGTCCGGTGGTGGTTCACCTGGCGCAACGTCCCGGGCCGGCCACCGGACTGCCGACGCGCAGCGAGCAAGCCGATTTGGAGCTAGCCTTGTATGCCGGCCATGGTGAATTCCCGCGCATCATCTTCGCGCCGGGGACGATCCAGCAGGCCTTCGAGCTCACCCACAAGGCGTTCAACCTCGCCGACAAGTACCAGGTGCCTGTGTTCGTACTGACCGACCAGTATCTGATGGACTCTTACTACAACGTCCCCGGCCTGGACCTGGCCAAGGCCAAGGTCGAGCAGCACGTGGTCAAGACCGACAAGGATTATCGTCGCTTCAAGATCACCAAGAACGGCATCTCGCCGCGCGGCATCCCGGGTTTTGGCGATGGGTTGGTCGCTGTCGACAGCGACGAGCACGACGAAGAGGGACACATCACCGAAGACCTAAACCTGCGCGTGCGCATGGTGGACAAGCGCCTGGCTAAGGGCGAAGCCTTGAAGAGGGAAATCATCCATCCCGAGTTGGTCGGACCCAGAGACTACAAGACGCTGGTGATTTGCTGGGGCTCGACCTACCACGTCGTCAAGGAGGGCCTGGCCAGGCTGGGACGGAAAAACGCGGCGCTGCTGCACTATCGACAAGTCTATCCGCTCCACCCCAGTACGGCCGACTACGTCAAGAAGGCCAGGAAAACCGTCGTGGTCGAGAACAACGCCACCGGCCAGTTCCGCAAGCTCATCCGTCTGTACGCCGGCGTCGATACCGACGAGGGGCTGGTCAAGTACGACGGGCTCAGTTTCGCGGTCGAGGAGATCGCCGACGGACTGACAGAAGCACTCAAAGGCAAATGACGATTGACGACAGCCAATCATCCATTATCAATAATCGATCAGGGAGGTCCGGTGTCTGATGGCGACAGATGTCTTCGACGTGGGTGATATTGACATTGCCTGGTGTCCGGGATGCGGCAACTATCCGATCCTTAAGACACTGAAAGAGGCGTTGGCGGAGCTGAATATCGCGCCGACGCAGATGGTGCTCGTCTCCGGTATCGGCCAGGCGGCGAAAATCCCGCACTATTTCAAGACGAACTTCTTCAACGGTCTGCACGGCCGGGCGCTGCCGCCGGCGACCGCGATCAGAGCGGTCAATCCCAACCTGACGGTGATCGCCGAGAGCGGCGACGGTGACATGTATGGCGAAGGAGGCAACCACTTCCTGCACTGTATCCGCCGCAACCCGAATATTACCAACATCGTGCACGACAACATGATCTACGGCCTGACCAAGGGACAGGCCTCACCGACCAGCCCGCTCGGGCTCAAGACGCCTGTTCAGGTGGCTGGCGTCATCCTGGAGCCGTTCAATCCCCTGGCGGTGGCGGTTGCCCTGGATGCCGGCTTCGTCGCGCGGGCCAACGCCGCCGACCGCGACCAAACCAAAGAGATTCTCAAGCGAGCCATCCAGCACAAGGGTTATGCCCTGGTCGATATCTTCCAGCCTTGCGTGACATTCAACAAGCTCAACACCTATCAATGGTTCAAGGAGCACGTCTATTACCTGGACGACTCGCACGACGCGTCGAATCGAGGCGCCGCCTTCGCCAAAGCGACCGAGACGGAGCGATTGCCGCTGGGTGTCTTCTACGTCAATCCCAAGGACAGCTTCGAGGAGAACACCGGCATGTACCGCGAGGACCAACGTCCCCTCCACGAAAGAGACGTAGATTTCGACAAGCTGCAGAACCTGATCCGCAGCTTCGCAATGGATGTCTGACCGCCTGCGCCACCAGTCGTGACAAAGCCTGACTACGCACTTCACGCGTATTCTCGTTGCATTCTGTCCGTCGCGGGTTCACGACGCGAGGGCTGGCTCTTTGCCCAGGACCTTTGTGATCGCTTCGGGCATGGCTTCGTAGAGGCGGCGCAGGTTCATGGCGGGGCCTGTTGGGACTCGGCGGCCCTGCTCCCAGTCCTGGAGCGTTCTGTTGCTGACGCCGAGCATGGCCGCGAAGGTGCGTTGCGAAACGCCTGCCCTTTCGCGAAGGGCTTATATGTCCTTGTTGGTGAAGAAGCGATGGACGCGCACCGGCTCTTTCCGGCCCTTCTCGATAGCGACCATTTCTTCGAGCCCCTCCTTGATCGCCGCATGCAGGTTCATTCTTCTGGGCTTGCTCATGCATCCTGGATTATACGGCACTGCCGTACGCGATGCAAGTAGGAAGATAGCTTCATCGGTGGATGGGGTGCACTGCACGTTTGTAGGTAGATTCCGCTTCGGACTGTCATTTCGACCGGAAGACCGCCACCGGCGGGCCGCAGCGGAGAAATCTGCCCATGAATGAGGTACCG
>JAFGLV010000010.1 GCA_016927855.1 Sedimentisphaerales bacterium
AAAGGACAGATCGTTGGGATCGACCTTCAAAGGCCCGAGCCCGGCCTTACGGTCCGAGAGCTTATTGACCATCTGGTTTACCTGCCAATCCTCCGTGGTGTAATACGCGTAGGTCTTGGCGGCTTCCCAGACGGCGGCCTTGTCCAGGTCCACGCGCTTGAAGTTCATCAGCTTCGCCGAGCGCACGAGCCGCTTGTCGTCACTGCGGCGTACCTCCACCTGGACCGGCAGGCGCAGTGTCACGTCGCCCGCGGTCACGTCCCTGTAAGTGACCGTCGAGGTCCTGCCGCCTTTGTGGTAGACATAGTCAACATCTGTGTAGTGGTAGGGTATCTTGCCGTCCCGGGTCGTAATTGTGCCGTTTGCGTCGATGGCCAGCTTCTCGGGTCTGACCGGCAGGTCGGCGATCAGCTTGGCGATTCGAGGAACGGGGCCGCTGTGGTCGTATTCATACTCGATCCCGACGAGTTTCTGTCGCGCATGGTCCAGCAAATCCATGGACTCGATCCGACCTGCCTGGGCCTGGACTTTCAGTTGGGCCGGCTTCCGCCTGACACCCTCCGGATCGTTGCCTGGCTTCAGATCGATGATGCCGCCGGTACTCTTTCCAGGCGCCTGGAGCGATTCAAGATCGCCGGCGTACACCCGCCGGGAGAGCGCCTCGGCTTCGGCAAACCGCATCTCCGCGACTTCGTATGGCCCCCCGCCCCATTGGAAGGGTCCCCTCTGGCCCAATGGCTTGGCATAAGTTGTGTTGGTTGGGACCCAATCAGGGAACAGACCATTGTTGATGCGAAACCCATCCTTATCGCTCAGAACGGCAAGGGTCTTGATGTTCGTATCCCCCATGCCATGGGGTTCGGTCCACACAACCGAGACGGCGTAGTAATCCTCGCAGACCCAATAGCGCGCAAACCAGACCGTGCTGGGGTCAAAGAGCCCATGGTCCCAGGCGACATGGGTGTTGCTCAACTCGATGACGACGTCGAACTGGATCACGCCGACCTTCTTTCCGGCCGGTCCGAGCCGGCAAAGACCGATCCCGCTGATGACCAGCGAGATCGCCGCCGCTGCTGCTGCTACCCACAGTTGCCGCTGGTATCTAAGTCCTGCTTTCATATTCCTTATTCCTCCGGATACGTCAGTACGACCCCGTCCGAAACCGCCTCCTGCACGAGCAAGGCCGGAGTCAGGAGGAAATCGACATTCTCTCTGGTTGCCAGCGAGAGGTCAGCCATGCCGGAAGGCGGCGCAAGCTGAGCCCGCATCTTAGCGTCAAACTCCGGCGTGCCCGGTAGGATCATGCGCCGAGCCCCGGCAGATGCGCGGCCCCTGCCAGGATCACTGCCCGCGCCCATGGCCAGCCACAACAGCACGCCCGCCAGAACCAAGGGCAGCACCCACCGCAGTGGCAGCATCTGTTTGCATCTCATAGGATTCTCCTTTCGCTCTCAGGTCCATACACCTTGTTTGTCCCTGCCGGCCCTCTAACCGGCCCCGCCAGAGGTCTTACTCTGCCAGCTCGCCGCACCGTCGCAAGAGTGTCGGCAAGGGCACTCCGCAACTTCATTATGACGCAGTCGCACACGGTTTCCACTCAAGATTGTGATGAAATGCTGCGCCAGGCGTCCCGTCTGCGGATGTTCGACCCTTTTTGCTGGTCTTCGAGGGCGGGGTCGGTATAATTCGCGTGACGTAAATCGGGTCAGACAGCGAAGTTGTTGATACGAGACGATCGCAGGATGCGATATCGGTTGTTGGTGGTAGCCATGTTGTTGCTCGCCTGGCGGTCCGGCGCCCGGGCCGGCCCAGGCGCGACAGAGGGCCGAGAACAGAGGACGGACACCTCTGTCGTCGGTCCTGCGTCCTCTGGTGCCCGCGAGGCGGTGCGGCGGTGGCTGGGTCACGATCTACGTCTGACCACCGGCAGTCTGCTCAGCCAGAAAGCCGGCGCCAGGCAGCAAGTGCTGGTGTGCCGCGGCGGCTTCACGCTGGAAGCAGCCGGCAGCCGCTTTACCGGTGATAGCGCCGTCGTCCGTATCGATGCCAGCGAGCCCAACGATCCCGACGCTCCACGCTACACGGTCCTGGTCTACTTGAAGGACCCCGACCTGCAGGCGCCGACCGGCAGCCTGGAAGAGCTGGGCCTGGAGGGGGCGCTGGTGGAGGAAGGTCAGGCGGCGGTGCTGAGACTTCCGATTGAAGGCGAGGTTTACGTTACCGCGGACAGCATGCAGACCGGCAGTCCGCAAGGACTGCTGCTGTACCGCGAGGCGCTGGAGGCGTTCGACGCGACAGGATTCGGCGCACCGCCAGACGAGGGGCCGCAATCCCAATCGTCGCCGACCGCAACGGCGCCGGAGACGGCGGACGAAACGACGGGAGGCTACACCATCGGCGTGGCACCATTGACGGATGCCACGCAGTATGAGCGCACCGAATCCGAGGCCGGGGAGGTGGTCACCACTCTGATCGGCCGGGTCTACATTCGGTGGCAGGAGCAGGACGCAGCGACCGGACGCCCGCTGGTGGTTGAACTCGAGGCGGACAATCTGGTCTACTGGCAGCACGCCGGCGACGTCAACGTTCCCCTGTCCGAACTGATGGCCGCCGAGCAAACGGACGTCAGCGCGGTCTACGTGGCCGGTGACGTGCGTCTCACCGAAGGCCCGCGCACGATCCGCGCTTCGGAGTTCTACTACGATCTGCGCCGCCGACGAGGCGTGGCCAAGGAGGGGGTCCTCAGCACGTTTGATGCAGCACGCGGCATCCCGATCTACGTTCGGGCCTCGGAGCTGAAGCTGCTGGCCGCCAACGAGTACGCAGCGACCGACGTCAGTGTCACGGCGAGTGAATTTCGCACGCCGCAGGTGTCTCTCAGCGCGGGTCGCATTCACGTTATCGACAGGACCGAAGGGCCGCCGGCGGGCGCCAGATCGTCCGATAACCGTTTCGATGCCACCATGGAGGACGTTCGGCTCAAGTTCTACGACACGACGCTGTTCGCCTGGCCGTCCCTGCGCAGCGATTTGCAGAGGCCCGACGTGCCGATCCGAGGCATCCGGGTCGGCAGCGATAGCACGTACGGCACCTCCGTCGAAACGAGTTGGTTCTTCAGCCGGCTCCTGGGTCTCCAGGAGCCGGAGGGCACCGACAGCACGCTGCACGTAGACTACTACGGCAAGCGCGGCGTCGGCGTCGGAGTCGACATCGCCTACGAGCGGGATACCTACTTCGGCCGGGTTCTGGGCTACATCATCAACGACAACGGCGAAGATCGCCTCAGCCGCACGCAACTGAGCGTCCCGGTCCCGCAGGACATGCGTGGGCGATTCGAGTTCCAGCACCGCCATTTCCTGCCCTACGGCTGGCAATTGACCGCCGAGGCCAGCTACCTGTCAGACAGGAATTTCCTCGAGCAGTACTATCGCAGCGAATTCAATGCCGGCAAGGAGCAGGAAACGCTGCTGCACCTCAAGCGGATAGAGGACAACTGGGGCCTGGCGGTCCTGGGCAAGACGCGTGTCAACGACTTCCTCGATCAGGTCGAAGAGATGCCCAGCGGCGAGTTCCACTGGACCGGCCAGTCGCTCTTTGGCGACAGCTTCACCTTCTATAGCGACACGCAGGCGAGCCGCTACCGGTACCGCTACCGGTCCGACAGCACGCCGGGTGAGCCCGAGGGGTTCTTCACCTACACGATGACTCGCAACGAGCTCGATGCGCCGCTGAGGTTCGGCCGGTCCAAGGTCGTGCCGTTCGTGGCAGCCACCTTCGGGTATGAGGACGGCGCTGGGTTCCAGGCGGCGCTCGACGGCACTTCTCTGGAACGCAAGGACCTTGTGACCATCGGTGAAGCCGGCGTCCGCGCCTCGACGCAGCCCTTCTGGAAGGTCTACTCCAACGTCAAGTCGAAGTTCTGGGACCTGGACCAGTTGCGGCATGTCATCAGGCCCGAGATCACGGCGGTAACGTACACGGACAGCGACCCGGTGGTCCGGCAGCGCGACACGCTGGACGTCGGGATATATCAGCGCTGGCAGACCAAGCGCGGTCCGGCCGACCGGCGCCGGACGGTGGATTGGCTCCGCTGGAACGTCGATTTCGTCTGGGTGAACGATTCCGGCGACGCGACCGCCGGCCCCGACCAGTTTCTGTGGAACCAACCGTTCATCCCCCTGGCCAACCGCACCGCGATGGCGCTGCCGCCCCAAGACCGGCGGACCACTGGCATGTTCGGACCGCAACGCAACTACATCGGGACGGACCTGGCCCTGCGGCTGACCGACACGACCTCGGTCCTGGGAGATCTCAACTTTGACATGCAGAGCGGCGTCGTCCAGCAGGTCAACGTGGGATTCTCCCGCTTGTGCTGGCCCAACCTAAGTTATTATATCGGCAGCCGTTACCTGCGTCGAATCGTCAGCGGTGCCGAGCGCGGCTCCAATGCGGTCACCTTCGCGGCCACCTACGTGCTCGATCCCCGCTACACGCTGGTTTTCTCGGAGCAGTACGATTTTGACTATGGCGCCGGCATCCAAAGTGATATAACCTTGGTTCGCAGATACCATCGGATGAACCTGGCACTGACGCTCAGTTCCGATGAATCGCTGGACGAGGAGAGAATCGTGTTGAGTCTGTGGCCTCAGGGGGTGCCCGAGCTGGGCCTTGGCATGCGACGCTACATGGAACTGGGGGCCACGGAAGCGTATTGAGCGGACCTGCGCCGGCCGGGCCGGGCCCAGTCCGACGAGTTTGAGATCCATTCAACGGTTTTGTGAGGAGCCAGCTATGGCACTAGTTGACACCAAGAAGATGTTCAAGATGGCCTATAAGAACGGCTACGCGGTCGGTGCCTTCAACGTCAACAACATGGAGATCACGCAAGGCATCATCATGGCGATCGCCGAGGAGAAAGCCCCGCTGATCCTTCAGATTTCCCGGGGGGCGCGTTCGTATGCCAGCATGAGCTATCTGAAGGGCATCATCGACGTCGCGGTCAAGGAGAACCCTGACATCCCCATCTGCATGCACCTCGACCACGGCGACACCTTCGAGACCTGCAAGCAGTGTGTCGACGATGGTTTCACCTCCGTCATGATCGACGGCTCCCACCATCCCTTCGCCGAGAACATCAAGCTCACCAAGCAGGTAGTAGAGTATGCACACGCTCATGGCGTGGTGGTCGAAGCCGAGCTCGGCCAGCTTGGGGGTATCGAGGAGGACGTCGTCGGGCTGACCCATGAGGACGTCATGAAGCATCTGACCGATCCCGACCAGGCGGTCGAGTTCGTCGAGAAGACCGGCGTCGACTCGCTGGCGGTGGCCATCGGAACCAGTCACGGAGCGTATAAGTTCAAGTCAGAGCCTAAGTTAGCTTTCGACGTGATACGGAAGATTCAGGCCAAGCTGCCGGACTTTCCGCTGGTGATGCATGGTTCGAGCAGTGTGCCGAAGGAATTCAAGGACCTGATCAACAAGTACGGCGGCAAAATGCCCGACGCGATGGGCGTGCCCGAGAGCGCGATCAGCGAAGCCGTCAAGATGGCGGTGTGCAAGGTCAATATCGACACCGATCTGCGCATGGCGCTGACGGCAAAGATCCGTCAGGTTTTTGCCGAAAAACCCAGTGAGTTCGATCCACGCAATTATCTCGGGCCCGGCCGGCAGGCCATCAAGGACATGGTCAAGCGTAAGCTCCACGTCCTTGGCTGTGCAGGCAAGGCCCAGGAGTGCCTGTAAGAGAAGACTGCTTCGGGACCGAATGCGGCGCAAACGAGCCGCCATCATGTTGAGGCAGGGTGGTTGCCTCGCCAAAGCCGAGGCGTGGTAGTGGAAAGGAGTGGTTCGTTGGTACCTCAAAGTTCAAGAAAGACCGTCGCCGGGCGCAGCCTAACCAAGGGCGGCGCGTGGCGCGTGCGTTTGATCTGTCTGGCCCTGCTTTCCCTCGTGGGAGTGTTCGGGCTGTCGTGCCTGTTCACCGGTTACGACTGCTCGGCCCAGTCCGTCTGGTCGCCTGATCTGGGCACGGCGCTGGTGGCGTCCTCCCGGACCGCTGGCGCGGCGCAACCGGCTCAACAGCCTGACGTCGTGGTGACTGCTTGTCGGTTGATCTACCGCGGCCAGTTCGCCGAGGCCAGCGATGTGCTCGAACGGGCCGACGACGCCGACAGCCGTCGTCTCACCCACCTTCAAGGGGTGCTCCGAGAGTACGAGCAGATCAGCCGACAACGAGCCACCGCGCGAGCAGAGGCCTTGCAGGAGCAACTCAAAGAGCTCGATAAGCTCAAGGCCTCCATGGACCTGGACAAGATCGCGCAAACTCCTGTTGAGTCGGAGCTCCAGGACGATCCAAACCTGGTCCAGACGGCGCGCGAGCCCAACGAACCCAACACGGTCACTGAGGCGCTGGCCGTCGTGGCCAGAGCGGCGGAGTTTGCCGACCGCGCGCAGAAAGCCTCGTTGATGTCCGACCCCTTCGTGGCCAAGCTGCTCCAACTGAGTGTCGATCGCAGCAGCATCTTGGAGAAAGACGGTAAGTGGATCGATGCCTATACGCGCTACTACTATTGGCTGCGAGCCATCGATCCCAACAATGAAGGGTATGCAGACTACGCCGAGGGCTTGTTGGACGCGGCCAGCATCGCGGCGTCCTTCCGGGACAGCCCGTGTGAGACGCGCAAAGAACGCTATGAAGGCGTCGAAGCCCGCATGTTCCGGCGCGCCATCGAGGCGCTGGATCTCCATTATGTCAACAGCATCGACTACGCGAAGATGGCCACCGCGGCGATCAAGCGCTGTGCCACGTTGACGGAGGTCCTCACAGTGGCCTTCGCCGGCGGCCTGGAACTGGACATCGGCGACTCCTTCAAACCGCCGGAACCGGCAGAAGCCGCGGCGTGGTCCGCGGCGCTGGCAGGTTTGCAGGACGAGATCGAGGCCTCCATCGAAGGATTCGGCAAGGACGAATTCCTGGAGATGATGGACAAGATCCTGGCGCTGGACGACGCGACGGTGCAACTGCCGCGCCGGCCCTTGATCGCCCATTTCTCTGAAGCCGCTTTGGGGACGCTCGATCCCTACACCGTCATGGTCTGGCCGCGCCAGGTGCCGGACTTCGAACAGCTTATGATGAACGAATTCTCCGGCATCGGCGCTGAAATCTCCAAGCCGGCGGGCCTGCTGACGGTGGCGAGTCTCCTGCCGGACACGCCGGCCTACCGCGTGGGCCTCGACGCCGGCGACGTGATCGAGACCGTCGACGGCGTTCCCACGAAAGACATGAGTCTAACCTGCGCCGTGCAGAAGATCAAAGGCCCGCGGGGTACGTCCGTCGTTCTGGGCATTCGGCGGCGCGGCCAGGAGCAGGTCGAAGAGGTCACGATCGTCCGCGACCGGATCGTCGTGCCGACGATTCGGGGATGGCAACGGACCGAAGGGGGCGACTGGCTCTACCTGGTCGACGAGGCCAATCGCGTCGGTTACGTGCGCATCACCAGCTTCTCGGAAGAGACTGCGGGCGATCTCGAGGAGATCCTGCGCGAACTCGAGGCCGACGGTCTCAACGGTCTGATCCTGGACCTTCGCTTCAATACCGGAGGGTTGCTGGACAGCGCCGTCAAGGTCGTCGACAAGTTCATCCCCGACGGGCTGATCGTCCGCACGCAGCCGCGGGCCAGCATGATTCCCGCCTTCGAATACGCCCATGAAGGCGGGACCCATCCGGACTATCCACTCGTGATTCTCATCAACTCGGGCTCGGCCAGCGCCTCGGAGATCGTCTCCGGCGCCTTGGGCGACCCCAGGTACGAGCGCGCCGTGCTGGTGGGGGACCGCACGCATGGCAAAGGCAGCGTCCAGGGCATCACCCCCTATCCCGGCGGCCGGGCGCAGTTGAAGTACACCATGGCCTACTACCACCTTCCCTCGGGCCAGCGGGTCAAGAGCCGCGACGAAGAGGAAGAAGCCGGACGCAAGGATTGGGGCGTCGGATCGGACGTCGAGATCAGGCTCAACAGCAAGGAGACCACCGATGTGCTCGACCTCCAACGCGACAACGACGTGCTCGTTCAGGCCGGTCGCGCGGATCACAGTGCCGAGATCAAAAAGCACACGCTGGAAGAGACCCTACGCACGGACCCGCAACTGGCGGTAGGGTTATTGGTCGTCAAGGCCAAACTGATCGAGGCCGGAACGCTGGCAGCCAACTGAGCGCGCCTGTTCCTATCCTGAAGGTGTGATGTTGACTAGCCCCGTCGGCACAGACAAATTCGAGCAGCAGCGACAGGAAAAGCTCTCCCAATTGCGCACATTGGGGATCGACCCCTTTGGCTCGCGCTACGATGACACCGAGCCGGCCGAGTCGGTCAAGGCACGATTCAAGGACGACGAGGAAGGCCAGCGGGCCCGTTGCGCGGGGCGCATCGTCCTGCTGCGTGACATCGGCAAGCTGATCTTCATCACGTTGCGCGATCGCAGCGGCACCATCCAGGTGGGCCTGAGCAAGAACCTCCTCCAGGACCAGTGGCAGGTGGCCAAGCTGCTGGACCTCGGCGACCTCATTGGCGCTGCCGGCCAGGTCGGTCGGACCAAGACCGGCGAGATCACCATCTGGGTCGAGGACAACGGGCTGACCTTTCTGTGCAAATCGCTGTCGCAGCCACCGGAGAAGTTTCACGGGCTGGCAGACGTCGATCAACGCTATCGGCAGCGTTACGTCGATCTGTGGGCCAATCCGGAAGTGATGGAGCGGTTCATCAAGCGCAGCGCCATCATCGCGACGATTCGCCAGACGCTGGAGGCGCGCGGTTTCCTCGAAGTCGAAACGCCGATGATGCAGGCGATTGCCGGCGGAGCGGCCGCGCGGCCTTTCATCACGCACCACAACACGCTTGACCTCGACCTCTACCTGAGAATCTCGCCTGAGCTGTTTCTCAAGCGCCTGCTGGTCGGCGGGCTCGAACGCGTTTTCGAGATCAACCGCAACTTCCGCAACGAGGGACTCAGCCGGCAGCACAATCCCGAATTCACCATGATCGAGGTCTATCAGGCTTATGGCGACTACCACGTCATGATGGACCTGACGGAGGAGCTCGTCTCGGCTTGCGTAGAGGCGCATTGCAGCGGATCGACGGTGCAGTTCGGCGACGTCGAGATCGATCTGGGCCGGCCCTGGCGGCGGGCGCGCTACGCCGAGCTGCTGAAGGAGTACGGCGGTTGTGACATCGAGGATATCCAGGCGGTGCGTGCCAAGGCCCGGCAGCTCGAAGTCAACGAGACCGGCATGGACGACGCCATCGTGATCAACGAGATCTTCGAGACCACCGTGGAGGACAAGCTGGTCGACCCGACCTTCGTGCTCGACTACCCGGCGGAACTCTGCCCGCTGACGAAGCGCAGCGCTTCGGACCCGCGGTACGCCGAACGGTTCGAGTTGTTCATTGCCGGCATGGAGCTGGCCAACGCCTACACGGAACTGAACGACCCGGCCCAGCAGTACGAGAACTTCATGATCCAGCTTCGCGGGCAGGAAGAAACGATGGCGACGATGGATAGCGACTTCATCGCTGCTCTGAAGCACGGGATGCCGCCGGCGGGGGGCTTGGGCATCGGCATCGACCGGCTGGTGATGATCCTGACCGGCGTGCCCAGCATTCGCGACGTCATCCTGTTTCCGCTGCTCAAGCCGGTGGCGACCGAGAATCGATGATCGGCTTGCCCGGCTCTCGCGTGTGCGCAGGTTGAGCGTAGCGGGCGAGCGGGGGCTCTGCCCCCACACCCCCGGCATTTTCCGCTTTGGGCCAATAGCATGGCAATCGGAGCGAGAGAGGTCCGCGTGTCCATCTTGGAGAGGGTTCGCTGCCAACGGCGTCTTCGAGCCTGTTGCTGACGACACCCGTTTCTGGTAACCTAACGTTGCTGCTGTGGAGGATAGGGCTCTGCTGGCAAGCACCCCGAGCGCCACAGCAGTCCAGTAGCATGGGCGACGCCGCTACTTTCAGGGCGTCGCCTCGTTCCCCGCCATGCTATTGGCTCAAAGCGGAAAATGCCGGGGGTGTGGGGGCAGAGCCCCCAGCACCCATCAAAGTACACAGAAGTTGAATTGCCGAAACGGTGGCCCGGTGCCATGTCTACGCCTGCGCAGACGTGCGCGACTCGATGCAGAACATGCTTATGCTTCCGCAAGCATGGCACTTGGCCGTGTGGATTTCTGATGGTTTGTCATTCTCTCATCGGGCCGCATGTTTCAAAGAAGCCTTGAGATTCTACAAATAGTGACCGGCTTCTGGCCAATCTGGGCCGGGCTCTTGGCAGGACCGCTAGCTCTGCAGGCCATAATTAACCGTGCCTTCATCAGATTCCATGCTGCAGTTCTGACTGCTTGCTGGTGGGCCCTGTGGATTGCGTCGTTCCTGTGTGCGGTCCTCTATGGCAGTATCTTCTCGCCGGTCTATTACGCAAGGATAGTGTGGTTCGTCACTGCCCACGGCTCGCAAGTCGCCGTTGTTATCGCAGTCGCGATTACGCTCGTGGTCATGCTGATGACCTACTTGATCATGCGGAGAGGAATGGGCGTTGACATCTCAGTCTGTTTCTTCTGTCTGAGGTATCTCTGTAAGCGGCGGATCGTCTTCCTGATCGTCGCGGCCGTGGCGCTGTCGGTCTGCATGCTCGTCGTCGTCGCCAGTCTCTTTACCGGTTTCATCGAAACGTACGAGCGCAGTGCCGTCGAGCTGCTCGGAGACGTCGTGCTCCTGGCGCCGGGAGGCTATCCTATCCCCAGGTACCCACAGCTCATCGAGCATCTCGAGCAGGCCGACTTCGTCGAAGCTGCCACTGCCGCGATCGACGGCGACGGTTTGCTGAACCTCGACATAGGCAGAGGGAACGTTCGTCCCGTGAAGATCTGGGGTATCGATCCCGTCAGCCGGGCCAGGGTCTCTCCCTTCAAGACGGCCCTCGTGCGCCAGAAAGACCTGCCGGGTGAACCGTCCTGGGGGGTGCCCGAGCATCCTGGCGAGGTCGGCGGGTACGTCGGCATTGGCGTGATGGCCGACCCGAACGAGACCACCGATGAGTACGACACGGCCGCCATCCTGCGCGACGCGATCGGCAGTCGCGCGGTCATCACCACCGGGACCTTCGCCTCGACCGCCGATCCGCAGGAGACGCCCAGGCCCAAACGGGTGGCGTTTCGCATCGCCGACGTGGTGTTCGCGGGGGTCTACGAGTTGGACAGCACGTTCGTTTACGTCCCCATCAGCGCCTTACAGGAAGCGCTTTACCCGGATGCGAATGAACCCGTGGCCGAGACCATCAGCATCAGGCTCAAGGCCGGCGTCGATTCGCAAGCGGCACTGACGCAGTTGCACGCCCGTTGGGATGCATTCGCCGAGCAACAGCTCGGGTGGGGTCCAGGCCTGCGCGGCGCGACCGACATTGTCACCGCCCTCGAAATGCAGCGCGACTACGTCGCGGAGTTTCGCAAGCAGATGGCGGTCCTGCTGGTCGTCTTCGGCGTGATCAGCTTCAGCGCGGTCGTGCTGGTCTTTTGCATCTTCTACATGATCGTCCGGCTCAAGCAGCGCGACATCGCCATCATCAAGAGCTGCGGCGCCGCGAGCGTATCGGTCGCGTGGATATTCCTGGGCTTCGGCGTCACGGTCGGCGTCACGGGCGCCGGGCTCGGCACGGCGCTCGGTTACGTCATCACGCGTAACATCAACGCGATCGAAGGCTGGATCCGCGCGGTCTTCGGATTGAAGCTGTGGAGCGGCAGCGTCTACATGTTCAGCCACATCCCCAACCAGATGAATTGGGGATGGACCGTACTGTTCGTCGGTTTGGCGGTCGGCGCCGCGGCGCTGGGGGCTCTGTTGCCGGCGCTGTTGGCCGCGGCCACGCGACCGGTCGAGGTGTTGCGATATGAATAGGAACGGCCGCGACGCGGCCCACGTTACCACCGATGTATAAGCTCAAGCTCATCACCCGTTACCTGCTCAAGCGGCGCATCACGCATTTCGCGGTGCTGGCGGTGGCCTTGTGCGTGTTCATCGTCGTGGTCGTCATGACGGTCATGAGCGGACTTGTGTGGGGCTTCAAGCAGAACAACCACGAGTTCGTCGGTGACTGCATCGTCGGGACCAAGTCGCTGGTCGGCTTTCCGTACTACGAAGAGTTCGCGCAGGTTCTCGAACGGACCGACTTCGTCACGGCGGTCTCTCCCGTGGTCAAGAATTACGCGCTGCTCCGGCCCGACGCGATCGACGTGACCGCGGGCGTCGAGATCCTGGGCATTGATCCGGTGCGCCACAGTCGCGCCACGAATTTCGCCCAGACGCTGTACTACCGCGCCGACAATCCGGCTGCCGCCTTTCGTCCGCTGTACGACCCGAACGCCTTGGGGTGTGTCTTCGGCATCGATCTGGCCCTGCCGAAAAGCGCGATGGGCCAATATGCGTATAACATCCGCCCGACCCGCAGGGCCTATGCCCTAACGTGCTTTCCCCTCAACGCGCGCGGTGCGCCGTCGCGCTCGGCTAGCATGGTCGCGACCCAGAGGTTCTTCTACAGCGATCACTCTCACACCGGGATCGCGCGCGTGGACGGCTCAACGGTCTACATTCCATTGGAGCAGGCGCAGACGCTGTGTATGGATGGCGAGCTCAAGCGGGTCACCTCGCTGCACGTCAAGTTCCGCGCCGGCGCTGCGCTGCGTCCAAGCTGCGCGCGGGTGCGCGAGCTATGGAACGATTTCCGGCAAGACAAGCAGGATGCTAACGACGCCTACCTGCTCGACACCGTCACGGTCGAAAGCTGGAAAGAACATCGCCGGGCCTCCATCGCGCCGATGGAGCAGGAAGAGGTGATCTTGAGCGTCATGTTCAGCTTCGTCGGAATGACGACGGTTTTCATCGTTTTCGTCGTGTTCTACATGATCGTCAGCCACAAGACCCGTGACATCGGCATCCTCAAGAGCGTCGGTGCCTCGAACGCGAGCGTCATGGCGCTGTTCTCTGGGTTCGCGCTGGTGGTGGGGCTGCTGGGCTCGGGCAGCGGCACGCTGGCCGGCCTGTGGTTTCTCGCGCGGATCAACCAGGTTGAAGGCTGGCTCTTCGAGCATTTCGGCTGGCAGCTTTGGGACCGGTCGGTCTACGCGATCGGCGCCATCCCCAATCGTATCGAGCCGGGCCTGTTGGCGGTGATCATCGGCTGCGCCATCACGGCCTGCCAGATCGGCGCCCTGGTTCCGGGCTACCTGGCGGCCAGACTGCGGCCCGTTGAGACCCTGCATGGCAGTCGGACGTGACCGGCAGTTTCCCTTGTGGTGTGGCCATGAATCCGCTATAGAAGGGCGGCGCTGCGCCGAGCCGTGCGCAGCGCGGCGTCACCTTCGATCGTGTTCGAGTGAAATGCGTATGGGCAAACAGGCTGCGATATTGAAAGCGGACGGCCTCCACAAGGCGTACCGCATGGGCACCGCCAGGGTCAAGGTCCTAAAGGGCGTGGACCTGACGGTGCGCGAAGGTGATTTCGCCGCCGTGATCGGCGCCTCCGGCAGCGGCAAGAGCACGCTCCTGCACATCCTGGGCGGCCTGGACAGGCCCGACGAAGGCACGGTCAGTTTCGACGGGCGCGACCTGAGCCGCATGAGGGCCCGGGAGCTCAACCGATATCGCAACGAAATGGTGGGTTTCGTCTTTCAGTTCTACCATCTTCTGGACGAATTGAATGTGTTGGAAAACGTGCTCCTGCCGGCGATGGTCTCGCGCAGCATTGCCGGCTGGTTCATGAGCCGGCGCGTGGCTCGTCGTCGCGCGGCGGAGGTGCTCGAACAGATGGGCCTGAGCGATCGGGCGCGCCATAAGCCGTACCAGTTGTCCGGCGGCGAGCGCCAGCGCGTGGCCATCGGCCGGGCCCTGATGAACGAGCCGAGGCTGCTCTTGGCCGACGAGCCGACCGGCAACCTTGACTCGACCACCGGAAACGGTATCTTAGCGGTGCTTGAACGGCTCAACCAGGCTGGCCAGACGATTGTTATGGTCACCCATGACGAGCGAATCGCCGCCCGAGCGGAACGAACGATAACCCTGGCCGACGGCAAAATCAGGGAGTAGGCAATCGCGTCATGCGTGGCGCTTCGGCTAGCGCGAGGCGCGTCCTGCGTTGACCAAGTGATTCTTGGAGGCATGAGGTTTGCTCATGGCGTTGAAGATTTGGTTGAACGGCAGTCTGGTGGATGAGGCAGACGCTAAGGTCTCGGTTTTCGATCATGGTTTGCTCTACGGCGACGGCGTGTTCGAGGGTATCCGCGTCTATAACGGCAGGGTGTTCGAGTTGGATGCCCACCTGCGACGGCTCTACGAGTCGGCGCGCGCGATCCGTCTGCCGATGGCGATGAACCGCCAGGAGCTGGCCGACGCCGTCCGCACCACCGTCAAGGCCAACGCGATCACGGACGGCTACATCCGGCTTCTGGTCACGCGGGGTATCGGCACGCTCGGCTTGAATCCTTTCGTCTGCAAGGAAAGCTGCCTGATTATCATTGCCAGCAGGATTCAGCTTTATCCCGAGGAGCTTTACGAAAAGGGTATGAAGGTCATCAGCGCCACGACCGTGCGCAATCACCCGCTGGCGGTGCCGCCCCAGGTCAAGAGCCTCAATTACCTCAACAACATCCTGGCTAAGATCGAGGCCCTCGACAGCGACGTGCCCGAGGCGATCATGTACAACCACGAAGGCTACGTCGCGGAAGCCACCGGTGACAACGTCTTCATGGTTCGCACCGGCATTGTCTACACTCCGCCGGTGGAGGCGGGCAGCCTGGACGGTATCACGCGCGCCGTGGTGATGCGGCTGGCGATCCAGGAAGGTCTCAAGGTGGTGGAAAAGAACCTGACGCGCTGCGATCTGTACATCTGCGAGGAGCTGTTCCTGACGGGGACCGCCGCAGAAGTCATCGGTGTCGTGGAGATCGACGGGCGCGTCATCGGCGCCGGCACACCCGGCCCGATTACCCGCCTGCTGCGAGAGAAATTCGACAACTATGCCCGCCAAGAGGAGAAGTAGCCGGCGGTTTTCGTCCTGCGTGACGGAGGCCGTTTGCTCGTGACAGTTTGGAATCGCCCGTCGAAACCAGTGTTTCCTACCGCGCGCCGTGGCGTGAGATACCGTCGTTCAAGTCGATCGATGCGTTGCTGAGCCGGGTAAACGAGGCGGTTCGCGCCATTCTGTCGGGTCCAGCCGCGGCGGGAGAGCTGGCGCCGCTGCTAGGCCATCTCAGCGCGCGGCCGGGCAAGATGATCCGGCCCGGGCTGCTGCTTCTGTCCGGGCGGTGCTTGGGACCGACGACCGACGAGCACATCAAAATTGCGGCCATCGTCGAGATGATCCACCATGCCACGCTGCTACACGACGACGTGATCGACGACGGGCAAACGCGGCGCGGCGCCGCAACGGTCAATCGAGTCTGGGGCAACGAGTCGGCGGTCTTGCTGGGCGATTTCGTGTTGAGCCAGGTCTTCCGGTTGGTCGCCGATCTCGATCCGGCGGTGGCCAGAGTCATCGGCGACACCGCCGCACGCGTCTGCGAGGGAGAGCTTCGGCAAGTGGTGCACAGACACAACTGGCGGCTTTCTGAAGACCAGTACCTCAGCATCATCACCGAGAAGAGCGCCGCCTTCTTCAGCGGTTGTTGTCGCCTGGGAGCACTGCTGGCCGGCGCCGCCCAGCCGCAGATCGAATTGCTGGCTCGCTTCGGTCTCCACGCGGGAATCGCGTTTCAGATCACCGACGACCTGCTGGATGTCGTGGGCGACGAAAGGGATACAGGCAAGACACCGGGCAGTGACTTGGGCAAGAGCAAGCTGACCCTGGCGGTGATTCATCTGATCGAGGCGGCCGGTGTCTCGGCGCGGGACCAGGTGTGCGAGTTGTTGGAGAATCCGCGCGACGGTATCGCCGAATTGAAGGAGATGCTGGTCCGCTACGGAAGTCTACAGTATACCCGCGCGCGTGCCTTGGATCAGGTGCGCCAAGCTGAAGCAGCTCTGGAGAGTATCTCGGCTGGCGAGAGCCGGGACGCTTTAGTCCAGACCGCTCATTTCATGGCGGACCGGACGGCCTGAGACTGTCACGCGGGACTATCTGCGGTTGCCCCACCGCTGGGGCTGGATGATACCGCCGACGCCGATGGACCACGAGTCGCTGGTGAGCTGCCCGCCAACCCACGCGCTGAGGGCGTCGGACTTTTCCCACTGGACGCCGAAGTGCAGGCCGAACTGAGATCGTTCCTCGATCTGGCTGGTTGCCATGAAGCTGCCGCTGTCAACGCCGTCGGTGAGGACGCGTCCGCTGCGCTCGAGCTCACCCTCGGTGAATTCCAGGAAAGGCCCGGCCCAGAAGCTCAGCGTGTCGATCTGATAGGCCGCTGCCAGGCTGACCTGGGTCTGCCACAGGTCCAGGTCGATGCTGCCCACCGAAACCCGATTGGCCTCTTCGGGATCGACCGAGGAGAACACGCTGCTGTCTGGGTCCAGCCAGGTTACCTGGGCCAGCCCGCCGAAGCTCCACGGTCCCCACTGGCAGAATGTCGCGCGCGACCCGAGCCCCCAGGCGAAGCCGGTGCCGCTGTAGGCCCATCGTTGAGCACTGCCGGCGAGAATGTCGTCCTGGACGTCTGCGATGCCCACGCGCAGGAACAGGTCCCAGTTGTCGCACACGCCGTACGCCAGGCCCGCCAGGACCTGGTGACTGCGCAGCCCTTCGATGTCAAGCATCTCGAATGCCGAGGTCGGGCTCTCTCCCGTCAAGGCAGTGGTGGAGAGCCCATAAGCCCGCAAGTCGGATTCACCGTAGCCGTATTCAAGGCTTGCCGCCCAGTGGCCTTCCTCCAGCACCGCGATCGGTGGTCCCATGGGAGTATCGGCCGGTGCGGTCGCAGTGCCCCACGTCACCAGTATCCACCCCATCGCCCAGCCCATCCCTTTTCGGCTCATACGAGATTCCCTTCTCTTGCGGCGCGTCCGGTCCCGCGGCGGCTGCCGCGCGGACTCTGCGATGGCGCCGGCCTCGGTCGGCCCGTCGGATCACGAGACTACCGCGACGCGCCGCCCATGTCAAGCGAGCCGGATCGACCTCCAGGCCCGTCGGGCTGCAACGGCTCGCGCATGAAAAAGGCTGCGAGCCGAAGCCGACTCGCAGCCTTGTTTTCAGATTCGGAAGATTCCGGAAAATTCGGTTCTCCGACCTCCGTTTCCTACTTGAACTGATGCACGATACCCAACAGAAGGGCATGACCGTCATCGATGACGTCGCCGATGTCACCACTCCAGAGGTGGTACTGGTACTCGACGAAGAAGTCGTTCGTCTCATTCAGTTCGTACCGCGCACCAGCCACGGGACCCCACAGCACGCCGTCGGTGTCGGCGCCGGCGCCCATGTCGGCACTGGCCCACAGGACCTGGCCGCCCACGTAGGGTACCCACTGATTCTGGGGCATGAAGTGATACTTCGCGCGACCGCCGAGGCCCCAAACGTCGAGGTCACTGGTGCCTTGCTCGAGCGACGCCCATAGCGCCGCGCCGGCGACCTCAATGTTGTCGGTCACGAAATAGCCGATGCCACCGGTCAGGAACCAGACGTCGATGTCATTGCCCGCCGTCTTAGCGTTCTGGGTCAACCAGCCACCCAATGCCTCAAGCGTGGTGTCACCCTTCTGCACCGAGGCATTCGCCACCGGGGCAAACGCCAAACACCCTACTGACAACAAAATCAACCAACGTTTCATGTTACTTCCCTTTCAATGACTGCACTCACACTGGCCTTCTGTCAGCCAACCACATTCGCACGATCAAAAACCTCTCAAGCCGCAGTCTCCTACTGGGCCTGTCTCTTACTCTCATCTCCTTCGATCCCCTACTAAAAGGACTACTACCACGTCCCGTAGCATCTGAGAGAGTTTATCGGCAGCGCACGGAAAATCAAATGAAAAAAAGTGCCTTTTGCACTTTTTTTGGGGTGCGACATCTGCCGCCACGCCGAGGCAAACCGTGGCGGTCCTGCGCGGGAAAAGGCCATTCTCTAATTTGACCTTGAGGGCATGTACGTATTTTCTCACCCCGTCCTAAAGCTCGTGTCTGGAAAGTGTTAGGTGTGACGTCGAAGCATCGTGGACGTCTCGAGATGCAGGATGGCGAAGATAGGCGGGACAAGCGAAGCCGCTGTGCCGTTTTGCACTTGACGCATTCTGCCTCGGGGCGACATAGCACGTTCGGTACTGCGACTACGTCGTGCTTACACTGCCCAAAGAGACTCCTGAAAAACTGAAATGGGAGGGCACGATCATTGGTGCCGAGGGGGAAGAGTCGGGTGGATGAACGGTGGCGTTCCGATGCCGCACCGTCAGCGACGCGACAGGCAGGGTCCGAAAAATTCTGCGATGGCAGCGCGCTGCTTGGGATCGTGACGCACAGGCCGGTCGGCGCGTCGCGCGGCGTCGCTCGGCGTCGGCGATGATAAAACAGTCAGCGCGAGTCCCAAATAGGCCGTCGTGCCGCGCGTCCGATCGGCCGCGGCGTTCGTACCTGCCTCCGCGACGGCCGGCGACGATCTCGACAACCGCAGTGGGTCTTCGTATAATCGGCACCATGTGCAGTGCCAACACCGACGCCAATCTGTTCGAGGTTTCCGAGAAGGCGAACCTCTCGTCCGCCACCCCGCTGGCGGCGCGCATGCGGCCCCGGACGCTGCAAGAATTTGTCGGACAGCGGCATTTTCTCGGCGCCGGCAAGCTGTTGACGCGGATGCTCCAGGCGGACCGGCTCAGCAGTCTGATCTTCTGCGGGCCGCCTGGCGTGGGGAAGACGTCGCTGGCGACCGTCATCGCACAGCACACGCGCGCGACGTTTCGCTATCTCAGCGCCCCGGCCGCGACCGTCAAGGATATCCGCGAGGTCATTGGCGCCGCCCGAGACCGGCTCGCCACCGGCGGTGGCCGGACCGTGCTCTTCGTCGACGAGATCCACCGCTTCAATCGCGCCCAGCAAGACGTGCTGCTCGACGACGTCGAATCGGGCATCGTCATCCTGATCGGTGCAACCACCGAGAATCCCTACTTTTCCATCAACGGCCCGCTAATTTCACGCAGCAGGGTTTTTCGGTTCGAGCCGCTGGATCGCGACGACATCGTGCATCTGCTCAAGACCGCGTTGCAGGACAGGCAAAGGGGCTTGGGCGCCATGAACGTCCAGGCGGAGGCCGCGGCGTTGCAGTTCCTGGCCGAGAGGGCGGAAGGCGATGCGCGAAAGGCATTGACCGCGCTGGAAGTAGGAGTTCTCTCCCAGGCGGCGGACCGCGAGAATCAGCCGATAAAGTTTAATCTCGAAATCGCCAAGGAGTCGATACAAGAGAAGGCGATTGCCTATGATGGCACAGGCGACACGCACTACGATCTGGCCAGTGCCCTGCAGAAGAGCATGCGGGGCTCGGACCCGGATGCGACGGTCTATTGGCTGGCTCGGATGCTGGCGGGAGGGGAAGACCCCCGTTTCATCGCCCGGCGTATCGCGATCTGTGCG
Organism: Sedimentisphaerales bacterium; assembly: GCA_016927855.1. Lineage (GTDB taxonomy): Bacteria > Planctomycetota > Phycisphaerae > Sedimentisphaerales > Anaerobacaceae > JAFGLV01. The sequence continues at coordinate 19,578 of JAFGLV010000010.1, forward strand.
ACCGAAGACGTTGGAAACGCCGATCCTACCGCCGCGATCCTGGCGGCGGCGGCCCTGCAAATATCGGAGTTCGTCGGGCTGCCTGAGGCCCAGTTGGCGCTGGCGCAGGCGGCGCTTTACGTTGCCTGCGCCCCCAAGTCCCATGCGAGTGCTGCGGCGGTGTGGAAGGCCCTGAGCGACGTGAAGAACGAGCCCATCAGGCCGGTGCCGTTGCATTTGAAGGATTCGCACTACGCGGCCGCGAAAAAGGCCGGGTTCGGCCGCGACTACAAGTACCCGCACGACTACGATCAGGGTTTCGTGGCGCAGGAGTACCTGCCGGGCCCACCCAAGCGATACTACCTGCCGAAGGAGGCGGGGTATGAAAAAACGATGGGGCATTATTTACAGAAGCTGCGAGCGCTGATAGAAAATGGCAAGGATGACAAAAGACCCCACGGCCCGATCACGCATGACGACTGAAAGCTACGAAGAGCAGAAGGCCGAGCTGCGCCACCAGTTGCGTAACGCCCTACTGGCCATGTCGGCCGAACAGCGTGGAGACTGGAGCCGCAAGGCGTGCCGGCACCTCGTCGCGACCGATCAGTTCCAGAGGGCCTCGACTGTGATGATGTTCCTGTCGCTGCCCCATGAGGTGGACACCTCCGACGCGATTCTCCATGCCTGGCAACTTGGCAAGACCGTCGCAGTGCCGAAGATCTCTTGGCAGCAGCGCCACATGATCGCGGTCGGCATCAGTTCGCTGGAAACCGGCTTCGCGGTGGGCGCCAGCGGCCTGCGCAACCCTATCGGCGGCGCGCCGATTCCCTTTCGCCAGATTGACCTGGTCGTCGCACCTGCGCTCGGCTTCGACCGGCAGGGAAATCGCTTGGGCCGGGGCGGGGCTTTCTACGACCGCTTCTTTGCCAATCCCGAACTGACCGGGTCGCGCTGCGGCCTGGCGTTCGCGGCACAAGTCGTCGATTCAATCCCTGTTACCGAGAGCGACGAGCCCGTTGGTTTCCTGGTAACGGAAGAGGGAGTGATTAGCTGCAACCCACAGAAAGGAGCATAGGATGGCTCGTTTTTTCTCGAATTCGAGGTGGAGCCGCAAGGGAATACGGCTCAATAGCATCATTCTTGCCTCGGCGGCCGTTGTGTTTGTGGTGATCGTCTTTCTGATGTTCCGCGGAGGCTCTTCCGGCCCCCGGGAGGCGGTTGCCAGCAGTGAGAATGGCGTTCCGGAGCCCGCTGAGGCGACACGGGCGGTCGAGACGCGGCGCGCCACGCCGCGGCTTGCCGTCGTGGAGACCAACCGGCCTGCCGGGACCGCAACGCCGCAGACGCCGATTCCTTCCCAGCCTGAGCCGACCTCGGCTACGGCTCAGACTTCGCCACTGGTGGCCCCGCCGGATCAGGCGCCGAACGGTTTGGTCGAGAGCATCATCGCCGAAGGCACGGCCTTGCTGCAAGCGCGACCTCGCAAGGTGATCGCGGCCCGGGACAAGCTCAACGAAGCGATGTCCCTGCCGATGAGCCCCGAGCAGCGCGAGACCGTCAAACAGCAGTTGATGAACCTGTCGGAGGAGTGGCTGTTCGGTCCGGCTGTCTTCGGAGGCGACACGCTCTGCGAAACCTACACCGTCCAGCCCGGCGACCTGCTCCAGGTCATCGGCCGAAAGCACAAGGTTCCCTATCAGATTCTAATGGAGATCAACAAGATCCGCCGCCCCGAGGCCCTTCAGGCCGGCCGGACGATCAAGGTCATCAACGGTCCTTTCCACGCCAAGATTTACCGCTCCACTTTCACGCTCGATCTGTACCTCCAGGGTACTTACGTGCGGACCTTCAAGGTCGGACTGGGCAAGGAGGGCTACGAGACGCCCACCGGGCTATGGCGCGTCAGGGAGGGCGGCAAGCTCATCTCTCCCAACTGGACCGACCCGGACAATCCCGGGCGGGTCTACAAAGCCACCGACCCGGACTACCCCCTGGGCTCGCGGTGGATCGCGTTGGATGGCCTTGAGGGCGCCGCCCGAGATCGGACCGGCTTCGCCATTCACGGCACGAAGGACCCGGATCAGATCGGCTCTGCCGGCTCGCGCGGTTGCATCCGCATGTACAACGGCGACGCCGTCCTCATGTACAACCTGCTGATCCCCCTCTATTCGCACGTCGAAGTGTTCGACTAGACGCTCAACGCAGGGTGTGGTTCTGGTCACGCCGTAAGGCATTTTCAGATAGGCGCTTACGGTCAAACTACCAACGAGGTAGCCGTCACGCGGACTCCCTGCGGATCAACTGCTTGGCTGCCATCAGATCGGCTCTGCCTTCCACGATATCTCGCGTGATGACGTATCTGGCCGGCTTTGGCTCCTCGGGCAGGTGGTACATCAGGTCGATCATCAACTCCTCGGTAATCGACCGCAGCGCCCGCGCGCCGGTGTCGCGCTTGAGCGCCTTGCGCGCCAGCGCGTGCAGGCCGCCCTCCGTGAATTCCAACTCCGCGTTCTCCATCTCGAAGAACCGCTGGTATTGGCGGACCAGAGCATTGCGCGGCTTGGTCAGGATGTCGATCAGCGCCTTCTCGTTCAGTGCTGTCAGGCTGGCGATTACCGGAAGTCGGCCGACCATCTCCGGGATCATGCCGAACTCGATGATGTCCTCCGGGATCACCTGCTCGAGCACCTCGCTCAGGTCCGCCTTTTCGTCAGCTAGGCCCGACAACTCCGAGCCAAACCCGATCATCTTGCGTCCCAAGCGTTTCCTGATGATGTTTTCGAGACCGACGAAGGTCCCGCCGCAGATGAACAGGATCTCGCTCGTGTCCATCTGGATGTACGACTGCTCGGGGTGCTTTCTCCCTCCCTGCGGTGGGATATTGGCGATCGTCCCTTCGAGCATCTTGAGCAATGCCTGTTGGACGCCTTCGCCGGAGACGTCGCGCGTGATCGAGACGTTCTGATAGGTTTTACCTATCTTGTCTATCTCGTCTATATACACGATACCTCGCTGTGCCGCTTCGATATCGTAGTCCGCCGCCTGGAGTAGGCGCAACAGGAAGTTCTCGACATCCTCGCCGACGTAACCCGCCTCGGTGACGGTCGTCGCGTCGCAGATGGCGAACGGCACCTCCAGCTTGTGGGCCAGCGTCCGCGCCAGCAGCGTCTTGCCGCACCCGGTCGGGCCAATCAGCAGGACGTTTGATTTGTCGATCTCGACGTCGCTGTCGCCGCTGTCGCCGTGCAGCAGCCGCTTGTAGTGGTTGTGCACCGCCACCGCCAGGTACTTCTTGGCGTTGTCCTGGCCGATTACGTACTGGTCGAGGTATTCCTTGATCTCGCGCGGTTTGGGCGTCTGCTTGAGGTTGGTGCGCCGCGCGCCGGACTGGCGGCGGTTCTGCTTGATGATATTATGGCACAGCTCCACGCACTCAGGGCAGATGAAGACGTTCTCGGGACCCTCAATGAGCGTATCGGCCTGGCTGCCGGCCCGCCCACAGAAGCTGCAGATCGCACGCGATTTCCGATTGCCGGTCTGTTTGGTCATTTTTCCGTTCCCATCATTTCACTCCATCGGCAGGCCTGATTCTACCTGACTTGGCCAGGCTTGTCTGCGCCTTTTTGCCGTGCATGCCCCGTCGGGAGCGGAACGAATTGGCTTCGTTTTGCACGAAGCAGCAAGTGAAGACTCGGAATCCCTCGCGTCCGCCTGCGCGGAAATTGGCTTTGTTTGGCCGTTCCCACCTCCCACGCGAGGTTCCTTTTCACCCGCTGACGGGCTCGGAGCAAGCTTACGCATCTCAGTTGGCTTTATTTAGCGCGATGGCTCCCCAGCGACCTGGCACATCGGTTCCTCCACCTGCATCTCGCGGGGCAGCTTGCGGAGTTTCTCCAATTTTGCCATCGCGCGGCCCCGTCGATTTCTGGCTGTTCACACGGTTCGCGGCGATCCGCGCTTGCCTTGCCGTGAGCGTGTCCTCCGCATTTGAGAATGACCATCTACAGGTTTTGAGATTGTTAGATACATACTAAACAGGAGAGGCTTCTCCGTCAAGGAGAAGTCCCACATTCTTGTTCATGCCGATCAGCGTGAAGCGGGGCGACGGCAGGAGGCGCCGAACCTACAGGTGGGTCAAGGGCCTCCCACGGCCCGGCGCGACGGTTTGGGGACGGGAGGAGAGTCGCTCGGCCGCGTGGCTTTTGGGCTTGACCCTGTTGGCCGGTGGCGGGAGAATGAAGGTGACGTGCGGGTGCGTATCGATTGTCAGCAGTGGCGGCGATGGTGACGGGATGAGGTACGAGAGCGAGCTTTCTGTTCTACTCGGTGCGGCCGTGGGCGGGTTGCTGGGATACCTGCTGTTCTTCGCCCTGGCGCGTCGGGGTTACCATGCGCTGGCCGTGCCGGGAGGGTTCCTGGGATTGGGTGCAGCCATCTTCAAAACGAAATCGAAACCTGTTCCTATCGTATGCGGTCTGGCGGCCCTAGCCCTCGGTTTGTTCGCCGAGTGGCGTCTCGCGCCATTCATCGCGGATGCCGGTCTGGGCTACTTCCTGCTGCATGTCCCCCAACTCCCGCCGTTCACACTGGTGATGCTCGGAGCCGGCGCCACCATCGGCTTCTACGTCCCCTTCCGCCGTGGGCAGGTGTTGAGGGGCACGTGACGGGTGGACAGGATCCTGCAAGTCAGTGCCGTGAAGATAGGAGTATGATGTCCCTCGATTGGGAGTGGAGAGAAACGTGCCTGAGAACCCTCTCGACAAATATGCGGCGCACCTGCGAACCATCGCGTTTTTCCTTGCCGCCTTCTCGATGGCGTTTTTTGCCTTGCAGTTATCGGGGCAAGGGATAGTGCCCGGCCAACTTCAAAAGAACATCGACGGGCTACGACGGCTCTGGGACTCGCACGTAAGCGTCTCAGACATTTCCGACTTCGAATTAGAGGGCAAAGTGAAGGCATTGCGTGAGCAAAGCATCGAACACTTCGTCAATGCCCGGCACGAGTCTTTGGAGAATTGCAGATTGCAGGCCGTGTTAGGGGACGATGAGATTGTCATCGGTTTCTATGGGTGTCCCTATGTTGTCGAGACCCAATCAGGCCAAGAGATTGGGTTCACGTCTGGATTCACCAGCTTGTCCTGGGCAGAGGCGGCGAACCCCAAGATGAACGACATCATCAAGTTGTGGGACCTACTTCGAGGTAGCGATGAGATTTACCTGCCCCTACTGGAGAAACGAGGGTTCATCGTCAAGGATGGCGCGCTCATTCAGACGACCTTCTTTCGCATTCAACGGGGCCCCAGCACGTATCGATGGGGAAGGCTAACCGACCGTCAAGCCGTGCTTGAGCATCTTCGAGGGCTTGAGGATGTGGATCGTTCTGGTTTCCATACGCTGGAGCACTCATACTTCTTCACAACGTTCGACTCCGATCCGAATACTCTCGATGCCATAGTTCCCGTTTCGCTTTCAGCGCACTCTGTCGATCACCAATGGCAGATAGCTGACGGCTTTCAATTGATAATCGACAAGTCCGGCAGATTTCGGCAGAGCTTTCCACGGGTCCATGAACTCATTGTCACGAATCCAGGCTTGCGGCTGAACGAATTTGAAGAGATGGTGGAAGCGACGTCCAAGTACCGGTCCGAAGGGACCTTGGAGTTGTTTGGTATCATTCGATTGCAGGGGAAAGAACTCAAGACCATTGGTGCGGCAGCATTGCTAATCGTGCAATTGTACTTTCTGCTTCACTTCGTGGAATTCGCGGGTCAAGATGCAATCGAATTGAGAGCGATCAGGTTTCCATGGTTGGCGTTGTACCGCCCCTGGGTGTTTGGTGCCTTCTTTCTCGTTTCCGTTTGTGGTGCCCCGATACTGCCAGCGGCATACGAATTCTACGTTTTTGGGTTCAGCTACCGATGGGTGTTCTACAGCCTGTGGTCGGTTGCGGCATCGGCCGGTATCATCTTTGCCTACCGGAAGACGCGAATAAAACGCCACCGTGTGGGAGGCCGGACGGGTTTTGGCCCATGCCGAGGTGTTGCCACTTGAACAGCCGCACGGATTGGACTAAACCGCTTCGCGGTAGGAGGCGCCATCGTCAGCCCTGCTCGGTCGCGTATGGCTGTCCCCATTCTTCTGCCCCAGAGGT
>JAFGLV010000088.1 GCA_016927855.1 Sedimentisphaerales bacterium
GGGATGATCGTCACGAACCAGTTGACGATCTGTACCCACGAGACGTTGTCGAGCCGGAAGTACGCCTTTGGCAATGTGTCGGACAACCCGGCCCAGCCGCCGACCTCGCGATACGCGAAGGGCAAGCCAAACAGCGACAATCCCACCAGCAGGATGATCCACTGAAGCGTATCGGTGTAGATCACTGCTTTGAGTCCGCCTAGCACGGTGTAGACCAGGATCACGCCGGCCATCAGGTACAGCGAGAGCTTTAGCGGATCGACCCAGGTGATATGCGCGAACACACTGCCGGCCGCCAGCTTCGCGCCCGCGAGCACCTGGGCGCTGGTGAAGCCCAGGTAGCCTACTGCTGAGATCAGCGCCGCGAGCGCCGCAACGTGCTTGCCATAACGCAGGCGCAGGAAATCGGGATAGGTCAACAAACCATGCTCGATGTCCAGATCTTTGACGCGCGGCACGATCAGCACGGCGCACGACCAGGCGCCCACCAGACCGGTAAACAGCAGCCAGCTCCCCGAGAGGCCCATGGCAAAACCCAGGCCGCCCAGGCCGATGGAGAAACCGCCACCGACGTCGGTGGCGACGATCGACATGCCGACGTGACTGGCGGAGATGCGCCGACCGCCGACGTAGTAATCCTCGCGGCTTTCGTTCTTGCGATAGAAGTAGAAGCCGATCGCCAAGACGCCGAGGAAGTAGGCAGCGAAGATGACGTAGTCGATCCAGGTCATGCGCCTTGCATTTCCTCATCACGCCGTTCCATCCGTTCCAACGATTCCGGCACGAGCGTGATGCGCTCGTCGGCGTCGGAGAGCAACTGCGCGATGCCGGTGGCCCGGCACTCGTCGGCATCGTCGAGCTTGAGCTGCAGCGTGCAGTCGTCGCACTTGCGGTCGCAGAAGATCGGCTCGTACGAATCGGGTTCCTTGTACGTGGTGATGACGCCTTCGTAGTTCCGCAGGATGACCTTGTTGGTGGACCACGAGATGAGGTAGTTGGGCATGACCGGGATCTTGCCGCCGCCGCCGGGCGCGTCGATCACGTAGGTCGGTACCGCCAACCCGCTGGTGTGTCCGATCAGGCTCTCGACGATCTCGATACCTTTGCCCACTGGCGTGCGGAAGTGCGAGAGCCCTTTCGACAGATCGCACTGGTACAAATAGTAGGGACGCACCCTGTTTTGCACCAGCTTGTGGACCAGCCGCCGCATAATGCGCGGACAGTCGTTCACGCCCGCCAGCAGCACCGTCTGGTTGCCCAGCGGAATCCCGGCGTCCGCCAGCCGGGCCAGCGCCGCGCGCGACGATGTCGTGATCTCGCGCGGATGGTTGAAATGTGTGTTGATCCACAGCGGATGGTGACGGCGCAAGACCTCCACCAAGCTCTCGGTGATCCGGTAAGGCAGCACGACCGGCGTACGCGTGCCGATGCGGATGATCTCGACGTGCGGAATGTATCTCAGTTCCGTGAGAATCCAGTCGAGGTAGTCGTCCGAGAGCATGAACGGATCGCCACCGCTGAGCAGGACGTCGCGAATCTGCGGCGTCGCGCGGATATACGCCAGTCCTTGCTGGATGGTCGCCTTGTCCGGGATGAAGTCCACGTCACCGACTTTGCGCTTGCGCGTGCAGTGGCGGCAGTACATCGCGCAGACGTTGCTGATGTGAAACAGCACGCGATCCGGATAGCGATGCGTAATATGTGGAGCGGGACTGTCCTCTTCTTCCGCCAGTGGATCGGTCATCTCGTAGGCGTGCATCACCAGCTCTGCAGGCGAGGGAAACGCCTGGCGAAAGACCGGGTCGTTGTGACAGTCGCTCGTGTCGATCAGCGACAGGTAGTACGGCGTGATCGACAGGGGAAAATGCGAGACGGTCTGTTCGAGCTGCGCACGCTCGTCGCAGGCGAACTCGATGCCGGTGAGCTTCTCGAAGTCCGCGATGCTCCTGACGGCGTGACGGTGTTGCCAGCGCCAATCCTGCCATTGGCCGGCGACGTGGGCGCCGCTGATTTGTCTGGCGATCTCCTTTTGGCGATTGCTCAGCATAGTCATGGTCGGTGATTCCCTTCCCTAAATAGCACGAAGTGGGCGCGCAAAGGCCCACGGATCATGGCGGAGATTGGGCGAAGGCGTTACGGTTCGACTTCGCGCGTGCGAAAACGAGTCGGAACGCTCCTGTCGGTGCGACAGGACCCCGCCGTGGTGCGGCTGCGCGAGCTTACGCTCTCACAGACACCCGGCAAACACGGCCAGAGGGGCCGCGCCTTGATACGATGGTGATGGTACTGGCGACAGACCATATACTAAAGTCTAACACACCTCGCGACGGAACGCAAGCCCCCATTGCGTCTTTAAGTCCTTTTCCCACCACAAGATAGAGAACATTTCGCACGGAACTGCCGTGCATCACGGATGGAGGGCCTCTGCCGCGCGGCCCGTGCCTGGAAGCGGTAGCATGGGCTGAAACCGATCGTACACCCTGACGATCCTGCGAGATTCCACCTTCCGTCAGCGCGACGCGTGTCGTTTGCGGTACTCGCGCAGGCTCACGCCGGTCTCCTTGCGGAAATAGCGCGAGACGTGCTCGACGCCGTCGAAGCCGGCCTTGACCGCGATCTCGGTGATGCTCATGTTGCTGCCGACCAGAAGCTGGATGATGTAGCCGACGCGCACGCGCCGAATCTCCTGGTAGACCGAGCGCCGCAGAATCGCTTTGAAGCGCTTCTCCAGGACACGCCGCGAGACGCTGGTGGCCTGCACGACGTCGTCCACTTGGATCATGTGATTGGGATTGCGCCGGATGAAACGCACCGCGGCACCCACGTCACGATCGCTGACCGCCAGGATGTCGGTGGACATGCGCGTCACGATGTGTGTCGGATGCACCGGAATCTCCTGGCCGGCCATCTGCTCGCCGCTCATGAGCTGATCGAGCAGCTTGGCGGCTTCGTGCCCGGCGGTTTCCGTGTCCAGCGCGATGCTCGAAATGGGCGGATCGGCCAGGTCGCAGATCAGCACGTCGTTGTCCACTCCGAGGATCGCCACCTGGTCAGGGACGTAGAGATCGGCCAGCTTGCATGCCTCGGCCACCTGAAGGGCGCGGTCGTCGTTGCAGCACATCAGCGCCACCGGTTTGGGCAGGGACAACAACCACTCGGCGATGAAGTTCTGCTCGCTCTTCCAGACGCGCTTGGCCTGCGCCCTGGGCTGCTCGTATACGTTCACGTGGCGGCCCGCCTGTGCGACCCGTTCGCTGAAATGCCGGGCGCGCAGGCGCGACCAGATGAACTCATCGAGACCGCAATAGGCGAAGTGCTCGAAGCCACGATCGAGGAAGTGCTCCGCGGCCATCGTCCCGATCGCGGCGCTGTCGGTGATGATGGCCGGGAACGGCGCGTAGCTTTCCTTATTGTGCTGCGCGAAGATTACGGGAAAGCCCCAGGCCGCGAGGTTGCCGATCATCTTCACGTCGCGCACGATCGCGCCGTCGATCCTCAAGTCGCGCCACTCCGGCAGCTCGGAGTCGAGTCCCGCCGACCGGCGGTAGACCCGCCAGGGACCGTGCAGGCGGGAATAGCGCGCGATCCCGTAGAGCAGGCCGCGCCCGAACTCGCGGGAGGTCTCGACAAACAGGAGCACCGAAGGTGACTTCTCGCCCAGTGCCTTTCCGGATTTCTTCACTCTGCTGGTCTCAGCCACGTTTGACCGCCATCTCAAGAAACGCCAGCGCCGGCGCTACGAACCGGCTGCCTTCACCCTCCGTCACCGGTTGCGGTGCGACTTGGACGTCTTCGTTGTCCGGAAGTCCGTGACGTTCTTGCCTACCCTTGGCCATAGTAGGCGTTCGCGCCGTGCTTGCGCAGATAATGCTTGTCCAACAGCGCCTGGGAGATGGGTCCTTGCTCGGGGTCGAGCTGGAGCGTCCCCATGGCCATCCGCGCGACTTCTTCCAGCACCACCGCGTTCTTGACGGACGCCTCGGGATTGGCGCCCCAGGTGAAGGGACCGTGATGCGCGATGAGGACCGCCGGCATCTGCATCGGGTCGAGATCGGCGAAACGCCGCACGATGACGCTCCCGGTGTTGGCTTCGTAGTCCCGTTCGATCTCCTCGCGCGTCATGGTGTCCGTCACCGGGATCGAGCCATAGAAATGATCGGCGTGAGTGGTCCCGAAGCAGGGGATGGCCCGTTGGGCCTGCGCCCACATGGTCGCGTATTTCGAATGCGTGTGGCAGATGCCACCCACCGCCTCGAAGCGCCGATACAGCTCCAGGTGCGTCGGCGTGTCGGACGAGGGACGCAAGTCGCCTTCGACCACGTTGCCTTCCAGGTCGAGCAGGACGATCTGCTCGGGAACCAGCTCGTCGTAGCTAACGCCGCTGGGCTTGATGCCCACGATGCCGGCCTTGCGGTCGATCCCGCTGACGTTACCCCAGGTGAAAACGACCAGACCGTACTTGACCAGGTCGAGGTTCGCCCGGCAAACCTTCTGTTTGAGTTCTCCGTGCATCGCTACGCGTTAGCCTTTTCCTTGATCGTCAACAGGTCCTTCATGACGTTGCCCATCGCCATCGACTTATCCTTGAGCCCGAAGCCGTCGTGAAGCTGCTTGTAGAGCTTGTAGAGCTGCTGGTAAACCTTGTGGCTGGCGGCGATGGGTTTGAACGTTGTCTCCTTGATGCCGCACATCGCTGCCTGGGCCTTGCTGAAGCTGGGGTGAGCGCCACCGACCACCGCGGCCGCGACCGCCGAGCCCAGGGCACAGGTCTGCGCCGAGCGCGAGATCTTCATCTCGCGTCCCGTCACGTCGGCATAGATCTGCATGAGCATCGGGTTCTTTTCGGCAATGCCGCCGCAGTTGACGACCTCCTTGATCTTGACGCCGTACTCTTCGAAGCGGTTGATGATGGTCAGCGCGCCGAAGGCGGTCGCTTCGATGATCGCGCGGTAAATCTCCTCGGGTCGGGTGTGGAGCGTCTGGCCCAACAGCAGGCCGGTGAGGCGCTGGTCGACCAGGATCGTGCGGTTGCCGTTGTTCCAATCGAGCGCGAGCAGACCGGACTGGCCGGGCCTGAGTCTGGCGGCCTTCTCGGTCAGGCTCTGGTGCGAGCCGGCTTCCTTTCCGCCTGGCTGGATGTAGTTGACGAACCAGTTGAAGATGTCGCCGACCGCCGACTGGCCGGCCTCCAGGCCATAGCAACCCGGCAGAATCGAGCCGTCCACGATGCCACAGATGCCCGGTATGTCGGGAAGCTTCGTGCTGCTCGGCGCTACGACCATGTCGCACGTGCTGGTGCCAATGATCTTGACGAGCACGCCTTCCTTGATTCCGGAGCCGACGGCGCCAAGGTGCGCATCGAAGGCACCCATCGCGACGGGGATGCCTGCGGTCAGGCCGAGCTTGCTCGCCCATTCGCTGGTGAGCTTGCCGGCGGCTTCGTCCACCGCGAACGTCTTGTCGCCCAGGGTGGCACGGAGCTTGCCCAGCTTCGGATCGAGCTTCGCGAGGAATTCGGCGTTGGGGTAGCCACCCCAGTCGTCGTTGAACATCGCCTTATGTCCGGCCGCACAGCGACAGCGCCGCAGCTTGTCCGGCGCGTCGGTGCCGGTCAGCACCGCCGGCAGCCAGTCGGCGTGCTCGACCCAGGTGTAAGCAGCGTCGAAGACCTGCGGTGCGACACGCAGGCAGTGGAGCACCTTGCTGAAGAACCACTCCGAGGAGTAAGTGCCGCCGCACTTGGCCAGGTATTCGGGATACACCTTCTCCGCCAAGGCGGTGATCTCGGCAGCCTCGGCGTACCCCGTGTGGTCTTTCCACAGCCAGGCATGAGCGTTCGGGTTGTCTTTGAATTCAGCCAGCAGAGCCAGCGGCTTGCCGTTCTTGTCCACCGGCAGAGGCGTCGAGCCGGTCGTGTCCACGCCGATCCCGACGATCTGCTTCGGATCGAATTTCGAATCGGCCTTCCTGGCTTCGGCGATCGCGCCGGCAATCGTGACCTCGACGCCCTTGAGATAATCCGCGGGATTCTGCCTGGCGACGTTGTGGTCGCTCGGGTCCAGGATGATGCCTGCCTCGCCTGTTTCGTATTCGTAGATGCGCGTGCCCAACTCTCGACCGTTGGAAGTATCGACGATCAAGCATCGCACCGAATTCGTGCCATAGTCCAACCCTAACGCATACGCCATTGCTCACACCTCATTCTTGCCAAACAAGTACCAGTAACAGGGACCCAAGCTCCGCGCATCCCTCGGTTAGCGCGCCGTGAAGGCGTAGATCGTGGTCGTCTCATAGATCTGGCCGGGACGCAACGTCGTGGACGGGAAACGCGGCTTGTTGGGCGAATCCGGATAGTGTTGCGTCTCCAGGCAGAGCCCGTAACGATGCTTGTAGACGACGCCGTCCTTGCCGGTGATGGTGCCGTCGAGGAAGTTGCCGGAATAGAACTGGATGGCCGGCTCGGTGGTCAGCACGGTCATGACGCGTCCGGTCATGGGGTCGTAGACCTCCGCGGCCAGCGTCATGCCGGAGCCCTCCTTGTTGAGCACCCAGTTGTGGTCGTAGCCACCGCCGTACTCGAGCTGCTGATAGTCGGCGTCGATCCTGGCGCCGATGGCGGTCGACTCGGTGAAGTCCATCGGGGTCCCCTCGACCGGCAACAATTGCCCCGTGGGGATGAGTCCGGCATCGACCGGCGTGAAGCGGTCGGCGTTGAGCATCAGTTCGTGAGCGAGGATATCCCGCTGGCAGCCGGTCAGGTTGTAGTAGTTGTGCTGCGTCAGGTTCACCACCGTCGGCTTGTCTGCCATCGCTTTGTACTCGATCCGCAACTCGTTCTTGTTGGTCAGCACGTAGATGACCGTGGCCTGGAGATTGCCTGGGTAGCCTTCCTCACTGTCTTTGCTGAGGTACTCGAGCTTGACGCCGACCCCATCCGCCCTCCACACCGGCTCGTCCTTCCAGACGACCTTGTCGAAGCCCTTAACACCGCCGTGCAGACTGTTGCCGTTATCATTGGCCGCCAGGGTATATTCGGTGCCGTCGAGCGTGAACTTGGCGCCGCCGATTCGGTTGCCATAGCGTCCGATCAGCGCGCCGAAGTAGGGGTTGTTCTTCACGTAGTCGTCGAGGTTGTCATAGCCCAGCAACACGTCGCCCATATTGCCGTCGCGATCGGGTGCGTACAGCGAAAGCATGATGCCGCCGTAGGTCATGATCTCGGCCTTCATGCCTTGTTCGTTGGTCAGTGTGTAGAGGCGCACCGCCTGACCATCGGGCGCGGTCCCGAATGGCTTGACGTCGATGTCCATCTTATGGCTCGCCTTCATCCCGCTCCCCGGCGTCATCGACTCGCACGAACACAGCATCGTCACCAACGCCGCCATCAACACCGCCCCACCGATCCATTGCAGTCTGCGCTTGACCATGTTTCGCCCGCCTTTCTCGTATGCCTTTGTAGAACCGATGAAGACCCAGCGGCTCGGAACTCCAGCCGCCCACATCCATGACGCGCCAGCGTGCCCGGCAGTCGTCTAATTACCCGTTCGGCAAGGTGAAATCAAAGGTTATTTTGCGTTTTATTTTAGCCCATTGGCGAACATTCGAGCCCGTCGCGGGATCAAAAGGCACCTGTCGTCTCCTACTGGACCGGGGTCAGGACCGCGACGAAGCCGCCGTTGGCCGCCATATTGGCTCCGAGAGACGCACCGGCAGCGACTCTGAGCTTGCGTGTCTCGAATGAGCTGCTACTGTCGCCATCTCCCAGGTACATCACGTCATACTGGCGCGAGCCGAGGAAAGGCAACGGGACCAGGACCTCCTGGGGGGTACCGAGACCATTGATGCCGGCGACATACCACGTTTCGCCATCACGCCGGGCCAGCATCACAGACTTGCCCGGCTCGCCGGCCAAGAACCGCGTCTCGTCCCAGGCCACGGGGATATCCTTCAAGAACGCCTTGGGCGCCGCGGGCAGGTCCTGGTAGCCACGCACACCGTCGCCGAAATGGAGCCAGCCCGATTCGAAGATGATCGGCAGCGCCAGTTCGTGGGCGTAGGTGGTGATGTGCCGGTACGACGAGAAGATGACCGGTGTGTAGTCCATCGGGCCCACCGCGTTGCGCGTAAACGGCAGGATCGTGTTATGCTGCGGCGCCTGGGCCGAGAACGTCCGGTCGAAGCTGTAGCACTCGGCGCCTCGGACCGCTTCCATCGACATCAGGTGCGGATAGGCGCGCGACCAGCCGCGCGGCAGCGTACAGCCGTGGAAGTTGACCATGATCTGGAAATCCGCCGCGTCGCACAGGATGTCGTGATAGAGCTGCATGACGTTCTGCTTGTCGCTTTGGAAGAAATCCACCTTGACGCCTTTGATGCCCCAGTCGCGCAGGCGCCGGAACTCGAACCGCCGGACCTGGCGGAGATTCATCGTGCCGCGCGGCTGCTCAGTCACATAGTTGTGCGGCCCGCCGGAATTGTACCATAGCAGCAGACCGACGCCTTTGCTGTCGGCATAGGCGATCAGGTCGTGGATCGTGCCGTTCTTCATGATGTTCCAGTTCGCGTCGATCAGGCAGTACTCCCAGCCCATCTCGGCGGCCAGATCGATGAAGGGTTTGAGCCGGTCGTGGTCCTGAGGGCTGTCGTGGTCGCTCAGCCAGCTCCAGGACGCCCGGCCCGGCTTGATCCAACTTGTGTCCTCGACGATCGATGGCGGGTTCAGATCGGTCACCAGCGTCGATTCGACCACGACACCCGGCGTCTCGCCCACCACGACGACTCGCCAGGGTGTCGCCCAGGGCAGCGTCCAGGAAGGCTCACTGGCGCCGGCGCCATTGCCTTCGCCTGGCAGAGGGAACTGAACGCGGTAGACGCCATGCGGCGCGTTCTGCTGGAGGTGTATACCGCAGTAGGCGCCGTCGACCGCGGCTTCGGTCAGCAATCCCCAGCGCGTCTTGTTGGCATTGCAGAACAGTATCGGAAACGCCCATCCGGCCGGACTCGACGAAGCGGTGCCAACCCGCACGCCGCTGGAGTAGTATGTCTCGTACGCAGGCGTGTACTGTCCCGGTTGGTCGTAAGGATGGGCCCAAATCTGCCCGCCGGCAGGCAACTGAAACCCGGTGGCTTCGCCGGTAACGGTGTGCGCGGTCTCGCTCTCCTCCGGGAACCGGTAACGAAAAGCGACGCCGTCATCGTAGGCACGCAGGACGATCTCGAGCTTGGCGCCTCTGGCGTTCCGGAAGGTCACGATCTTCTCTTTGCCGCGCGTTTGGTAGACCTTGCGTTTGCCGTGAGGAATGGTATAGGTTTCGTCGACCGTATTCGTGCCGGTGGCTTTGACGTATTCGAGACCATCGATGAAATCCTGGTCGCTGCGCGTGATGCCGAGCGGCGACAAAGCCACCACGGTCTCACCGCGGCAGGTCACGTCGTAGTAGAGCCGCTTCTGGGCCACGGGATAATCGGCGGTCCGGCCGGGAACGCCCAAGCGCAGCCGGATGGCGACTCGGTCGCTGGGCGATTCCACCTGCCAACTCGTCTGTGCCAACAGCCCTTGCGCCAGTAGAGCGACCAGGGCGGATGTTGCAGCCCCCATTGTCTTGTGATCTCGCGTCATGTGTAACCTCCTAGTGTCTGCGTGCGGCCGATCTCCGCATCAGGAAAAGGGCTCGACCCGTCTTGGGCCGTGCCAACAGGATAAGCCATTCACAGGCGATTGGCAATCCCGTCTCCGCCCTGCCGGCCCAGCCTTGCGGGCCCGACAAAATTACGCAAGACCGTTGACCGGCGCGATACAATGGATTATCCTCGGTGCCATGGATATGAGCCGAACAGAGAATACCACGAGAGGGCCGGCGGCGCCCCACACCAATACCATCGCCGGCGTGCTGGCGGCCGCGGTCAACATGGAAGAGGACATCGGCAACGGTGTCTATCGTGACTACTTACGCCGGGAGCACTGGCCCGACCGACTTACAGAGGAGGCCTTCGCGGAGATTCGCAAGCGTCTGACCGTTCTGATCGAAGGGACCGAAAGGCACAAAAGGACCATCGGCGCACTGGTGAGAGAACATGGACGAGACCGATAGCCAGATGAAAGAAAAGATCATCCGCGAGTTCGAGACGATGAAGTCGCTGGAGCTCTCCGCAAGGGATTTGTACGCACGGATCGCCGCCGACCCGAGCATCGAGCCGCCGAAGGTGCGCAACACCTTTGCCACCCTGGCTAAGGACGAGCAGAAGCACGCTGACGTCGTGGCAGAGATCATCGGTATCGTGACCGGCGCCCTCTAAGTCGGGCTGTTGCGCCGTCGCGTCACGCGTCACGTGAGCAGCTTGAGCGTGTACCGCGGGTCCGGTCGCACCACGATCTCCAGGATTCGATCGATGCTGCAGGAAGCAACCTGCTCGCCAAACTGAGCGGCGAATTCCGCTGCGGTGGGTACGTCCAACTCGCCTTGCTCCGATTGTCCGGCCTGGGCCTCCCGGCCAGATGAGCTCGCCCGGCCGGCACAAATGTCGACGAACCCGTGTTCCTGCAGTGCATCGGTGAGGTA
>JAFGLV010000089.1 GCA_016927855.1 Sedimentisphaerales bacterium
AACGCAATGTCTTTGCGTTCATCCATCAATGCCTCCGCGCCCACTGGACCGGCTCATGCGGCCCAGAATTCCTGTGAACGGTTACACAAAAACTATATTTCGCACCCGTAGGGACCGCCCCGACTGGGGACCCGACAGAGGCGCCGTGGAGCATTCAATGAGGTCGAAGACAGGCGTTCTAGACGCCGTGGGAGGGACTGAAGTAGTACGTGACAGCGCCCCGCCGTTCTGAGGTGATCGCGCCCTCCTGGCGGAGGGTGGCGAGGTACTTGGCGGCTTCGTGACGTGTGATTCCCAGGCCTGCGCAGATGTCCGGAAGGGAGCAAGGTCTGCGTTTCAGCATTGATAGCACGTCCGCACAGGCTCGGCGCTCGTGCCGGCCTGGTTCGGCCACAGGCGCGGCGCCGATGATCTCGCAAGCACCACCGATCTGCCGGGCGATGGCTGCGAGGCGTTCCTGGCCGATAGGCTCGATCCCCTCCTCCGCAGCCGGGCGCACGGCGCTATTGAGCTGGACCTTGTCGGGCCGAATGCGTGCGATCAGCCTTTTCAGGCCCTCAATCTGCTGGGCGGACGTGTTCATTCCTTCGATCAGGAAGACTTCCAGCCAGATCTGGCCCTCGTACTCGTCGCGGAACCGGCTCAACCCGGAAACCACGTTTTCAATGCTAATATCGTGGGCGGGACGATTGACAGCCCTGAAAACGCGTTCGTCACCAGCGTCGAGCGAGGGAATGACGACGTCGGCCTTGCCGGCTTCGGCGCGGACGTCGGCGCGGTCGAACAGCGTGCCGTTGGTCAACAGGGCCACCGGGACGGCGGTCAGCGCGCGGATGCGGTCGATCAGCTCTCCCAGGCGTGAATTCAACGTCGGTTCACCCGAGCCGCCCAGCGTGATATAGTCGGCCGTGACACCGGCAGCAAGTTTGTCCCTCAATTCAGACAGCACCGCCTCGACATTGACGAAATCCTGTCGAACCGTGCTCTTCTGGGTGGTCCGGCCGATCTGGCAATACACGCAATCGAGCGTACAGATCTTGGCCGGGACGATATCGACGCCCAGGCTGCGTCCGAGCCGGCGCGAGGGTACAGGACCATAGATGTATTTGCTCTGTCCGGGTTCTCTTTCAGCCATGGACAATCTCGAAAATGCTGTTGCAGGTGCGTATCAGGCCTTCGAGCCAATCGAGCGGGAGCATCGAAGCCGCGTCGGATTTGGCTTTCTCAGGCTCAGGATGGACTTCGAGGAACAGCGCATTGGCGCCTGCCGCCACCGCCGCCCGCGCCAACAGCGGCGCCATCTCCCGGCGCCCGCCGCTGGCGGCGCCGAGCCCGCCGGGCTGTTGCGTGCTATGGGTCGCGTCGAACACCACCGGACAGCCCAGGCGTTTCATCTCGTCGATCGCCGTCATGTCATTAACCAGGCGATTATAGCCAAAGAACGTCCCCCTCTCCGTGAGCAGGACCTGCTGGTTGTCGCACTCGTGCAGCTTGGCGACGACGTTACGCATCTCCGCGGGAGAGACGAACTGGCCTTTCTTGACGTTGACCGGCTTGCCGGTCGCGGCGCAAGCAGACAGCAGGTCCGTCTGTCGGCACAGGAACGCCGGGACCTGCAAACAATCGACCACCTCGCCGACGGGAGCCGCCTGGGGCGTCTCGTGCACGTCGGTCATCACCGCCAAACCCGTCCGCGCGCGAACCGCCGCCAGAATCCGCAGGCCCTCTTCCAGGCCGGGACCGCGGAAGCTGGAAATGCTGCTGCGGTTGGCCTTGTCAAAGCTGGCTTTGAACACGGTGCGGACCTTCGTCCGCGCCGCGATCTGCACGAGCCGCGCGGCAATCTCCAGGCAACCCTGCTCGCTTTCGATCACGCAGGGTCCCGCCATCACGAACAACGGTTCGTCTAACCCGACTTCGATGTCACCGATCTTGAATCCCATAGCCCTATCCAATACTGACAAGTTGAGTTCCTACCAGCCTAGCGCAGCGAGCGGAAGATCCGCGAACGGATACCAGCGGGCCGCGCGCCCGGCGGCACCAGACATCGAACCGCGCGAGGCACGACCGAAATATGAATGGGCAGAGCCGGACCGGGATCGCCGTCGATCTCCGTCTTGATACCGGTGACCGGCGAGCTGACCGTGACATGCTTGCCTTGCCGATAGATCACATCGCTGCGATTGGCGTGGTGCTTGAGGACCGTCAGAACCGAGTGCTTGGCCAGATGCGTGCGTCCCGCGCATTTGTAGATGCAGACATCCAACAACCCATCGCCGAAATCCGCGTAGTGCAGGATTTGCAGTCCGATCGCATAGCGCGAGATGTTGCCGACGAAGACCAGGCCGGGTCCGTGAAAGACTTCGGCCCCGTCCACCTGGACGCGCATCACCTCGAAGCGATGGTTCCAGAACGTCCTCCAGAGCGGATAGACATAGTCGAAGTAGTTGATATGGCCGGTGCGGCGCGCGCTGACGAGATCGACCACCGCTCCGTCAAAACCGCATCCGACGATGGAGGCAAAGCACTTGCCGTTGGCCGTGCCAAGATCGAGCGGGCGGATGACACCCCCCTCGAACGCGCGGATCAGCGTCTCGACGCGCCGGTCGAAACCGAGCTCGTTGGCCAGCAGGTTCTCGGTCCCCCCCGGGACGACCAGCAGCGGCTTGGAGCTTCCTTCCAGACCGTGCGTCACTTCGCGCAGCGTGCCGTCGCCACCGGCGGTGACCACCAGCATGCAGGCGGCATCGACCGCGGCGTCCGTGGCCAGTTTGCACGCGTGCGGCAGCGACCGCGTCAGCCGCACGCGTGTCTGGAATCCTTTGGCGGTCAGGTAGCGCTGAAACCGCCAGCAGGCGAACTTGCCGCTGCTGGCGCCCGATTTGGGATTGACGATGTACATGATGTAACCGTCGGACGGCTTCATGGTCGCTCGAAGCAGAGCCTCACAGGAATACTTCCTTCTGCGCCAGTCCGAGCCGGGACATTTCTTTGGTGATTTGGGACGCATAGCTGTCCGTGGTGTGTCGCGTCTCGGCCAGGCCGAGCCGATGCTGCACTTGCGAGATGCTGTCGGAATCCGGTCCTTCGATCTCCACGAACGCACCGATCAGAGGCAGCTCGTCCAAAGCCACCTCGCAGCGGTCCAGGTGCCAGGTGGAGCGCTTCTTATTGAAGGCGAGCACCCGGGAGTATCCCAGCGCGTTGAGCAGGTGCTCGACCGCTTCGGCGTCATCGACCGGCAGGTTAATTTCGCGTCGCTTCTTGAAGTCGTCGACCTGCCGGCCGCCCTTGTAGGTCAAGATCAGTCGCTCGCTGCTTTCAAGGCTCTCACGCCGCAGACGAATGCACTCATCGGCGCGCGTCAGCTCGCTGTCGGGCGTGTCGAAGTAGTAGTCCGTCTGGACGGTCTCGCTCAGCAGCGCGGCGCCACACTGAGCCAGTCGCTGTCTGACGTCATCCAACGAATCCACCTTGAGCTTGGCTTCGATCTCCAGATACACGAGCCTTCCTCTCGGTCCTCAAGCCACGATGTTCACGAGCCTGGACCTGATAACGATGACCTTCTTCGGGGTCTTGCCGTTGAGGGCCTCAACCACCTTCTCATTGCCCAACGCGTTCGCCTTGATCGAGTCCTCATCCGCCTCCGCAGGCACCACGATCCGGTCCTTGATCTTGCCGTTGACCTGGACCGCCAGCTCAATTTCCCTGGCCTGGGCCAGAGCCGCATCGTAGACCGGCCAGGGTTCGTGCGCCAGGCTCTCACGGTGCCCCAGCCGCTGCCACAGCTCTTCGGCGAGGTGCGGCGCGAACGGTGAGAGGATCAGCACTAGTGGCTCCAGCACGCTCCTGGGCCTGACGTCCAACCGGCCCAGATAGTTCACCAGGATCATCATCGCACTGATGGCGGTGTTGAAGCCAAACGTCTCGATGTCACCACCGACCTTCCTGATCGTCTGGTGCAGCAGGCGCAGCGTCTCTTCGTCGGCTCTGGCGTCCTGGACCGCGGCCAGCGGTTGTCCGCTCTCCTCGTCTACCATCAGGCGCCAGGTCTTCTGGAGGAAACGGTGCACCCCTTGCACCCCTTGCATGCTCCAGGGCTTCATCGCCTCCAGTGGTCCCATGAACATCTCGTAGAGGCGCATCGAATCGGCGCCGTAGTCGGCGATGACCTGGTCGGGGTTGACCACGTTGCCGCGCGACTTGCTCATCTTCTGGCCGTCCTCGCCCAGGATCATCCCCTGGTTGACCAGCTTCTTGAACGGCTCTTTCGTGTGGACCTTGCCCAGGTCGTAGAGGAACTTGTGCCAGAAGCGCGCGTACAGCAGGTGCAGGACCGCGTGCTCGGCGCCGCCGATGTACAAATCCACCGGCATCCAGTAGTCCTCCTTCTCCGGCGCCCAGCCGACGTCGGCGTTGCGTGGATCGAGATACCGCAGGTAATACCAACAACTGCCGGCCCACTGAGGCATGGTGTTGGTCTCGCGACGGGCCGGCGTCCCGTCGGGCAAGGTGACGTTGACCCAATCGGTGGCCTTGGCCAGGGGCGGCTCTCCCGTCCCCAGCGGTGCATAGTCTCGCACCTGAGGCAGCCGCAACGGCAGCTCGTCCTCGCTAATCCCCTTCACCCGGCCATCGGGCAGATGTACGATCGGGAAGGGCTCGCCCCAATAGCGCTGGCGGCTGAACAGCCAGTCGCGCAGCTTGTAGTTGATCGCTTTCCGGCCCAGACCCCGCTCGGCCAGCCAAGCGGTGATCTTCTCTTTGAACTGCGGCGTCGGCAAACCGTCGAACGCGCCGCTGTTGATTGCGGTGCCATTGCCGGTAAAGCAGAGTTCACCGCGCTCGACCTTCTCGGCATCCAGCGGGTCCGGCGGTTCAACGACAGGGACAATCGGCAGCTCGAATTTCGTGGCGAATTCAAAGTCGCGGTCGTCATGGGCCGGGACCGCCATGATCGCGCCGGTCCCATAGCTGATCAATACGTAATCGCTGATCCAGATCGGAATGCGCTCGTCGTTGACCGGGTTGATCGCGTAAGCGCCGGTGAAGACCCCGGTCTTGTCCTTGGCCAGATCGGTCCGGTCCAGGTCGCTCTTGCGTGCGGTCGCTTCGCAATAGTCTTTGACCGCCTGCTTCTGGCCGTCGGTCGTGATAATGTCCACGAGCGCATGTTCCGGCGCCATGACCATGTACGTCGCGCCGAATAGCGTATCGGGCCGCGTCGTGAAGACCCAGATGTCCTGGTCGAAACCGTCAATCCTGAAGCAGACTTCCGCGCCGACGCTCTTGCCGATCCAATCCATCTGGAGCTTCTTGATCGATTCAGGCCAATCCACCGCGCTCAGGTCGTCCAGCAGGCGCTCAGCGTACTTGGTAATCCGCAGCATCCATTGGCGCATAGGCTTGCGGATGACGGAATGGCCGCCCCGCTCGCTGACGCCGCCCACCACTTCTTCGTTAGCCAAAACGGTACCCAACTCAGGACACCAGTTCACCGGCACATCCGCCTGATAAGCCAGCCGGTGGTCTTCGACGTACCTGCGCTTCTCCTCTTCGCTGAGACCTTCCGGGATGGGGAGCTCCTTGATGGGCCTGGCCTTCTGCTGGGCGTCGTCGAAGTAGCTGTTGAACAGCTTCAGGAAGATCCACTGCGTCCAGCGGTAGTACTCCGGGTCCGTGGTCGCGATCTCGCGGTCCCAGTCGTAGCTGAACCCCAGTGACTTCGTCTGGCGACGCATGTTGGTGATGTTGGCGTTGGTCGTCGCCTCGGGGTGGGTGCCGGTGTTGATGGCATGTTGCTCGGCAGGCAAACCGAAGGCGTCCCAGCCGAACGGGTGGAGCACGTTGAAGCCTTTCATCCGCTTGTACCGCGCCACGATATCGCTGGCGGTGTAGCCTTCGGGATGGCCGACGTGAAGGCCCTGACCGCTGGGGTAGGGAAACATGTCGAGGATGTAGTATTTCGGCTTGGACCCGTCGCAATCGGTGGCCTTGAAGGTCCGGTTGGCCTCCCAGAACTGCTGCCACTTCTTCTCGATCTGCCCAAAGTCGTAAGCGCCTGCTGCTGTGCCCATCTACCTGAACAACCTTTCCGAACCTGACGTATTCTGCATCGATCCCCCGCATCGAACTGCGTACTATACTCTATTTGACGGTGGTTTTGTAGATAAAGTTGCGATCCGCATGTGCGGTGATCTTGTAGGGGCAATCCCCTGTGGTTGCCCAGGGCGGGCACAGGGGCCCGCCCCTACGAATGCCGGGCGAAAATTCGTGCAAGGAACGCATTCACGACATATGATAGGCTCCCATGAAACTGCCAAAGCTGGAAAAACCGGAAAAGTATACCGGCCTGTACGTCTTCGGCTTCGGCGATCACGCCGGCGTAGGCTTCACGGCCGAGGAAGTGGCTGAGTTGCTCGATAGCGAGAGCTACCGCGAAAGCAAGGTCTACAAGATCTACCGCGCCTACCCGGACGGACGGCTCGAATTGAGGGGGGTGCCGGCCGAGAGCTTCCAGTTGGAGGGCGGAATGTTCTTCTACTCCGCCGACGCACAGACCGCACGGAGTGACTTCAAGCGTCTGGGCGATCTGGCGGTCCGCGTAGCACCGCCCTGCCGGGCCAAGGTCCACCTGGCGCAATACGCTGACGACCGGTTCGCAGTGGCACTGATCTACCCGGCCGAATACGACAGCGAAGTGAGCCGATGGCTGCTGGCGGGCGACTACCGGCCCGCCGGTCAGGCCGAAGGCGGCACCGGCGCGGTGGAGCGGTACTATCAGGAAGCTCCGGAGGTTCTCGACCGGCACCAGTTGTTCGGAACCAGTGAGAGTATCAGCCGCAGCGGTGAGGAGCTGCTCGCCTGCGTCGGCCTCGCTATCCAGAGGTAGGCCCAGTGAAGATGAGTCCCACGTTGCTCCAGCCAAGAGAAGATCGCGCTCGGCGCACCGCCCCTGAGAAGGCCTCGTGGCTGGGTGCTCTGGCAGGTCTGGCATCCCGTTTGCCTCGCCGACGGAAGCCGCGCGTCACGTGTGCCGATCTGAAGAGGCACGACTTCCCCACGAGCATGCAACGGTTGGGCGTGCGATTCACTGAGCAAATCCGCGATGTTTTTCGCTTCCGCTGGCTAGGCAGGAGCTGAGTGTCTGGTTTGAGGTCGACCGTCTATCTTCCGACGGGTGATTCGCTCAGCAGCCAGTACTCGTGAACGGCGCGTACCGCTTCGACGAACTCATCCAGTTTCGGCGACTTTACGACATACCCGGCGACGCCCAGACCGAAACTCTCGTCGATGGTCCGCACGTCGCTCGATGGCGCCACGATGATGACCGGGATCGTTTTGAGTTGTTCGTCAGCCTTGACGCGCTTGAGGAGTTCGAGTCCGTCGGCGTCCTGGGTGGACGCGTCGGCAACAATGACGGAGGGTCTGCGCGCGCCGTCCGAGGTGAGGTGCTCCAGCGCCTGAGCGGCAGTGGTGGACTGCACCACGCGGTCGCCGACACCGAGTAATTCCAGGGCCTGCCTCACAGTCGGGCCCTCGGAGTGACCGTCTTCCACAAGCAATATAGGCTTCCGATGCGACATACTTCGCTTCCTCCAACGTCTCCCAAATCCATCAGACGGTGGCGCCGTGCAACCGGCAGCGGCACACGCACGTCTGCCAATATGCGTTTCCACAAACGCATTGACCAGAGTCGGGGTATACCTGAACCCCCTTCATTCTCAGGTTGAGAAAGAACGCTTTTCCGTGGCACTGCGGCTCACGCCGACCCGTGTCCGGCGGCTTCATCCTCTGCCGCCCCTTCAATCGGCTGTCGGAGGGGCCGACTGAAGCGAAACTGCGAAGAAACCGAAAGAAAGAAAAAGGCGCCCAGTGGGGTTTGCTCCAGGCCGTTCGCCGGACCGTCGGAACGAGGTTGCGGTGTAGACGCGACGCCGGTAAAATAGCCCAAATGGCCGAGGATTTCAGATCAATGGGTGGATAGAAAATTTGCGTGGACGGCACGAACCTTCGCGAAAACCCAGCGTAGCCTTTATAGGACGTGGAAAGAAACCCACGTAAGTCAATTGGGGGTACGTGGTTGCCGATAAGGCGATAGATGAAACAAAGATTTTTCTCCCCTCCGGAAAACATCGGGTAGCGCATCGTTACTCGATGTTTTCTTTTTGCGCCGGCTGGGAGCCGGTCGCGTCGGCATGGGCCGGGAGAAGCGGCTGGTGACCCGTCGGGCCGCCAGTTCCTAAGCTTCCCTGCCGTGGCACTTCTTGTACTTCTTGCCGCTGCCGCACGGACACGGATCGTTGCGCCCGACCTTGGGCTGCTCCAGCTTGATCTGCTTGACTTTCTGCTCACCTTGGGGCGCCTGGGCCGCGGCGCGCTGGCGCTCGGCCATCGCAAACTGCCCCACCTCATCATGCGACGTCTGGCTGACGTTCCACACGTTCCGAGTCCGCGCGCCCGCCTCCAGATGAACTCGGAAGATGATGTCGGTAACGCGGTCTTCGATCGACTCGAGCATGTCGTTGAACATGCGGAAACCTTCGCGCTTGTATTCGACCTTGGGGTCTTTCTCCGCGAACGAGCGCGTCCAGATGCTGTTCTTGAGATGGTCCATCGCGTACAGGTGGTCTTTCCACGTGCTGTCATAGACCTGCACCAGGACGTACCGTTCCAGGTCTGCCAGCTCGCGACGCATGAAGCGCCGGCCCACCTCTGCCAGACGTTCCTTGACGTTCTCGCCGTCAGTCAGGTCATCCTCAGACAGCGACGCATCGAAGCGCTGGTTGGCCCACTCGACCAGCTCGGGCTTCTTGAGCTGTGAGATCTTCTCCGCCAGTTCCTCGTCGAGACGTCCGTCGTTGTATCCGGCGCTCAGCGCGGTCAACTGATCGTGGACGTCGCGCGGCTTGGCGTCCTGCAAGCGCTCGGTGGATAGATCGGCGTTGTATTTCTTCTTGGCCCAATCGACCAAAGCCTCGAATCCATAGACGTTCGCTCCTTGCGGCCCGTACGCCATGCTCATCGCGAATTCGACAGGATATTCGATCTCTCGCTTGCGGTACTTCTGCGCGGTTTCATCCAGCACAAGCTGGCGGATCCGCTTGGCGTCCAGCTCTTTGAGCGTCTCGACATCGAGCCTCAGATCGAACTTGGCGCGGGCCCACTCCGCGAACCGCCGCACCGCGAAGTCGTCTTTCAGGAAATCCAATAGCGCTGAGCAGTCTTTCTTCTCGATCTGGTCGGCGGCGGCTACCGCCAGTTCTTCCTCGATGTCTTCCGGCGACTGGTCTTTGAGCTTACCGGCGCTGAGATTGACGTGAAACGCCGACATTGCCCATTTTGACAGACCCGCGACGTCCCATGTGCTCGGGTCGCCGTAGTCTTCGAGGTACTCCCCCAGCGACAGCGAGATGTTGTTCCTGGCGCTGTCCTTCGCTTTGTCTTTGAGCAATTGCTCAATCTCTTCCGGCGTCGCGCCGGCGATATCGGAGACCTTCAACTCCACGTCGAAATTGACGCGGGCCCACTCCACGATGCACTTGAACGGGTATTCCTTGTCGAGGACATCCTGACAGTGACTGGCGACCGTTGCGTCGATCATCTCCTCGATGATCTGCTTGAGGTTCCGGCCTTCGAGCACACTGCGGCGGCGCGAGTAGAAGATCTTGCGCTGATAGTCCATCACCTCGTCGTATTCGAGCAGGCTCTTGCGGATCTCGAAGTTGCGCTCCTCGACTTTCTTCTGGGCCTTTTCGATCCCCTTGCTGATCCGCTTGTGGTAGATGGGCTCGCCCTCCTCCCAGCCGATCCAGGACAGCGCCTTGACCGTCCACTCGGGCGCAAACACCCGCATGAGGTCGTCGTCGAAGCTGAGGAAGAACTGGCTGGAGCCGGCATCGCCTTGCCGACCGGCGCGTCCGCGAAGCTGGTTGTCGATGCGCCGCGCCTCGTGCCGCTCGGTGCCGAGGATGTGGAGTCCACCGATCTCCGCGACGCCGGGACCGAGCTTGATGTCGGTGCCGCGCCCGGCCATGTTGGTCGCGATGGTCACGTTGCCTCTTGCTTTTCCGTCGCGCGTGGTGTGCTGCTGGCCGGCCTTGACTACGATCTGCGCCTCGCGCGCGTGCTGCTTGGCGTTGAGGACCTCGTGATCGAGTCCGTAGCGCTTCGTCAGCGCCGCCGAGAGCGCTTCGCTCTTTTCGATGCTGATGGTGCCGACGAGGACGGGGCGGCCGGCCGCGCTGGTCTCGTTGATCTCCTCCACGATGGCGTTGAACTTCTCGCCCATCGACTTGTAGATGACGTCCTCGCGGTCGTCGCGAATGCAAGGCTTGTTCGTCGGAATCACCACGACGTCGAGCTTGTAGATCTTCATAAACTCGTCGGCTTCGGTGGCCGCGGTGCCAGTCATGCCGGCGATCTGATCGTAGAGCTTGAAGAAGTTCTGCAGCGTGATCGTCGCGAGCGTCTGCGTTTCTTCCTTGACGGTCACGCCCTCTTTGGCCTCGACCGCCTGGTGGAGCCCGTCAGACCACTGCCGGCCATGCATCAGGCGACCCGTGAATTCATCGACGATGACGACTTTGCCGTCCATAACGACGTAGTCTTTCTCTTTCTCGAAGACCTCATGGGCCCGGAGAGACTGTTCAAGCATGTGCGGCCATTCCATGTTCGACCCGGTGAAGAAAGACCCCAAGCCGGCAAACTCCTGAGCCGCGGTGACGCCATCGTGTGTCAGGTGCACCGCCTTGCGGTCATCTTCGACCTCAAAGTACTCCGTCATGCCTTCCATTCGAGCTTCGTCTTCGGCAAGCTGCTTCTGGAGTCGCTCAATGGCCTGCTCGGCCTTCTCGGCCCGCTTGGTGTCTTTTTCCTTCTTCGCCTCAGACAGTTCGCCCCGAGCGTTGGCCAGTTCGTCCCCGGCGCGTTTTATCTTCTTGCGTAGGTTCTTGCGCGGGTTCTGGAGGTTGATCAGTTGGCGAGCGACCCCGTCGGCCTTCTTGTAGCGGGTCACATCGTCGAAGGCGGGGCCCGAGATGATCAGAGGCGTCCTGGCTTCGTCGATCAGGATCGAGTCCACCTCGTCGATGATCGCATACTGGAGCGGCCCTTGCACCATTTGTCTGAGCGACACCTTCATATTGTCGCGCAGATAGTCGAAGCCGAACTCGTTGTTCGTCCCGTAGGTGATATCGCACTGATACTGGGCTTTGCGCTCGTCCCCGGCGGTGTCCATGTCGGCCTGGATGGCACCCACCGTCAGCCCCAAGGCGTTGTAGACCGGCCCCATCCACTCGGCGTCGCGCTTGGCCAGATAGTCGTTGACCGTAATGATGTGCACGTGGCGCCCCGTAAGGTGCACCATGTAGGCTGCCAGGGTGGCAACGAGGGTCTTGCCTTCACCGGTGGCCATCTCAGCGATCTTGCCTTCGTAGAGCACTCTGCCGCCGATGAGCTGGACGTCGAAATGCCTCATCTGGACGTTCCGTCGAGCCGCCTCCCGCACGACCGCAAACGCCTCGGGCAGGATGTCTTCGGGACGTCTGCCTGTCGTCAGTGCCGCTTTGAACTCGGCAGTCTTGGCCTTGAGCGCCTCGTCGTCGAGCTGCTGCAATGCGTCTTCGAACGGGCCGGTTTGCCCGGCGATGGGCGAATACGATTTGACCAGCCGCTCGTTCCGCGAGCCGAAGATCTTTACCAGCGCTTTGCCTACCTTCTCGAATGCCATCTTCGTCGTCCCGTTCTGTCCTGAGGGCTATCCCGTCGCAGCTCGCGAGCCTACTCCTTGACGCGCGTGACATACTCGCCGGTGCGCGTGTCCACCCGGATTACCTCGCCGATCTTGACGAACGACGGGACCGTCACGACGGCGCCGGTCTCCAACGTGGCCGGCTTGTTCTGGTTGGTGGCCGTGGCGCCCTTGATCTCGGGCGGCGTCTCCGTCACCTCGAGATCGACGGTGTTCGGCAGCGTGATATTCACCGGCTTGCCTTCATACATGCTGACCTGAAGCTGGGTGTTGGGCTTGAGGTACTTCTGTCCATCGCCGAAGGCATCGTCGTCCAGCGTGATCTGGTCGTACGTCGTCGTATCCATGAGGATATGGCCTTCGCCGGACGAGTACAGGTATTCGTACGTCCTCTTGTCCAGGTAAGCCTCTTCGATGTTCTCCTCCGACCGGAGCCGAACGTTCTGAATGGAGCCGTCGGTCAGACTCTTGAGCTTGGTCTGATAGACCGCACCGCCCTTGCCCAGTTTCACGTGCTCGTAATCGACAATGGCATAGAGCTTGCCGTCGACTTTCACGGTCAAGCCCTTCCTGATCTCGGATGCCTTCATGTACCCACTCCAAAGCGGATCCATACCCACAACACCAACACTACGAATTCAAAGCACTTATGGATCGGCCAGTATCGCTGAAGCCCAGCAAGCTGTCAAGCAAGGCCTCGAAACGAGCGCCGGTCGGGTCCGCAATCGGGCGAGTCAAAAACGCAAAAGGACGTTGTCCCCCAGGGCGCTGTCGCATAGCATAGATGCGGGCTGAGTTCAGTCCTGGAAGGAATCCCTGGAAACGTCCCTGTCATACAAAGCCAAGTGAGAGCAACTATGAAACACAAACCGTCCTGCCTTCTCGCGCTCACCTACCTGCTGTTTGCCAGTCACGCCTGGGCGAGCGACACCACGATCTCGATTGACGCCGGCAGGGCCGGCCCGAGGATCAATCCCCACATGTACGGGATCTTCCTAGAAGAGATCAACCACGGCGTGGATGGCGGGCTCTATGGCGAGTTGGTTCGCAATCGTGCCTTCGAAGATTCCCGCGCTCCCGAAGGCTACACGCTGCGAAACGGGCGCTGGGTCGATCCCGGACGCGCCCGCGCTGGCTTCGACCGCTTCGGCTACACCACCGAAGGCGTGCCCTTCTGGTCGCTGGTCCAGGAAGGCCAAGCCCAAGGATCGATGCACCTGGAGACTTCCGGGGGCGTAACCGAGCAGTCGTGCTATTGCCTGCGCCTGGAGGTCGAGAATGCCGCTGACGGGCGCATCGGTATAGCCAACGAAGGCTTCTTCGGAATCGGCACCAAAGCAGGCGAGCGCTACTCGCTTTCGCTCTACACCAGAGGCGGCAACGGCTTTGCGGGACCGCTCTCAGTCAGGGTCGAAGACACTTCGGGGAACCCCTGCACCGACGCGGCGACAATTGAGGCTATAGGCAGCCGGTGGAGCCAGTTCAAGGCTGTGCTGACAGCTTCCAGAACGGAAGGCAAGAGTCGTCTGGTCATCGTCGCCGGTGCCAAAGGCACCGTGTGGCTGGATTTCGTCTCGCTGTTCCCCACCGAGACCTGGAAAGGCCGGCCCAACGGCCTGCGCACCGACATTGCGCAGATGATCGCGGACCTGAAACCCGGTTTCGTGCGTTTCCCTGGCGGTTGCGTCGTCGAAGGCGGGACCGTCGAGACCGCGTACAACTGGAAGCTCACAGTTGGCCCGCTGGAGCAGCGTCAGGAGCGCTGGGGACCGTGGATGTACCGCCGCACACACGGGATGGGATTGCATGAGTATCTCCAGTTTTGCGAAGATCTCGGCGCCGAGCCATTGTGGGTCGGTTTCGTGGGCCAGACCTGCATCTTCCGCGAGCGCGAGAACGTGCCGATGGAGGAGATGGGCTGGGTCCGCGACGGCTTCCTCGACATCATGGAGTACGCGAACGGCTCGACCGACAGCAAATGGGGCAGGATGCGTGCCGACGCCGGCCATCCCGCCCCGTTCGGGCTCAAACACATCGAAATCGGCAACGAAAATGCCGGCCAGGAGTACGGCGAGCGCTACCGCTTCGTCTACGACGCGATGAAGGCCAAGTATCCCGACGCGAGTTACCTGATCGATCTGTCCTGGACCAGCCTCAGGGCGGTGGGCGACGTGACCTACGACATCGAGGACCGTCACTACTACAACTCGCCGCGCTGGTTCTCCTCGCGCTTCAACGAGTACGACGATCGCGATCGCAGCCAGCCGCCGCTGTACCTGGGTGAGGTGGCCGTGACCAGCAATGATGGCGGACCGACACGCGGCAACCTCCTGGCGGCGCTGTCCGAGGGTGTTTTTCTGCTGGGTTGCGAGCGCAACGCCGACACCGTCCACATGGTCTCGTACGCACCGCTGCTGGCGCACGTGGAGGGCCGGACTGAGCTGGTCGACGCGCCACCGCCATGGCATGCCATGATCTATCACGACAGCACACGGGTCTTCGGGACCGTTTCATATCATCTCTGGAAGCTCTTCGGCGTCAATCGGCCCAGCTACAACGTCCAGACCCGTATCGAGTACGCCGATGCGGGCCCGAAGGCCATCGCCGGCGCCGTCGGCGTCGGTACCTGGGGCACCTCCGCCGAATTCAAGGACGTCCGCGTGGAAGAGGATGACCAGGTCCTCTACAGCACCGACTTCGCGCAGGGAGCCGAAGGCTGGCAGAGCCAAAGCGGCCGCTGGGCGGTCCAAGACGGCGCGTATCGCCAGACCAGCCGGCGCAACGGCCTGAGCATCGTCGGCGACGAAACCTGGACCGATTACACGCTGACGCTCAAGGCGCGCAAGCTCAGCGGAGGCGAGGGTTTCCTCGTGATCTTCGGTCGCAAAGGCGAGAACCAGTACTGGTGGAACCTGGGCGGCTGGGGCAACTCCCAGCATGCGATCGAGTACAGCCAGACGCCGGTGGGGCGGCCCGTTCGCGGCAACATCGAAACAAACCGCTGGTACGACGTCAGGATCGAGTTGGCTGGCCAGCGCATCCGCTGCTACCTCGACGGCGAGCTGATCCACGACGTGGTGGCGCCTCGAACCGAGCAGTTCTTCGCCACCGCGGGTCGAGACGAGCCGACCGGCGACATCGTCGTCAAAGCGGTCAACCTCGACTCCGAACCCGTCGCCGCGACGCTGAACTTGACGGGACTCGAGCAGATCGGACCACAGGCCTCGGTCACGGTGCTGACGTCCGCCCGACTCACGGACAACAAAAGTCTGGACGAGCCCGACCGGGTAAAGCCGGTCGAGAGCACGATCGGCAGGCCCCAGCCGCGATTCGATCACAAATTCCCGGCGCGTTCATTCACCGTTTTGCGCATCAAAACGAGATAGAACGCGATAAGGCGAAAGGGGTGCATTGGACGTTTGTGGGTTGATTCCGCTGGCCGGCGGCGATGCTTGTCATTTCGACCGGAGGACTGCCGGAGGCAGGCCGGAGCGGAGAAATCTGGTCGAGGACGAAACACCTGTTTCATTCGCAGCCAGATGTCTCGACTGCGCTGCGCTCGACATGACAAAGGGGCAACCACCTCCGCCACCCAGAAGCACGTAGTGCACCCAGAATGAAGGCGGCGCAATCCCCTGCCGCAGCAGATTTTGCCGCGATGGGGGATCGCGTCACGAGCGACGCTTGGAGACCGGAGAGGGCGGGATTCGAACCCGCGGTAGGGGTTTATACCCCTACGACGGTTTAGCAAACCGTTGCCTTCAGCCACTCGG
>JAFGLV010000090.1 GCA_016927855.1 Sedimentisphaerales bacterium
ATCTGGTTCGTCGCGATGACGCTGTATCAGCGCATCTATGCCTGTCGCAGCGTCAAGGAGGCGAAGCGAGCCTTTTTCATCGCCGGTCTGCTGGAGTATCCTGTCATGGCCTTCCTCGGCGTCTCTCTCGGCATGATGGCGCGCGTGGTCTTCCCGCAGGCGGACCGGGAGATGGCTATGCCGATGCTGCTCGGCCAAGCGCTGCCGACAGGCGTGGCCGGCGTCGTCATCGCGGCGTACTTCTCCGCAATCATGTCCACCGCTGATAGTTGCCTGATCGCGTCGTCGGCCAACTGGGTCAACGACATCATCGTCGAACTGGGTCTGAAGCTCTCGACGCGCGGCTTCATGCGGCTCAGTCAGGTTGTCACCCTGGCGGTCGGCGTGCTCGCGCTGCTGCTGGCCGGCGCGTTCGACACCGTCCTGGACCTGATCCTGCATGCCTATGCCTTCATGGTCTCCGGGCTGCTCGTGCCGACGCTCGGCGCGTACTTCTGGAAGGGCAGCCACCCGACAGCCGCTTTGGTCAGCATGATAGGCGGCGGCGGGCTGACGCTCTATCTGACCTTCACCGAAGCAACTCTACCTTATGGGCTCGATCCCAGCCTGTTCGGTATCGGCCTGTCGCTGCTCTTGTTCGTAGCCGTCTCATTGGTCTTCCGTCGGGAGGTAAATCATGGCTGACACGATGGAAAAACTCGGCAACTCTCTCGTTCAACATGGCAAGAGCAGCGATCGGGTCTACCTGATGAAGCTTGACCCGGCCGACGTACCGCCGATCGTCGGCGAGATCGAATATCTGGCGGAAGCCAATGACTATGGCAAGGTCTTCTGCAAAGTCCCCGCGCCGGTGGCCCAGGCGTTCGTCGCGGCGGGCTATCGAGAAGAAGCCCGGATCCCCAGGTTCTTCAATGGACGCAAGGACGCTGCGTTTATGTCACGCTTTCGCAAGCCTGCCCGACGGCGCGTCACGGCCGAGCAGCAGAAGGCCATGGACGCGGCACTGGCGGTTGCCCGCCAGAAGCGAAAGTCACCGATCCCGCGGCCCAAGACAGCTTATCGCATTCGACGATTGGACAAGAAGGACACGCGACAACTGGCCGCACTCTACCGCAAGGTCTTTGCCACCTACCCGTTCCCCATCTTCGATCCGGCCTACTTGCGCAAGACGATGGCCACCCACATTCGCTATTTCGGTGCGTTTCGCGACGGTCAGTTGGTGGCCGCCTCGTCGGCGGAAACGGACCCCGAGGCCCGCAACGCGGAAATGACCGACTTCGCTACCGATCCCGACCACCGCAAGAAGCGCCTGGCGGTGAGGCTGCTGCGCGGCATGGAGGTCGAGATGCAGGCGACGGGCTTCGCGACGCTATACACGATCGCTCGCGCGGTCTCGGTGGGCATGAACGCGACATTCGCGCGATGCGGCTACGAATTCGGCGGCACCCTCATCAACAACACGCAAATCGCCGGCCGCATCGAATCCATGAACGTCTGGTACAAATCGCTGCTCGGGACGCATCCCAGTGGCGGAGGCGGGAAATAGGCTGTGGCCCAACCTAGCCCTAGGTCATCCCGATCAAGTCGTGATTCCGCCTGTAAGGTCTGCCACGCCCCCACGTGCGGCGCGAAGGCGGCGCCAGTACGCATGAAATCGCGATGTCACGCCGGTTCTGGTTGCCGTCCCGGTGCAGAATCCTCTCCGGGAGGCCGCCAAGCCACGCACAATAAAGTCATCGTTAGAAGGTCGTGAGACCGATGCGCAGTGAGAGATGAAAGAACGCTACCGCCGCCGTAAACCTTGCGAGCGCATTGTGAGCACACGTTATTTGACATAGAATTTCCATGCCACCGACCTGCGGCGGGGCTCATCTGCAGGATCGTTCAAGCCCCGCAACTCCCACCAGACCAGATATGATCCCGGTGGTAGGGAGCTCACTTTGACCTCGACCCAACAGCAATCGACCCGTGCGGGACAGCGCGTATGGAGGTACTTTGCCGCGTCCTTTGCACTGTCGCTTGGTGGACAGCAGTCTTCGCGATACCTGAATCTGCTCCTGGGGATGTTTGTCGGTTGTGCGCCTCTCTTTTCCGGCTGAATTACCAGAACCTCGAGGCCGTAATGGGGACTCTCAACTACGAAATAGATGTTCTCGTCTTCTCCCGAAGTGAACTCGTACTTCTCCACCCACCCGTCAGGAGTCCATTTACCTGCGACATAGTAGGCCGATGGACATACACCTGTGCATCCACCACCGACGAGAGCGAGAATGGTCAGGCACAGCACGGTAATCGGCACTCTGTTCCGGAATACTCTCAGTCGGCATTCTTCGCTCCGGTATCGATGCAAATCGTCCGCACGCAACTTCAGTAGTGTCTTGACCTGCATGGGCATTTCTCCTAACTTCGGTGACCTTATTTTGCACGAGTCGTTCGGAACTTCGGACGCTTGCTTCTCGTCAACATGCCTGCCGCTCTGACACATGATAGGTTCCGTCATACCGAGGTCAATCGCACCGACATCTCACTCATTTCAGATAGCGCCCATTCTACGGTTTGCCACAGGTGAGCGGAAGTGGTTCTGTTATGTTCACAGTTCCAGGAACGTCCGATTTGTTTTGGCGGATTGCTTTCTGCGCGCCCGGCAGGACTACCTACCAGCAAAGGGCAAGGTGTCGGGGATGATGCAGACCGGCGTGCTGAAACGGCAGGGCAGCGGCGGGCCCAGGTCGAACTGCAATTCTACGAAGTAAGCGGTCCAGCCTTTGTCCGGCACCGCGACATTGGCGACATAGCCGCCTGCTCCGTCGGGCTCCAGCGGCGCGCTGCGCCAGGCCTTGCCGATGGTTTCGAGCCTGAAATCGCGGGCGGTCGGGTTGGTGGCGGTCCAGAGGGTGACCTGTTGGGGCGTCGTCTGGCTCGCGACGACCGTCCGGCCGGCCTCAGGGGTCTCCCAGCGGAACTGGGGCAGGTCCCGGCCGGTCAGGATCGCGACATACCACGCGGTCAACGCCTTGTCGGCCTCGGAGCCGTCGAGGCTGTGATCGGTGTTGGCGCAGTAGAGCAGGTGCTTCTCGTCCAGCAGGTCATCGAAGTAGAACCGGGCCGCATCGGGCAGGAAGAACTGGTCGCCCGTCGAGTTGATGAGAAACTTGGGCAGCGTGTAGCGCTCGCGGTACGCGTAGGGATCGACGAAATTGCGGATCTCGGCGCCGCCGCGCTCGTCGAGCCGGTCGAGCACCTTCATCTGCTCGTAGTCGCCGATTGCCTGAGAGTAAAACCCGTAGGCGGCGAAATGGTGACGCATCTGTGG
Source organism: Sedimentisphaerales bacterium (assembly GCA_016927855.1). Classification (GTDB taxonomy): domain Bacteria; phylum Planctomycetota; class Phycisphaerae; order Sedimentisphaerales; family Anaerobacaceae; genus JAFGLV01. The sequence continues at coordinate 3,314 of JAFGLV010000090.1, forward strand.
GCCCATATTGAGCACGTCGATCACCACCGGCGCGATCGCGCGGACGCGCGGGTCCACCGCCGCGGTCAGCCAGGTGGTCCAACCTCGCTTCGACGCGCCGCAGACCACGAACCGCTCGATCTTGAGCCTGCCCTGCGAAGTCTCCACCAGGTGGTTCTGGATGGTGTCCATCGCGCGGACGGCGCTTTTGACCATCGGCAGCAGCAGAGGCCAGTTCGGGTCCTCGATCTTGAGGAACTTGTCAAAGGTGCAGGCGATGATCGCGTCCTCGTAGCGTTGGCGGCCGGGGTCGTCGGCGAAGACCAGCGGCTGATTCGGGACCATCTGCAGGTCGGCAACCACAGACCGGCTCTGGAACGCGATATCGGTGAGCATTTCGTCGGGGCCCGTGGGCGCAGCGCCGCCGTTGCGACCACCATTGATCCAGAGCAGCGCGGTGTCGAAGGCGACGTTGTCGGGCACAATGATCGTCAGCCAGTGTTGCCAGACCGTGCGGCTGACTTCGTGCTGGCTGCGCCAGGTCTGCGAAGTCATGTCGATGACGCAGACTTCGCCGCGCGGAGCGTCGATCGTCCGCACGACGCGATACGTGTAGCTCGGGTCGGGGTTGGCGATGTAGTCGTCGAGCGGCGTCGCACCGGCCCAAACGGTCGCGAGCATCACCGCCGATATCGCCAGGATGTGTCGCTTTCTCATCTTTGCACCTGCCTCTGTGGTTCGTCTGGGAGGTTCTCGCTACCCGGCTGCCCGTTCGAACGTGTGGGTACCTGAGCCCACGGTGTCGATATAGACGTACTCGCCTTCCGCGATGCCGGTGACCTCGATTCCATTAACCTTGACCTTCGTTCCCGTCGTGCCGCTCTTGGGGACGTAGACCCTCGCGGTCACATTGTCGGGTGTGGTGAGCGTCAACAGAAAACGCGACGCATCCCGCTGCCACTGGACGGTGATGTCGCCCCGATCGGTGGGCAAGGTTCCACGAGCGCTTGTCAGCTTGCCGGCAAAGTCGAGCGGCTTGACTTGGATCAGCTCGTGCTGAGGCTCGAGCGCCTTGATGCCCAGAACGTACTCGCAAATGCCCAACAGGCCCACGGCGCCCCAGGGATGCGAGAGGCTCTGGCCGTTGGTGATAGCGTCCCACGACTCCCAGGTGGCGGTGCCGCCCAGCGAGACCGTCTGGGCCCAGCCATCCCACTCAGGGTTGGTATAGAGGTCGATCAGGTGCGCGCCTTGGTCGGCCTGTCCCAACGCTTCGGGCAGCCAGCGGACCGTGACCATGCCGACGCTCATCTTGAGCTCCTTGACCGCTTCGATCACGGCGTCGAGGTTAGCTGGCGGGACGATTCCCATTGCCAGCGGGAATATGTTCGCGTGCTGTGACACGTGCGGACTCTGCGAGCCGTCGGCGTTGAGCCCGTCGATGTAGACGCCGTCAGCGCTGAGCAGCAGGGCGTTAATGGCGTTCTTCATGGCCTGAGCGTTGGCCTGATAGGTATCGCGGTCGGCGGTGTGTCCCAGCACGTCGGCGATTCGTGCGATAATGTCGAAGTCGGCGTACGCGTAGGCGTCGATGACGGTGCGCGACTCGACGGACATGTCATACCCATAGCGCATCTGGGCCGGCCAGTCGATGATGCCATAGCGATATTGCCCACTGCCGCCGGCGAGGTTGCGGATCAGGCCGGTCGTTTCGCTGCGGTACGCGTCCACGTACTCTGCGACTTTCCGCAACTTCTCGTAATTGGCGCGCAGGAAGCGCGTGTTGCCGCTGCGCAGGTAGTAGTCCCAGACCCAGACGAGGTACGATTGCGTGTAGTCGGGGATGTCGCGCCTGCCGTCGGAGTTTGGATAGACCGCGTTGAGCCGCCCGTCGGGCCAGTACTGGTCCTGCGAGTCGAGGAATTCCAGGAGGATGCGCAGGTTCATGGCGCGATCTCCCATGGTGGTCATCGCGGCCACCCCTTGCGACCAGGCGTCGCCCAGAAAACCACCTTTCTCGCGCGTCGGGGTATCGACGAACTCCTCCTGGGCGCCAAGGATCAGCGAGTGTTTCATCAGGTCCCAGACCTGGTTGAGCATCGGGTCGGACGACGTGAAGGACGAGCGCGACGGGTCGAGCTCGAAGTGGCGACAGGTGAACCTCGCGTTCTCAGCGGTCAGCACGCACGGGGAGTTGTCCACCTGGACATACCGCATGCCGAGATAGACCGTGGGCTGAAAGACCGCCGTGCCGCCATCCAGGACGAAGAAGTAGCTCATGTCGGTATTCTGCGTCGTGCGGGTCGAGACGGTGCCGTCGTCGTTGAGCGTGTAGCCTCCGCGCATGTTCACCGTCGTGCCGGCGGTCCCGCCCGAGAAGGTGATCTTCGGCATGCCCGCGTACACCCTGCCCAGGTCGATCACGTAGGTCCCTTTGCCGAGGTCAGTGACGGAGACCGGCGCCATCTCCTCTTCGATCAGCCGTGTGAGGTCGGGCTGGAGTTGGCCTGTCCACGGCGCGACAGGGGGGGCGCCGATCTCCACCGCGCTGGGCCAGGCAGAGTCACCGAATCCCGGCGCGTTCCAGTCCGGGATGATCTTGCTCGCGTCGATTCGATCGATGTAGCCGACGCCTTCGCCACCCCGGCGACGTTGGCCGGTGACCCAGGCTTCGGCCTGCGTCTGGTTCCACGTCGCATCGGTTCCGATGGTGGCCGTGGTGCCGTCGGCATACTCGACGATGGCTTTGAGCAGAAATCCGCGACTGCCGGCGGCGCGTCCCTGGCCTCCGCCGTACCAGTGCGTCAAGCAGGCAAAGACATTGTCGGCGCCTGCCGTCAGAGCGGACGTGATGTCGTAGGCGTTGTAGTAGTGGAATTGCGGATAGTGAAACGCCGGTCCTTTGCCGACTCGCCGGCCGTTGAGGTACAACTCGTATTCGTGACAGGCGGTGACGTACGCCGTCGCGCGCCGGATGCCATCATTGGCGAGAGCGAAGGTCTTGCGGTAGTAGGTGTAATCGTCGGAGGCGTTCGTGTCGCGCTTGATCCACGTGGCGCCGGCCCAATCGGCGCTGGTGAACAGGCCGGTGTCGAAGGTGGCGGTAGTGGAGTAGGGACTCGCATTGCCATCTTTGTCCCAGGTCCGCACCTTCCAGTAATAGCGCGTCGCGGGTGCAAGCGGCTTGCCCGAAAAGTCGACGTAGTTCTGCCGGCGTGACTCGACCCGCCCGCTATCCCAAAGGTCACCTCGGCTGGCAGCGAGATTGGCCTGACTGGAAGCGATTAGGACTTGGAAAGCGGTTTGGATCTCGTCATCATCAGGGTCGTTGACGTACCAGCCGAAGTAGGGTTTCTCATCCGTGCCGACCGGATTGACCTGGTCGCAGCAGCGCAGGTTGCCCGGCGCCGCGGTGGCGCCTCCGTGCAGACCGCGGGCGGTGCCGACAATGAGAACCAGGCAGAACAGAACACGTTTCGGGTAATTACGCAGGCAGGTCGGCGTCTTCATCGTCACTCCTTATCAGAACGAGGGCGGTCTAACCTTCTGAGTCGATACTATATGCCATCGGCCGGCCTGCTGCAACTGCTCGGCGCAGGTTCCTGCCGGCAGAGTGTTGTGACGCGACAGGCAGGTTTTTTTCGATTATGCTGAAATTCGCGACGGATCGGCGGCACGAGAGAGCAATAGAGGGTGAAAAGACGGCGTCGATGCCCGGCGGTACGGTTCAGGGAGCAGGCGATTGGACAGCGACCTCGAGAGGTTTGTCATAGCATGTGCCCAGCAGGGCAGCCGCCAGGCGTGGCAGCGTCTGTTCGAATGGCACTTCGAGGCGGTCTTTGCCTTCTGCCGAAAGCTGGCGGCCGGCCGGCAGGACTGGGCCCAGGAGGTTTCGCAAGAGGCCTTCGTCACGGCCGCACGGCAGATCGACCGCTTCGAGCCATCGCAGGGGACGTTCAGGGCCTGGCTGTGCGGCATCACCAGAAACTGCCACGCGGCGCTGGTGGCAGCGGAAGCCCGACGCAAGCGCCATGAGGGATCAGTGCCGCCGCGTGTGCCTGCCGATCCCTCGGACCTGCGCGTGCATGAAACATTGGCGCGGCTACCCCAGCGGTACCGCGCGATCCTGGAGGCAAAGTACCTCAGACAACTGACACTCGCTGAGATCGCGCAGGCCGACGGGCAGAGCATCGAAGCCGTCGAGTCGCGGCTCCGCAGGGCGCGCCAAAGGTTTGCAGAGATTTACGACGAGCACAATGAGTGACGGGAGTGTTCCCATGGACGAGCGAGAGGTAGATCGATTGCTGGAGCAGGCTTTGTCGGGTGGGGGGCCGCCGGAAGCGTTTCGACAGCACGTGCTGACCGACTCGACGGCGGTCCTGGGCGCCGGCAGGGTGATGCGCGTTCGCTCGCGCACGGCGGGCTTGGCGGCTGCGGCGGCGGTCATCGCGGCGGTATCGTTCCTCTCGGGCCGGTTTTCGGCGCCGCGCATCGCCTCGCAGACACCGGTCCCACCTGCAGTGGCGCACGATCCCCAGAGCGTCAGCGTCCCGACCGAGCTGGTCGCCTGGCTGGACGCGGCGCGCTTCTTCAAACAACTCGGCATGGAACAGCGTGTCGCGCTTGCCTACGAACGCGCGGGACAGTTGATCCCCCGCGACGTTCCCTTGGCAGAGAATGCCCTCGATCGGAACGACCGGCCCCTTGTGGCTGCTGCAGCAGGTGTCATTTCGACCGAAGGCCCGGCGCAGCCGAGCCGTAGTGGAGAAATCCGGCTGAGGACGGGGCGTCCGGTAGGTGCGGAGCCGGATTTCTCGACTGCCCCATTCGACTACGCTCAGGACAAGAGGCTGCGCTCCGCTCGAAATGACAACGGGCTTGAGGATTCCACGTCACCCGTGAAAGCAACAACCGCCATCCTGGCACATTCCTTTGGAGGTTAGACTCATGGAGACGCAACCTACGCGAGTATCGACCATCCTGCTGTGTACTGGTCTGGTCCTGGTCACGGCGGCATTCGCCCTCGGCCAGGAAAGGCCCGGCAGTGTGCTGAACCGGCTCCAGACGGTGGACGATCCGGAGCTGGGCGACCTGATCCGCGTCGCCATCGACAACTACCGGCGCGTCTACACCAGCGGTCCGGGTTCGGACGAAGAGCTCAAGATTGTCCGTGACGTGACGGAGGCGTATGCCAGAATCAAGCTGCTGGACCGCCAGATCGAGCAAACGCAGCGCCGGATGGAACAGACGACAGGAGAGGTCCGCCAAGAGATGATTCTTGCCCAGGCGGAGCTGGAGTCTCAGCGCACCATGGAGCTGGCGAATCTCCGTCAGATCATGCGGATCATGCCGGCGCACGCCTTCGGCCGCCGGCCGGTGGACCAACTGAAGGCCTGGGTCGTTCTCGATGTGCTCGACGCCAATTCTGTAGCGGTCTACGAAGTTCGCCAGCCGTTTAACGAGAGGAGAATGTACCACTCGCTGGTTGGCGTGATGCCGGTCTCCGAGGCTGCCACCTATGCGGTAGACCAACTCTCCGAAAAAAACCGGGTCCCGATGCGTGTCGATATTCAACGAACCGTCGCCGGGCTTGAATCGTCCCAACGGTTGGAGGAGCACATTGTTTCAGCCGTGAAGCAACTGCGCCTTCAGATGCAGGCCGAGATTCACCTTGCCGATGCGGTGCGGAACCTGCATTCGGTGTTCGGGTTTCTGGTCTGGAGAGACCAAATAGGGACCGGTCGTTCCTCGCGTGACGGGCTCTCCTACCTGTCAGGAATCATCGAACCCAACGAAATCGCTGCAAGTGTGGAGCGATGGCTCTCTGAGCCCGGTCGTCTGCCGGCGACCTTCGAGCTGGCGTATGACCCCGCCAGCGAGGCAACCGTGGACCGCCTGGCCCAGACCGTTGCCCAGACCGCCAAGCGGATGAATATCCGCCAGCTCGTGGAGATCAACCGCACCATCAGCCCGCTCGATCCACAAACAGAGTATCTCGGGACGTGGCAGGCTCAGGTTGACGACGAGACCATTCAACTGAGCTTTTTGCCTGGGCAACGTGTGCAAGCGACTGAGATTCAAGCCGGGCGCATCGCCCGTAAGATCCCGGGACGCTGGTCGCTGGAGGACAACCGAATCGTGGTCACGGTGGACAATGAGATCCTGACGGGCAAGATTGACGACGGTGGACACCTTGTCCTCGAAGGCGGCGATGAGGTCATCTCCTTCGAGAAGAAGGGGGACTAGTTCCTCTCGCGTGATTCGCCATCACAGGCGCTGGTCTGGTCGTCCCGGAGCAAGCGGGCGTGAAGCGTATCGTAGTCCAGGTCCTGGACGGCGCAATCTGTGTCGATGGCCTGGACCGCGGCGGTGGCGGCGCTTTGGCCCAGGATCATGAACACCGGCTCCATGCGGATCGAGCCGAAGGCGATGTGCGAACTCGACACGCAGACCGGCACGAGCAGGTTGGCGCACTCGTCCTTCTTGGGACAGAGTGAGCCATACGCGATTCGGTAGGGCGTCGGCGGGCTGACGCCGATGTCGCCTTCATTCTGCACGTGACCGTCCGGCGTGACATAGCGCTGGACGTTGTGCGAATCCATCGTGTACGAGCCCACACCCACCGGCTGGGGGACATCGCGCTTGCCCAGCACGTCGTTTTCGGTCATGACGTGCGCGCCGATCATCCGGCGCGACTCGCGGATGTAAAGCTGGTGCGGCCAGTTGCCGTTGTCGGTGAACTCATCGGCCGCCAACCCATACCGGCTCATACGCTCGCGCACGTCGGCCGGCACGCGTGGATCGTTTGCGAGGAAGTACATCAGACCCCTCTGATAGTGCTCGTGCTCGCGGATGATCTCGGCGCGTCGTTCGTACGAGGCCTCGGGATGGTCGTAGTTGGCGCCGATGTTGTCGGTGCTGAACGGACCGTGGTTGTTGGTGTCGGTCTTGCGGTTGGGGATCGGGTCGAACTTGTCGAACGTCTCGCGCCAACCGGTCGCGAAGACGCGCAGCAGCAGCTCGTACTGCCTTGGGTCGTATCCCTCCGGTTTCGGAAAGGCGACACGGTTGGCCGGCACATCGGTCAGGCATATACGGAAGCAATAGGCCTGGATGCGGCGATCACCTTGGCCTTTTTCGCCCGGGGGCTCGGTGCTGATGCGTGGCAGCAGGCCGCTGGACGGATCGCCGGGCACGACGTACGGATCGACCGGCTGCTTGAAATAGTGGCCGTGATGGAAAACTCCCGTCTGGACGCCGTTGAAGGTCTCGCCGTAAACGCTGTTGGCCTCCCGCCCGACGTGATACGAGACTCCCGCCGCGGCCATCAGGTCGCCTTCGTAGGTCGCGTCGATGAACATCTTGCCTGAGTAGGTCCGGCCGCTGACCATTCGGATCGACACGATCGTGCCCTGGTTCATGCGTACCCCGTCGGTGCGGTCCAGCCACTGATCGCGATGGACGGTGACGTTGTGCTCGGCAACGAGGTCCTCGAAGGCTTTCTCCGCCACGTGGGGCTCGAAGATCCACATTGTGCGTTCGGCGCCGTCGATGGCGGGAATGCCCTGGCCACGATTGCCGTATTCGGTGCGTTTCTGCCATCTCCAGGCGTCGTCCTGTTGATAGTGCTGCCAGATGCGATGGTAGAACTGGCGTGCCAGGCCGCCGATGACTTCCTTGCGTCCGGTGTCGGTGAAGCCCAGCCCGCCGGACGAGAGCCCGCCGAGGTGCCGGTCGGGACAGACGACGATAGCGGACTTGCCCATCCGAGCCGCCTGAACCGCCGCGATCACGCCTGCCGAGGTCCCGCCATAAACAATGACGTCCGCCTGATACGCCTGCGTTTGGTCTCCACTGGCAGTGCCGACCGCCAGACAGATGGCCTGAACCGAAAACCACGCGCTGAGTCGTTTCATAGGCTTCTCCTTGACTCTGGGCCGAGCCCGCTGGAGGTAGGGACCCACGGCCCTCTTGCGACTGGGTCGTACTCTACAAAATGGCCGGGCCGTTCGCAAGTCTGGCCGCTGAGAAGCCGCGCCGACCACCTCGGTAGGGCGGTTTCTTGCGGTTTTGAGCGCCATAATCGTAGAAGGTGTAGGTAGATTAGGATGTCAGGGTAAATTTATCTTGACATCCATAGGAGGATTTGTCAGACTGAAGCATATAGGGTATCACCAGGATTCGGTGGACTCGGTGGCAGGAAGAGAGAGCGACGGGACCCGCGCGGTCCTGTCGGGCCGTGAGCTTTGACATGTGCATGGCCTCTGCCGCCGGTTAGGCGCTTCGCCGAATAGGGCCCTGTGGTCAGGGGGAGGTGAGAAGGAGGTGGGTATGAGAAGAGCGCGCCGATTCGTTGCATTTCTGATTGTCGCGGTGGGACTCACGGTCATCCCAGCGGCACAGGCTGCTCCGACGCTGGACGGCGGGCCGAATGTTGGCGGCAGTTGGTGGCTCGATGTCAGCGCCAGCGGGGTCGGGTCCTACGATCTGGTTGCCGTCCGGCTGGTTTCGGGCAGCGACGTCTTCGAGAGCCCAGCTATCAGGAACATCAGCAACCCTGGCTGGGGGATGCTTCTGGACGGGCCGACGCTGGCTTCGTTCGCAGGTCCGTCGGTCACGTCGCTGAGTTGGGATCTGTTCTTCGCCGGCGCCAGCCCGACAGCGGTGGAGCTGGATTGGGCCATATTCAACGGCTCACAACTGACCGCCTGGACGCATTGGAACGTCGATGCCAATGGCGGCCTGACCTGGCAGCGCGATCCGCCCGGCGGCTGGCAACCCGATCTGGCTGACGTGACACCTCCGATTGTCCCTTCTCCCGGTGCTTTGTTGCTGGCCGGGCTGGGCACGGTGCTCGTGGGCTACGTCCGCCGACGCCGCGCGCTGTGAGAGCAGCCTGAGTCGCTTTCGCCATGAGTTGAGCAGGGGGGCGGACGTCGTCTGACCACGCCGACGGGGGACGGTGCGGCGTCAGCTTGCGTCCAGGTAGCCTACTTGGAGTCTGCTGCTTACACTTCGATCAACTTCCACGCCCGGTCCAGCGCGTCGATGGTCTTCCGTAGCGCCGCCTCGGGTGGCGCCTGGCGCAGCTCTGCGTCGAAGGGCTCGCACTCCACCGGGCCGTCGTAGCCGATCTTTGCGAGCGCATTGATGAATCCCTTCATGTCGATCACGCCTGTCGTCACCGGCAGGCAGCGCCGATTATCCACCTGCTGATCCACCGGCACGCCGGCGGGAGCGTCGTTGACGTGAACGTGGACAACGTCCCGGTTCGACAGCCTCAGCAGCTCATCGACGGTCCCATGCGAGGTGTACCAATGCCAACTGTCCAGCAGCAGCCCGGTGCCTGGCACGTCGATCGCCGCGACCAGCTCCATCATGTCGCGCTGGGCGCAGACGAAGGGGAAGCGGCTGCGCGCCCGCGCCGTGCGTGGCCCGATGAATTCCAGACCCAGGCGGATGCCATGGTCGGCGAGCACCTGTGCCGCGGCCTTCAAGCGCCTGCGATGCTGCTCGAAGTTCTCGAGGTACGTCAGCTCGTCGTGGCCCGGCAGGACCCACGTTGCGACGCGCGTCACGCCCAACTGCTGGAGGATGTTCGCCTGCGCGGGAAGTTGCTTGAGATCGCTCTGAAACCGCTGCTCATCCCGGCGAAACTCTGCCGGCAAACCGGCGGCGCCGTAGCGAACGCCTGCCTCCTTCATCGTTTCGACCCAAGCTTTGATTTCCGACGCGCTTCGGTCGGCAAATTCACCGGCCTCAGGCGTGATGCTCGCAAAACCATACCTGACGGCATAATCGAGCGCCTGACGCTGATTGGCTCGAACGCCGAGATGGCCCGGCCCAAGGTTCTGGTAGAACTTGACGTTCGCGCCTGCCGGCGCTTGTCCAGCCGACAGGGGGCCCAGGCCAAATGCTGCCGCGACACCGACCGCCGCGCGACAAAACTCCCGCCGCGACATCGTTGCCGATGAGTTCCTTGCTGATCCAGCCATAGCTGCCCATCCTTTCCAAAGTCAGGATTCTGGCTACCGTCAAAACCTGCTTCCACGATACCGCGCCTACCCGGAGACGCCAAGCGTCATCAGGGCAGAAGCTGCTGGTGGTGTGGAACGAACCGCTATCACTGTGGGCAGTTGCAGTCGCACGCGGTGCAGAGGCCACCCCAGACATCATGGGCGCCGCGAATCGAGTAGATCGTTGGCGATGAATCTGTCGGGTCGCTCTGCTCATCCCACACGATTAGCGCCCTGCCGCAGGATCCTGCGGCGATGGCCGGGGCCGGGACGCCCAGCATGCCGGGCTCCGACACGGGGAGCGGCTCACCGACGGGAAGACCACCACCATCTATGCCCAGAGCCATGATCTGATGGGACGGCAGCAACGAAGGACTTTCCGATGTGCTCTGGATCCAGGTGACGACATAGCGACCGTCTGCTGGTGTGCAAGCGACATCCGGAGCTGTGCAGTGCGCCTCGACAGGCGAGGCAATCAAGGTGGCGTCCTTGATTTCCCCAACGGTGTTGATCCGCACGCCCTCAATAGACCAATGGGCGCCCATGCCTGTGCGAGTCTGGTACACGACAAGGTACTCGGCCCGGGCCGGGTTGTACGCAATCTGCGGCCGGACGGAGTCCCTGGCTTGTGCCAAGGTAAAGGTTGTCTTGGACGGATATCCGAACTGGATCATCCTGCCCAAGATGCGTCCTTTGCCCCTGGCTTGCTGCTCGGTCCAGACCACCATGTACTGACCGCCTGCACAGGCCACGGCACAGTCTCGGCTATCAGTGCCCGGGTAGCTGATCCGATAGGGGTCAGCGATCAGCGTACCGGTTTGGAGCACGCGCTGCGCCCAGACTTCCCGCCACTCGACGCTGTCGAGCTGGTACTCTCGTTCGTAGACCACCAGGTACTCGCCGGTGGTAGGATCACAAGCTACGGACGGGTGGTACTCACGGTAGACAGAGGTAGCGATCGGAATAAAGGGACCGGGAGTGCCATCCCCGGCCACAATGCACGCGCTGATCTTCCAGTTGTCGGGGGCCAGCGCATAGACGACAAGGAACTCGTTGGCGACGGGATTGTAGGCGATGTCCGGCTCCTGCTGCACGATGCTGCCGTTCCAGGCGATGCCAAAAGCCTCGTTGGGAGCCAGGCCGTTCGCATCCACCACTCGTCCGTCAATGTCCCAGTCTGCGGCGCCATAATGATATTCGTGGACCGTCAGGTATAGGCCGTCCGTGGTGTTGAATGCCGCACGAGGTGCGGCCAGGGCTTTGCCTGTCCTCGTGCTGAGCGTGAGAAGTGGCTCCGCGGCCGAGCCAGCTCCGGCAAACCACCCAACAAGGGCCAATCCTAAGACCATTCGATGACGAGGCACATGATGAGTACTCATGGGAGACCTCCTTTCCTGGACGTGCTGCACGCGGAAACTCCGACAGAAACGCTGCTATTCTGGCGTTGTGAAGAGCGTAAACGATACATCGACCGGCCGGTCTTGCGGATCGCGCAAGGGTTGCCACGCAGCCGGCGCGGATGGGACGTCGTCGATCGCCAAGGCGCCGGCTTCGAAGTCGTGCCGGTGGTTGGTCCAGCCCCACGGATGCACGATCCGGGGCAGGGGGTCGGTGTAGACCGCGGCGACGCTGAACCAGTAGCGACCACCAGGTGCATCCTGGCGGAACCAGTTCTCCTCAGGCAGCGCAACCGAATAGCGGAAGACCGGCTCGTTCGGCTCGCCCTCGGGGTTCCTGTCGAAGCCCACCAGGACCTCGTCGTAGTCGTAAGCTCTGTACTCCCAGACGACATCTCCCGGCATGGCTTCCGCGTCCGTCCACAGCCGCAGGAGGAAGTAATCGGGCCTCGGAGGGCGCATCTCCGTTTCAGCGCGGCAGGCTTCGTAGCCATAACCGACATACGAGCCCCACCAGGCGGCCGCGACAACCGGTGTGTTCCGCTCGCAGACCCAGTCGTCGGCGACCAGGCGAGTGATATTCTCATCGCCACGAATCGAGATGCCGCCGGACTGCTCGTCCTGATGGTGCGGCCAGTCGCGCAGGCTGCCGAACGGCTGGGCCCGCTTGACCCACGGTTGTTCCGTCAGCAGCTCGAAACACAAATCACAGCCCTGGCCCTGTCCCCAGGGCGCCGGGTTGTCCACCGGGTAGAGCCGGCCCGGGAAGAGGCGCTCATCGTAGGTCGGCCATTCGCCGAAGATCGCCGGCATCACGGCGCCGTCCCGCCACACGTGTGGGCGCGTCAGCCAGCCCCACTGGTTCACCGGCTCGGCGTCGACAGAATAAATCGCGGTAATGCTGAGCCAGAAAACCCTGTCATTGCTCGCAAACTCAGCCTGATGGAACCATTCTTCCGGCTCCAGTCTGACTTCGTACACGAAACACGCCTCGGGAAACTTCTCGGGGAACTCACTGTGCCCGACCGGCTCGCGGCCGACCCGTTCGCTCGGGATTTCGACGGACCAGACTAGGCGTTCGAGATAGAGCGCATCAGGTTCAAGCCCTTCGACCTGATTGGCCCAGAAACCGATGTGCCAGGCCGCCGGCTGGTTCTCGGGTGGCTCGGTATCCGTCCAGCCCTTATAGCCACCCCACCAGCGCAGGCGCGTGATCGGGAGCGGTCCTACACAGCGGAAGTCGTCGGCGTCCATGCGCCACTGACGTTGGCTGCCAGTGCGGTGGGTCGAACGCGCGGCCTCATCCCAGCCACAGAAGACCGCTGGCACGTTCGAGTCCGCGTTTGGATCGATCTCAAGCGGCGGCTGCGACCACTTGACGTGCGGCGGTGCAAATTCATCGGGGATCGCAGGTCCCTCGGGGCCGAGCAGGATGTGATAGTCCTCCACCTCGCCGTCATCTGCCTGACCCTCATAGGAAGATACTCCCTGTGTGCTGAAGCGGAAGCGCGCGAACGCATCGGTGTCGATTGCCGCTCCGGCCGGCACGCTGACTGACAGGGTATTGCTGCCCGCCTGCAACGCGACACTCGTCAGGACATGATCGGTCGCCTGGGTCCAACTGCCGTCGGCGTCGAAGTCGATCCAGGCATCGAGTTTCCCGGCCGCCGAGGCGACGACTTCGATCTGCGCCGTGCCGCCAGGCAGCAAAGGCGTCAGGAAGAACACGCCGTCCTCGTCATACCCGCCGTCGTAGTCATCACCACGCGCATCCGGCGCCGGCTGTCCGTCGCCGTCCGCATCAACGCTGCCGCCCAGGAAGAAACCAGGCACGAGGGTATGGTACGCGCCGTTGCTGGCGCGCCGCGTCGGGAAGGTTGGATCGGGCGCATCGCCGAAGTCGAGTTCCTTGCCAACGCCAGGTCCGGCGTTCTGGGTGTTGCCGAACATGATGCACGCCGGCTGCACTCCCGCCTGTATCTGGATGACGTGGGTCCCAGTGCCGCCGGGCCAGGTCTGCTGCCATCCAGGCGGCACTTCCTCGGCAACACTGTAGCTGCCAATGGCTAGGCCCGTGAAGGCAAAGCTGCCGGCTGCGTCCGTCACTTGAGACGGTTCGCCCGCGTCGTGCCGACCGTTCTGGTTGAGGTCCAGGTAGATCTTGCAGCCGGCGACCCACGGTTCATCCGCGTCCGGCACGCCGTCTGCGTTGAGGTCATTCCACTTGCTGCCGCAAATCCGCCCACCGTTGGTTCCTCCGCCAGATTGGCGATTGCCGAACATCAGCGGAAAGCTCGCTGAACCTGGCGTCACGGTCTCGGTATAGGTGCCGCTGCCGGGTGTGGTTTGCGTCCAGCCGGCGTGGAGCTGTTCACCGACGAGGTACGTGCCCGCCGGCACCCCGGCGAAGCGGAAATGGCCCTGCGCATCGGTCTGTGTCACTAGGTCCCCGGCGTCCAGGCCGCCGCTGTTGTTGACGTCCAGCCAGATGGTCCAGCCCGCCAGCGGCGGCTCGACGGGATTGAGGATGTCCCAGAGACCGTTGCCATTGATGTCATTCCACTTGTAGCCGTGGACGATCCCGCCGGGCGGCACACCGGGACCATCCGATTTGATCTCCACCTGATAGTCTTCAACTTCGCCGGGCCCGCCGGCTCTTGAGGGCGCGAGCGCAGCATCACAGTCATCGTAGACGCGCAGACGTGCGTACGTGGTGCCCGCTTTCGCGCCGGACGGTAGCTGGAACGCGCCCATCGCATGGAACCAGTCCTGCGGGCCCGTCCCGAAGCCGCAGAACCCAAACGCTATCAACAGCTCGCCTGAATCATCCCAATCCCCATCTCCGTTAAAGTCGAGCCAGAAACCTAACTTCGCGTCGCTGGAAGCGTCGAAGCAGCCCTTGATCTCCCACAAGCTCCAGGCGCCGGCGGTCTTGATAAGGTTGATCGATAAGAGGCCGTTCTCATCGTCGCCGTCGGCGTCGTTGTCATCGCCGGCGGCCTGGGCATCCCGCTGCATGCCGGTTTCGGCATCAGGCCGGTCACCCAACGGCCCCAGATAGGGCCCGCCCAGTTCATGGCTGGCCTCGGCGTAAGGCAACGGCGCATCACCGTAGTCGAGCGTGTCTTCGGGGCCGGGACCGGTGGAGAGGATGTACACACGGTAGTCCTCGACTTCTCCCTCGCCGCCGTAGCCGGTAGGCGAGGGCAGCACATCGACGCCCGGCTCGGTGCGGAAGATCCGGAAGCGCATGTACGTTTCGCCGCCGAGCGCCATAGCCGGGACCTGGAACGTCTCGGTCCAGGGAACGGTGGTTCCGGCCCCCGTGTAGATGCCGCCGAGGATACGTTCGGCCGGGTCCTCAAAGGTCCCGCTGTGGTCGAAGTCGACCCAGCCGGCGACCGCTGCCGGCACTCCGATCGGTGCCGTAACGTCGATGGTCACGGAGGCCATCGTGCCCACTGCCATTGGGACCGCGAAAGTCACGCCGTCTTCGTCGTCCGAGCCCAGGTTGTCGTCACCGTCCGCTTGTGCGCCGGGCCGACCGTCGGCCTCCGCATCGACCGCGCTGCCGACGAAGACCTCGCCCGCGTCGTGATAGGGACCGTTGCTGCTATGCAAGGTCCGGTAGGTGTCCGGCGCATCGCCGAAGTCGTATTGATCTTCCATCGGCGGCGCGGACCCGCACGCGTAGATCGGGCCCAGGAGAGCGCCGGTGGCTTGGCCGTTCTGATCGAGCAGGCCGATCGTTGCCGGCGCGACCTCCGCATAGCCGTTCACGCCGGGTGGAACGTGGGTAATCACGTCGGCCAGCCGCTTGGCTTGACTACTGAGCAACGTTACGCCGAGATCGGGCAGATCGATCTGGAACCAGACATCGAAGAAGCTGTCGGCCGAGCCGGTAAGCGTAAACGGCGCGACGTCCAGCACGCCCGGCGTGTTGTTGGCTGTCTCCTCGATCTGGCCGGTGGCGGTGGTACCGGCGCTCAGGCTCAGGGTGACCTGCCCCAAGACCGGGTCGGAGCCCGACAGACTCAGACTCACAATCTCGGTTGGAACGTCGTCGCGACCGTCACCTTCGGTGTCAGAGGCTTCGCCGTTGGGTCCGATCTGCGTGTATACCGTCACCGGTCCGCTCAAGCTCGTCTGTGTCCGGCCGACTCCAGGAACCTCGAGTTCGATGTCGAGGCACACGGCAAACACATCGATCTGACCACCTGCTTGCGTCTTGCGGTTGTGAAAATCCTGGGTCGTCGTGGTGCCACCCAACACGGTGACACCCTCGACACACGGTTGGCCGGCCTCCCAGCCGCTTTGCATCACCTCACAAACGCGATACGTTCCCGGCTCGACGTCGGCAATCCGGTAGTATCCGTTGCCGTCGGTCAGGTCGCTGGGCTCGCCGCTGTCCCACTGGCCGTTACCGTTCAGGTCGATATAGATTCGCCAGTTCTCCAGCCCCGTCCCCGTGTCGGCATCCCGCTTGTACCCGTCCAACGTGCCTTTGTCTTGGGGCGGCTCGGTGTCTTCCGGCTGGTCCCAGAACTTGTTGCCGGTCGCCGCGGTGGGAGTAACGAAGATGTCCTCATAGCGGTACTGAATCCAGTCGGAGGACTTGACGGTCCCGCCGACGGACGTGGCGCCGTCGGACGTGTAGCCGGCGAGGTTCGTCTGCACGAGGTTGAAGTAGTCGTACGCGCCGCGCACCGTCAGGCTGTACCA
>JAFGLV010000091.1 GCA_016927855.1 Sedimentisphaerales bacterium
ACGGCGTCCCGCCAGCCCTATCCCGCTATCCCGTGTCTTGAATGCAGCCGCCAGCCGGATTCACCACCCCCGATGAAATATGCGGGCGCCTCTGCCACAAGATGCGGCATTCTGTCCGATCGCAAGCGTGACGGAGCGCCCGCCCACCAGGCTCAGAAAAGGCTCATTGTAGACAACCCCGGGCTCACGTCTTGGTGCGAACTGCACGATCCCCAGAAATTGTAAACCATTCCTCGGCGATCAACAAGCCAATCGGACCCGAACCCGCGGCAATTAGCTTCCTGGCATAACTTCGCCAAGACTGGGAGAGGCAGGCGTACCGTACAAGGCTTGGGGTGGGTCCCGGGGGCACTTCGCTTGCGACGAGAGCGTTTTGGCAACACGTTGGCCAACTGTGGATGGCCGCCTTTCTTTCCCACCTTCTCTTTGGCTGGGACGGTGGGCCGGGCGCGGACGCTCAATGCCAGAGTGTATCTTTCCAATTCGCGTTCGTCGGGCATTTGTTCTGGTCGGCCGACGTAGGCGAGAAGAACCCGACCTCCTACCGCGTCTCCCATCTGAATCCGGCCGTCCAGAGCCCCTGCGCGGAGAGGCGCAGCTCCGATCCAGCACCGATCGTTGCAGCGTGCAGGCATTCGGAATTGAAATCCCACCGAGAATATGCTATCCTCACGATTACGTGGCCACGTGGTGCCATCGAGCATCGCGAAATGGGAAATGTGTGCTTTGGAGTTCCGCGGGGCGTGCCAGACCGGTCCCGCTGTGTGGGTGTTCTGAGATGGCGATGGAGTCCAGCCAAGAGATCTCAGTCGAGAACGGCGCAGATGTCACGATCGTGATCCTTGAGGAGCGGAACATCCTGGAGGACCGGCAGATACGTAAGCTCGAGCGGGCCCTGATACCCATCATCCGAACGAACCCGGACAAGCGGCTTGTGCTGAACTTGGCCAAGGTGAGATTTGTCTCGTCCTCGCTCTTGGGTCTGTTGGTCAGGGTCGATAAGCGACTCCTCGAGGCGGGCGGCCATTTGCAGTTGTCCAACCTCGACGGCAAGATGCGCAGAGTCCTCGAGATCACGCGCTTGGCAAGGGTCTTCGACATCGTCGCCGGTGAATCTTAACATGTGTGCCTGTCAAACGGCCGTTGAAGTATCGCGTCTCCGCTGAATCCGGTGCAGAAGCTCCTTCGAGAGATAGCGCGTGTGGGACAGAGGGGACGGTGGTCCGGGCGTGTCTTGCCGGGCTGGGAGGACGGAGTCGGGGCTTTGCACTTGACGTATCACGAGACTGCGGCGTTGACGATGTCGACGCTCTATCAGGATGCCCTTTCCGCGCTTTCAGAAGCGGTGACCGAGCCAATTGCGAGGCCTCATGGCTTCTAACTGCAGCCCAAGGCCAGCACGGGGACATGCGCATCTGTGGTTCAGAAGGGTGGGCGGATATTCCAGGGTGAACGCATGACGGCGGCGCTGCTGGATCGTCTAACCCATCATTGCCACATCTTCAAGATGAACGGTGAGAGCTACCGCTTCCGCGAGTCGGTCAAGAAGAGTAAACAGGCACAGAAATGATCCCCTTGACGACGGTACAACGCCGGATATAGTACGCCTCAGGTGGGCCCAAATTCGGCACCCAGGTGGGTCCCTTTTACATGCCGATTTCCAGCGGCGGAAGATTCGCCAGGTGCTCCGGGAGAGCGAGCCTCGTCCCCACCCGCGCGCGAAAGGAATGCCTTTCCCCCATACCCCTCGTCGGCCGACAGTGGGGGCTTCAGCTATGTCGCCACTTATCGCGCGCGCCCGTGCGCGTCCGGCTTCCCGAGACTCCCCGGTCAAGTATCCACCCCTTACGCCGTTCCTGCCTTTTGGCCGCCCACGGATAGATCCAATCTGGGCAGCGTCGTAGATATTTGGAGTGTTTCCGACACCACCGCTGCAACGTCCTTCGCGGTAAGTGAAGAATCCTGGCTGTCGCCCGCACGCCATATTCGTCGATGAGCTTGGAGGCGCATCCTCTCTGCCGCTGGCAGTAAGTGCGACCCATCTCCATCGCCTCGAAACCATCGCGCATGCCGCCGTAGACCGCCTGCGGTGCCCGAATGAACGCCACTCGCCTGCTGATATTCTCCATGTCAGTTTCTACCCATCGCTATTCGCCGGCACCAGCGCGAGAATCTCCGCCTTGACACGCTCGGACAGAGAAGGCCACAATACCAAGATCCGGGCCAAATCGGGGTCAGATGGGACGTTGGGCACATCAGGTGTGCCGGATTGTGTACGCACGGTTTCAGAAATCGGCGTTTTCGATGGCGTCAGCGGGGGGTGTTCCGCCCAATTCCTTGTCCTGTAAGGACTTGTAAGCACCGGTCTCGCAGAGTAAATCCGCGTTTTCGCTATCGTCCTGCTGGGTCGCGTCCCCGCTTGATACGCTCGCATCCCGCTTGGTGCTGCGCCGGATTCTGCATTCCGGACCCGACTTCCTCGAATGCCTGTGTCGGGTCGGGACGTGGCTCCGGGAAGATCGGTCGAGCCGGGATTCACCGCCGGCGTGGTGTTTCGTCTTGGGTGAACGGACCAGCAGCTTGCCCTTGTCGCAATCAGTGTCGCTTTCTGGCAGCGACAGCGTCTCGATGGGCGCGCACCGACCTCTGGACCCAGCGCGAGAATGAGCTGCCATTCGATGCCAGCGCAACGTTCACGTACCTTCTCGGCGCTAGGTGTAATCACCAACGAACAGGATGCCGTCTGACATCTCCTTGAGCCAGTTGACTTCTTCTGTCTGACCCACCAAGGGACCGCAGCCGCCGAAACGAACGATGTCCCACAGATGGCGCGGAAGGTCCAAGCCTTGCGTGAAACCTAGACTGCTGTTGAACGCGGCAAACAGGCTGACGAGGAAGTCCTTGCATGGACGAACGCTCCTGATAGCATGTTCTGCATGTATCTGCTTGAGGTTTCTGACGGGGCATTGAGATGGTGGACGCATGAGGGACCGGGCTATCGCCTTTATCGAGGCGAACAGGGATCGATTCTTGAGGGAGCTGCTGGAGTTTCTGCGGTTTCCTTCGGTAAGCAGCCAGTCGGCGCACCAGGACGATGTGGTCGCGTGCGCCAGGTGGCTGAAAGACCACTTGGAGGGCATCGGGGTCGAGGCCCGCCTGATCGAGATGCACGGGCACCCCATCGTTGAGGCCCGAGGCAAGGAACGGTCGGGTCGCCGGCTCATTGTGTACGGCCACTACGATGTCCAGCCGGCCGACGCCAGCGACGGGTGGGAGAGCCCGCCCTTCGAGCCTCGCGTTCGGGAGGGCTTCATCCGCGGCCGGGGCGCTTCGGACGACAAAGGACCGCTCTTCGCTCACGTCAAAGCCGTCGAGAGCCTGATTGCCACGGCGGGCAAGTTGCCGTGCGACGTCAGATTTCTGGTGGAGGGCGAAGAGGAGTCCGGCGGGGATAGCCTGAAGAAATACGTCGAGGCCGAGAAAGTGCGCCTCGCTCCCGAGGCGGTCGTCATTTCCGACACGACCATGTACGACGAGCGCACGCCGGCCACTACGTATGCGCTGCGCGGTCTGGTCGGGTTGGAACTGACGGTAAGAGTCGCCGGCCGCGACCTTCATTCCGGCGCCTATGGAGGCGCCGTCGGCAACCCGGGCCTGGCGCTGGCCCGCATCCTTGATGCGTGCATGGGACCCGATGGGAAGGTGCGCGTGCCGGGGTTCTACGAGGGGATACGTCCCCTTGAGGAGTGGGAGAAGGACAGCTTGCTCAAACTTGGATTCGACGAAAAGACGGTGCTCGACGAGACCGGCGCGCGCGACCTTCGGGGAAGCAGGCCACTCCGTGCTAGAGCGGATCTGGGCGCGGCCGACGTTCGATGTCAATGGTCTGTTTGGCGGCTACACAGGCAAGGGGATGAAGACGATCATCCCGGCTTCCGCGACCGCTAAGATCACCATGCGGCTCGTTCCCGATCAGGACCCCGAAAGGGTGTTCGAGCGGGTGGCCGGGTATGTCACGTCGCAGTGCGTGCCTTTCGCGACGGTGGAGGTCAAGGGGCCTCTCGGCGCGGCGCCGCCGGTGGCGTTCGATGCCACGGACCCGGCCATCGAGATGGGCCGGCAAGCGCTGCGGTTTGGTTTCGGCGCTGAGCCGGTGCTGGTCAGGTGCGGTGGCTCAATCCCGGTCGCCGGTACGTTCTGGCAGGAACTGGCAAAGCCGATCGTCTTGATGGGATTCTCGCTTGATTCGGACGGAGCGCACTCGGCCAATGAGCACTTCAGGGTCGAGAGCTTCCTCAACGGCGCCAAAGCCTCGGCCTGTTTTATCGACGCTTTCGCCAGGTAGGGCAGCCGGCTCAGGGCGTGATCGCGCGCACGAACTGGCGGCGCTGGCCGATGGGCTCGAGGATGTACTTGATCAGGTCGCGCCGGCTGATGATGCCGACGAGTTTGCCGTCTGCCAGGATGGGCACCCGCCGGAAGTCATTGGCGCCCAGACGCTCGGCGATATCCACGACATCGTCGTCCTGATCGAAGGCCACGACCTCGGGAGTCATGAAGTCCTCCACGGTGCCCGGGTGGTTCTCGATGTTATAGAGCAGACTCAACACGTCCTTTTCGGTGACGACGCCGACAAGGGTCCCATCGTCGGTCACCACCGGCAGACCGTTCACATCGTTGGCGACCATCGTGCGGATGGCCTGGTAGATGTCCGTGTCCTTGGTCACGGCCACCACACCGGTGGTCATGATCGCTTTTGCCTTGACCATTTGCCTATCCCCAAGATTCATTCTGGGCATTCACCCCGCCCGGCGACCCTGCGTTATCGCGTTTATCGGCATGAGAGCCGGGCTCCATGAGCGTTCTCACCTATCCGCCGCCGGGAATTCTCTGAACCCGAGGCCCTCCAAAGCATACTAATAGGAACGTGCGGCGTCACTGGTGCGCTCGCATTCAAAGAGGTGGGCCATGGTTTCGCATCGCATTACGGTCGTGCTGCTGGCACCGATTATCGGTCTGAGTGTAGGTGTTTTCGCGGAGGGGGCCACCGGACCGGCGGGCAGCGAGGGCGACCGGGAGAGCGAAATCAGGGCTGACTATGTTTCCGGACCGAGCTGGGCCGAAGTGCCTTTGTGGAGCCGCGACGAGGTCATCGTCAAGTTCCTGCCGGACGTCCCTCTGGAGACGGCCAGAGAGTTGGTCGAGAAGCATCGCTGCCACGTCCTTCGTTCTTGCGCGCCGGGAGATTTCCACCTTGTCCGCATCCCGCCCGGCGAGACGCCCGAGCATATGGTCCAACGGTTCTCGCAGTGCGACATCGTCGAGTACGCCGAGTGCAACTACCACGTGGTGGCATCGCTGGTCCCCAACGACAGTTACTTCGATTTCCAGTGGAATCTTGACAATCCGGTGACAGGGGGCATGCGGATGGAGGCGGCGTGGGACATCCAGCGCGCCGATCCCAACGTGATCGTAGCGGTTTTGGACACCGGGGTGGCCTATGAGGATTTCGGCGTCTACCGCCGCGCGCCTGACTTCAACGACGCCCTCTTTGTCCCGGGCTACGATTTCGTCAACGATGACGATCATCCCAACGACGATGAGGGACATGGTACGCACGTGGCCGGGACCATTGCCCAGAGTACCGACAACGGTCTCGGGGTCGCAGGGGTGGCATTCGGCTGTTCGCTCATGCCGGTCAAGGTCCTTGACGAGGAGGGTCTGGGCGAGCATTTTACGATTGCCGAAGGGATACTGTTTGCCGCTGAGAACGGCGCGCAGGTGATCAACATGAGCTTTGGCAGCCCCTCGCGCTCAAGGACGCTGGAGAATGCCGCCGCGGCGGCCTACCATCGCGGCGTTACCATCGTCTGTGCCGCGGGCAACGACTTCTTCAGCGGGAATCAGCCAAACTACCCGGCATCGTACGACGCGTACTGCATCGCGGTCGGCGCCGTCCGCTATGACCTGAGCCGAGCCCCCTATTCGAATACCGGATCTCACCTGGACGTGGTCGCTCCAGGCGGGGACCTGGACGTCGATCAGAACGGCGACGGATTTGGCGACGGCATTCTCCAGCAGACTTTCGTGGGAGACCCCAACGAGTTTGCCTACTGGTTCTTTCAGGGGACTTCAATGGCCAGTCCGCACGTAGCGGGCCTGGCAGCCTTGCTGGTTTCTCGCGGCGTGACCGATCCCGACCAGGTCCGAGAGGCCATCGAGATGACCGCGCGTGACCTCGGGTCGCCCGGCAAGGATCGGGAATACGGCTGGGGGTTCATCGACGCGGAAGCTGCCCTTGCCTACTACATTGTAGGTGATTTCAACCAGGACAATACCGTCGATACGCACGACCTTTCGTTCTTCACGTCGCAATGGTTGTTGAGTGAGGTTGGACTGGCCGCCGACCTGAATGCGGACTGGCTGGTCGATTTTCAAGACTTCGGACGGATGGCGCGGGATTGGCGTCGGTGACCGGCGGACACCGTGTGCCCTATTTGTTACGTCATTGAGGGCTTTTTTCTCTTGCAGGACAGGCCTATATTGAGTTAATATAGGAAGGTTGGGGTGCTTGAATGGAGAATGGATTCCAATCCCACGGTTGAGTTCCTCGGGTCGGTCTTGTCTCTCGGATGCAGATCATAGCGGTGGCCAATCAGAAGGGCGGGTGCGGCAAGACTACGACCGCGATCAACCTGGCGGCGGCACTTGCCGTCATGGGTCAGAGGGTCCTGCTTGTCGATCTCGATCCGCAAGGTCACGCGACGCTGGGGCTGGGCTACAAGCCGAACGAATTGGCCTGGACCGTGTATCACGCTATGGTCGGCGATTCGACCGACGTTGCGGCAATCATCGTGGGCACCAACGTGAATCGGCTTCACCTGTTGCCCAGCAACGTGATGCTGGCCGGCGTGGATCTGGAACTCCGCGGCGCCAGCGGCAAAGAGTTGATCCTGGGCGAGCAACTGCGGACCCTCTCAGGCCGGTACGACATGTGCGTCATCGATTGCGCGCCGAGCCTGGGCCTGCTCATGCTCAACGCTCTGGTGGCCAGTACGTCCGTCCTGGTCCCGGTTCAAGCCCATTTCTACGCGCTGGACGGCCTCAAGCGGCTGATCGAGACGATCCGCCTGATCCGAACCCGTTTTCATCCGTGCCTGGTCAGACCGCTGGGTCTGTTGTTGACCTTCGTCGAGCAGCGAACGACCCTTAGCCGGCGGGTGGAAGGGGGTCTGAGGAGGCTTTTTGGCTCGCTCGTGTTCGATACCGTCATTCACAAGACCATCACGCTGGCCGAGGCGCCGAGCGTGGGCCAGTCCATCATGACCTACGCGCCCGACAGCAGGGGAGCAACGGAATATAAGGCACTTGCCCTGGAAGCGGTCAATCGTCTTCGACAGCCCGACGTGATCAACGTGACGCCCGAGCCGGCACGTTCCTGAGCCGGTGGCGCGGTGCTTCTGGCCGCCTCAGGATGCTTCCTCACCTCGTTCGAGAATCTCGGCGATCTTGCGGGCATATTTCAGCGTGGCTCGCTTGCGGTATCCCCTGGGCCCGCCGTTGTGGATTCTGGCCTTGTCGAGCAGGCTGCGCCCCTTGCCATAGAGGAGGAGGTAGGCCCGCACGACCTGTCTGGCTTTGACCGGGTCTTTGGCACAGTCGTAGCTCCAGTCCACTCCGAGAAACCTCGTGCCGTCTTTCCAATACAGCCTGTGGATCTGATAAGCGCCGACGGCCCGGCCACCGTCGCCGACGGCCTTGGCGCTGGCGTTGCTCTCGACGCGGGCAATAGCGTCGAGCAGTAGATCGAGGCCCGCTTCGTCCGGCGTGTGAGCTGTCACGGCGCCCGGCCACAGGCCGACACCTACTACCGCCAGAATCGCGTACAGCTTCATCGCAGAATCTCCCTGCTTCTCGACAAGCGGGGCGCTTTGCATATTGCCCACAGCGCCCAGTCTGGAAACGTTCGCCATTAGATACGCGAAAGGGCAGGAAACGGTGCGAGAGAAAAGCAATTATAGGACGCATAGCAGGTGAGGAAAATCCTGGAACCGGCCGGTCTCCAGGCTCGTTGAGACGCAGGGAAGAGCTCGTAGCGGTATCGGGGCCGTGCCGACACACCCGCGGATGGTGCGAGCGGTGTGCTCGCGGTCGGGTGACGATCGGCAAGGCTAGTCGAGCGGCTTGATGCGAAGGTTGCGGAATTCGAGATAGTCGCCGTGCCCGCAGAAGCCGATGTGGCCTTTCTCGCGTTTGAGGCCTGGGTGTTCGCGGTAGTCCATCGTCTCCGGCGTGGAGGCCTCTTCGATGTTAGCGTCGAGGATGGTCGCGCCGTTGAGCTTGACCGTGATATGCGCGCCCTTTGCGATGACTTCCTGCGAATTCCATTGACCGACGGGGTTGAGATGCCCACGCCGGGCAGGGACGACGCCGTAAATGGAGCCGTGGTACTGGTAAGGTTGGAGACCCGCATACTGCGGCGCGGTGTCGTCGAGGATCTGGAGCTCCATGCCTTCATAAGCTGCGTCACCGTCCAGAGGCGCGCGGATTGCCAGGCCGTTGTTGGCACCTGGCGTGAGCTTGAACTCGAAGCGCAAAATGAAATCTCCGTACTCCTCGGCCGTATAGACGTTGCCGCCACCTTGGCCGGGATCGCAGATGATCTTGCCGTCGCGCGCATAGTAGCCGGTGGTATTGCCGGTCCAGCCGGTCATATCGACTCCATTGAACAAGGCTACGAATCCCTCGGTTTTCTCGGTGGCGCTGACAAGCTCTCTGATAAACACGTTTCTGAAATACAGCGGCGTGCTGTGAGCCTGCAGTTCGATCTGGCCGGTCGAGTAGATGGGTTTGTCGCGCTCCCAGTAGTTCTCCATGACCACGTTGTCTGTGACGCGCGTCCCGTTGAGATCGACCGTGACCCGGTCCCCGACCATGATGATCCTGAAGGTGTTCCAGTGACCGACGGGTTTGTCGACTTCGACCAGAGGCTTGCTCGGTCCCTTCTCGTTGCTGTAAAGCCCGCCTGAGCCGACCTGAGCACCGGAATCCTCGCGGGCAGTGTCCCATATTTGCACCTGAGGCGTGCCGCGGAGATAGATGCCGCTGTCACCGCCGGGCTCGATCTTCCAATCGACGAGCATCTCGAAATCGCCGTAATCCCTGGCGGTGCACAGGCTGTGCCCGTTGCCATCGAAGCAGAGGGTCCCGTCCACGACCTTCCAGTGGGTGCGCATATCCTCGTCGGCTTCGCGCTGGAGTTGCGCAAGTCTGTCGGATGAGAGCCGCGCGCGTCTGGCCGGGTTGTCGTAGGGGGATGCCAGTAGGCCTTTCCAGCCGGTCAGGCTCTTGCCGTCGAACAAGGCGGTGAATCCTCCCGGCGGCTGGTTCAGCGTCGCTTCTATATCCTGAGAGGCATCCTGTGCCAGGGCGGTCGAGAGGGTCGCCGCGAGGGCCACCACCAGCAGAGCGGATGTCAAGCTGGCGGAGGATTGCATCGAGCATCTCATCTGGAAACTCCTTCCACGCTGGGGCTGTCTGAGGTTCGTGCCGAAGCCTGAAAGTCTACGGTTCGCCGGAGTCGAGGTCAAGCGGGACAATCCATACGTTCCAGTGGCGTTGGCGATGCGGATGTGTAAAATACCCCGGATTGCGCGTCCGGACGGGCAATGAAAACGTAGTCAACTGCGAGGCGCCGGTGCGCGTCGCCGCCGGGCTCGGGAAGGTATGGACTGGATAGAGCGTCAGAATTATGAGCGTCATCACGGTCAAGAACATCAGCAAGACGTTTCGCAACGTGCACGCGGTCCGCGACCTGGATTTCGAGGTCGAGCAGGGGACCTGTTTCGGCTTCCTCGGTCCCAACGGCGCCGGCAAGACGACCATGATGAAGATGCTCTATGGCGTAGCCGCCCGCGACAAGGACTGCCGGGGAAAGATCGACGTGTTCGGATACGATCCGGCGCGGGACGAACTGGCCATCAAATATCTTTCCGGCGTCGTGCCCCAGGAGAACAACCTCGACGATGAGCTCGATGTCTTTCAGAACCTGATGATCTATTCGAAGTTCTATGCGCTGCCGAGCGCCGTGACGAAGGAGCGAATCGCGTCGCTGCTGGCCTTTCTCGAACTCTCGGAGAAGGTCAAGGCCAGGATCAGGGAACTGTCCGGTGGGATGAAAAGGCGACTCGTCATCGCGCGGGCCCTGTTGAACAACCCGCGCCTACTGATCCTCGATGAGCCCACCACCGGCCTCGATCCCCAGGTGCGCCACGTGATCTGGGACAAGCTGCGCCAATTGCGAAAGCAAGGCACGACCATTCTTCTGACCACCCATTACATGGAGGAGGCCTTTCAGATCTGCGACACCGTCCTGATCATGGACAAGGGCGCGAAGGTCATGGAGGGCAGTCCGCTCCAGTTGCTCAAGGATAACATCGAGAAATATGTCTTGGAGGTCTCCGACGTTCAGACGCAGCAGCTTCTGGCGGACCACCGCCTGCCGGAAGCGGTCAGAGCAGACGTCTCCGAGGGGGTAAGCCGATTCTACTGCGACGAGATCGACCGGCTCAAGGAGGTGGCCAACACGCTGGAGGGCAACCATTACTACCTCAGACAGGCCAACCTCGAAGATGTCTTTCTCAAGGCCACGGGAAGGGGGCTGAATGAGAAGCAGTAGTCCCATTCCGTATCCCGGGCTGTCGCATCGCCTCTTCAGTGTGTGGTACCGCCACATGCGGGTCTACACGAAGAACCTGCTGAGCAACGGACTGCCGCCGTTCCTGGAGCCGCTGCTGTTCCTGCTGGGCGTCGGCATCGGGCTGGGCAAATACATCGAGGGGACGATGGACGGGATGGCGTACATCGACTTCCTCGGGACCGGCCTGCTCGTGACGGCGGCGATGTATACCGCCGCGTTCGAGTGCACGTTCGGGACCTTCATCCGCCTGGAGTTCGACAAGGTTTACGACGGCATGCTGGCAGCGCCGATCACCGTCAACAACCTGATCGTGGGGGAGATTATCTGGGCCGGCACCAAGGGGCTGTTCTTCTCGTTCGCGGTCGTTTGCGTCCTGACGCTGTTCGGCATCATCCATCTTCCTCAGGGTCTGCTCGCGCCGCTGGTGGGTTTCCTGACCGGTGTAATGTTTGCCACCATGTCGCTGCTGGTGACATCGTTCGTCAAAAACATCAACCATTTCAATTTCTACCACACGGGGTTTCTGTCCCCGATGTTCTTCTTCTCCGGCGTCGTGTTCCCCGTCAGCAACCTGCCGGTGCCGCTGAGGGCGTTTGCCGAAATCGTTCCTCTCACGCACGCGGTGCGGCTGGTCCGGGCCGTCTGCACCGGCACCTATCGCCTGGCGTTGCTGGGGGACCTGGCCTACATCGCGGCATTCATCGCGATCGTCGGCGCCCTGGCGGTCAGGCGGCTCAGGGGCCGACTGGTAAGCTAATGGCCGCAAATGAGAGAATGGCCGGGCCGCGGGTGTTGGGCGTTTCATTCCGTGTCCAAATGTGCTAACATAGGTTCCGGGATTTCAAGGAACTATGCTATGGCGCAAATCGTGCTATCGGGTGACGAGCTCTTGGGCATTCTGTATGCCAACGGGCTGATCCCCGACCAGGTGAGGGACATCAGAGCCAACGGGCAGGAGATCAAGCTCAAGGTCAGGACCCCGTGGCCGGTGCTCAGGTCCGTGCGCGTGGGAGTGCGGTTCGCCGGTTTCGATGAGGGCGAAGCCGTGTTCCAGTTGGTCACGAACCGCCTGATAGACAAGTTCGACTGGCTGGTCGATAGGATGCTGGAATCACTGCGTGTGGCCGACTACGGTGGCCGGTGGGAGTATCCTCATCTGTATCTGGACGTCAACCGATTCGTGCAGCAGCGGATCCGCGGCGTGAAGATCGACGATATGGTCTTTGACGACGGCCTCTTCCATATCACGACCACCCATCCCTGTGCCGTCATCGAGGACGATGAACCCCTCGCCGATGCGGACGGCGACGGATCGGGCAGTCTCTCGTTGTGACGCGCCGAAGTCGCTCGGCCGACAGAAGTCTACGGGCGCGGGATCACCTCGACCGTGACATTGGCGACATTGACATTCGTCCTGCCGCCCAGCACGTTGCTGGGATCGGCGTTGTCGAGCCGAACACACAAGGTCGTGTCGCCGCCAGGCAGGTCGATATCCGCATATTGCGGAAAACACGTGAACTGTCCGCCGACGGCACCGGTGGGGACAATCGAATAGAGCAGCCTGATGTCGAAATTGCAGCGCACCCTCACATCGACACAACCCTCGAAGCGGCGCGCGCCCACCTGCTGGAGCTTGATCGCGTCGCCCTGGACGGCAATGTCGATCCAGAAGCCCACATCCATCACCACCGGGATCGTCACCAGCTCCTGGGGGACAAAGGTTGCGGGCCAGTAGCGCACCTGTATCGGACGCGCCGAGGCCGCCGTGGTCAGCGCCGCCGCCATCAGCGCAGCAAGCCATGCCTTTCTCATTATCCTGCAACTCCTTTCGCCCTTTGACCTTCAGTCCGTTGAAGTCAGCCCTGAGGCGCCACGCCACCTCTACGGCAGCATGTCGCTGCGGCCAGGGCAGCCGCGACAACCTGAGGCAGACAGGCCCCACGCGATCTGAATCCTTCAGAACGATGGACCTTGAGCGCCCCGAGTGCGCCACCTGTCCCAGGCGTGTAGCAACAACTCCGTGCGAGCCCTGTCAGGGCATCGCCGGTCGTTCATCCGTGAGCCGTCAGCATCGGTCTGGCGCCAAGAGAGCAGAGCCCCCTTGGCGCCAGGACCCAGTGAGCCACTCAGTCCTCCTTGACTGGTCGGCCCAGTCCGATGCGAGCGCTTAGAAAGAGGAAGTGAAGTAGATAATCACCTTGTGGGAACGAAAATCGCAGGTCGTCATCCCCGCAACGCCTGGGCTGGAGGCATTGCTTCGTGGTCTTCCATTCTGGTCGCGCGTCGCTGATGTGAACCGGCATGTTATCGATAAGCGCGACGTTCTCGCCCGCCCGGGGTCGGTGCAGGGAGAAGGCCGCGATAGAAATAGCACGAGCCCGCTGGGTGCGGGCTCCTGATGGTGTTCTGTGCGTTGCTGACGTTGCACTCGCGTTCACCTGGTTCATAAACCCGGGTTGCGAAGGACAGAGGCAACTCTGCGGTGCGAACGTGAAGGTCAAGGGAACAGACCGTCCGGGCGTAGCCGCCAGGGAGCATGTGCCGACCGGGCTGAAGGCCAAGACCGGGTCCGGCTTGCCTTCGGCAGCGACGGCATGATTCTGACGGTCGGTTCCCCTCGGAACGGGCAAAGATGCCTGCGGTGAGATGCCCCCCATCCCCTGCAGTCCTTTACATGTCCTATGCCGATCCATCCGCTGACTTCCCTGTTACTCCTGCGAGAGACCTCCTGGACGTCTCTCGGATGCATATGCCGGTATGCATCTTCATCCGTGATGAATGCCACTATGCTATCAGTGACTTTCGGCAGGCCCCTCCTCCAACGAGGGATCGCCAATGGGTGATTTTGTAACAGCAGGAGGCGAAAATGTCAAGAAGAAACTCGCAAGAATT
Organism: Sedimentisphaerales bacterium; assembly: GCA_016927855.1. GTDB lineage: Bacteria > Planctomycetota > Phycisphaerae > Sedimentisphaerales > Anaerobacaceae > JAFGLV01. The sequence goes on from JAFGLV010000091.1 coordinate 13,592, forward strand.
GCGAAAAGACTTCATCTTTTGCGTAAGCGTCGACGGGCCGGGACGACTCAGCGCCTCGACGGGGAGGCCTCACGCGGGCGCGCCTCAACGCGCACCGACAGGCGGCGCTCGATCTGGCCAAACACACCTAAGCTGATACGTATTATCGTCAACACGGCCGTGTCGCCGGCGTCCACCTGCTCCAGTTCCCGCGCCAGCTCCGTCAGGTCGCGCACGGTGGCATCGTTGACCTGCACGATCAGGTCGCCTTCACGGATGCCGGCTTCGGCGGCGGCGCCGCGCGGCTCGAGGGCGACCACGATGAGGATGGGGTAGGCCCCGTCGAAATTGAAGCGTTGCGCGACCGCCGCGGTCAAGGGCGAGACCTCCATCTGGAAGTAGTGCTGGGCCAGAGCGCGACCGTCGGGCAGAGGCCGGGGCAGTAAGGTCAGCTCTGTCTGGTGTGTCTGGAGCGCGCCTTGGCGCGGGCGCGCATACGTCAGGCGGATCGGCTCGCCCACTTCCTTGTGCATCACCTTCACGTAGAAGTCGATGACACTCTGCAGCGGCTGGCCGTCCACCGCCAGGATAAGGTCGCCGGCGATCAAACCATTCTGCTCGGCGGGAGTGTCCCGCGTGACAGCATCGACCGCCAGCCCTTTATATGGACCCGCGGTGCGGATGCGTCCCATCGTCAGGCCCAGCCGGACGCGGCGCAGCTTCTCCGGCATGAGCATCTGGCTGAGGTTCTCCACGAGTGTGTCGACCGGGATGGCGAAGCCGATGTTCTGCGCCTCGGCGCGGATGGCCGTGTTGACGCCGATGAGCTCTCCCTCGATGTTCAGCAAGGGACCGCCGCTGTTGCCGGGATTGATGGAGGCATCGGTCTGGATCAGGCCGCGCAGCCAGTATCCCTCACTGACGCGCAGGTCACGACCCACGGCGCTGACGACACCGCTGGTGACGGTGTTCGAATAGCCATACGGATTGCCAATGGCAACGACCGTTTCCCCGATCATCAGATCGCTGCTGCGACCGAGCGTGATGAAGGGCAGCTTCTCGTCAGCCTCGATCGTCAAGACGGCCAGGTCTTTGCTCGCGTCGGCGCTGAGAATCCGCGCGGCAAACTCACGACCGTCGTCAAAGACCGCCTTGACGCGTCCTACGCCCTCGACGACGTGCGCGTTGGTGACGATGATTCCGTCCTCGTGCACGACCAGGCCGGAACCGAGGACCGGCACGCGCCGTTCGAAACCGGGCCCGCGCAGATCGAACATCCCCGGCCAGTCCCACTGTGGCCAAAGGCCTCCGGATACGGCGCGCTCGCCGGAGATGTTCACCACTGCTTTGTGCGTCTTGGCATAGACGCGCACGACAGGAGTCTCGCGGCTTGCGCCGGAGGCCTGCTCCGCCCGCACGCATGGGGAGAAGGCCCAAACAAGAACGACCGGGATGACCGACAGGAACCTGTGACTCATCTCTGGGCGCCTCCACAGCTATCGAACAACCGATGAGAGGCATGATACACGGAAGGCTGGGAAGGAGCAAGGCAAGCCGAAGCGAACCGAAGCGGAGTGTGAAGCAAAGCGGTGAGATGCAGACGCTACCGGCGCGGGCGACGGGAAGCCCGATCGTCGGGACGGGTTCTTTCCGGCGAGACGCGCCCCCTGCGACCTTTGGCAGGGATTTCTTTGATCTCGAACTTGGGCTTTTTTGGTCTGCGCCGTTTGGCGGCGGACTTACCGGCCGTCTTGCCGCGCTTGAGCACGATCAGCGCGTTGCCGCAAATCTCCGCGGTTTTGGGATCGGGGTGCTTGAGACCCTCGATCAGGACCTCCTCCGCACGCTGACGCATTCTCCCTCGCATCTTCCGCAGGCCATAGGCGGCGGCACCCTTGGTCCGGCGGGAAGCCTTGGCGAACAGGGCTTCCTTCAATATGTCCAATCCGTCTTCCTGCATCCAGGACAGGTTGAAGGCGCTTTGTCGGACCGTCGAGACGTTCGAGCTGTAGAGCTGCTCGCGCAGCTTCGCCAGCATCTCCACCGACGCTTCGTCCTTCTCCCGGCCCGACGGATTTCTTTTCTCCAATTTCATGACGACACCTCCTTGAGGATACCAGCAGGCCGCCTGTCATCGCCGAACGCCCATCCGCTCCTGGTGTGGCGAGCCGGCAGCACCGGTCCCCTGAGGTGCGCGGAAATCACGACCGTGCCAACGGCTCGGCACTCCCCCCGGCAGCGACGGGTGCTCCACCAGCGCCCACCCGCTCCGTGCTTGGATACCAGCATCCTTTGCCTGCCCTCCAGCGAAAACCCACATTCTCCCGGCTTGTCCAGGTCATACCACGCGACGCCGCGACGTACGCCGTCTGAGGGCGCCGCATCGAGTATGAGATTGCATCACTGCCATGACAAGCTTGACAGCCGTTCCTGGGCCTCAGTTGCCCAGGCTTCTCGGCCACCCACCCCCGTGAGTTCCAGCGGGAACCTCCAAGCGGAGCGCCTCAATGACACCCGCTCGTCGATCATTCTCATACTGGTGATAGGCGCTGTCAAATGATTTTTTCGACCAAATGGGCCGCGCCGGCGGCGTCGGCGGCGTCGGCGGCACCGCCCGGCGATGGTAAAAACCGCATTTTTGTGTAACAAAGCGGAACCCCCAGACGTCTGATACTGATAGGTAAAGGGGGGGATGGCTCGTCCGAAGTGTACCGACGCCTTCCCGGACAGCCTCGCGACCGGCTCTGATGCAGGGACAGGCACTCGCTGAAGCGTGCGGCCGGAGACCGTGTTCCAGCAGGGGGCAAGTGCCCCGGCGCGGCATGGATATCGAGCGCTTGACTCGCTTTGGGCGTCGTATTAGGCTCCTGTCTCGGGAGCCCTTTGTATCTCGAAATCACGGAACGTCTATGGATTCCAGCAGCAACGGTATCAGAAGAAAACGGTTGGGCGAAGTCCTCTGCGAGAAGGCATACCTGGACGAGGCGGACCTGGGAGTGGCGTTGGCCGAGCAGAAGGTCACACAGCGACGCCTGGGCCAGATTCTTCTGGATCTGGGCTATATTACGCCGGCGCAGTTGAACGAGGCGCTGGCGGTTCAGGCCGGCATCGAGAAGGTCGATCCCTCGGGCCTGTCCATCGGTGGCGATATCATCGGTCTCGTGCCTGCCGATCTGGTCAGCAAATACAACATCTTGCCGCTGTGGCGCGAGAATGGGCGTCTCGCGGTCGCGATGACCGACCCGTTCCAGCCCCAGGTGCTGGAGGACTTGCGGCTGGTGACCGGCTGTTTCATCCAGCGCTACTACGCCGAGCCGGCGCAGCTTGAGAACGCGGTCTTGCGGTTCTACGGCAGCAACGTCGCGCGGATGCTGGACGATCTGACCCCCGAGGAGCAGCGCAGCGATGAGAGCCTGGGCAACGGAGACTTCTCCCCGGCCAAGCTGCACGAGCTGGCGCGAGAGCCCTCCCTGGTGAACCTGGTCAACCTCATCATCCTGGAGGCTATCGAGGCACGCGCCAGCGATATCCACATCGAGCCGTTCGAGCACGAGGTCAAGATCAAGTATCGCATCGACGGTATTCTCGTCGAAAAGGCGCCTTCGTCCAAACGCCTGCAAGCCGCGATCGTCTCGCGCATCAAGATCATGGCGGACATGAATATCGCGGAGCGTTTTGTCCCCCAGGACGGTCATATCGAGTTCACCGCCAAGAACGGCAAGATCGATATCCGCGTTTCGACGGTGCCGACGATTTTCGGAGAGGCGGTCGAGCTGCGTCTGCTGGACCGCACGGCGTCGCTGATCAGCCTCACCGATCTGGGGATGAACGCCGAGACGCTGGACGGGTTCTGCAAGTGCCTGAGGAAGACCCACGGGATCGTTCTGGTGACCGGGCCGACGGGATCGGGCAAGACGACCACTCTGTACGCGGCCCTCAGTCGGATTTACACCCCCGGCGTCAAGATGATCACGATCGAAGACCCGGTGGAGTATCACCTGGACGGGATCAATCAGATGCCGGTCAACGCCAAGAGGGGATTGACCTTCGCGACGGGATTGCGACACATCCTGCGTCACGACCCGGATATCATCATGGTGGGCGAAATCCGCGACCGTGACACCGCGGATATCGCGATTCGCGCGGCCTTGACGGGCCACTTGGTGTTCTCCACGCTGCACACCAACGACGCGGCGGGCGCCGTGACGCGCCTGATCGACATGGGGGTCGAGCCGTTCCTACTGGCCAGTTCGCTGGAGGGGATTCTCGCTCAGCGTCTCGTCCGCAAGATCTGTCCCAAGTGCAAGGAAACTTACCGTCCGGACGCGGTGCTGCTGCAGAGCTTCAACGGTTCCGCGAAGATCGACGCCGGGACACAATTCTACCATGGTGCCGGTTGCAGCGAGTGCAACCGGACCGGCATGTCGGGACGCATTGGCATCTTCGAGCTGCTGCGCATCACCGCGAAGCTGCGCGAGCTGATTGCGACCCGACCCACCACGGAACAGATCGTCAGGGAGGCGCCGGCGGACCACATCAGCATGGTCCATGATGGCATTGACAAGGTGTTGAAGGGAGTCACGACCCCGGAAGAAGTCTTCAGGGTGGCCAAGAGTATCGACGAGGATAGCTGAGAACCTCAAGCCGGTTTGGGCGAAGGCCTCGGGCGGCTGCGAATTAGGCGGAACGGGTTTTGGGTGAGTTTGCATATAAGGCGGTAGATCGAGGGGGAGCACAGGTGGCCGGCACCGTGGAGGCTACCGACCGGCGCAGCGCCGTCGCCACGCTGACGGCGCAGGGCCACTTCGTCACCGAGCTCATCGAGCGGGCCCAGCAGCAGAAGGCCGCGCGCGAGGCGTCTGGGTTCGAGTTGCCCAGTTTGCCCAGCCTGAGCGGCAGGCGTGTCAGCAGCAAAGACATCATGACCATGACGACGCAACTGAGCACCGCGGTCCGCGCGGGCCTGCCTTTGCTGAACTGCCTCGAACTGATCCGCAAGCAACAGCGCAAGCCCGCTATGACGCGCCTATTCGACGCGCTGGTCAGAGACGTCAACGGTGGCCAATCCCTCTCCGAAGCGATGGCCCACCACAAGGAGGTCTTCAGTCCGCTCTACCTGTCCATGATCCGCGTGGGCGAGACCGGCGGCATTCTCGAAAGCACCAGTACCCAACTGGCGGCCATCCTGAACCGCGAAGAGAAGGTCAAGACCAACATGAAGAACGCCTCGGCCTATCCGATCTTCGTGCTGGTCATCGGCTTCGTCTCCGCCGCAGTGATCGTCACGTGGATTCTGCCTGGGATCGTCTCGAACATGGAGATGGGCGCCGCGATACCATTGCCCACCAAGGTCTTGCTGGGCGTCAGCGGTTTCCTCAGGGCGCTGTTTACCAGCGTCGCCGGCTGGGTGGTGCTCATCGGCTCCATCATCGCGCTCGTCGCGCTGCGGCGATGGACGAAGACCGCCGGTCGGCTCCAGTGGGACGCGTTCAAGCTGCGCATTCCCGTCCTGGGCTCGGTGCTGCGAACCATCGCGGTCGGACGCTTCGCTCGGACGCTCGGGGCGCTGACACAAGGCGGCGTGACCATTCTCGACGCGCTGGCCGTGGTGCGCGATACGTTGGGTAATGAGTTGTTGGCGCGTCAAATCGACGACGTCGCGGAGAAGGTCAAGAAAGGGGAGTCTCTGGCGGAGCCGCTGGAGAGCTCGGGGTACTTCCCGCCTCTGCTGGTGCAAATCGTCGCGATCGGCGAGCAGACCGGCAAGCTGGACGAATTGCTGTTGAACGCGGCGGAGACTTTCGATACCGAGGCCGACGCGGCCATCACCCGTTTCATGGCGGTGTTCCCGGCCGTTCTGATCCTGATACTGGCTTTGGTGATCGGCTTTATTATCGCCGCGGCGTTGCTGCCGATCGTGATGATGTCGGTCGGCGCCGGCGCCCTGTAACAGACCGGCGCACAATGAAACATGGACCGGAGTGAATCGTAGGAGGTCGTTAGTGAGCGTAGGCAGGAAAGGTAAGCTGATGACTCAAGCAAAGCGAAAACGCAGAGGATTCACGCTCATCGAGCTGCTCGTGGTGATCCTCATTATCTCCATGCTCGCCGGCTTTGTGGCGCCGAATATCCTCAAGCGCCTGGGCAAGGCCAAGGCAGACCTGGCCAGGCCGCGCATGGCGACCATCGAGGGCGCCTTGCAGCGGTTCCAGCTCGACTGCGGCCGACTGCCCGATGAGTCGGAAGGGGGACTCGAAGCGTTGCTGGTCGCTCCACCCGGCCTGGAAGAGAAATGGAGCGGGCCTTACCTCAAGCGCAGCCAACTGCTCGACCCGTGGGATCGTCCCTACCTGTACTTCCCCGAAGGCGAGTACAACCCGGGCAGCTTCGATCTGGTGAGCCTCGGCGCCGACGGTGAGGAAGGCGGCGAGGGTGAAAACGCCGACGTCGTGAACGACTGACGATGGCGGATGGTGCGAGATGGACACGCGCAGTCTACAGCGAAGGCGTTCGCAGTGCCCTCGGGGTTTCACCCTCGTCGAGGTGCTGCTCGTGGTCGCTCTGATCGTGGTGCTGGGTGGCCTCGGCGGTGGGATGTACGCGGGCACGCACCGCAAGCTGCTCGTGACGAAGGCGGCGCGTCAGTTCCTGTTGACCGCGAAGTACGCGCGCATCATGGCGATCGAACGCGGCCGGCCCTACGAGGTGCAGTTGGACATGGGCAACAAGGGGTTTCTGGCGGCGACAACGCAGTGGAATCCGAATTTGGGACAGATGGAGAAGGTGCCGGTGAGGGACTACTACTGCAAGCCCGTAGCGTTCGAAGGCCAGGTGCATTTCGAAGATATCAAGATCGGTGCCGCTTCGGCCGAGGCCGCCGCCGACGAGGAATCGCAACAAAGGATCGTGTTCTTGCCGAACGGATCGGCCGATACCGCGGTCGTCCAGATCGGAGACGGCAAGACGCACTATAGTATTGCGATCGTCGCGTCGACAGGTAAAGCCAGCCTGCACGAAGGCACCGCTGGAGAAGTCGCGATCCCCATCGTCGATCTGGACGCACAATGACGGCAACATCGCGGACAAGACAGGCAGGGTTCAATCTGGTCGAGACCATGGTCGCCAGTGTCATTCTTTCCGGCGCGGTCCTGACGCTCGGTGCGATCAGCTCGAACGCGGTGCGCGACGTCAGCCTGAACCGGCACTACGAAGTCGCCGCTTCGGTGATCCAGCGACAGCTCAGTATGATCGACTACGTCGGCATCGACCAGTTCATCGAGCAGGGCCAGGCCGAGGGCCTCTACGAGGACCAGGAGCCGGGCTATGCCTGGCAGGTTGAGACCGAGTACCAGGGAATAGACGGTCTGTACCTCGTGACGATCACCGTCACCTGGATCGAGGGCAAGCGCCCGCGGCGGCTCACCGCCCAGACCATGCTGAACGGCACGCCGCTGACGATCACGGTGCCTCTGGAGGGCCAGGGATGAGCGCGAGACGGAAGACGGCAGGATTCACGCTGGCTGAGGTGCTGGTGGCTTCGACGATCAGTGCGTTCGTTACGCTGGTGGCGGTCGGGGCGCTCAAGGCGGTCTCGGACAGTGCGCAGGTCGTGGACCGCACCAGCGAAACGAGCGCCGAGCTGCGGTTCGCCGCGCGCCTGATGGCGCGCGATCTGGCCAATCTCTACCGCGACCGGGATCGCCGGAGCATGCGCCTGGTCGGCGCTTCCCAACTGGCCGACGACGCCGAGCAACCCGCCTTTCTCAGGTTCTACGTCCTTGGTCGAACGAAGGCCAGGATCGGCCAGCCCGAAGGCGACGTTTACGAGGTGGAGTACCTGCTGCGGCGCAACGAACAGATGGACCTGACCGAAGAGGCGATTCCCTCGACCCTGTACCGGCGCCTGTGGCCCAACCCCGACCGAGAAAGAGAGCCCGGCGGGGTATTAACCCCGATCGCAGAGAACATCGACGTCTTTCTCCTGCGTTTCTTCGACGGCAAGCAGTGGACGACGGAATGGCCCGAGCAGTTGCAGGCGATCCCGGCGTTGATCGAGGTGACGCTGGCGACGCTGCCCGAGGGCCGGAGCATTCCGGCAGTCGAGACGTTCACCGTGAATTTCGCGCGTCTGGCGACCGAAGCCGGCGCGGGTGCGGCCGAGTCGGGCCAGCCGAATCAGGACGGATCGAGGCCGCGCTCCGCGAACAGCCCGTCGAACCGCAACGAGGGTTCGTCTTCAGGCGAGCGAGGAAGGTGAGAAAGCGGCACGACTTGAAACAGGCAAGAGATGAGCTATAGCACGGACAACAAGGGCTTGGTTCTGATCGCGGTCCTCTGGATCGTCGTCGTCATGACCGCCATCGTTGCCGTCGTGGGGCAAACCAGCCGGCTGGACATGAAGATGGCTGGGGCGGCCATGGACGACGTGCGCTGCCGGTGGGCGTGCCGCGCCGGGACGGAAACGGCCTTGGCCATCCTGAACGAAGACCCCAAGGACTCCGATTGCCTGTCCGATCTCTGGAGCGACAATGACGAGGACCTCAACGACGTGCGCGTCGAGAGGTGTACCTACAGCATCCGCGTCACCGACGAAGCCGGCAAGCTCAACATCAATACCGCGACGCGGGACCAACTGATGTCACTGCGTTTCATGGAGCCGCCGATCGCCGACGCCATTCTGGATTGGCGCGACCGTGACGATAACCCGGCCGCCGAAGGCGCCGAGTCCGGCTACTACGAGAACCTGGCGTTTCCCTACACGATTCGCAACGGGAACCTCAAGACGATTCGAGAGCTGCTGGCGGTCAAAGGTGTCACGGAAGAGCTTCTGTATGGTGAGGACACCAACCTCAACGGTCTGCTCGACTATAACGAGATGGACGGCGACGTCAGCCCGCCGGCCGACAACGGCGACAGCCAGCTCGACCAGGGCTGGATTGCCTGTCTGACCTGCTGCTCGTATGAGAACAACGTCGATGCGGCCGGCCAGAACCGCGTGAATATCAACCAGGCCGACGAGCAGCAGCTTCAAAACGCTCTGGGAATCAACGCAGCCCAGGCCCGCTGGATCGCGCGAAACCGCGGCCAGGGATTCCGCAGCATCGCGGACCTTATCAATCGGGACAGCCCCAGCCAGCCCCAGGGCTCGTCGGGCAATTCGTCCAACGAGAACGAACAGCAGCCGATCGATCTCCAGACGTTCAAGGCCATTGCCGACAAGATCTCCATTACGAACGAACGGCAGATTCCGGGTCGCGTCAACATCAACACCGCGCCCGAAGAGGTGCTCGTGGCGCTGCTGGGCGGCGAAGAAAACCGCGCATCAGCCCAAGCCATTGTCGCCGAGCGAGCTGGGATGGTTTATGGATTCTCGAGCATCGCAGGCCTGCTTGACGTCCAATCGGTGGGTATCGACCGGTTCAAGCGTATCGCGGACCTGATCACCGTCCGCTCGGACGTCTATACCATTCAGTGCTTCGCGACCGCCGACGTCAGCGGCGCCAGCCTCCAGACAGAATGCGTAGTGGATCGCAGCGCGTCGCCGCCGAGCGTCCTCTACTGGTACCAGGGAGCCAACTATTGATGAGCAAAGGCACGAAGACACCGCAGGTGGTCGTTGCGGCCACGAGAGACGATACGGCGTTCAAGGCGGTCGCGTTGCGCCGCTCGGACGGCTCGGCGGAACTGCTCTGGAGCAAGCGCATGCCGGCCGACGGCGGTACCTGGAACGAGTTCGCGGCGCAGTGCGGTCTGGCCTCCGCCGCGTCCGGGTCCCGCGCGACCGTGGTCGGGCTCGATTCGACCGCGGTGGTGTTCTACAAGATCAGCACGCCTCACGTAGGCAAGGAGGAGACCGCGGCTATCGTGCGGATGCAGGCGGAATCTCTGCTGCCGTTGCCGCAGGATCAGATCGAGGTGGCCTGGCGGACGGCGCCGTCGACCAACGGGACGGTCGATGTCACGATTGCGGCGGCGCGCCGGGATTATCTCCATCGGTTCGCGCAGGACATTCGGGCGTTCGACCCGAGGAATATCCTGCCGGCGTGCGAAGGAACGGTTCGGGCCTGGCAGGAGCTGTTCACCGAGGGCCGCCAGCACGCGGTCGTCTTGAGCATCGGCGCCTCCAGTTCCCAGATCAGCCTGGTTGGTAACGGCTTGGTCATCAACGCGGCCGTCCTGGATACCGGGATGAACGATCTGGCGGCGGATCCGGACCCCACATCGGCATCGGGGTCTGTGGCGCTGTCGGAACGCTATGCTCATGACATCCGCACGGTGCTCGAATCGCTCGCGTGGAAGGAGGCAGCTTCCCGGCCTTTGTTCGTGCTCTCGGATGGCGGCGGTGCGATCGAGAGCGTGATTGCAGCTCTGAGGGCGGCCGAGCTCGATGCCAAGGCCAGCCTGCCGAAAGCCGCGGCGCTGCGTGTGCCGCCCGACTTCGGCTCCAGAGATGTGTACGAGTACCGGGTGCCGCTCGGCCTGGCCTTGATGCGGCTCGACGCGCCTCCCAGGGGGCTGGACCTGCTCGAACGGATCGCGGAAGCGAGACAGCAGGAGCAAGCGAAGTCGGCCTGGTATTCCACGGCGCTGGCGGCGGCTCTGGCCGTGGTCATGTTGGCAGCACTGATCGTGGTCGCCTACTTCATCGACGTCGCCAGCGAGAAACGCCTGACTGCGTTGGTCAGCCAGCCGCCCTTCAAAGAGGCCGCCGAGCGGCAAGCTCTCCTGCGGACCGTGGCGCGTCACCGCCCCGACATGCTGGGTCTGCTGACCGAACTGAGCGCCGGCGAGAACAATGGCATCGTGCTGGATGACTTTCACTTCAAGAAAGGGCAGTTGGCGTCGATCAGCGGCCGCGCCGACAACATGGAGCAGATGTGGAAATACCAGGCGAATCTGCTCGACCAGAAGAACATCAAGGACGTGGAAATCACGAGCCAGTCGCAGGACGCCAAGTCCAAGAAGATCACGTTCACGATGGCCTTCCACTACAAGAACTTCACGAAGAAGGGAGGATCGCTGTAGGTTTCGGCGACAAAACGGATCATGGCGAAAAAGCTCACCCAACGAGAAATGCGCACAGTGACGATTGGGCTCGTCCTGGTGGTGGCGATTCTGGCCTTCACCTTCGGCTCCAAAGGATTCGACCGTTGGCAGGAAGTCCGGACCTCTTTGAGGACGGCGCGGACCAAGCTCAAGGACGTCACTGTCGACCCGGTCAAGCAGGCGGGACTGCTCTCGATCGTCCCGGTGGCCGAGCCTCCGGAAGTGGAGGACAAGCAGAAATTCTCGTTCCGCGACAAGTTGCACGAGCAACTGAAGAAGGCCGGGATCAAAGTCGAGCCGTTGACGATCTCCGCGGCCCGGCGGAAGGCGAACGTTCCCTACCGGGTTCTGTCGATCCGGTGCAGAGGCAAGTGCAATTTCGATCAACTGCTCAATTTCCTGACGACGCTGAATGAGAACCCCTATCTGGTCGGTGTGGAGGAATTGCGGTTCAAGTGCGACACCAAGGAGCCGCCGGAGAAGAGAAAGGAAATCGAGATCGATCTGACGGTCTCGACGTTCGTCAAGCCGCCGCAGGTGACTCAACCGGCAAACGAAAGCTAAGCGAATACAGTGGAACCGAGCATGACAGGAAAGAAAGGCAATTACTCGATCCGATCGGTATTTCTGGCGGTGGCCCTTTTGCTGGCGGCGCTGACGTTCGCCAAGGTGGCCGGCTATCTGACGGGACCGGCGCGAGCGCAGAGCCTCGGGGCTCAGGTGGCGGCGCTGGCCAAGCCCGACCCGAATGTGGTACAACCCTACCTGGAGGAGACCCAGAAGACCGCGGAGACGGTGAAGAAGCAGAACCTCTTCGTCAAGCCGCCGCCGAAAGAGCATCCCGTCAAGCAGGTGGACGGCATTCTGGGCGACGAAATCCTCATCGGCGACAAGAAGTACAAGGTCGGAGACAAGATCGGTGACGCCAAAGTCGTCTCTATCGACGCGACCCAGGTGATGATCGAGTGGGACGGCCAGACGAAGGGTTTCGCGCCTTTGGCGGCGGCCGTCGGCACGCGGCCGGAACCGTCGGCCCGGCCGGCACCTCCGCCTACCGCGGGCAAGGCACCCGAGCCCGAGAGGCCTAGGCGTGTTGCCAGACCGGAGCCGGCGCCGCAGGTCCAGGCCGCTGCGCCTGAGGACGACGATCCGCTGGCCTGGCTGGGCGTCAACCTCTCCCCCAGAATGAGAGCGCTACTGATAGAGAAATGGAACAGCGCCTCGCCGGAGGAGAGGGAAAGAGCCATGCAAGAGTGGAACAGGATGTCCGACGACCAGAAGGAACAAGCCATCTCAGCCATGGAGAGAATGGAGTGATATGAAGCACCTGAACATCGTCGTATTCGTTATCGTGGCCGCCGCGATCCTGGTGGCGGCTTATGGAGTGGGTCTGCTGGTGCGACAGGCACGCACGCCTGAGGCCGCACCGTCGTCGCCGGACGTGGCCGAGCCCAACGCGCCGGCGCGCCCGGAGGCACCCGTCGTTGGCCCTCCCGGCACCGGAGGCAGCCGAACGCTCACGCCGGAACAAAGGGCAGCTCTAAAACAGAAGCGCGCCGAAGCGATTGCCGACATGAACGATGCCACGGAAGGAGAGAAACAGCAATTCAGAGAGCAGATCCGAGACCAGGTAACGCCGCGACCGAAACGGGAAGCCGGGTCCAGGCGGACAGCGCTGCGGATCGTCACTTTGCCGCCAGGTCCGGGTCGAGTCCGGCCATCGCAAGAGACGTCTGCCGACGCCAATACGCCTTCGCAGGCCGATACCGGCGACAGGCAACCGACCCCGGATGCGACGCCCGAGCCGAACACCAGCGATTGAGAGTGAAACCAGGACACGGTTTGACATGCGATTACGAAAAGCGAGGTGAGTGAATTGGAACGATCAAGAGTCATCCTATGGATTCTCGTGTTCGCCGCAGCCACGCTCATTGTCTGGCGTGTGGGTTTCCATACGCCGGCGGATACGCCGTTTTCCGGTCCGCAGGCCGCAAGCCTGGGGCCGTCCGTTGCGGTGTCACCCGGTCCGAACGAACCGGCGCCGGAGAGTCCCGACGCAACGCCGGATTCCAACGCGCCCGGCGAACCGAACGAACCTGAGCCTGTGGTCGAGCCGAACCGGCCGGCTGAATCGGGCGCGCCCCAGGTCAGCGGACCGGCGGAACCGAACCAAGCGGCGCCTCAGGCCGCCGAGCCCAACGCGCCGGCCGAGCCGAACGAGCCTCTGGAGGCGGTGAATCTCAAAGACGTCGAGATGAAGAATGTCATCGACAAGATCGCCACCTGGACGGGAAAGACCGTCATCCCATCCGACGACGTGATGAAACAGAAGATCACGATCTACGCGCCGGAGAAGCTGCCGCGCGTCAAGGCGCTGGCGCGAATCTACAGCGCCCTGCGGATGAAGGGCTTCATTGCTGAGGAGGTCGATGACACGATCTTCCTCAAGCCCATCAAAGAGGCCAAGCTCGGTGTCGTTCCCACCGTCGCGGCCGACGAGCCGTTGGCAATGTTCGAGAACCGCGACCAGATCGTGCGCAAGATGTTCAAGCTGAACAACTACGCGCCGGCCCAGATGAGCCAGGTCGTCCAACCGCTGGTGGGCGAGTACGGCTACGTCGGCGCCGACGAGACGACCATGATGCTGATGGTCATCGACACCGTCGCCAATCTCATGTCCATCGAGCGCATCATCGAGCAGTTCGACGTGCCGGAGGCTGGTCAAACGGTGGAGGAGTTCTTCGAAATTAAGTACGGCGATCCCGCGGAGATCATCCAGTTGCTGCGGATGCTGATGGGCGAGGCGCCGCGCAGCACCGGTCGACCCCGCCCGCCGGCTCGTCCGGTACGCGGCGGCTCCTCGCGCGGCGCGCAGGGCAATGCCAGTTCCGTCGTGATCGACGCGGGCGAGATCCCTCTCGTCCTCATTCCGGTGCCCAAGCTCAAGTGGATCATCGCCAGAGGCTCGGCGGAAGACGTCAAGCAGATCCACGATTGGATCGAGAAGCTCGACCGCGAAGACCCCGTCAGATCGGAGTATGAGACGGTCACCGTCAAGTACGCCAACGCGCGGGAAGTCGCGATGCGGATTGAGGACGCGTTGAGGAACCTGCCGGGCGCGGAAGGGCTGCAACCCAGCATCATGGTCCGGCCGCTGGAGCAGTCCCGGCAGATCATGGTCATCGGGCGGGCCGACCTGCGTCTGATGGTCAAAGGCCTGATCGAGGAGATTGACATGCCGGTTGGCACCTTCGAGACCAAGGTTTTCGACCTCAAGCACGCCGATCCCGAGGAGATCAAAGCGAACGTCGAGAGCCTCTACGGCGAGAACATACCCGGCGCCTCCTATTCCTCCTCCGCCATCTACTACTACTATTCCATGGGGCCCGGCCGCAACGCCGGCGGCGCCGATACCGTCAAGGTCATCGCCTTCCCGATGATGAAGCAGGTCACCGTCATTGCCTCCCCAGAGAATATGCGCAAGATCGAAAAACAGATCGAGGAATGGGACACACCGCTGGACGTGGAAGCGGTCAAGCCGAGGATCATCGAGCTGCGCAATTCCGACCCTGTCCAGATGGTGCAACTGCTTTCGAACCTGTTCAGCGAGGAGCAAGACGCGACGTCGAACATCCTGCGTCTGGTCCTCTACGGCGACATGGGCGACCAGCGTCAGAAGATCGTCGGGCCCCTCTATGGACAACTGACGTTCGAGGAAGTCCCCGGGACCAAGAAGATCATCGTCATCAGCAAGATCCCGGCGGCCTACGCGGTCATCCAGCAGCTCATCCAGGACCTGGACCGGCAGGAGATGGCTGAGGTTCCCCGAGTCGTGCAGCTCAAATACGCCGACTGCGAGGATCTGTCCGAGCGACTCAACGCGATGTTCAACGAGCCGGGGACGACCGCCCGCATCCGGCGGTCCCCGCGCGGTCTCAGCGAGTACTCGATGAATCAAGCCCAGGACGATCAACGGTCTTCACCCAACAATAACAACAGTGGCAACAACCCCGATAGTGGTAGCGGCAACGAGTATACTACCTGGTGGTCGGCGGGCGCTCGTCCCAGACCCGATGAGGAACCGATCAGTAACGTCATTGGACGCGTGCGTTTCATCCCCGATCCGCGTAGCAAGTCCATCCTGGTCCTGGCGGCGCCGCAATTTCAGGATGAACTCGAGCAGACGATTCGCAAGCTTGACGTGCCCGGCAGACAGATGCTGATCAAGGCTATCGTGGTCGAGGTGGACCACAGCAGCATGACCTCACTCGGCGTTCAGTTGGCGACGGACCCGGCCGCCTTCGGCGCGCTGAGCGAGAATTCACTGACCGCGCTGGGGCAACTGACGAGTCTGGCAACACGAGGCTCAGCGGTGGCCGCCAGCCTCGACACCAGTCCGCTCGGCGCCACTGGAACCGGCACGATCGCCGGCGGGACCTCGGCGGTATACGGTCTGATCGATTTTCTCGTTAAGACGACCAACGCCAAGATCCTCAACCAGCAGACGCTCTGGACGGAGGACAATGAACAGGCCATGTTCTTCAAGGGCCAGACCGTCGGCTTCCTAGGAGCTTCGACCGTCACGACGTCTGCGTCGCAGCAGAGTCTGCGTTTCGAGGACGTCGGTATGGTGTTGCAGGTGCGTCCGAGCATCACACCGGAGCGGCATGTGGACATGGAGGTGCGCCTCCAACTCTCACAGCTCACCACGGAGCTCGTCAACAGCCAGCCCATTCGCGACAAGCTGGAAACGTCGACGAACATGATCGTGCAGGACGGCGAGACTGTCATGTTGGGTGGCATGCTTTTCCAGAGAGATAGTTCCGTCCGACGCAAGTTGCCGCTCCTCGGCGACCTGCCGGTCCTGGGCGGCCTGTTCCGCCACGAGCAGGCTGTGCAGACCAACAGCGAGCTGATCGTCTTTGTGACGCCCTACGTGGTCGACGAAGGTGTTCTGATGTCGGACGAGGCCAAGAGCCAACTCCAGCGCGGCCGCGAAAAACTAGGCAGCGTGCAGGAAGACCTTGATGCCACCGCGGAGGAGATCTGGGAGCAGATGAACATGCGGTGAACCCCGCACTTGTGTGGACCCTGCAATCGTTCGCTTTCTGAGCGGGAGCCGGCGCGGGAGAATCAGGACGAGGCTGCGATGCGGTCTTTGCCACCCATATAAAGGCGCAGCACCTCAGGCACCGTGATCGAGCCGTCGGCGTTCTGGTATAACTCCATCAGCGGGATCAGCACGCGCGGCGACGCGATGACGGTGTTGTTGAGCGTGTGGCAGATGAAGTTCTTCTTCGTCTGCGCGTCCTTATAGCGCAGGTTCATCCGGCGCGCCTGGAAATCGTAGAACTTGCTGGCGCTGTGGGTCTCGCAGTAGTTGCCTCGTGACGGCATCCAAGCCTCGATGTCGTATTTCTTGGCCTGACCGCGACCGAGGTCTCCGGTGCAGACCACGACCACCCGGTAGGGCAGTCCCAAGGCGCGCATCACGCCCTCGGAATTGGCGAGAATCTCTTCATGAAACGTGTGGCTCTCCTCGGCGCTGTTGGCACAGATAACCACCTGCTCGACCTTGTCGAACTGATGGATGCGGTAGAGCCCATAGGTGTCCTTGCCGGCGGCGCCGGCTTCGCGCCGAAAGCAACTCGATAGCGCCACGTATTTGAGCGGCAGCTCCTCGGCCTTGAGAATCTCACCCATGCGGTAGGCGGTCAGCGGCACCTCCGCGGTGCCGACCAGGCTGAGGTCGTCCTTCTCCATCCGGTAGGTCTGCTCCTCGGAGCCGGGATAGTAGCCCGTTCCGCGCATGGCTTCGTCGCGCATCAGCAGCGGGACTGACATCGGCACGTAGCCGCGAGCGACCATGAAGTCCATTGCAAAACGCAGCACCGCCCAGTGGAGCAGGGCGCCGTCGCCGGTAAGGAAATAGTTGCGCGTCCCGGCCAGCTTGACGCCGCGCTCGATGTCGATCATGCCCAGCGACGTTCCCAGTTGGACGTGATCCTTCAGTTCGAAGTCGAATTGCGGGACCTCGCCTTCCCGGCGCAGCTCGACGTTCTCGGTGTCGTCCTTGCCGACCGGGACATCGGGATCGGCTGGCTGAGGCACCTGGAGCATCAGCGCGTCGAACTCAGGCTGCAATTGCTTGACCTGTTCCTGGAAACCTTCCTCCTCCTGCTTGAGGCGCGAAAGGGTCTCCAGCGCCGAGTCCTTCTCCGAGCCGGAGAGCTTCGGAATGGACTTGCCGATACGGTTCTTGTCGGTGGAGATATCCTGGAGTCTGGCTTTGGCGGTCTTCAATTGCTCGTCCACGACCACCAGTCTCTGCACGTCGGCATCGATCCGCTTGTTCTGGGCCGCTTGAATATAGGCGTCCGGGTTGTCCCGCAACTCCTTGATATCGATCATAGTCACCCCTCGTATTGCTTCACGATCACGACGTTGTTCTGACCCCCAAAGCCGAACGACTCGTTCATCACGATGGTGACCGGCATCTTACGCGGCGAATTGGGCACGTAGTCCAGGTCCAGCTTGGGATCGGGATCGTGCAAGTTGGTCGTCGCCGGAACGATACCGTCGCGTATCGCCAGAACACAGGTGATCAGCTCGGCGGCGCCAGCGGCGCCGATCAGGTGACCGAGCATGCTCTTGACACTGCCGGCGGGAATCTGCTTCGCTCTCGGGCCGAACACCGTCTTGATGGCCAGCGTCTCGATGAGATCGTTCTCCTGGGTGCTGGTGCCGTGCGTGTTGATATAGTCGATGTCGTCGCAGGTCAAACCGGCATCTGCCAGCGCGGCTCGTATCGCCTGTACCGCGCCACGGCCCTCCTCATGCATATCGGTCACACGGAAGGCGTCCGAACTGGAACCGTAGCCGATCAGCTCCGCCAGGACAGGCACGCCGCGTCGCTGGGCACAGGCCAACGATTCGACAATGACGATAGCGGCGCCCTCGCCCAGGACGAAGCCGTCGCGACTGGCGGAGAATGGTCGTGACGCCGTCTCGGGGCTCTCGTTGCGGGTCGACAAAGCGGTTAGCCGATTGAAGCCGGTAACTCCCAGCGGGTGAATCATCGAGTGAGCCCCGCCGGCGATCATGATGTCGGCGTCTCCCCGGCGGATCAGCATCATCGCTTCGCCGACCGCCTGCGTGCTGGCGGCACAGGCCGTCAGGCAGCTTCGCGCCGGACCGCGCGCGCCGGTCAGCATCGCGACATGAGCGGCCGCCATGTTCGGCTCCTGCTCGAGCTCCCGCGCTGCTACCATCTTTGTCAACGCGCGCCGCGTCGCGTTGGGCCAGACCATCTCATGTTTCTCGCCGTCCCAACCTGCGATCATGCAGGCGAAGAACGCATCGTTGTCCAGCGAGCCTTCCCCGGCGCCGAGATAGATGCCCATGCGTGTCCGGTCGATCCCGTCGGCAGGCGCGTCCGTCTCGATTTCGATACCTGCCTGCGCGCACGCCTGGGCGGCCGCACCGAGGGCGAATCCTGAGCCCCGGCTGCACGCTTCGTGCAAGTGCCCAAAGCGCGTGTACCTGCGGAAATCGTAGCCTTTCACTTCCGCGCTGAACGTCGTGGGGAACGTGGAGGCGTCGAAGATCGTGGTTCTGCCGGCGCCGTTCTTACCGGCGAGAATCGCCTGCCATAGCGTCGGCACGTCGTTGCCCAGAGGGCAGACAATGCCCATGCCGGTGATGACGATGCGCTGTTGTGACTTCACTGCTCTCATTTACGCGACCGCACTCTCGTCAAAACGTCTTAGCACGATGGCTGCCGTTTGGCCGCCATACGTGTAGCTGCAACACAAGGCGTGTCTGACCTGTCGCTCCTGGGGCCGAGTGACGATATGAAGGTGACATCCGTGAGCGGGCCTGACGAAATTCCTGGCGGCCGGGATCACGCCTTCGTTCATCACGCGCACCGCGGCGATGACATCCAACGCGCCGCTGGCGGCGCCGGTCGTGCTCAACATGCTCTTGGTGGGCCAGACGGGGATGTTTTCGATCGCGGTCCCGAGGGCCGCCTGGAGGGCCCGCGCCTCGGCCAGATCGTCGGAAGGAATGCCGGTGCCGTGCGGAACGATCAGGTCCAGGTCCTCGGGGCCGATCTCCGCGTCCGCCATAGCCTTCTCGATAGCGATTTGAACCCCTTTGCCGTCAGGCTCAAGACACTCGTACGCCGGATTGAGATTATGGCTATGTCCGATCCCCAGAATCTCCGCCAGGATAGGCGCGCTTCGTCGCCGGGCGTTGTTCACATTCTCCAGGACGACGATCCCGGCGCCTTCGCCAAACACGGAGCCCTGGGCGTCGGCGTCGAAGGGGCGACACGCCGTCTGTGGGCTGTCGTTGCTGTCCGGCGTCGTCCGTTTCAGCAGGCACTGGCGAATCATCATGATCGGATTGACTTTTGCCTCGGCGCCGCCTGCCAGAGCGAGGTCGCTGGCGCCTCGCGCGATCACCTGAGCCGCTTCGCCGATCGCCAGGTGAGCTGCAGCTTCGGCGCAGGTAATGGTATTGCTGGGGCCCTGGAGGTCGTGGATGATGCCGATGTGGCAGGCCAGCATATTCGGCAGGTACTTGAGCAGCCAGAGAGGCGTGACGTGCTCGAGTCCGTCCTTGCCCCATTTGTGGATATCGAATTGGCCGTCGGTGACGCTGACCACCGCGGCCGGTCCCAACTCGGTCAGGTCGCAACTGATGATCCCGGTGCCCAGATTGATCGCGAAACGGGTCGGATCGACGTTGACCTTCTCGGGATCGATCCCCTTGGTGATCAGACCGCTGCTGCGCACCGCCTCGTCGGCGGCGACGACCGCCAGTTCAATATCGCGACACATCAGCTTGACCGCTTTGCGGTAGGTGCGCGGGACATGATCCTGGATGCGATAGTAGGGGACCTCGCCGGCCAGCTCGCAGGGGAACCCGGTGGGATCGAATGCCTTGATGCGGCCGATGCCACAACGCCCCTCGCGGAGCCCTTCCCACGTCTCCTGGACACTCAGCCCCAGGGGGCTGACTGCCCCGAGTCCCGTGATGACGACGCGGCGCGAATCCATCAGCTTGGCTCCGGCGCCGGGGTGACGACCTGCGCCTCCTTCAAGACGACGTCGCGCAACAGCGAGGCAAACATGCCGGTAAAGACGAAGTTCTCCTCAGGGAACTTCTTGCCGGCCAGATTCTGGTCGATGTGGCTGAACATCAGGTCGATTTCGGCGATGAGCTGCTCGGCGCGGAGGATCTTGCCGCTGGTGCCGGCGGCCTCGGGAGCGATGGTTTGAATCTGCGCCTCGATCCGCAGGCTGTCGCCGGGTCGGACGAAGTCGTAGAAGACCGCCTTGTTGATCTTGGCGAGGATGACCTTCTCCTGGAAGTCTTTGGCCTGGCCCACCAGGATGCCAGCGGTCTGCGCCATGGCCTCGATCATCAGGCACTCCGGCATGATCGGAAAGCCCGGGAAATGGTCGTGCAGATGCTCTTCGGCCAGGGTGACGTTCTTGACCGCGACCGCCCGGCGCCCACTCTCGAATTCAACGAACTTGTCAATCCAGATCCAACGCATTTCGGATTCGCCGCCACGCCGGCCGCAGGCGAATCGGATACCCATCCTGCCGCCGGCGCTTGGTGTGGCAAAGCAGAGCGGCTAGGCCGGGTTGACCTTGCCGTCGATATAGTTGACGATGGCGTTCACGGTAAACAGATCCGCCAGTTTGTTGATGTCGGGGTTCTGTTGGAATTCAGTCAGATCGGTGTGAGGTACCTTCTCGCGCAGCTCGTTGAGGCCCTTTTCCGTCAGTTTGCCGTTGCTGACCAGGTCGGGATCATTCAGCAGCCCTTCGGCGGGGAACAGCTCTTCGCGCGGTACCTTCAAGGCGAAGGCTTTCTCCAGCCGGAACACGATGTCCAGAAAATCGATGCTCTCGGCGCCCAAATCCCCCATCAGGGTCGCCTCGGCGGTCACCTCGTCGTCGTCAACGCTCAATGCATCCACCAGAACCTCTTGCACCCTCTGGAATATCTCATCGCGACTCATGGTCATGGTCTCTGCTACCTCCGGTCACTGCGGTCTTTTGAAAGTCCTTTTTCCAACGTCGGCTTCAACTCTGCTGAGAAAGCAGCTTGTATCGGTTCTTCATCTCTGCGATAATCTGGGCGTCCACCGCAGCCAGCGCCGCGCTGCGTTCGGCCAGATTGAAGTGGCGCAGTCCGAACCGCGCCTCGACGATCTTCTGCCCGTCGACCGTGCCGTATCCTGAGAAACTGCTGACGCTCTCTTCGATCGTCCGGGCTTCGACCGTGTACTGGACCTGCGAGCCCGGCGCCAGAAAGCTCTTGTATTTTACATTCCGGGCTTCTTCCAGCAAGACCATGCTGTGCGCGAAGCTTTCAGCCTGCCTGACCAGCCAGGCTGCCGACTCAATCAGCCCTTCCAGCAGAAGCACGCCCGGCAGGACCGGAAAGGTCGGAAAGTGGTCGGCCAGGTATTCCTCTGCCAGCGAAACACTCTTGGCGGCAGTGAGACGCTCGCCTGGTGTCAGCGCTACAATCTTGTCTATGAGTATGAATTTCATTGCCTCAGATACGACGCGACCCCAAATTGGAGCCATTTTAGTGACCGGCCACCCTTTTGCCAGCCTTTTTTGGCTTTTTTGCGTATAGTCCTTAGTTTCGCGCACCGTTGCGGAAACCGACGCTTTAGGTATACTGCTGCCGATATGACGATTCGCACTGCCAAAATCTCGGACGCTCGAGCCATCTCGGCCTTGATCAACTGCTACGCGGAGCACGACAAGATGCTCTTTCGCGCGCTGGCGGAGATTTACGAGAACCTGCAAACGTTCCTCGTGGCGGAAGAGGACGAGACGGTGGTCGGGTGTTGTGCGTTGGAAGTGATCTGGTCGGACCTGGCGGAGATCAAGTCGCTGGCGGTGGCTCCCGCCCACGTGGGCCGAGGCATCGGGCGCCTGCTGGTCCGCGGCGCGCTGGCGGAGGCCCGCCGGTTAGGCGTGCCGCGCGTATTTGCGCTGACCTTGGAGCCAGAGTTCTTCGAGAAGCTGGGGTTTGAAACCGTCAAGCGCGAGGATCTTCCCATGAAGGTCTGGAGTGACTGTGCGCGCTGCCCCAAGCAGCAGGAGTGCGACGAAGTGGCGGTGGACATCGCCGTGCCTGAAGTGTCCGCTCCTGCGACCGGCCGGACCGCCTAGCCCACTTGTCGTTTCTGGAACAGCGCCACCGCCAGCGCCAGGATGGCCGTGGCGTAGCAGACCGTATACAGCCCGGTGATGAGGATATACTTGAGCGGGACCGCACTGCCTTCGTAGATGGCGTCGGAGATCCAGAAGACTTGCAGGTTGGGCACCAGCGATCGGCCTACGCGTGCCCAGGCGTGCGCCTGCGCCAGACGACCAAAGACGTAGTCGCTCACCAGGCCCAGGAGAAACACCCCGATGCAGGCCGACAGCGTCACCACGATATTGAACCGCGCCGACAGCGCCACCGCCAGCGCCGCAATGATGACGGCCGCCAGAAACAACAGGACCGAGCCGGCGACGTCGAGCCGGTTGATCCCGTTCTCGGCGGGATTGAACTGCCAGTTGCGGTCGATCAACGCCAGGAACACCATCGCGCCGGTGGCGAGGATTGCGGCGATGACGATGGCTGTTGACGAGAATTTCCAGTCGTACACGTAGTTGAAGAACGCGCCGAGCAGCACGCTGAGGACCACGACGGCACCGGCCGACCCGATTACCGTCCAGTCGTGCGTGTCCGCGGCCGACTCCAGCACGCCGTGGCGAATCGCCATCAGCAAGGCGATGCTGCACAGGTAGTGGGCCAGCGCGACCGCGCCGACCACCCCCAGAAACTTGGCGAGGATGAATATCGGACGCTGGACCGGCTTGGTCAGCACCGTCGTGATCGTCTTGTTCTCCAGCTCCAGCGCCACGGCGCCGGAGGCCGAGAAGATTGCCACGAACAAGCTTGTCAGGAAGAGCGTAGAAAGCCCTATCTCACGCAGCAGTTTGTTGTCGTCGTCCATCGTGTACATTGCCAGCGACGGGCTCAGCAGAAACAGGAGCAGGGCGACGCCAATGATCGTCGCGTAAATAGGCTGTCTCAGTGTCTCGACGAATGTGTTCTTGGCTATCGTTATCACCTTATGCATCTATCCGAACACTCAACAGTCACCACGGACGTCGCCAGGCCAGGCAACACAACGCATTTTTTCACGGTTGTCACTACACGACGTGGGTTTTTGGTGTTATAGTACCGGCCCTGTCGTTTGTAAAGGGTTTGGGTCTGCATTCATTAGATACTGGACCGGGCGATTTTTGTTCGCAGTCGGGAGCTTAGATTACAGATGACAACATCGTCCAAACGACCCGAGCA
>JAFGLV010000092.1 GCA_016927855.1 Sedimentisphaerales bacterium
GTGCCCGGCATGAGCTTGATCGCGCCGGCGACCGGCACCACGAAACCGGCGCCCGGGTAGACGAGAATGTCGCTGATTGGCAGCGTCCAGCCGGTCGGACGGCCTTTTAGCTCTGGATCGTGGGACAGGCTCAACTGCGTCTTGGCCATGCACGTGCCCAGACGCGTGCCGAGCGATTCGGCTTCGAGTCGCTTGGCTTTGTCGAGGGCGCCGTCGGTATACGTGACGCCGTCGGCGCCGTAGACCTCCTTGGCGATTAGCGCGATGCGCTGCCTCAGCGGCAGGGTCAGATCGTAGAGGAACTCGAAGTGGTTTTCCTGTTCGCAGGTCTCGATGACCGCCTCGGCCAGTTCGAGGGCCCCTTCGCCACCTTTGAGCCAATGCTCGGAGACCACCGCGCGTGCGCCGGCGGCCTCGGCGATCCGCTTGGCGAGTTCGACCTCCACCGTGCTGTCGGTGTGGAAGCTGTTGACGCACACGACCGGTCTGGCGCCGCTGCGGTTGACGATGTCGATATGCGCGCGGAGGTTTTCGCAGCCCGCTTCGACCAGAGCGAGATTCTCCGTGACATACTCGCGTGCGAGCGGCACGCCGGCGGCCACCCGCGGGCCTCCACCGTGCATCTTCAGCGCGCGGATGGTCGCGACGATCACAACGGCATCGGGAACGAGACCCGACATGCGGCATTTGAGATTCCAGAACTTCTCATATCCGATGTCGGCGCCGAAGCCGCTCTCGGTGACGTGGTAGTCCACCAGCTTCGTGCCGAGCCGGTCGGCGATGATCGAGCTTTGCCCGATGGCGATATTGGCAAAGGGCCCGGCGTGGATGAAAACGGGCTGACCCTCCAGCGTCTGGACGAGATTCGGGTTGATCGCGTCGATGAGCCAAGCGGACATAGCGCCATCGACCTCAAGGTCGCCGGTCGTGACCTCGCGGCCCTGCTTGTCGTAGGCGACGACCATCCGCGCGATGCGCTGGCGCAGGTCGTGCAGGTCGCGCGCGACCGAGAGGATCGCCATGACCTCGCTGGCAACGGTCATCTGAAAGCCCGAGTCCATCTCGAAGCCGTCCATCTTGCCGCCGCGACCAATGTGGATGTTCCGCAGCGCCTGGGCGCAGAAATCCATCGCCCAGCCGATCTGAACGCGTTGCGGATCGATGTCAAGCCGCTTCAGATCGCTCTGCGCGAGTCTGGCATCGTCATAGTTCCGCTCGTGCTGCATCCGCGCCGTCAGCGCGACCATCGCCAGATTATGCGCGTTGGTCACGCAGTCGAGGTCTCCCGTGAAGCGAATCGAAATGGGCGTCAGCGGGATGCACTGGGCCAGGCCGCCGCCGGCAGCCGAGCCCTTGATATTGAACGTGGGCGCGCTGCTGGGCTGCCGGATCGCGCCGCAGACGCGCTTTCCCAGCTTGCCCAATCCCTGGATGAGCCCCAAGGTCGTGGTCGTCTTGCCCTCGCCCAGAGGGGTGGGCGTGATAGCCGTCACATCGATGTATTTCCCGGTTGGACCGCCACGTAGCCTTTCGAGCACCCTGCGGTAATCCACCTTGGCGAGCTTGCTTCCGTAGGGGATCAGTTCGTCGCCGCGCAGGCCCATCTCGGCCGCCAGCCGGTCGATGGGCTTCATCCGCTCCTCAGCGGCCTCAGCGATCTGCCAATCCTGCATTGTCCGTGGGTCGAGTGCCATGCGATTGCCGGGAAGACTCCAGACTGCGCGTGCAACGGGAACACACCAGCACATGCTTCACGTCTATTATGCCAAAGGATCGGTAAGATAGGTAATGCCGTCGAGCTTATTTTTGTAACTATCTTGCTGTTTACCCCCCTCAGATGGGAGAAAAAGGTGGATAGGACGGCGCGCACGCCTCTGGAAGGTCTCTGGGGCACGAGTACGATCCCCACTATTTCATGGAACTGGGACGCTCCGAATGACCCGCCTCCGTCGTCACGGCGGCGCGTAGCAGGAAAATGTCAGACGAGGTTGTGCAGCCACTGGAAGAGGGCGGGCAGCCGCTCCAGGGAAAGGAACGCCAGCGACAGGAGGGCGATCACCCACATGGCAGGCTTGATGTCCGCAAGTTTACCGGCTACGACCTTGATGACCACGAAAGAGACGAACCCGAAGGCCAGGCCGGTGCTGATGCTGTAGCTCAGGGCAATCATGACCATGATGATGAAGGCCGGGAAGGCCTCGTCCATACGAGCGAAGTCGATCTTGGTCACCTCTCTCATCATGAACAGCCCGACCATGATCAAGGCGGGCGCTGTGGCATATCCCGGCACGACGCCGACCACCGGGACGAACAGCAGCGCCAACAGGAACATCAGGCCGGTCACGACCGAGGTCAGGCCGGTGCGTCCCCCTTCCTCGATACCGGCCGCGGACTCGATGTACGAGGTGGTCGTCGAGGTACCCAATGCCGCTCCGATCATCGTCGCCAGCGCGTCGATTCCCAGGAGGCGATCCAACCCCCTGATGTTGTTGTTCTCGTCCACCATCTGGGCCTGGTGACAACAGGCGACCAGCGTGCCGACGCTGTCGAACATGTCGATGAACATCAGGGTGAAGATGCTGGCGAAAAGGCTCCACTTGAGGGCGCCGAGGATATCGAGTTGAAAGGCAACTGCCCTTATGTCAACGTTCAGCGAGATCCACTGCGCCGGCTTCTCGATATACCCGAGTGTCGCAGCCAGCACCGTCGAAAACACGATGCCGATCAGCAACGAGCCCTTGACCTTCCTCATCTCCAGAAAGAGCATCACGATCAGGCCGGCCAGACCGATCAATGCCGTCGGCGTCAGCTTGCTCGCCTGGACGAGCGTTGCCTGCGACGCTTCGATCAGACCGAGGTTCTGCAGGCCGATGAAGGTGATGAACAGGCCGATGCCGACCGAGATCGCGGAGATCAGCGAAGGAGGTATCGCTTCGACCAGTTTGCGGCGCAGGCCCAGGAAAGTCAGGACCAGAAAGAACAGGCCGGAAAGGAACACGACGCCCAAGGCGGTCTGCCAGAGGACCTCGTCGGTGAGCACGAGCGTGTACGCAAAGAAGGCATTGAGGCCCATCCCCGGCGCCATCGCGATGGGCGCCCGGCCGAGCAGACCGGTGAGGATCGTGGCAATCGCGCTGACGATGCACGTGGTCGCGATCAGCGCCTGCTTATCCATGCCTGCATCGGCCAGGATAGAGGGGTTCGCGAAGATGATGTAGGCCATCGTCAGAAAGGTCGTGA
>JAFGLV010000093.1 GCA_016927855.1 Sedimentisphaerales bacterium
CGGGGCGAGGACGCCGAGGAATTCGAGGCGTATCGACAGGAGATGGTCGCGAGCCTGGCGCCGGTCGGGGCGCTGGAGGCGATGCTGGCCGGGCGCATCGTGGGGCTGAGCTGGCGGCTGTTGCGCGCCGAACGGCACCAGAACGACGTGTACGAGACGCTGTATCTCAAGGAGGCGTCCGGTGCCTACAGCGACTCGCAGGTGATGCTGCGGAACCTGGAGCCGCGCGGGCCGAACGCCGACCTCGGGCCGGCCCAGGGCGACCTGGTCGCCGGGCAGGTGGTCCGGCGTGACTGCGTCTGCAACCAAATCTTCGAGCGGCTGCTGATGTACGAGCGGCGGATCGAGCAGAGCCTGTATCGCGCGATGGCGGAACTGGAGAAGCTGAGGCGGTTGCGGCAGTCCGAGCCGCCGGCAGGGGAGCCGAAGCGCGAGGTCGCCGAGGAGCCTTCGCGCCAAACAAAGCCAAATGGGACGTCCGAGATTGCAGAGAGGTCTTCAGGCGGTGACGAGGAGCGTCGCGTCGCGGGTGGAAACGGCGAAACAAAGCCAAATGTCGGAACGGGCGGTGACCATCCGGCCGGCAATGGTGAGGTCACAAGGACCCGGATGAGCCCGGACGGTGAATCATCTCACGCAGACGTCGCCCTGAGCGAAGCCGAATGGGGGCGCTGAGGCGCAGGACCGAAGAAGTGGAGGTGAGCCGTTTGGATGGATAAGCGGGGTGGTTGGTGCGCGATCGTTACGGCCGTATTTGCTCGGGGCGCCGTCATGGCACGCTGCGCGTGCCCCTGCCGCCGGACTCGTATGACGGCTTGGTCTGGCTGCGTAAGACCATCCAACAAAATGACCGATGGTGATGTGTAGGGGCAGGCCCCTGTGCCTGCCCAGGGCAACCACAGGGGGTTGCCCCTACGGCGCCCGTACCGCAGCGCGCATACGAGAATCACTCTGTTCCGCGCTCTCAGCGCCTTTGCGTGAAAAAACAAACCCAATTGGCGGCGGGCCGTGACGAACGCGGTACGTGCGGAAACAGGCGCGGAGACGCGAAGGGACAGAAACGAGAAGGAGGCAGTGTGCGATTTGCCTGGACCCGCCGAGCAGAGGGCGTGCGGACATCGGCGGTAAGGCTGTCGGTGTACATCGCGCGTGGTTGCGGTTAGCATGGGCTGGGTCGTGTGTGCGGCGGGTGCGTCGGAAGGGGACCGTCGCGTGGTGGGTCCAGGTGACATCGGAGCGCGCAGGCATGAGACCGTATCAGTTCTGCTTTGAGTTGCACAAGTGGCTGGGGATTGCGTTGTCGGTGGTCTTGATCAACGTGTCGGTGACCGGCGTGCTGTTGCTGGTGAAGAAGCAGCACGCGTGGATTCAGCCGCCGACGCGTACGGGTCACGAGGGGGCGCCGGCCGAATTTGTCAGTATGCAGGTGGTACTGGAGGCGGTGCGCGACTGCAATCATCCGGACTTTCGCGGCGTCGAGAGTATCGACCGGGTCGATTTTCGGCCGGACAAGCGTGTGTATAAGGTGACCTCAAAGACCAACTATGCCGAGATTCAGGTGGACGCGATCACCGCCGACGTGCTCAGCGCCAGCGTGCGCCGCAGCGACTGGCTCGAACAACTGCACGACGGTTCGCTGCTGGGCGCGTGGATGCACGGCGCAGTCATGCCCGCGGTGGCGGTTGGCAACGTCGTCCTGACGCTCAGCGGGCTGTATCTCTGGCTCGGGCGCAAGGTGCGCCGGCGCAAGGGCGAATGATTATTCGCCCCTACGGTGGGACGGGCGGCGTGTTTGCGTTTTGGGCGCTGCTATTGCAGGTGCGAGAAGAACCGGCCGAAGCGGGGTTGGTACTTCTCGGTGATGTCGAACGAGAGGATCACGCCTTTGGCTTTGCCCAGGATGGAGCGGCGCGGGACGAGGCCGAAGAAGCGCGAGTCGCGGCTGAGGTCGCGGTTGTCGCCCAGCATGAAGTAGTGATCGTCGGTGACGGTGACGGGGCCGAAGCTGCGCTCCGCGCGAATGCTCGGAACGCTGAGGACCGGGTGAGTGGTCTTGTCCAGTTGCTCCAGGGCGCAGATGCAGCTATGCGCCAGTTCGTCGGACAGGCGCTCCAGGTAGTCCTGGCCGGCGGCGCGATAGGTCAGCGGCGTGCCGTTGAGCAGGAGCACGTTGTCGCGCATTTCGAGGGTGTCGCCGGGCAGGGCGATGACGCGCTTGACGAGCCGGATGCCGTCGTCGGGCGAGAGGCAGATCACGATGTCGCCGCGTTGGGGCTCGGACCAGTGGGCCAGGCGGTGCAGCGTCAACGGGACCCGAAGGTCGTACGCGGCCTTGTTCACGAAGATCAGGTCGCCGGGCAGGATGGTCGGATTCATCGAGCCGGTGGGGACCCAGTTCCAGTCCGCCAGGCTCGATTTGACCGGTATGACGACGAAGACGATCAGAAACAGCGGTATACGCCACTGGTGCCAGAGGCCGCGGCCGAACTTGAGGGCCTTGCGCCGCGTCGGACCGGCGAGCGCGAGCCACGTTCGAGTCGTTCTATCCATGTCGTGCTCCTTCAGCGAGAGACGGCAAAAACCGCGAGCGCGAAGGCTCGCCTACCGGTACAGTCGCATCCGCGAGCACATTATTCCAACGCAAATCGTCGGCAACCTCTACAGGCCCGGCAAGGGCACGACGTCGAACGTTTGCGGCTCGGCCAACGGGGTCAAGGTGCCGTCGGCAGAGAGGCTCAGCGTAACGGTGTAGCGGCCGGGCTCGACCAGCGGGCCGGGGCGCCGCCTGCGGCTACGCGCCTGGCGGGCGCGGCGCGGTTCGCCTCCGGAAGCCTGGGCCTGCTCGGCTTCGGCCTCTTCCTCTTCGCTCATCTCCATTTCTTCCTCGTAGGCCCGCTGGGCCTCCGGCGAGTTGTCGGCTTCGCCACGCAGGTCCCAGGTGACGCGATGCAGGCCTGCCGCACGCGGTCCGTCGATCTGGCGGACCTGGTTGCCGTCGGCGTCCGCGATCGTCAGTACGACTCTGCTCGTCGGATCGTCGCGCAGAAAGCACGTGAAGGTCGCGCCGAAGGGCGGGTTCGGTGCCGCATAGTTGCCGAAGGCCGCTCGCATGTAGCTCAACTCGTGATAGAGATATGCGTGGCGCAGCGGGAAGAGCGCCGCCGACTGCGCGAGTGTCTCGCGCGTGAGGCACCGCAATGGTGTGTAGTCGTCGAGAATGTAGAATCCGCGTCCGAACGTCGCGCACACGAGGTCGGTCTCGCGCGTCTGAATCTCCAGGTCGCGGAACGCGATCGTCGGCACGCCACCTCGCAATTGCACCCAGCGCTCGCCGCCGTCGGTGGTGACGAACAGCCCGTACTCGGTGCCGGCAAACAACAGTCGTTCGTTGACCGGGTCCTCGACGATGCACCATACCGGATGACGCTCGGGCAGGTTGCCGGCAACCGAGGTCCAGTTTCTTCCGCGGTCGGTGCTCTTGAGCAGGTAGGGCGTGAAGTCACCGCTCTTGAAGTGGTTGAACGCGACGTACACGGTATCGGCGTCGTGCTGCGATGCGAAGAGATCGGAGACGTACGCCATCTCGGGCACGCCGGGGAAGCGTTCGACCTTGCGCCAATTCTTGCCGCCGTCTTCCGAGACCTGCACGAGACCATCGTCGGTCCCGACATAGAGCAGGCCTTCGACCAGAGGCGATTCGCTCAGCGCCGTGCCGACGCCCAGCTCGGTCGTGAAGAGGTTCTTCGTCACGGCATTCGCATCCCAGAGCCGGCCCATGACGGGAATCGTGTCACTGTCGATCTGGCGGGTCAGATCGTCGCTGACCGGTTCCCAGTTGTCACCTCGATCGTCGCTGCGAAACAGGCGGCTGCCGGCGAAGTACAGGCGCGAAGACGCGTGCGGGCTGATGATTAGCGGCGTGTCCCAGTTCCAGCGAACTCCCGGCTCGTTCGAATCCGACGACTGGCCGCGTCCACCGCCGGTTCGCGGCCGGATGCCGCGGCTCTCGCCGGTGCGCTTGTCGAGCCGCGTGATCGCGCCGTACTGCGACATCGAATAAACGATGCTCGGGTCCGTCGGATCGATGCGCGGCTGCATGCCGTCACCACCGCCGACGCTGATCCAATCGCTCGTGCGGATGCCGACGCGGTGGATCGTGCGCGAGGGGCCGCCATGCGAGCCGTTGTCCTGCGAGCCGCCGTAGACATGGTAGAACGGCTCGGAATTGTCGACCGCGACGCGATAGTATTGCGTGCTGGGCAGGTTGGTGAAGTGCCGCCAGGTGCGTCCGCCGTCGTAGGTTTCGTAGAGTCCGCCGTCGTTGCCAACGAGCAGGTGGTCGCGGTCGGTGGGGTCGAAGGTCATCGCGTGATTGTCCACGTGCATCTGCCAACGCACGCGCTCAAAGGTTTCGCCACCATCGTCGGTGACGTGGATCGTCACGTCCATCGCGTAGATGCGCTCGAAGTGGTGTGGGTCGGCATAGATCTCGCCATAGAACTGCGGGTCCACCACGCGGTAGTTGTTGCGGCGTACCCAGGTCGCGCCGCGATCCGCCGAGCGGAAGAAGCCGCTTTCGTCTCCGGCCGCGACGACCAGTGCGTAGACGATGTCGGGATTCTGCGGCGACAGCGCCAGCGCGATCCGGCCCAGATCGACCGTCGGGATGCCTTCGGTCAATTCGGTCCAGGTGGCGCCGGCGTCGGTGGACTTGAAGATGCCGGCCTCCGGTCCACCGCCGATGCAGATGCCGACGTGCCGCCGCCTCTGGTAAGAGGCTGCGTAAATCACGTCGGGATCGCGCGGGTCGAGCACCACGTCGGTGATACCGGTGTTCTCGCTGATTTGCAGGACGGGCTTCCAGCTCTCTCCGCCATCGGTGCTCTTGTACAGGCCGCGATCGCCGCCCGGTGCCCAAAGCGGCCCTTGCGAGGCGACATACATGACTTGCGCGTCACGCGGATCGAACAGAATCTTGGCGATGTGCTCGGAGTTGGGCAGGCCCTTGTGTTCCCAGGTCTGGCCTGCGTCAGTGCTCTTGTAGATCCCGTCGCCAAAGCTGACGCTGCGCAGCGACTGGTTCTCTCCGGTGCCCAGCCAGACGACGTTCGGATCGCGCGGATCGAGCGCGACGCAACCGAGCGAATACGAGCCACCTTCGTCGAAGATCGGCGTCCAGGTCGTGCCGCGATTGGTCGTCTTCCAGAGCCCGCTCGACGCGGCGGCGACATACCAGGTGCTTCGGTTCGTCGGGTCCACCGCGATATCGGCGATGCGCCCCGGCGACAGGGCCGGACCGAGGCTCCGCAACTCCAGCGCGCGCAGGAGATCGGCGGTCAGCTCGTTGGGAGCAGCGCCCAACGCGAGACTCTGGGCCGCAACGACAAGCGTCAGGCAAAGCAGCATCGAATCATGGACCATGCGACTCGTTTGTTTGGATCGGCGTACTGAATTCATAGGTGTACCTCCATCGGTTGTCCATCGAAGCTGATAATTTGCTTTTTCTGACGGCCGGCGACGCGGACTTCGATCGTTCGCGACGCAGGCGCACGCATACGCGAGCCTGCGGCCAGCTTGAGGGTCAAGAGCCTGGCATCATCCTGCCAGGCCATTTCGATACGCATGAAGTCACCTTGGCGATAGGCGAAAGACCGTCCATCGTCCTCGTAGAGCGCCGACGCGCCGTCAGCACCGGGATAGATGACGAGCGACAGCGGTTCGTCGACTTGCTCGTCAGCATACTGCTTGACGGGACCGAGCGGCAAGATCGCGCCGGCGCGAACGTACAGCGGCATCGTTTCGAGATCGACGGGACGCTCGATTTCGCGTCCGCCTTCGACGGGCTGTTCGGTCCAGAAATCGACCCACGTCCCGCGCGGCAGGTACAAGCGGCGGCTGCTGGCGTCTTGCTCCACGACCGGCGCGACGAGCATGTCACGACCCCAGAGGAACTGGTCACCGCGCGCGACGGCCGCGGGATCGTCGGGGTAGTGCAGCCAGAGCGCGCGCATGATGGGCAGACCGGTCTCGCAGCACTCGCGCACGGCGGTGTAGGTATAGGGCAGCAGGCGGTAGCGCAGTTCGAGATACTTCTTGAGAATGGGCTCGACCTGGGGGTTCTTCAGTTCCGCCGGGTCGGGATTGAACGAGCCGGTCTCCGGCGGGCCTCCGTCACCGTCGTTCCAGCCCCAGGGCAGGCGCAGGTGCCAGTTACGGCCGTGTGCGCGAAAACAGGTGCAGAAGGCTCCGAATTGAAACCAGCGGACGTGCAGCTCGCCGGTGTATTCCGAGGTCGGGACGAAACCGCCGATGTCGGTGCCCCAGTAGGGGATACCGGATAATCCCGTGTTGACGGCGATCGGCACGTGCGTGCGCAGGGTCTCCCAGCGTGACTGCACGTCGCCGGACCAGAGGAACGCGGCGTAACGCTGCATGCCGGCCGAGCCGTTGCGGTGCAGCGCGAACGGTCGCTCGTCGGGCCGGTAGAGCTGAGAGCCTTCCCAATACATCCGGTGGCGATTCAGCCGCGACGCCGCGTCGAGCCCGTCACCCTGGTCCGGCCACCAGCCGTCGACGCCGACGTCGAACAGCGGTTTGTGGTACGGCCAGTAGCAGGGCACGCTGCGGTTCGCTGGCCAGCGGTCGTTCTCGTCGCGGCCGCTCGGGACCGCGTCGTTCGGATCGCACGGCTCGTGCACCGTGCCGGTCAGCCGCCGGCCTTCGATGACGATGTGCAGCACGACTTTGAAGTGCTGCTCGTGCAACGTCGCGATCGTGGCCTTCGGGTCGGGGAGGTTGCCCTTGTGCCAGGTGAACTCGCCGTTGCGCGTGTTCCAGCCCGAGGGGCAGAATTCGGTCCCCAGGTAGATCAACGCGTCGCAAGGCAGCTTCTTCTCGCGCATGGTGCGCGCGACGCTCATGATCTCGTCGGGGCCTCCGAGCGTGCGGTGCGACTGCAGGTAGCCCAGCGTCCAGAGCGCCGGCATCTCCGCGAGGCCGGTAATCCGCGCGTATTCCCGCATGATCTGCTTCGGGTCGCGCGACGACACGACGAACACGTCGAGCGGCAAGCTGTCACGACCCGGCGTGAACCTGCCTTCGGTGCCGGTGAAGTCGAACGAGCCGAGCGGTTGGTGTATGAACAGGCCCCAGCCGTCCGTGCCGACCAGCCACTGGATCGGCACGCGGGCGCCGTGCGTGCTGAGTTGGTAGCCACCCTGGCCGCTGCGCATGCGGTCGGTCGTTCCCTTGCGGTCGAACTGGGGTCCGCCCTGGCCCAGGCCAAGCAGGGGACCGTCACCCAGAAGGAAGGACATGCCGGGCGTTTGCGCATCGAGCGTCAGACGCTGGATGAGCTTGCCTTCAGGCGTTTCGACCAACAACGTCGGCGGTGAGGCGATGAAGTTGACGACGAGGTCGCGCGCTCGAATGGGACCGACCGCGCCGGCGCCGCGCCGACGTTCGAGCACGTGTCCCTGTCCTTCAGGCACCAGCGCGCCGTCGGCAGGTCGAGACGCAAAATCTTGCGTCTCTACACCGCCGTTCGCGCGTGGCACGACGGTCAGACGAACGGTCGCCGGGCTCACGGACGAGACGACAATCTCTACCGGTTCACCGGCGATGACGATGTCTCCTGATTGGCCGAGGACGATGTCACCCGGTAGCAGCAGGCCGGCGCCGACGGCGCCGAGTCGTTTCAAGGCGTCGCGGCGAGACAGGCGAACGGGGGTGGGATTGGGAAGATGGTCGGTAGCTCTGCTAGGCATAGCTTGGCCCCCTTGCAGGTGTCGGTTGCCGCGTGCCCGTGGAGGCGTAGGGGCGAATAATCATTCGCCCTCGCCGGTGTCGAAGCCGGCTGCCCCGGCGTGGGACAAGGGCGAATGATTATTCGCCCCTACCGGCGTCACCACACGCAACGCAGATCGTACGCCATTCAGCGGCAGCCGTCAAGCCGCAGAATGGGCAACTCGCTGCCCATCCTGTCTTTCTGTCACCCTGAGCGGAGCGCAGCGGAGTCGAAGGGTCTGGCTACGGATTGGACAGCCCTTTCATTCGCGGCCAGATTCCTCGACTACGCTCGGAATGACAAAGTCGTGTCAGAGTCATGGGATGGGCAACGAATTGCCCACCCGGCGGGCTGTACATGCACCCAACGATATGTTATGCTATGTCGCGTCGGTGTGAAACCGTAGGACCGGCAGGCAGGATCCCTTCCATGCAAAGAGCCGAAAACCAGCCATTCCATCCTCCGCAACACTCCGCATTTTGCGATTCTTGAAAGGCACGACCCATGGCTGATTTTTCCCCTCGTATCGATCGACGTGGCCTGCTCAAGGCACTGGGCCTGGGTGGGCTCGGACTGGCGGCCGGCCGCATCCTCACGCCTTCGCGCGCCTTCGCGTCGCCGGGCAGTCCGTTGGTCGCCAAAGGCAAGCTGTATCAAACCACGCCGGAACGCGCCAGGGTCGCTCTGGTCAAAGGCAACGACCGCCGCGACAACGTGCTCGCGGCCCTCAAGCAGATCGAGGACCAGGTCGTGCCGGCGATCGGCAATAAGAAGGTTCTGGTCAAGCCCAACTTCGTCTCGACCAACCGCCCGCTGGCGGCTACGCACGTGGACACGGTCCGCGCGATCCTGGACTTTCTCAAGCCTCACGTCAAGTCACAGATCATCGTCGCCGAGTCGCCTGCCGGCGGCAGCGCCATGACCGGCTTTCAGAACTACGACTATCTCAAGCTCGAACAGGAGTACAACTGCACGCTGGTCGATCTGAACGGAGACGATCAGACGTTCCAATACCGTTACGTCCTCGGGCGCGGCAATGCGCCGACGCCGATCCGGATCATCTCGACGTTCCTCGATCCGGACCTTTACATCATCTCGGCGGCGAAGATGAAGACGCACGATCGCGTCGTCACCACGCTGTCGCTGAAGAACATCCTGATGGCGTCACCGCTCGTAAACGGCAGCGGCCGCGATAAGGGCAAAATGCATCAGGCCGAGCGCGGCCAGGAAGCCGCGCGCGACACCAACCTGCACTTCAACCTGTTCAGTCTGGCTCAGGAGATCTATCCCGACCTGGGTGTGATCGACGGCTTCGAAGCGATGGAAGGCGCCGGACCGGTCAATGGCACGCCGGTCGATGCCCGGGTCGCGCTGGCGAGCACCGACTGTCTGGCGCTGGACTGCCTGACGACGAAGCTGATGGGCTTCGACGCCAGCCAGATTCTCTACCTGGCCAGCATGGGTCAGGCGGGTATGGGCCAGACGGATCTGGCCAAGATCGACGTGCTCGGCACGCCGGCCGAGCAGTGCCAGTTCCACTTCAAAGTCAGCGACCGTGTGGCACAGGCGTACGGCATAACCGCGTGACATGAGTCACGATCGGAGAAAGGAGACGTGCATGGACCGCCGGGATACTCTCAAGAGCTTGGGGCTGGGTGCGATCGTGGGGGCGCTGGGCATCCGTCCCAGCCTGGCAGAGGAGGCGACCGCAAACGCGTACGCGCGAGCGACGACGGGATTGCCTCCTTTGAAGATCACGAATGTGAAGGCGATCCTCACCGCTCCCAATGGGATACGGCTTTGCGTGGTCAAGGTCGAGACCAGCGAAGCTGGGCTGTACGGTCTCGGTTGCGCCACGTTCAACCAGCGTCCCTTGCCGGTCGCAGTGGCGGTCGATGAGTACCTGCGACCGTTCGCGGTCGGTCGCGACGCCGACAACCTTGAAGACCTCTGGCAGAACGCTTACACGAGCTCCTATTGGCGCAACGGGCCGGTGCTCAATAACGCGCTGAGCGGGCTCGACCAGGCGCTGTGGGACATCAAGGGTAAGCGCGCGAACATGCCGGTCTACCAGCTTCTGGGCGGCAAGTGCCGCTTCGCGGTCGATTGCTACACGCATTGCAGCGGTCGCGACGTGCAGGCGATCGAAGAGAGCGTCCGTCGCGCGATGCAGCGCGGTTTTCGTCACATCCGCATCCAGCAGGGCGGGTATGGCTCGCCGCACCTGGCGCAGCAGCCCGACTTCCAGGAGGCGGATTTCGGCGCGCGCGACGATGCGCACATGGATACCCGCGCCTACGTCAAAGCGACGCTCGCGATGTTCGAGCACATTCGCACCACCTGCGGCGACGACGTCGAGCTGCTGCACGACATCCACGAGCGCATACCGCCGATCGAGGCGATCAATCTCGTCAAGCGGCTCGAGCCCTATCGGCCGTTCTTCATTGAGGACCCCTTCAGCCCCGAAGACAACGGGTATTTCAGACAGCTTCGCCAGCAGACGTCCGTGCCGATCGCGATGGGCGAACTGTTCAACAATCCGCATGAGTGGGTCGGCCTGATCTCCGAACGGCTGATCGATTTCATTCGCGTCCACATCTCGCAGATCGGCGGGCTCAGCGTCGCGCGCAAGATCGCGACGCTCGGTGAATGGTTCAACGTGCGTAGCGCCTGGCATGGACCAGGTGACGTCTCTCCCGTCGGGCACGCGGCGAACGCGCACCTCGACCTGGCTATCTGGAATTTTGGGATACAGGAATCCGTTAACTTTGGCGAGCGAACGCGCGAGGTCTTCCTCGGCGCGCCGACGATGGAGAAAGGATACATGTGCGTCAACGAAGCGCCGGGCTTCGGCGTAGACATCGACGAGAAGCTCGCGGCGAAATACCCCTTGCCGGACCACCCCGGCTATTGGAGCCCCGTGCGCCGTCCCGACGGCACCGCCGTGCGCCCTTGAACCGCCCGACGCTCTGCGGATGTAAACCTGTGGGGGGCGAATAATCATTCGCCCCTACGATGTCGTACGAGCATCGGGTCTCGGCCGCGCCTCAGCAACGCGAGCGAAACGCGGTTAGTGTAAGAATCTCCTGAGCGTCTTCTCGCTCAGCGCGATGACGTCGCAAGAGCGCGTCTCGGTGTCTTCCTGCCACTCATCGCCGGGATCGGAAGGTGTGTAGGCGAGCTTGCAGATGTAGACGCCGGTTTCCCTGTCTTTCAGCTCAATGCGCGGAGGCCAGAACAAGTGCTCTTTGAGCACCAGTTGCTCGGCGACCGCACGGGTGGCCAGACCCGAGAAGCCGAACAGCGCCAGTGTCACGGACCTGTTGCGGCGATCGTTGACGGAGATGACAACTCCGGCGTCTTCCTGGTCCTGCGCCCACTGGCACGTGGCCCACTTTCCCCTCTCGTCGATATAGTGCAATCCCGGCGTGGATTTGTCGGTCGCTCTGAACGGATTCTCCGGTCCGCCGAAACAACTGGGCGTGTGTTGGTCCATTTCGCGGTAGACACTGAAGAACGGCACCGCCGGCTCGCCTGACGGCGTCGCAAAGGACGGACAGCCGAAAAGGTCTGCGACGAAGAGCTCCAGCAGGTAATTGACGCGCTGGCTGCCTACGATGATGGCAGTGCCTGGCTTGGGCGTCGCCTTCAGGCGGGCGAAGATCCTGCCGGCCCTGGCAGCGTCCTCCTCCAGCAGACGCCGGTCGACGGTTGGATCGCCGGGCGCGTAACGGAAGGGGATGTAAGCGAAGGTTAGTCCCGGCCAGAGTGGCCGTGTCTCGGTGCCGGTGGAAAGCTGCTGGATGATGGTCGACGCCACGGCGGAATCGCGGGTCGAGATCCAGCGGGAGGCCGCGAAGGGCGGCTTGGTCGGACGATACTCGCCGAGATAGAGCGTGACCTGCTCCTGCTGCCGCGCGATGGCCTCCCACAACGCGGTGCGTCCCGTGCTGAAGAGCTCGCCCGGCAACTCTTCGGCGCCGACCCCTTGGTTCTGGAGCCAGGTGCACAGCCGGCTGAGCAGGTCAAGCGACACGGTCGCCGTCCTACCGTTGTAGAGTTTGGCGATGGTGTGTCGGTTGACGTTCAGGTCCGCGGCAATCCGCTGGATGACCCCATGCTCGTCAAGGTTGTGTTCCGCCAGCAGCTTCTTCAGACGAATCTTCACTTCCATGAGCCCGCCCTTTCATTTGGCGTTTTCGCTATCCCTCCCGGCCTGCAACGGTGCTATCGCGCGCCGTTTGGCCGCGCTGGGGAGGATGGATATGGCTACTGATCGCAACATTATGGGCCAGAGTGGCACTTTCGATATGTCACTGGAAGGAGCCGATGTATTGACTTTTTCGCCTGCGCCGTGTTAACTTCGGCTTGTATTTGCAGCGTTTGGCCAATTATAACCAATGGCTACCAAATGCAACAGGCGATAGGCCGAAAAAGACGTTATCATACCGGCTTGGTGGTTCGTTCGGAGTTTTCGCCCGACGGGGCCGACGCCGCCGACCGCAGTTGGCCGCTGAATCCTTCCCGGCAACGAGCAG
Source organism: Sedimentisphaerales bacterium (assembly GCA_016927855.1). GTDB lineage: Bacteria > Planctomycetota > Phycisphaerae > Sedimentisphaerales > Anaerobacaceae > JAFGLV01. Next base: position 12,325 of record JAFGLV010000093.1, read on the forward strand.
CCCTTAGGCGGCTCGACAGTGCCCCACTGAAGTCCGACACGACCGAAGCCGCATCGCGTCTTGTCTGCGAAGGCCCCTCCCAGGAGAAGCTCACCCAGGCGCTGAAGGACTGCCGGCAAGGTCCCGTCGCGCTGGAAGCCCTTTGCGCATTGCGACCGACCTCGGACTTCGTCTACCAGGCGGTGCTCCGGGCGATCGACCGCGACTCGGCCTTGGGCTGGTCCCTGATCGAGAGCCTCAATCACCTGCCTTGGCACGATGGCCTGCGTGCCTTTCTGAGCCTTCCCGAAGACCCTGTGACCAGCGCTCATGCGTACGGCTTTTGCATGCTGGCGCGTAACAAGGTCTTTTACCCGACCGACATGTCCGGCGTCATGTATGCCTACCACGTCAATGGCCTCTGGGCGCTGCTGCCGACCGCGCGGTCGGGCAACTGGCGCCAGGCCCATCCCTCGGCGTTCGCGATCGTCGAGCTCCTGCACCGGCATCTCAGCAGCGCCAGACCCGACAAGTTCGTTGTCTATTTCTCCGCGCTGATGCTCGGCGGAATCGGTCCACTGCCTTCGTGTATCGAAGGTCTCCAGGCGCGGACGCGACAGCGCTGTTTGGCGCGACTGCGCGAAACCGCGGCCCTCACGCTGACCCTGCTCGACGGAGAGGATGACGGCGCCCCACCGGCCGCCTGGAATCCAGCGTAGGTCCGCCATGCGACTGCTCTTCGTGACGGACCTGCACGGCAGCAGGAGGAAGTACGATGAAGTGCTCGCGCAGGCCACGGCGCGGCACGTGGATGTTGTCGTTAACGGCGGCGACATGCTACCCAACGAAGGCAACCTCTTCCGCCAGAACACCTTCATCAGCGGATTCCTGCGCCGTCACTTCGAGCGGTTTGAGCAAGCCGGCATTCCCTATCTTTGCTGCCTGGGCAACGACGACCTGCGGATCTGGGACGAGTTGTTCGACGCGACCTGCCGCCAGTACCGAGGCATCCACAATCTCGCCCAGCGCAAGGTCACGGTCAACGGCGCTGCCTTCATCGGCATGAACTGGGTGACGGACTATCCCTTCGTGCTGAAGGACCGCTGCCGGATGGACGCGCGCGACTTCGTGTTCCCGCCTCAGTTTGGCCCGGCGCTGCTCTCCGGGCCGCGAGGCTGGACCGAGGTGGACGATTGGTTTGCCTGCGCGCGGCGCCTGCCGACGCTGGCCGACGAGTTGGCCTGCCTGCCGCGCCCCGACCGCGCTCGTCGCAACGTTTACGTCATTCACATGCCGCCGTGCAGGCTGGGACTGGACCTCTGCACCGGCGGCCTGCGCGTCGGCTCGCCGGCGGTCTACCAGTTCCTCCGCGCCGTCCAGCCTACCCTGTCGCTGCACGGACACATCCACGAGTCGCCCGACGTCGGCGGCGTCTGGCAAGCCATGCTGGGCAACACCGTGTGCGTCCAGCCGGGGCAGCCCGACCGGCTGGCTTACGTCCTGGCCGACCTCGAGACCATGCGGATCGAGCGGCACGTCGTGTAGCGCGCTTGAGGTCACCCCTGGGGTCGTGGTATCCTCATGGTCGTCAGCACTCGTCCGTCGTTAATCGGTTGCGCGGCTCGTTTCGGTTGGGTGCTGCGTCGATCGGCGCGATAGACGCAACCGTATGACGTAACGCGCGACATAATCGAACAATACCTGACGTATGAATTCGAATCGAGAGCGCATGTCCGGTCTGGGTACCTGGGGTTCGGCGTTCACGCTGATCGAGTTGCTGGTGGTCGTTGCGATCGTTTCGCTGCTGCACTTGAAGGACCGCGAGGTCATGTACTGTCCGGCCGACCGCGAGCACAACTACTTCGAGGAGGAAGGCACCAGCTACGAATACCCGCACTTCCTCAGAGGCCGACCCGTGGATCAGACCTTTCTCGGCAAGCTCAGGGCAAGCTCTGGGCAGGCACGGGGACCTGCCCCTACCCATCCACCGGTCATTCTGTTAGGCGCTCTAAGAACCGAGCCATGAAGACGAAGCGAAAGACCCTCGTTGTGAGTTGCTTGGCGAGCCTGCTCATTCTGGCAGGTGGACTGGTCGTATCGCACCTGATGCGCGCCAAGCCGCCGGCGCCGACGGGCGCGCCGGAGCAGACGGTCGAATACCTCGCCTCCGAGAGGTTCGCTAGGTTGGGCGCCGACGACAAGCAGGCGTATGTCGAGAAGATTCGCGTGACGGGCAGCGAAACGCCTGTGCTGACGCTCTTGTTCAATCCGAACGTATCGGAGGATCAGCGCCGCCGAGCCATGGAGAACGTCCTGCCGGCCGTTGCCGGCGTGATCGATCAGCGCTTCGACGAATTCGACCGGTTGCCTGCCGCCGAGCAGACCGCTCGTCTCGATGCGCTCATCGACCAGTTGCAGCAGACGCGCCGGGACAACACGAACATGATGGCCTCCGCCGAGCGTTTGAACCTCGTCCTGCAATACCTCGACCCTCACACCCGCGCGAAGATCCGCAGGCACCTGCCCGCTCTGCGAGCGCGCATGAAGGAGCGCGGCATCAGGACGGGCTTGCCGTTCTGACGTGAATCAGGATTGCTTGCGGCATTCCTCTCGCCCTATGATGCGGCTCCTGTTCTTCTGTCATTTCGACCGGGGCCGTTCATGGGCCTTCGGCCCACCGCAAGAGGATGAAAATGCCCTCCGCCGGTGGCATCCTGATCCAGGCCGTCCAGCCTCCTATTTTCTGAGGAGGGCGAAGCGGAGAAATCTGGCTGAGAACGCAAGGCATGGCGCATGGTTAGCCAGACGTCTCGACTCCGCTCCGCTGCGCTCGACATGACAAGGGGGACACGCCGAGAGGGTCGTGGGTGTGTGTGCCTCACCCTACGGCAACTTCAGCCCGGTGATCCGCAACACATAAGGTCCTTCACCGGGGGCTTGCTGTGGCAGTTGTATCTTCAATCCGGCGCTGTCCTGGCTGAACCGAGGCTTGGCGTCACTACCCAACAAGCTCACGCCGGTCGGCTTGCCGGCGGCTGCGTCTGACGGCAGAGAGGTCACGATCGCCTGGCCATCTTCCGGCCAGGCCATCACGATCGCATAGAGCACCCCTTGTTTCGTCGTGAAGCGGATCTCCTTGGCGGAGTAGCGTTGGCCGCGTCGGAGAGTCAGAGCACCTTCGCCTGACTTGACCCAAGGCCGCGTGCCGTAGATCGCTTCGCCGTTGACCTTCAGCCATTGTCCGATCGCGCGAAGGCATTCCTGCTGGTCTTGTGGAATGGAGCCGTCGCCCTTGGGCGAGACGTTGAGCGCGAGCACGCCATTCTTGCTGACGGTCTCGACCAGCCACTCGACCATCGCGCGCGGTCTTGCCGCGCGTGTACCTTCAATGTAGCCCCAACTGCCGGCGATCCGGTCGTGTACCATCCAGGTGAAATCGGTCAGCTCGCGCGCGATCCGTCCCATGCCTTCGAAGTCCTGAATGCCGCCGGCGATCCAGCACGTTCCTTTGCCGGTGAATGTCACCGGCTTGCCCCATTGGGCAGCGCGGTTGTAGTAGTAGGCCGCGACCTTGAGCTTGAGCGGGTCGAAAACGCGATGGTTCAGGCCGTTGTCGTACCAGATCAAGTCGGGCTGGTATTGGTCGATCAGCTCGACGTTCTTCTTGAGCCACTGCGCCATGAACTCAACCAATCGCTGGTCGCTGTGGTCGGTCCAATAGAAGTCTTCATACCCTGGGGCGTTCAGGTCGGTCTTTATGTCGGCGGGGATCTTGTCGGTTTCGATGAAGTCGTAATGCTCGATGGTGTGGTTGGTGACGCCGAACCTCATCCCCTGCGCGCGGACGGCCTGGCCCAGCTCGGCGATGAAGTCGCGCTGTGGACCCGTCTTGACGCTGTTGAACGGATTAGCCTGGCTGTCCCAGAGGGAATAACCATCGTGGTGCTCGGCGGTGGGCATCACCCACCTGGCGCCGCTGGCTTTGAAGACCTCTGCCCATTGAGCCGGGTCGAAGGCCGACAACGTGAACTTCGGGATGAAGTCCTTGTACCCGAATTGGTCGAGCGGGCCGAAGTTCTCGATATGCCAGTTGCGAATGTCGCGGTTGCTGTACACGTGCTTCTGGTACCACTCGCTCCGGTGGGCCGGGATGGAATAGAGTCCGAAGTGAATGAAGATGCCGAACTTGCCGTCCGCCAGCCAGTCCGGGACCAGGTAGTGGTCGTGGACGGATTGCCAGGTCTCCTCGACCGGTCCGGGAACGTCGGGGATCTGCGCCAGCGCGAGTGCCGCTTTGACCTGCTCGGGTGTCGCGTGCGGGCTCATCCCCCAGACGCCCTTGCTTTCGTAGGGCAGTCCGCCGGCAGTGGCCTCCTTGACCGCCTGCGCTCCCAACTCGGGTGGGATGTCCACGCCCGGAGTAGGCGTCTCGCCCATCTCGGCCAGCGACCGCGGCTGTCCCGCGCCGCAGCTCATCGCGGACGGCATCAGAACGGTCACAAGTAGGCTCACGCATAGCGAAATCGGGGTCATCAAGCTATGCTGCATAGCAGTTAGTCTCCAGAAAAGGGTGAATGTCCCTCCGCTATCCCTTGCGGGCTGCTGCGCCGCGCCAGTCGCCCAGCATGCGCCGCAGGCGGCGCAGGATGCCGTCGCCGGCCAATTCGGGCGGGGTAGCGGCGACCGCGCGCAGCTTCTCGAACGCGGCCGCGTTCTCCTTGGCGCGCCTCGCCGCCAGGTCCGAGAGCAGTTGGGGAATCTCCTCTCTCAGCGACAGCAGCCGGGTGAAAGCGGCTCGGTCGAATTCGAGCAGGTCGCAATCGGTCACAGCGGTCATTGTGGCGCTACGCGGCAGGCCGGTCAGCGGGCTCATCTCGCCAAACAGCGCGCCGGGCTGCAGCTCGAACTCGACTGGTCGCGCCGGGTCGGAGTCGGTGATGCTGCCTTTGACCTTGCCGCGAATCAGGATGTAAAACGACTCGCCTTCATCGTTCTGGCGCATGAGCGTTTCGCCATGCGTGAAGCGCGTGCGTTTGACTTCTCGAGCCAGCGGTTTGAGCTCGTCGCGGCTGAGCAGGCACGCGCCGTCGGCGCCGGCCAGGAGCTTGCGACCGAAGTCGCTGTGCAGCAGATCGTCCAAGACCCGCTCGATCTCCGACGCGAGCGGCTTTTCAAACTGCTGGGCGTGGACCGCTTCCATGAAGTTGCCCAGCAGCCGACCGCTCATCGGGAAGGGGATCTCGATCCCGCGCCGATTGAACTTGTACCAGATCATTCGCATCACGTGGCCTTCGATCTGCGTGCGCTGCTCGTACTGCTTCGACCAGAAGCGCAGCACGTATTCGATGCAGAAGTCCTTGAACGCGGTGATGTACGCGTCCGGCGTGGGGAGCTTCTCGACGGCCGGAACGCTTTGCGCCGCTTCGATCAAGGCGGCGATCACGTCACCCGGCGCGTCTCCATAGCTGGCGGCTACCGGCACCTCGTGACGGCGCAGGCTCGTGGGCGAGGAGAAGTTGCGGATCGTCTGGTCCGCGAGCTTGGCATTGGGGACGATCACCATGTGTCCACCCAGCGTACGCAGGCGCGTTTCGCGCCAGTTGACCAGCACGACTTTGCCGATCTTGCCGTCCACCTCGATCCAGTCGCCGACCGACATAGACCGGCTGGCGTGCAGTGACATTCCCGCCAGCAGGTTGCCGAGCACGCCTTGCATGGCAAAGCCGATGACGCCGGTGACGATCGCAGTCGAGGTCAGCAGCACCGTGATTTCCAGCGACAGTTGATACTTGATCAGTAGGAAGGCGACCCCCAGCATGATTGCCAGGCGCAACAGCCCGCGTGTCAGGCGGTTGAGTGGACAGGCCTTGCCCATCTGCGCGAAAAGCTCGACGAAGAGTCCCTCCACCAGCCTGACCAGCGCGTAGATGCCCCAGAACGTCAGCCAGGCCTGATCGTAAGGACGCGGCATCGGCGCGAGCTGGCTGCGGTCGAGCCAGTAGACCAAGGGGACGGAGAATACCAGGACCAGAACAGAAAAGGCAATGTAGCTCAGCAGCACTCCGACAAACTGGCGGCCGGAACGTCGAGCCGGCTCGACTCCTTCCGGCGCTGCGTATCGGCGGCGCAGGGGAAGCGACAGCAGGTAGGCGCCCAGCAGCACTGCGGCCGCCAGGGCAGCGTTCTGAATGTAGTGCAGAATCGTCGGTTCAAGCCACGTCGGCATAGCGGCTGCTTTCCTATATCGTAGTCCATTGGCCGGCCCGCGCCAGCGCGGCGCCGGCGTTGCGTTTCTTCACGTGCTCCTCCCGCGCGCGGAGCGCCTCGTCGTTTGCATCCGGGGCGTGGTGACCGAGCAGCGCGCGCCCGATCCCGGTGGACTCGGCGATGGCCAGGCAATCCTCCCAGCAGGTGTGACCCCACCCGACAAAGGCCTCTCCGTCGGCCTCGGCGAAGTGCGCATCGATAACGAGCAGATCGGCCGGTTTCGGCTCGCGACATAACTTCAGGAACTCTGTCTCCTGTGCGGCGGTTCGCTGGGCCCATTCCAGATCGGTGGCGAATACCAGCGAGGTGCCGTCGTCGGCATCGTCGATACGGTAGGCGACGCAGCCGCCCGGATGCGGCACGAGACATCCGCGGACCTGCAAATTCTGGCGGAGGATCAGGAGTCCGTCCGGCCTGGGCAAGGCCACCCACTCGAGGTGCGCGTCCATTCGTTCCCAGGAAACGGGCCAGTACGGCGGGGCGAGCAGGCGCGTCACGGCGTCGCGAACGCCTCCGTCAGCGAAGGTTGGGCCTATAAGGTAGAACGACCAGTCCCGCCGGTAGAACAGGGGGTTCATCATCAGCCCGGCCAGGTGATCGAGATGGTAATGCGAGAACAATAGGGTCACCTTGCCCGGTTCTGTCCGCGCCAACTCTCGGGCAACGGCACGCATGCCGGTCCCGGCGTCGAACACCAGACGCTCTCCATGCGAGCCGATCAGCAGCAGCGAAGTTGTGTCACCGCCGAACTCCTCGAAGGCGCCGCCGGTGGCCGGCTGGCTGCCGCGCATGCCGCCGATGAAAAGCCTCATGGCTATTTCTCCGTCAAGTTCCAGACCCCGTCCCAGGCTCCTGGTGGATGCGTGCACAGGCTGGCACAGCGTCGTGCATAATGCTGAGCGGCGGGGTCGTCCGTCAGTCGCTCGAAAGCCTCCCGAGCGGCCGCGAAATCACCGGTGCGGAAACGCACCAGTCCATCGGCAAACGCGTCCCGATCCGACGGGACCTTCTCGCCGGCGAATCCGGTCAGTTCATAGACCGCGACCGCGGTCTTTCGGCCCACCACACGCAGGTCCGCCAGGTGGCGGCCACAGAATGCGCTCGACGCAAGCCGCCACGTGCTTTCGGCGACCATGATCTCGGTGCCGAAGGCTTTGTTGGCGCCTTCAAGACGTGAGGCAAGATTGGCAGCGTCGCCCAGGATCGTGTAGTTGAAACGCTTGCGCGAGCCCATGTTGCCGACGACGACGTCGCCGGTGTTCAGTCCCACGCGCATCCGCAAGGTAGCGCCGGTTCGCTTTTCGAACGCTTCGCGCAGGTCCGCCAGGCGTCGCTGGCAGCGAAGGGCCGCGCGGCACGCGCGCACCGCGTGGTCGGGCTGCTCCAGCGGCGCGTTCCAAAACGCGATGATCGCGTCGCCTTCGTATTTGTCGAGCGTGCCACCTTCGTCCATGATGATGTCGGTCATCTCGCTGAGGTAGTCGTTCAGCAGCGCCGTCAGCTCCACCGGTCCGAGCTTTTCCGAGAACGTCGAGAACCCCGCCAGGTCGGTGAACATGATCGTCAGCTCGCGCTTCTCACCGCCCAATTGCAGGTGGTCCGGATCGCGCAGGATCTTCTCGATGACCTCGCCACTGAGGTAATGTCGGAACGCCTGCTTGATGAACGCCTTCTGGCGTCCCTCCGCCCAGTAGTTCATCGCCAGCGCGCCGACCAACGCCAGCGCCGAAGCCGTCTCGTGCGCCGCCACCGGCCACCAGAATCCCTGGGCATAGGCGACAAAGCCGACCAGCAGTGGGACGCCCAGCCATACCACGGAAAGCGGCGCCGCCTGCCACCAGCGACCGCCATAAGTCAGAGACATGCCCGCGGCGATGGCGGTGGCGAGCACCACCAGGATAACGGTCGGTGGTGCGGCGTAGGCGATGAAGGAATCAGTGATGAGGTTGTCAACGAAGGTTGCGTGCAGGATCACGCCGGGACACTTGGGATCGACCGGCGTCGGCCGCAAATCCAGCAGTCCCGGCGCGCTGCTGCCCATGAAGACATAGCAGTCCTTGAAGACCTCGGGTGACAGCGTAGGCGTTTCATCAGCCTGCAAGCGAAGCTCGGACTGGATCACCGCGGCGGCGGAAACGGCTTGCGCGAAAAAGTCTCCACCGCGAAGACGCAAGACCGCGTTGCCGTTGGCGTCGAGCGGAACGACCTTGTCGCCGATGTTCAGTTGTCCGTCGGCTGTGATTGTGGTGAGGGCATCTTGCCCGCGATTCGAGGGCGGGACGCCCTCGCCACGTGCGCTCAGCCATGTCGCCAGTCCGAGCGCCGGGAGCTCGACTCCATCGAAGCGGCAGAAGGGTGCGAGGCGCCGGAATACGCCGTCGGCATCCGGCGTGCCCGCAACGTGCCCGAACGCCGCGGCGCCGGCCGCGACTTCCGCCACTGGGAACAGCAAATGGTCCGGCTCCGGCATCGCCATCTCATCCGTCGTGACGTCCGGTCGCGGCACGTACTCGGGCCAGGTGTCGACGCTGCCTCCCGGCATCAGCGCCAGGACTGCCGGTGGACCGGCCTTCAGCGCCTGCCCCATCGCTTCGTCGTCGGAGACGCCGTACACGGTCGGCTCGGTGAACAGCAGATCCAGCGCCAGCGCTCGCGCGCCGCTCCGCGCGCAGAAGGCCGAGATTGCGCCGTAGACTTCGCGCGGCCAAGGCCAGCCCCAGCCGTTCTCCTGCTGGGCCCAGTCCAGGCTGGCTTGGTCCAAAAGGATCAGCTTGATCTCGGGGCGAAGGGCTTCCCGCGAGGCGAAGAAGCGCGCCCGCCAGCCCCAGGTCGGGGCCTCCCACGATTCGAGCCAGCCGAGCCGCCAGGCGAGCAATGCTGCCGCTGCCGCCAGCGCGCCCACCGCCACACCACGCAGCCATTTACTGGTGTGTTTGGACATGCCGTCCTTTCGTCCCGGCGCGCTACCGCGCTGCTACGATTGGTTGCATGACCGCGGCGAAACGTTGCTGTCTGGCGGGATCGCCTGCGGTCTCGAATGTCGCCACGATCGCGCGAAGCGAATCGGCACGACTCCGCGCCGACGGGTGCGTCTTGGCAAAGCCGAGCCCTCCGGAGTCCGCCAGCCGTTCGTCCATGCGGCCCAGCATCGTGAGCATCGCTCCGGCCGGATAGCCGGCCCGACGCAGCAGCTCTACCGCGGCCGCATCCGCCTCGCGCTCCTGAGTCCGCGAGTAACCGCTGGTCGTCAGCGTCATCACCACGTCGCTGACCGAACCCTCGAACTCGCGCGTCAGCGAAGCGAGCTCCTCGTCGCCGAACTGCTTGGCGGATTCGGCAGCGATGATGGTGAAGGCCTCGGTCAGACGGCCCTGCTTGATGGCGCTGAGCCCGTGTCGCTTCGCGACGTGGCAGATCTCGTGGGCCAGCACCGCGGCCAGCTCGTCCTCGCTCTGGCAGCAACGCAACATGCCGCGCGTGACCAGGATCAGTCCACCGGGACCGGCGAAGGCGTTGATCTCGTCCGAGTCGAGCAGCAGGAAGTGATAGCCGCCGAAGGTCTCGGGTCGCTCGGAAAAGATGGCGAGCGACTGGCCGAGCAAGTTCAAGTACGTGTTCGCCTGGGGTCGATCGAGCGGAGGATAGCTCTGGAGTACCTGTGCCGTGACCGCCCGGCCGATGTAGTACTCCTGCTCCGGCGTCAGGTCCTGCCAGGTCTTCTGCACCGCCTGCGCCCCGCGCGTGATCGACTCGGCTTCCTCGGGCGAGATGAGCCCGGCGTCCCGCGCGAGCTGCGCGCCCTGCTCGGCCATGTCGCCACACCCAACGAACAGCGCCGCTGCCGACAGGCAGGTGGCGAGAATCAGGACCAATGTGCGTTTTCTCCTCATTGCTCACCTCCCGGCAGATTGCCTTGCCGGCGGAATGCCGCGATCTGGTCGGCATCGACCTCGAAGGCCGACATGCGGTCCACCCAGGTGTAGTCCAGCGTCCCCTCGGCTCTCAGTTTCGCTTCGACCTGCTCGTTGAAGCCCTTGCTCGCCAGCGCGACCTCATCGGAAGAGGCGCCGGTCGCGACGTCCGAGGTTCCCGCACGCATGACGACCGCTTTCTTCGAGAGGGCGGATTCGTGGACGTAGCCCGTCTTGCCGTCGGCGGTCGTCACCTGATACCAGCCCCTCTGCGGCGCGACCTGGGCCTCGACCATGGCGCCATAGTCCACGGTAGCGACGACCCGGCCCAGTTGCGAAGGCGTCGCCCGCACTTTGCAGTTGCGCACCTGGACGCTCATCGGTGCCGCGAGCACCACCCCGGCGGAAATCGCCAGCACCACTGCCAGAACCTTGATCTTCATGTATCTGCCTCCCTTCAAGTTCGGTTCGAAGGTCGTCGTCTACGCCTGACACGCCTCGAACGACATGGCAGACAATCATAGCGAGTCAAACGTGAAGCGCAAAGTGAGGGCGAATGATTATTCGCCCCTACGGGCTGGGTGGGACCTGGGGGCGAAAGCCCAGGCGTCCTGTTCGATATGCGTCAGGGAGAAGTCGCCGGCCAGTACGGCGCCGGTCAAGTGCAGGTCCCAGCGCATCTCGCTTTGACCGCTGTCGCGGTAGTGGCCGCGATCGACGATGCGAACCCGGCCCGCTCCCTGCTGGACGGGGCCCTCGTAGGTCAGGAAGCGGAGTGGGTGGTCGAATATCTTCCGGGCTTGAACGGTGCGCTGCGACGCAGCCGTCGGCGGTTCCTCCAGCCGAAACGTGCCCAGAACGCCGTCCTTTTCCAGCATCAGGTCCCAGTGCACGCCCTGCGGCGTAGTATGTTCCTGGATGACATACTGCTTGTCTTCCATGCAGCCTTGCGAATCGAATTGTTCCCTTCTTGCCGTTCGAGCCGAACTATGGTAGCATAACAGCACTATACAACAGAAGCCAGGGGAGCTGGCGAACGGGTCCCGATTCGGTCGGGATTCGAGCGGCTGAGAAATCGCGGTCAAAGCGATGACCCTAACAACCTGATCAGGTTAGAACCTGCGAAGGGAGGCAACGCAATACCGGCAAGGCGCTCCTTTAGCAGGGGGTGCCTTCTTTCTTGTGTCCGACGGTTAGGGTGGTGTTGTGTCGCGGGCGTCTCGCCCGCGCGTGGTGAGGGCATCCTGCCCTCGATTCGAAGGCGGGACGCCTTCGACACCCGCGGGCAAGATGCCCGCGACACCGAGCGCCGCGCAATCACAGGACCGGGATGTCATGGCTTGTTGGAATTCGGTGGTATGGAAACGTTGAAACTCAACGGTGTCGAACGTCAATATGCCTCGGGGCAGATGCCCGCGACCTTGGCGGCGCTGCTGGCGGACTTGGGTGTTGACGGCAGCGCCGTGGTCGCGGAGGTGGACGGCGCGATCGTGCCGGCGGCGGGGTTCGCCGAGACGCCGGTCGCGGCCGGACAGAGCATCGAGCTGATCAAATTCATGGGAGGAGGCTGATCCGATGGACACGCTGACCATCGCGCAACGCCGGTTCGGTTCGCGCCTGCTGATCGGTACCGGTAAGTTCTCCTCGCCCCAGGTGATGGCGGCCGCAGTCGCTGCTTCCGGCGCCGAGATCGTTACCGTGGCGCTGCGCCGCGTGGACATCGACAATCCGAGCGACGACACGTTGCGCGAAATCGACCGTGAGAAGCTCCTGCTGCTGCCCAACACCTCCGGCGCCAGGGACGCCGCCGAGGCGGTCCGCCTGGCCAGGCTGGCTCGCGCTGCTACCGGGATCGAGTGGGTCAAGCTGGAGGTCACGCCGGACCCGTACTACCTGCTGCCCGATCCCGTCGGTACGCTCGAAGCGGCAACGACGCTGGTCAAGGAAGGCTTCGTCGTTTTGCCGTACATCAATGCCGACCCGATCCTCGCCAGGAGGCTCGAAGACGTCGGCACTGCGACCGTGATGCCTTTGGCCAGCCCGATCGGTTCGAACCAGGGGATGCGCACGCGCGCGGCGCTGGAGATCATCATTGAGCAGAGCAACGTGCCGGTCGTGGTCGACGCCGGCCTGGGGTTGCCTTCGCACGCCGCTGAGGCCATGGAAATCGGCGCCGATGCGGTCCTGGTTAATACCGCGATCGCTACCGCCGCCGATCCGGTCGAAATGGCGACTGCCTTCAGGCTGGCCGTGGAGGCGGGGCGCCGGGCGTATCTGTCAGGGCCGCGTGCGCCGCTGCGCCGCGCGGAAGCCTCCAGCCCGTTGACGGGATTTCTGAGAGACGAAGTGACGAAGCCATGATCCAGACGCGTACCGCCAGTTCGATCGCGGAAAGGCTTCGCGAGCTTCAACTCGACGTGGAGCGCGGCGTGTGGGAGCAGCGTCTGCGCGACGTGACGGCCCACGACGTTGAGGCGGCGCTGACGTCCCGCTCCGGTGTCTACAGCCTGAACAAGCTCTTGGCGCTGGTCTCGCCTGCTGCCGAGCCATACCTGGAGCGCATGGCCGAGCTGTCGCGCGCGCTGACGCTCCAGCGTTTCGGCCGCGCGATCCGGCTCTACGTGCCGCTGTACGTGTCCAACTACTGCGTCAACAAGTGCCGCTATTGCGGTTTCAATTGCAGCAACGATTTCGAACGCGTCCACCTGACCATCGAAGAAGCATTGAACGAAGCAGACGTGCTGGCGTCCGAAGGCTTCCGGGATGTGCTCTTGGTCAGCGGGGAGGACAAGGCGTTCGTGACGGTGGACTACCTGGCCGAACTGGCGGCGCGCCTTCGGGAGCGTTTCGGCTTCGTCGGCGCGGAGATTTATCAGATGTCCGCCGACGACTATGGGCGGCTCTTCGAAGCAGGGATCGAAGGGATTACGCTGTATCAGGAGACGTATGATCGCGATGAATACGCCCACTACCACCCGGCGGGGCCCAAGGCGGACTATGACGTCCGGCTGCGCGGTCCCGACGATATGGCGACCGCCGGCATGCGCGAGATCGGGCTGGGCGTGCTGCTCGGTCTGGCCGATTGGCGGATCGAGACGCTGGCTCTGGCGGAACACGCGTCGTACATGATGAAGCGCTATTGGCAGTCGCGCATCTCGTTTTCGTTTCCGCGTCTGCGGCCGGCCTGCGGCGTCTCGACGCGCGAGTTTCCCCACCTGCTGAGCGACAGGAACCTGGTGCAGATGATGCTTGCGTTGCGCTTGTGCTTTGCCGACGCCGGTCTGGTGCTCTCGACGCGCGAGTCGCGCCGGCTGCGCGACCATCTCGTCGGGCTGGGCGTCACGCGCCTCAGCGCCGGCAGCCGAACCAACCCCGGCGGCTACACACATGCGAATGCCGCTTCGGAGCAGTTCGCGGTGGACGACAGCCGCCGTCCCGCCGAGGTCGCCGCGATGTTGAGCGAACGCGGCTTTGAACCCGTTTGGAAGGACTGGGATCGAGCCTTTCAAGGGCGGTGAGACAGGCTTTAGGGGAGACTCTGCATGCCGCTGACGGACGAGCAAATCGAGAGATATCAGCGCAATATCATCCTTAAAGAAATCGGCGCCGCCGGGCAGGAGAAGCTGCGTTCCTCGAAGGTCCTTATTGTCGGGGTAGGCGGGCTGGGCTCTCCTGCCGCTCTGTATCTGGCCGCGGCTGGCGTGGGGACTATCGGACTGGTAGATGGCGACGCGGTCGAGCTGTCCAATCTTCAGCGACAGGTCATTCATGACACCGCCGACGTCGGCAGGCGTAAGGTCGAGTCGGCCCAGGCAAGAATGCACGCGCTCAATCCGGATGTCACCGTGCGAACCTACGACACCTGGGCGCAGGCCGACAGCCTTGGCTCAATCGTCCGCGAATACGACTTCGTCATCGACGCGGTGGACAACTTCGCGACCAAGTTCTTGATCAACGACGTCTGCTGTGCCGACCGCGTCCCTTTCTGCCATGCAGGCATCCTCGAGTTCGAGGGCCAACTGATGACGGTCCTGCCCGGCCGGACCGCCTGCTACCGGTGTGTCTTCGCCGCGCCGCCGGCGGACCCGCATGGGCCGATAGGTGTGCTGGGTGTCCTTCCCGGCGTCATCGGCGCGCTGCAGGCCACCGAAGCCATCAAGCACCTGCTCGCGCTCGGAGACTTGCTGACCGACACCCTGCTGAGCTACCACGCGCTGACGATGCAGTTTCGCAGACTTCGCGTCACCTGCAACCCCAAGTGTCCCGCCTGCGGCTGCTCTCATAGGCCCGTCTAGGATGGCCGGGTGTCATTTCGACTGGAGGACTGCTGCCGGCAGGCCCCATTCGACTTCGCTCAGGGCAGGCTTCATGGAGAAATCTGATCGAGAATGGGGCGGTCGTCTCGTTCGCGGCCAGATGTCTCGATTCCGCTCTGCTCCACTCGACATGACAAGGGGGCAGGCCGTCTGCATTACCTGCAGAGGTGAAATCCCGGCGTCCGCATTACGGTTGACGGCACAGCGCCGAGGCGTTATCGGTAGGTGCATCGGACAATCATGATGGAGGTGTCTCATGGAAAGTAGTCGTCGCACGTTTCTGAAACAGGTCGTTGCGGGTTCGGCGGCCATGGTCGTGACCGGGTACGCGCGGGCCCAAACGCAACCCGCTCAGGCCAAGGCCCAGACCGTGCTGCCGCGCTGGCGAGGCTTCAACCTACTCGATATGTTCACGATGCGTAGCACCGGCGACTTCTCCGAGGACGATTTCCGCTGGATCCGCGATTTCGGGTTCGATTTCGTGCGCTTCCCGGCGGTCTACCGGCTGTGGATCGAGGATGGCGACGACTACAAGATTCACGAGCCCATGCTCGCCAAGCTCGACCGAGGCATTGAGCTGGCCAACCAGTACGGCCTGCACGTGAGCCTGAACTTCCATCGTGGGCCGGGCTACTCGGTCAATCGCGAGTTCACCGAACCTCACAACCTCTGGAAGGACCGGACCGCACTCGACGCCTTCTGTTTCCACTGGCAGTTGATGGCCAAGCGGTACAAAGGCATCTCGCGCGACAAGCTCAGCTTCGACCTGATCAACGAGCCGCCCGCGCCCGGCGTGCAGATGAGCCGCGCCGACCACGAGCGCGTGGTCCGCACGACCGTCAAGGCCATCCGCGCGATCAGTCCAGACCGGATTATCGTCGCCGACGGTCTCAGTTGGGGTAACGACCCGGCTCCCGAGCTGGCGGACCTGAAGATTGCGCAGAGCACGCGCGCCTATCAGCCGATGTTCATCAGCCACTGCGGCGCGACGTGGGTCAACTACCAGGACTACCCTGAGCCCGCCTGGCCGGGTCATGGCTGGGATCGCCAGCGGCTCCAGCAGCATTACCAGCGCTGGGCGGACCTGGCCAAGATGGGTGTCGGCGTCCACTGTGGCGAAGGCGGGGCGTTCAACAAGACGCCGCATGATATCGTGCTGGCATGGCTGCGCGACGTCCTGGAGATCCTCACCGGTTACGGCATCGGCCTGGCTCTGTGGAATTTCCGCGGCTCGTTCGGCATCCTCGATTCCGGCCGCACTGATGTCGCCTACGAAGACTTCCACGGCCACCACCTCGACCGCAAGCTCCTGACCCTGCTCCAGGAGGTCGCTTAGGGCCTTCAACGGAATGATCTTCGCAGGGCAGTTGCGCTGCGTACATTGTAGGGGGCAACCCCCTGTGGTTGCCCAAGGCAGGCACAGGGGCCTGCCCCTACACATCCATCGGTCATTCCGTTAGGCATTCCCAGCACTGGCTTGGACGTAGACCCTGTCAGCCCTGACAGGGTTGTCGGCCTCGACCGACACGAGCTTGATTTTTTTGGTTTTTGGGGTTTTTCTTCTGAAACACACTACATATGTAGTACGTCTATTATACGTGTAGCATTAAGGAGGGCTCGCAATGGCCGCAAAAGAGCGTTCTGAGAAACCGAGTGTCGAGCTTACCGAAGCCGAATGGGCCATCATGAGGGCGGTATGGGAGCACGAGCCCTGTGCCGCGGGCACCGTGCAGGAGGCCCTGGCGCCAAGCAGGGGCTGGGCTTACAGCACCGTCAAGACCACGATGGATCGTATGCTCGACAAGGGATTGCTGCGCGTCAAGAAGATCCGCAACCTGCGATTGTACAGCACGACGGTGGGCGAAGTGGAGGCCAAACGCGGCGAGTTCCACCGCATGCTCAAGCGGGCCTTTGGCGGGGCGTTGGCGCCGATGATGCAGTTTCTGGTGGAACACGAAGGGCTTTCGGCCGACGATGCCCGCCAACTGCGCGAGATTGCCCGCCGGATGAACAAGACCACGAAATCACCTCGCCCCAAGGATGCGGACCGAAAGGAGACGGGAGATGGACGCGCTCAATAGTGCCACAGTACTCCTCAACGAATGGGGCCGGGCGTTCTGTGAGTTCGGGACGCGCATGTTCATCCAATCCAGTCTCCTGATAGGCCTACTTCTGTTGTTGGACCTGTGTCTGCGAGGGAGAGTCAGCGCGCGCTTTCGGTATGCGATGTGGCTGCTGGTCCCGGTCAAACTGGTGCTGCCGCCGTCATTAGCGCTGCCGACCGGCGTAACCTATTGGCTGGGACGCTACCTGCCCGTCGCGGGTGCTGTGTCAAACCCTGCGAACCAGCCATTGTCGGCAGTGCCGCCGGGATACGTTGACCTTGTCGGAAACCTCGGCGCGATGCCCGCCGGCATAGTGGAGACCGCTGCGCCAGGCGCCACGAGTGTGCCGCTCCTGTGGCCGGCGTGGGTGCTATTGGGTGGCATCGCGGGAGCTATCTTGTTGTCGGTATTGGTGTTGCGGCAGGTGGCGTCGGCCCGACGGTCCCTCTGTCGCAGCTATCCGGCCCGACGGGACGTGATGGCATTGTTGCAGGAGTGCCGCGCCGATTTGAGGATTTCCACGCAGGTGGAGTTGAGGCTCACCGGCGACGTGCGCAGTCCCGCCGTGTGCGGATTCGTGCGGCCGGTGATTCTCTTGCCGGCCGTATTGCCACCCCAAGTAGGGCAGCAGGGCCTGCGCACCGTCCTCGCGCATGAGCTGACCCACATCAAACGGCGCGATCCCTGGGTGAGCCTGGTGCAGACGATTCTGCAAGTCGTGTATTTCTGGCACCCCCTCGTGTGGATAGCGAACATGAAGCTGCGTGATCTGCGGGAATCGGCCGTGGACGAGACGGTCCTGGCCGCCTTTCGATCAGAAGCCCAGTGCTACACCGATACACTGATCGACATTGCCGAAATGGCCTTTCGAAAGCCGGCTTTTAGTGTACGTTTGATTGGAATCGCGGAGTCCAGAAAGAACCTGGAAAGGAGGATCACCCACATGTTGAGTCGACACATACCGAAACGTCCAGCCCTGGGATTGCCGGGGTTGCTGGCCCTCGTGGTCATCGGCGCCGTGCTTCTGCCCATGGGGCGGCCAGCTACAACGGCTCGGGCGAACCCGGAAGCTATACAGAGCGTCCCGGCTTTGCCCGAGGGGATTGCGTCAATGTTCAAGTTGACCAAAGACGACATCCTGCAAGCGTTCGGCGAGCCGGACCATATCTTCTACGGCGACCAGTCCTATACGCTGGAGAACCTGCCCGAGACTTACTACATGCCCTACAAGGACATCTCCTTCTGCGTGCATGAGGATGCCGTCGTAGGAATCACTCTGCTTAGTCCGAGCTATGTCTTTGGCAATGGGCTGCGCGTAGGGGACTCGGAAGAGAAGGTCAAGCGGGCGTTGGGTTCAGACTGCAGGCTGGAAGAAACGGAGTTCAAGCGCTTCCTCGGCTATGAGGGCCTCGGCCTTGTTTTCGAGATCGACCAGCAGGATCGGTCGGTCATGGAGATCAACATCGAGCGCGACTACGGCACCCCGGCCCGTCTGCGGGGTTATGCCCACGCCGATGAGTTCGCGGCACAGCTTCCGCAGAAGATCGCCCATCTTGATATCGACACGGCCGATCTGAAGCAGGTCATTACGACTTTCGGCCAGCCCATGAGATACATATGGGGCCCCGAGATTCTGCCGGCGGACAAGTTGCCGAATCGCTTCATTGCTGTCTATCCCAGCGGGTTCCGCGTGTTCATGATGGACGACCGTATTGTGGAACTACGTCACGAACAGGGCTCCCAATATGCGTATGCCGGCACATTGCGTGTCGGCTCGACACTGGACGAGGCGCTGGCGGTGCTCGGCCCTCCGGCAAAGACAGTCGAGGGCAAGCCGATCGACTGGAGCGACGCGAATGTCCTCTTCAAGGACATCGAGGGCCGCGAAGGCCACTGCTACTACCATCGGCCCGATCGGAAGGTCCGCGTCTGGTTCGCCGACGACAAAGTGATCGCTATCTACATGACGCGGAGCGACTACAGCAGCGGCGGTTCGGAGCCGTTCGACGCCGAATTCGCCAGCCTGCTGCCTGAGCGGATCGCCACGCTGGACATCGAGACGGCCGGCCCCGACCGAGTCCGCGCGATCTTCGGCGAGCCGAGCCGGTACGTCTGGGGCAACCAGACCTTCAAGCCTGACGCGCTGCCGGACAACTACATCATGACCTATCCGTGCAGCTTCAACGTGTGGCTGCGCGAAGGACGCATCATGGAGATCCGTCACGGGCGGGCCTCTGAGTATGCCTATGGTGGCAAGCTGCGCATCGGCTCGACGCTACCGGAAGCCCTGGACGTGCTGGGCGCCCCGGTCGCGACCGTCACCGGCCAGAAGAACGAATTCAAGGACGGTGTCTTGTATTGGGACGTCGAAGGCAACGAGGGGCAGGGCTATTATCATCGGTCCGATCAGAAGGTCCGCGTCTTCCTCTGGGAGGGCAAGGTCATCGCGATCTACATGACCCGCAGCGACTTCCCGGCGGGGGGCTGACGCGCACTTCTTCGAGGGCGGCGGCACGGCCCAGCGGTCTTGCCGCTGCCGCATCGTTTCGCGGATAGGTCTCATCGCGCCGAGTCAGGTCCAGGCCTGGACGGGTTGGCGTCGCCATCATACTGAAACACGTCCTCCAGCGGGATACCGAAGGCGTGGGCGATGCGAAAGGCCAGCGGTAGCGACGGCGCATACTTGCCGGCCTCGATGGCGATGATCGTCTGCCGCGTCACGCCTGCCTTGTCGGCGAGCTGCTGCTGCGTCATCTCGCCGTTCTCGAACCGCAGCCGGCGAATCTGGTTGCTGAGCCTGTCACTGGGCATCATCGTCCTCCCGCGCGGATTGGACCAGGATGGCCGCGGAATGGACGAACTGCGCCGCGAACAGTGTGCTCAGAAAGACCACCGGGAGGTAATAGACGCGGATGACATTCTGCCCGCCCAGCACGAAGAAGGGGACGATGCAGATACAGGCCAAAAACGCGATGGCTGCGACGAAGGCCCATTCCAGCGAGCGCTTGTAGATCAATCGCTCGCGCTCATCGAGATGGGCCTCAAATCCTCTCTTTCGCCTCATCAGGTAGGTGCCGAGACCGCTCACGCAGGCGACCACAAAGACAACGATGATGTTGCCGACGCCTCTGGCGTTCATACGCGTCAAGGCAAAGAAGCCTATGCTTCCAATTAGGACACATGCGATGACGACGGCGAGATTGACCCATGCGGCTTTCTCAAGCTTGCTCACGATCATTCTCCTTTGCCTGCCCAGGCGTAGCATATGGTAATTGTAAGGGCGTGGACGATCGCCGCGGTTAGCCAGCCGCCGAGGATGATTCGGCCGAGCCAGTACGCCGGTATCGGAGTGTCTATTCCCACTGACACCCAGAGTGTCGCACACGCGGCGATGAAGAAGAAGTAAGATGCCCCGAGTGCAATCCGTGACGCTTTGCTGTCGATCATCAGATCGCGTTCGTCGGTCGCTACCCCCGCCGGGCTCAGCGGTTTCTTGAACAGGTGCGGGGTGAGCTGGAGCGACGCCAAAGGCACCACGAAGAACCACCACCCGATCGTGGAGTACCCTCGGATGTGAAGTTCGATGGCGATGGCCGTCGAGCCGGCGATAACGGCCGTGGCGCTGATAGCAAGACTGAACCAGGCGATCTTCTGATATCGAGTCATTCTTTGTCTCCCTTCTGTGACCGGCCGGACAGGATCAGGCCAGCCAGACCCTGCGCGCTGTTGAACAGGACAAGGCCTCCCACGAGGATCAGGAGCATGACGTTCACTGAGATCGAGCCGTTGGGGCCGACGACGCACCAGGTTGTCACGCAGGCCGCGACGAAATACGTCCAAAGCGCCACGTACGCAGCCATCACGATCCTCTTGTGGATGAGTTGATCCCGCTCGTCGAAAGTGACCTCCTTCTTGTACTTACGGAGTCGGCGCTGAATGTAAGGCAGCAGCCAAAGCAAACCGCCCCAGAGGACCGTGGCGGTAAACATCAACAAAGGAGCAAAGGACAGCCCTCTGTCGTAAGCGATGAACACGGCGACAACGGTGGGAATAAGAAGGATCGGTCCTCCCAGAAGCAGGCCGACCCACGCTTCTTCTCTTTCAGTCATAGCTCTTCTCCCTTCTGTGCGTGATTCATGGTTCTCTGCCGGTAATCGATGCCGACCGATGGTTCCAATGTAAGCTGTGCATAACACAATGTTATCTCTACATTACATTATGTCAAGTATATTTTACCTCAGGGGCGAGATTTTTTCTCGGGATGGGTGTTCGCCTGAGAGGGACTGCGGGTGTTTGGTTTTCGGAAGGACTATCGTACCGAGAGGATGACGAAATCTATCCTGCCTTTTTTTAAGGGGTTACGGCGTTTTCCAGGTTCGGGAGCTTGGTGGTCGCCCGGCCAGAGAGGCAGGTCGATGGCTAGGGTCCCGGTGCCTGCCCGCCAGAGCGACAGGGAGACGGATGGCCGGGCGCGAGCTTTGAAAAGCGCAAGCTCATAGTCGAGCTCGTCAGCGACTGCGTTGTCGTCGATGGCGACGATTACGTCGTTGGGCTCGAGCCCGGCCTGGTCGGCCAGGCCGTTCGGTTCGAGCGCCTCGACCAGCAGGCCTCTCCGCACGTCGAGACCCTTGTTGAGGGCGGTGGCGGCGGTGAGATCGTCGAGCTTCAGTCCCGTCTGTGGGAACCTGAAAGCGGCCGCGAGCTGCTTGAGATCGGTGCCGGTGGCCTGTTTGGCGATCTCCAGCAGGTCTCGACCGTCGACGATCTTCCGCTTGGCAATCTCGGCCATGATCTCCCGAATGGCCTGCTCGCCGTATTCGTCGGCGATGAGCAGGAACAACCCCAAGGCGGCGTTGTAATGGTCCTCCTGATTCCGCGCGCGGGAATACTGCGACCACGAAAACAGCTTGACGCCGATGTCGTCCAGAGCGGAGAACGGGTGACTGTGCACCAGGGCGCGCCCGGCCGGTGCGTCCTTGGCGTCGGCAAGGTCCTGCCGGGCGATCTCATGCGCGATATAGCCGGCGTAGTTGGCCAGACCTTCGCGGAACCAGCGCGTATGGTTGTCCACGTGAGCGTGGAGCCCGAGGAAGCTCCATCCCATGTCGGGCAGCACCCGCCCGCCGGTCTCGCTGCAGGCCAACGACGTCTCGACCAGCTCGTGGACGAACAGGTAAGGGTAGCTGCGGTTCTGTGCCAGGATAGACCGGCACGATTCGTCGCCGGCTTGCACGAACAGAGGCAACGGGAATTCATTGGGCTCGCCCTTGAGGCTGATATCGAAGTTCTGCGGGATTTCGTCGAAACGCAGCAGCGGGATCGTGCTGCGCGTAGTAATGGTCAGGCCGAGCCGCTGCTCGACCGCTTCCAGCAGGCGGGTGGTCTCGTCGGCGATGCATTGAGCGGATTCCGCCAAACCTCGCTGGTAGTGGACCTTGATCCGATCGCCTTCGGTGCAGCCCTCAAACTCGAGCCCCTTGAGCCTGTCGTTGTCGAGCTGATAGTGGCCGTGACTGCCATAGTGGACACTCCATTGCTTGGCTTTGCCGGGGTCCTGGACCGCCTCGCTGAGGCGCTTGTTGATTGTCCGGCAGCCGCCGCCCAAGGCGAGCAGTCCCATGGCCAGGGCCAGCAGACCGATCTTCGCAGTGCATCTTGGCATTACCGGTTCCTTGGACTGGTGGGGGCAGTTGCCTCTCAGACCCCTTGACGAAGCGTTTCCTCGTGCAGGAGCATCCTCTTCTTGACGGCTACCCCGCCGGGGGCCGAGAACCCGCCGAGAGCGCCGTCGGACCGCAGGATACGGTGGCAGGGGACGATCAGAGGGACCGGATTGCGCGCCAGAGCGCTGCCGACCGCGCGGGCGGCGCCGGGTTTGCCTATCTTTGCAGCCAACTGGCCGTATGTGAGCTTCCAGCCGGTGCCGATCTGCCGGCACGCGGCCAGAACGGCCCGGTCAAAGGCGCCGCATTGATCGAGGTTGACCGTGGGATCAGTACTGAAATCGACGTTTTCGCCTTCGAAGTAGGCCATGATGCGCCGTTGGAGGGCCGGCATCAAGCCCTTCTCGAAAGGCACGTCGTCCAGATCCGCCAAGAGCGCTCGCCGCACCTGGGTGAGGTGAGCGGCGGGAAGAACAGTCCGCCACACGGCGTCGCCGACCGTCGCCAGGCCGAAGTAGCCCCAGCGGGTCTCGAAGATCGTATACCGCATTGCCCCTGTTTTCATCACTGCCAATTCGTTGTCCGGTCGCGGTCGCGTATCGCGTTACGGTTGCGTCGGGCGTCCGGCGGTGCCGCGGCTGACCTACGCAACCGCTTGACGAGACGAGCCGCGCAACCGATTGGCGACGGACGCTCCTGCGAAATAATAGAACCTTACGTGCGAAATTCATTGACGGAAAGATCAAATTTTGCTAAAGAAAGGAGTTTTGTTGAATCCGAGTCCCGGCAACGCCGTTTGTGACGCACCGAATAGGGTCTAATGTCGCTGGACGACCTGCGAAACCGCATAGACGAGATCGACCACCAGCTTGTCGAGCTGCTCAACGAGCGTGCGCGCGTCGTGGTGGAGGTGGGCAAGCTGAAGAACCGCAGCGACAGCCCGATCTATGCGCCCGACCGCGAGAAGCAGGTCCTGGAGAAGATCAAGAAATCCAACCAGGGGCCCTTGCCCGACCGGACGCTGGTGGCGATCTGGCGCGAGATGATGAGCGGGTCGTTCCTGTTGGAAAAGCCGTTGCGGATCGCCTATCTCGGTCCGGGCGGCAGCTTCAGCCATACCGCCGCCATGCTCAAGTTCGGCCAGAGCGTCGATTACGAGTCGTTGGCGGATATCCGCAGTATCTTCGACGAGATCAGCAAAGGTCATTGCGACCTGGGCATCGTGCCGATCGAGAACTCCAGCGGAGGCGGTGTGATCGAGACCCTCGATGCCCTGATCGAGACGGACGTGAAGATCTGCGCCGAGGTCTTGATGGCCATCCACCACAACCTCCTGGCCAATTGTCCGCTCGAAGAGGTTGACAAGGTCTATTCGAAGCCGGAGGTATTCGCGCAGTGTCGCAACTGGCTGAGCGCGACCTTCAAGGAGGCCAAGACCATTCCGGTGGCTTCGACGGCCAAGGCGGCGCAGATGGCGGCCGCTGAGCCTCGCGCCGCAGCCATCGGCTCCAAGGCGGCTGCAGAGCTGTACGGGCTGAAGATGATCTGCGAGAACATCGAGGATATCGCCAACAACATCACGCGCTTCCTCGTGCTCAGCCGCGAGGATGCCAGGCCGACGAAGGAAGACAAGACCGCCATCCTTTTCAGCACCGCCCACAAGGCCGGTGCCCTGGCCGACGTGCTGGCGGTCTTCAAGAAATACTGCATCAACCTGACCAACATCGAATCGCGACCGGGCAAGAAGCGCGAGTGGGAATACTACTTCTTCATGGACTTCCTCGGACACCGAACCGAAGAGAGAGTGCAGATCGCGCTGGAGGAATCGCGCCAGCACTGTCTGCAACTGTCGATCCTGGGAAGTTTCCCGCGTGCCACGGAACTGCTGTAAGAACCGGACGTTAGCTACGAACGTTTGTCCAGAGGACTGTAGGAGATAACGATGAGAAAGCCGTTTGTCGCCGGCAACTGGAAGATGAACACTGACGGCCAATCGAGTGTGGACCTGGCCAAAGCGGTGGCGTCAGGCGCGTCGGAAACGGCCGGCGGCTCGGTTTCGGTGGCGGTGATCCCACCTTTCGTGTACCTCCAGTCGGTGGCGCAGGCGGTTAGCTCGCATCATATTGCCGTCGGGGCGCAGGATGTCTACTTCGAGCAGAAGGGCGCCTTTACCGGCGAGATCAGCACCGCGATGCTGAAGGACGTCGGGTGCACGTACGTGCTGTGCGGCCATTCGGAGCGGCGCCACGTCATCGGCGAAACGGACGAACTGATCAACAAGAAGATGCTCGCGGCCCTGGGCGGTGGGCTGCTCCCGATTCTCTGCGTCGGCGAGTTGCTCGAGCAGCGCGACGCCGGACAAACGGAAACGGTGGTGGCCGAGCAGGTCAGGGCCGGCCTGACGGGTCTCAGTGATGAGAAGCTCTCGGTGGTGACGATTGCCTACGAGCCGGTCTGGGCGATCGGGACCGGCCGCACCGCGACGCCACAGCAGGCCCAGGAGGTCCACGCGTTCATCCGCTCTCTCCTGGCGGAGCTATACGACCGGAGGGCGGCGCAGGACATGCGGATTCTCTACGGCGGCTCGGTCAACGCCGCCAATGCCAAGGAGCTGATGAGCCAGGAGGATGTCGATGGTTCCCTGGTCGGCGGCGCGAGCCTGAAGCCGGACGAGTTCGTGGAGATCATACAGGCGGCCGTGAGTTGAGACCAAGCGGTGGGGCACGCTCCACCCTTTTGTCACCTATGACGACAATCTGAATCTGTGTGGGGCGCGAATATGACTGTACTACCGATGTTGGCCGTGCATATCCTGATGAACTTCGTCGCGGTGCTGTTCGTCCTGGTCTCGGTCGTGGTGATCCTGGTGATTCTGATTCAAAAGGGCCGGGGTGGAGGACTCAGCGCCGCTTTTGGCGGCGGTATGGCCGGCAGTCTGCTCGGGTCGAAAACCGGAGACTTCCTGACCTGGGTGACGATCGTGTTGGTCGGGGTGTTCCTGTTGCTGGCGGTCGTGCTGGCCAGGTTCTACCGACCTCCGTTGCCCGACCGTGGCGGCGGCACGGATACGACGACGCAACAGCAGGCACCGGCCGACGTAGCGCCCGCGGATGACGGCGGCATGCCTGCCGCCGATGGCACGGGCGCCGGACCCGGTCCGGCCGAGCCAGGCCCGACCACGCAGCCCGGAACTGCCGAGCCTGGTCCCGGCACGCCAGCCGAGCCGAACGGCGCGGGAGAGTAGATGGTGCGACGCGCACCTGGGCGACAGATGCGAAGGCGGCGACACTGGCGGATCCCTGGCAACGCCGTTCTTTGTTCTTGAGGCATGACCACTATGCTCAACAGCATGACCGGATACGGTACCGCGGATGGTCTGTTAGACGGAATCTGTTATGCCGTTGAGATCAAGGCGGTCAACAACCGCTACCTCAAGACGATTATCAAGCTTCCGGAGACCGTGGCCTTCCTGGAGGACGACATCGACAAGTGCCTGCGGCGAAACCTCTCGCGCGGAACGATCAACTACGTGCTGAGGCTCAAGGGCGCCTCGGCCAACGCACTGTTCGAGATCGACGAAGCGGCGCTGCGGTTCATCGTCGAAAAGCTTAGCACCGTCGGCACTTCGGTGGGAGTAGCCGGCACGATCGATATGGCCAGCCTCCTGGAGCTGCCCGGCGTGGTCCAGCCGATCATGCCCGACGAAGAGGAAAGCCGCAAGGTCAAGGAATTGGTCCTGAAGATCACGCAGGAGGCGCTGGACCGGCTCAGGCAGATGCGCCAGGCCGAAGGCAAGTTCCTCCAAGCCGATCTGAAGGGCAACTGCGACGCGATCGCGCAGGAACTGGCGGTGGTCAAACAGCGTAGCGACGGCGTGGTCAACGAATACGCCAAGCGCCTGCGCAAGCGCGTGGACGAGCTGCTCGCGGAGGGAAAACTGAAGCTGGACGAGGAGACCCTCGCGCGGGAAGTGGCGATCCTGGCCGACCGCTCGGACATCTCCGAGGAGATCGCGCGTCTGGACGCACACCTCCAGCAATTCCAGCAGATCTGTGAGACCGAGGGCCAGGCGGGCAGGCGTTTGGACTTCCTCAGTCAGGAGATGCTCCGCGAGGCCAATACCACGGCCAGCAAAGCCGCCGACGCCGAGATCGTCCGGCGCGTGGTCGATATCAAGTGCCTGATCGAGCGGCTCAAAGAACAGATCCAGAACGTCGAATGACAAGCCAGGCGGACCAGAACAAAACGTGTGGTAAGCTGATCGTCGTCAGCGGCCCGTCGGGAGTGGGCAAGAGTACCATCTGCAAGGAAGTCGTCAAGCGGATGGAGGACGTACACCTGAGCGTCTCAGCGACGACCCGGCCTCCCGGTCCGGGCGAGCAGAACGGCCGCGACTACTGGTTCATCAGCAAGGAGGAGTTCCGCGAGCGGATCGAGCAAGGCTTGCTGCTGGAATACGCCGAGGTATTCGGCAACCTGTATGGCACGCCCAAGGAAAAGGTGGACGAGGCGCTCCAGGCCGGTAGGATCGTTATTCTGGAGATCGACACCCAAGGAGGCAAGCAGGTCAAGGCAGCCTGTCCCGATGCCGTGATGGTCTTCATTCTGCCGCCGGATGACAGGGAATTGGCCCAGCGGATCGGCCGACGGGCGCGCGACAGCGCCGATGCGATCGAGACCCGTCTGGGTGGCGCCGGCAACGAGATTGCCGCCGCGAAACAGTACTACGACCATATGGTGATCAACGAGGATTTGGAACATGCCATCGGCGAGGTGATGCAGATCATCCGCCAAGCACGCGAGGGTGCGGCAGCCGGGCATGACGAAAACTCTGGAGAACGATGATGCTGGAAGAACTCAGGAACGCGGAACTGGTGAACAAGGTGGGCGGGCGCTTCAAGTTGGCCTCTCTCATTCAGAAGCGGATGGCCGAGCTGCTGCAAGGCTCGCGGCCGCTGATCGAGAACGCCGGGACTATGACGCTGATGGAGATTGTCCTCCAGGAGATCCTCCAGGACAAGATCACCATCGACGGCCGGGCCGACGGCGAGCCCGAGCCGGCCAGCAAACCGCTGCTGTAGCCCGATGGCGGCGCTATGCTTGAGAACGTCAATATCCTGCTGGGTGTCAGCGGTGGCGTCGCTGCCTACAAGGCGGTGGATCTGGCCAGCAAACTGACCGCCGCGAAGGCGCGCGTGCGTACGGTGATGACCGACAATGCCTGTCAGTTCGTTGCGCCCAAGAGCTTCGAGGCGGTCACCGGCGCGCCGGTCTTCACCACGCTCTGGAGCGCCTCCGAGGAATTCCAAAGCGCGCACATTTCGTTGGCCGACTGGGCGCAGATCGTGGTCGTCGCGCCTGCGACCGCGAATATCATCGGCAAGGTCGCGACCGGCATCTGCGACGATCTGCTCGGCACGACGCTGTGCGTCTGCTGGCAAAAACCCATGCTCTTCGCGCCGGCCATGAACAATCGCATGTGGGAGAACCCCACGGTCCAGCGCAACGTCGAGACGCTCAAGCGAGCGGGTGTGCAAATGACCGGTCCCAACATGGGCCGTCTGGCCTGCCGCACCGAAGCCGTCGGCCGCATGGCCGAACCGACCGAAATCATCGAAGCGATCGAAGCCATCGCGGCCAAATCGTAAATCATAAATTGTCAATCCAAAATGTCTATACGCTTTCTCATCACCGCCGGAGGCACGCGCGAGTATATCGACCCGGTGCGCTTCATCTCCAACGCCAGCAGCGGCAAGATGAGCTACGCCCTCGCCCGCGCGGCGCTGAAGGCCGGCCACAAAGTGACGCTCATCACCGCGCCTACCGCGCTGAGACCGCCGACCGGCGCGCATGTGGTCCATGTCGAAAGCGCCGCCCAGATGTTCGCGGCGGTCAAGAAGCACTTCGCCGCGTGCGATTGTCTCATCATGGCCGCGGCCGTTGCCGATTTCACTCCCGCCAAGCCGTCGAAAACGAAGCTCAAGAAAGACGCCGGGACCAAGCCGACCCTCCGGCTCAAACCGACCCCCGACATCCTCAAATGGGCCGGAAGTCACCGTAGGGTGTGCACCGCACACCACCGGCCGCAGATTGTCATCGGCTTCGCCTTGGAAGACCGCAACCTGCGCGCCAACGCCGAGCGCAAGCTGCACGACAAGCACTTGGACATGATCGTCGCCAACGCCCCCGTCGCCATCGGCGCCGAAACCTCCACCGTCCACATCAAAACCCCGAGTTCTCAATGGCTTGAAATACCCGCCCAGCGCAAGACGATGATCGCCGGTAGAATCGTCTCACTGATTCAAGGGAAGGAGACGAGCGGTACGTCCTGACCGACGGAGATCCGCTAAGCTAGGCGGCTCAAGCCGCCGTCAGTGCGTGCTTGACTTCTGCGGGAAGGTCAACGAGGACGAAGTGGCTGCGGTGGTAGAGGTAGTCTTCGCCGCTTTCGTCGATCTGGCTTTGACTGTCAATCCCCGCCTGAAGGATCGAGGCTGTCCTGTGCCCATTCCCGGACGCGTTCAAGTGCTTTCGGCATCATGAGAAGCGCCGAGTAGACACGGACGCCAAACAGGCGTTGCCCGTGACCGGTGGTGTCAGTTCCCCTCGGAGATCGCCTGGTCGCCGAGGTCGGGAAAGACGTGGGCGACAGCTTCGTTGGTGAGCTTGTGGTTCTGCATGTTGATCGCGGCGGCGTGGCCGGGGTCGGTGGCGGCGAAGGCGTCGACGCCCAGCCTGGCAAGTTGCCGCACGTAGGGCAACGTCGCGTTGCACAACGCTACGCTCGACGTGCGGCTGACGGCGCCGGGGATGTTGGTCACGCCGTAGTGGACCACACCGTCTACTAGGTAGGTCGGGTCGCTGTGCGTGGTGGGGCGCGAGGTCTCGGTGCAGCCGCCTTGGTCGATGCAGACGTCGACGATGACGCTGCCCGGCTTCATCTTGCTCACAAGGGTCCGCGGGATCAGCACCGGCGTCCGGCCGCCGGGGATCAGGACGGCGCCGATCACAAGGTCGGCACGCGGCGCGTAGTCGTGCACGGTATGCGGATCGCAGAAGATCGTATTCACGTTGGCCGGCATCATGTCACTGAGGTAGCGCAGCCGGTCCAGGTTGATGTCCATGATGGTGACGTCCGCCCCGAGCCCGGCCGCCATCCGGGCGGCGTTGGCGCCGACGATCCCACCACCAAGGATGAGGACGTCGGCCGGCGCCACGCCGGGGACGCCGCCAAGCAGGACGCCGCGACCACCTGCCGGACGTTCGAGGCTCTTGGCCCCTTCCTGGATCGACATGCGACCGGCGATCTCGCTCATGGGCGTCAACAACGGCAGCCGGCCCTCGGCATCTTCGAGCGTCTCGTACGCCACCGCGGTAATACCACGCTCGAGGCAACCGATCGTCAGCTCGCGCGACGCGGCGAAATGGAAGTAGCAGAAGACGATCTGTCCCTCGCGCAGCCGCGCGATCTCCTCCGGCTGCGGCTCCTTGACCTTGACGACCGTCTCGGCCCGCGCGTAGATTTCTTCGGCTGTCTCCACGATCGTCGCGCCGGCGGAGGCGTATGCCTGGTCGGCAAAGCCGCTATTCAGACCCGCGTCCTTCTCGAACAGGACGGTGTGACCATCGCGCTTCAGCAATTCTGCGCCGACCGGCAACAGCGCCACGCGGTACTCGTCCTTCTTGATCTCCTTCGGAACCCCGACGATCATGTTCGTTCCCTCATCGACTGCGGATTTCGGATTGGCGATTGCGGATTTGAGGACCGCGCTCCGAGGAATCCGCAATCCGGAATCGTCAATCCGAAATCCCCAGGTCTTCCCTGGTCAGGATCGACTCGAATACATAGCCGGCTTCGGTGATGTTCTCTCTCGCGCCCTGTTTGCGGTCGATGACGGCGACGATCTTCTTGACCGTCGCACCGGCCTCCGCGATCACTTTCGCGGCTTCGAGGACCTGCCCTCCGGTCGTCGCGATGTCCTCGACGAGGAGCACGACGTCGCCTTGCTTGAGGACGCCTTCGACCATCTTGCCGGTGCCGTAGCCTTTCTTGCTGTTGCGGACGATGACCCAGTTGGTGCCGGTGGCCATCGCGGTCGCGGCCGCCAGCGCCACGCCGCCCAGCTCCGCGCCGGCGATCAAGGTCACGTCGTCCGTCACGTGCTTGCCGAACTCGGCGCCGAGCGCCTTGAGAATATCAGGGCAGGTCTCGAAGAGGTATTTATCGAGATAATACTTGCTGCGCTTGCCACTGCGAAGAATGAAGTCACCTTCAAGGTAGGCGGTTTCCTTGATACGGCTGATAAGCTCTTGTCTTGTCACTTTGTCTTTTCCTTCCGATTTGCCCCAGAAATCCGAAACTCGAATATCGAAACCCGAAACAAGCACGAAGGTTCAAATGACCGAAAATCAAAACAGCCCTTCCGCTTTCTTGGTTTGAGACATTTGTCTTTGGGTCATTTGGATTTGTTTCGCATTTCGAGATTCGTATTTCGTGCTTCCATCACACGGCAAGTTCGACTTTTCCACTGAGCTGTTGCTGGTACTTCTTGCGTACCGGCGCTACGACGGTTCGGATGAATTCATCGACTTGTTGCGGGGCGCGGCCCACGTAGTCGCCTGGGTCGAGGACCTTGGCGAAGTCGATCTTGGCGAAAGAGATATCCGCGCGCAGGCGGCCGATCAGGTCGTTGGGCTGGCCGAAGCTCTTGACCTGGGCGGCGGCGGCCTGGGAGTGCAGACGGATCTTCTCGTGCAGCTCCTGGCGGTTGCCGCCGGCTTTGACGCCGGCCATGAGGATGTTCTCGCTCGCCATGAAAGGCAGCTCCGCCTCGACGTGGGCCGCGATCACTTTCGGGTAGACCACCAGCCCGTCGAAGACATTGATGAGGATTTGCAGGATGCCATCCACGGCCAGGAACGCCTCGGGGATGACGATGCGCCGATTGGCCGAGTCGTCCAGCGTGCGCTCGAACCATTGCTCGGAAGCGGTCATCGCGGGACTGGTCGCCAGGCTCAGCACCAGGCGGCTCAGCGCCGTGACGCGCTCGCAGCGCATGGGGTTGCGCTTGTAGGCCATCGCGGACGAGCCCACTTGCGACTTCTCGAACGGTTCCTCCATCTCCTTGAGATTGGCGGATAGGCGGATGTCGTTGCAGACCTTGTGTGCCGACTGCGCCAAAGAGGCGAGCGCGTTGACTGCCAGCGTGTCGTACTTGCGCGGATAGGTCTGACCGGTCACGGCGCAGGTCTTCTTGAAGCCGAACGCCGCGGCCACTTCCTTGTCGAGCTGCTTGACCTTGGTGTGGTTGCCTTCGAACAGCGCCAGGAACGAGGCCTGCGTGCCGGTCGTGCCTTTGACGCCGCGGAAGGGCAGCGTCGCGATGCGGTGCTCGATCTCGTGCAGGTCTATCGCGAACTCCTGGCACCAGAGCGTGGCGCGCTTGCCGACCGTCGTCAGTTGCGCCGGCTGGTAGTGCGTAAAGCCCAGCGCCGGCATCGCACGGTACGTCTGAGCGAACGTGCCGAGCAGGTCGATCACCGTCGCGACTTTGCCGGCCACCAGTTGCAGCGCCTCGCGCATGATGAGCAGGTCGGTGTTGTCGCCGACATAGCAACTGGTCGCGCCTAAGTGAATGATCGGCGCCGCTTTGGGGGCCGCGTCGCCAAACGTACGAATGTGGGCCATCACGTCGTGACGCAACAGCTTCTCGTAGCGCGTCGCCTTCTTGAAGTCGATGTCGTCGAGGTGACGCGCCATCTGGGCGATCTGGCCGGCCTTGATGTTCAGGCCGAGCTTCTTCTGCGCCTTGGCCAGCTCCAGCCAGAGCCGACGCCACGTGCTGAACTTCTTCTGCGGGCCGAACAGCTCGGCCATCTCGCGCGAGGCGTTTCGCTCGACCAGCGGACTGGTGTAAACGCTTTGTTCCTGTGACATTCGTCTTTCCTTTTCTCGTGCAAGGGCTTGCCTTTAGGTCTTTTTCGTCCTTTTGGGTCCTTTCGAAAGCGACCCAAGGGACCCAAACGACCTAAAAGCGGCCCGCGAGCTTTTCTTCCCGCTTGGCGAGGAGCTTCTCGATCGCGGCGATGTCTTCCTGGCCCAGGTTCCAGTCGGCGGCCTGGACCGTCTCTTCGATCTGGCTGGGTCGACGGGCGCCAACGATAGCCGAGGTCACTTCGGGCCGCCGTAAGACCCAAGCGACCGCCAACTGGGCACGAGTGCGACCGTGACGCTCCGCAATCGGCTTGAGTGCCTCGACCAGTTCCACCGTCGCGCCGAACTGAGGGTCCTGGAATTCGGGGCTCCTTCTGCGATGATCGTCCGGCGTCAGGCCGGCCAGCCCTTTGGCGTTGAACTTGCCGGTGAGCAGGCCACGCTGCATCGGACTGTAGGCGAGCACGCCCATGTCGTGCTCGGCGCAATAGCCCAACAGCTCATCCTCGACGTCGCGGCGGATCATGCTGTAAGGCGGCTGCAAGGAAACAGGCGGTTCGATCCTGCTGATGCATTCGAGCTGCGCGACACTGTAGTTGCAGACGCCGAGGTAGCGTACCTTGCCTTCGTCGCGCAGGCGCACCATCATCTCCCAGCCCGCCTCGAAGTCGTTGGGCGGGTCGGGCCAGTGCATCTGGTACAGGTCGATGACTTCGAGGCCCAGCCGCGCGAGGCTCTCGTCACATTCGCGACGGATGCTCTCGGGTTCCAGGCACGGGACCTTCTCACGCCTCTGGTTCCAGCGCAGTCCGCACTTGGTGGCGATGTAGGGCCTATGCGTTGTCTGGCGCAGCGCCTCACCGACGAGCTTCTCGGAATGACCCAGCCCATAGACCGGCGCCGTGTCGATCCAGTTGATGCCGTGCTCCAAGGCCGTCAGGACCGCGCCACGCGCCTCGTCGTCGTCCTGTGGACCCCAGCCGAACTGCCACGGCCCGCCGATAGCCCACGTGCCCAGGCCGACCGTGGTCAGCTCCATGTCCGTATTGCCCAGTCCTCGTTTCTCCATGGCGTAGATTCCCGATGCTCGATGCCTGTGACCGCCCGTTCGCGCCTCGGGTAGGATAGTCGGACGCAGAAGCTCCATCAACTGCTTTCTTCCGGCGGGCTAGCCTGGACTGGCGCTCGGTTCTCTCGCCTGAAGCACGTGAAGGCCATTCATCTGCACAGGTTGGGCCTGAGTATTCGCGCGGACTTTTCCGGTCCGAATGCCGTGATTCAGGCGCATCAGGGACTCGGCACTTCCTCCACGGGGGTCACTTCGAGTGCGGGTTCCCGCAGCGTGAAGTCGCAACCGGCGGCGATGAAATCCATATGGTGATCCATCATCTCTACGCCGAAGCCGACGCCGATCGAGATACCCAGACCCCAGGCCATAAGCGGCCGATCCGGCAGCGGGAGACGGACGAAGGCATTCTCCAGCGCCAGGTACAGGTCGTTAAAGGCGGCAATCCTTACCTCGCCGTCGTAGACATGCACGTCTCGCACAAAGGCATCGACGGATCCGGTGGTGAAGCGAAGCATGACGGCGTCGGCCCGCAGACGGACGTCGTCAATGATCACCGGCGTCGGAATGGCGAAGTGAAACCAGTTGTCCGTTCCGGGCATGCCTTCGACCTTGACAGCGAAGCCTGCACGCCACTCAGAGGCAATCCGGTCCGGATACTCGATTTGCATGCTATGGCCATGAATCCATGAGGCGTAGGATATCTTGATGTCGCCTTCCTCCGCCTTCGCTTTGGACGAGATTAGCGCATTCGCCGCGACGCCGGCCATTACGCCCATCCCCGAAAGCTTCAACATCTCACGCCGGCTGGCTTTTCTGATACCCGTTTGCTGGTTCATGACATACTCCCTTCCACAAACCGAAATGGTGAGTTCGCCCTGCCCGGCCACAGTGGCGGCGCAGGGACACACCTCTGTGTCGCGCTGAAAACGGCTCCTCGGAAGACTTGTCAAATAGAATGGCGCCCGTTCGTGATGCTGAGTTTCCTGTCTATTCACCGGCAGGGTACCGCGATGGGCTCAGGTTGTCAAGTCAGTTCCCCGTGCGGTCGTTGGCGCTGGGCCGTGTCGTGGGTCGTAACCCACGCGTTGACTGAGGGGGTAGTGCCTTTCAGACAGGTCCGTAGCCGGCGCCGGGATAGAGCAGGTTCAGCGTCAGCGTCTGGGCGGGACCGACCAGGAGACTCATCAGGTTCCAGGCGATCACGAGCCCGATCAGGTGGAAGCCGGGTTGCGTCATGACCGCGCGGTAGCGCTCGGCAGCGCTGTCGCTGAGAAACAGTGTGACGATCTCACTGCCGTCCAATGGTGGCAGCGGCAGCAGATTGAAGACCAGCAGCAGCAGGTTCAAAGACAGCAACACGCTGACGAGAACCGCCGCTCCGCGCGCGAGACCGGGTGTCCGGGCGACGGTGATCTGCTCGAGGTTCGCGGTCTCCGGCGCCGTGAAGGTGCCGATGGCGATGCCGGCGCGGATCACCAAGGCCGCGAGCAGAACCAGCGCGAGGTTTGCTGCCGGGCCGGCCAAGGCCATGAACGCCGCGTGGCGCCGATTGCGCTGCGCCCAGTACGGATCGTACGGCGTGCTGGCCCACCCCATCATCCAGCCGCCCACCAGGAAGGAGACGATCGGAATGACGATCATGCCGATCGGCGATCTCTGCATGTGAGCGAGCGGATCCAGCGTGACCAGACCGGCATTGTGCGCGGTGGGGTCTCCCAGCTTCAAGGCTGCCAGACCGTGCGCCGCCTCGTGGAAGGTCACCGACACGATGAATACCGCATACCAGATGAGTCCCAGTCCGATTTCCATAGCCATGCTCCGACTGTAAGGCTGTCCTCAGAATAACGCTTCGTATCGGCTGAGGCAACCATCGCCGCTCCCCATGCCGTCAGTGACACGCGGGGGTTTCGACGGAAGGGAACCGAACGCCTGGGGTCTGAATCCGCGACGGTTCGCTGCGACACTGAAATCGCTCGAATTATAGGCCCGTCTTGAGCCCGCGCGCGATGCTGCCGTTATGCCTTTGGAAGGTCTCGCAGAGGTCGGATTTCGGTTAACGCTGTGCTTGTCGATAGCCGATTATAACTTATGTTTTTACGGGGGGCCCGGTTCCGGACGTCTTTCCGGCGGTTTTTGAGACGTTGCCGGTCGGAAGGGCAGGCTCGTCCCGGATGGGGACGGTCTTCGCTGGAACCGAGCGCGTGGTGCCGCCCCGCGACGAAGATGGTCAACCTTAGATGTGGACTAGGGAGGTTGAGATGAGTGAGATCGTCATGCTGGAAGGGCATGAATCGCAGGCGGTGCTCCAGACGGTGGTGGACAGCCGGGCGCCGGCGATCATGTCGTACTTGTCGAAGGACAAGTGGCACGTGGCGAAGGTGCTCATGAAGGAGTTGGTCGGGGACAGACTGCTCGTCGAAGGTTGCCATTCCGCCAAGAAGCCCCATCCGATCAACATTCGCGTGGACCAGCCGGTCGGTGTGAACTTCAAGCACGCCTATGGCAAGTTCGTTTTCGACACCACCGTGGTCGGGCTCGAACCCTCAGCGGATGCCTCTTGCGGCGGCACGATCGTGCTGGCCATCCCGCATCGAATCGGCGTCGTCCAGCGGCGCAGCTACTTCCGCGTGAGCGTGCCCGAGTCGCTGCGGGTCAACGTCGTTTTATGGCATCGCACAACCAATCGCAGCTCTAAAGAGACGGCCCACAAGTACTACGAAGGGCGGCTGACGGACATCTCCGCCGGCGGCGCCCAGTTGGTCGTACCGCTGACCGGCCACAGCGCCGGCGACGCTTCCATCGCCAAAGAGGCCGATTTCCACAAAGGCCAGTTCGTGGGGATGCGTTTCACGCCCATGCCATACGAAATGCCGCTCATGTTCAACGCCCAGATCCGCAACGTCTTGCCGACCGCCGACCACCAGCATCTCTGCCTGGGCCTACAGATCGTCGGTTTGGAAGCCAGTGACGAGGGCCGCCAGACCCTGTCGCGTCTGGCCGCAGTTGTGGACCGCTACTACCAGATCAACCAGTCCCACGGCAACGATCAGCAAGCAGACCCTGCGTACAGGCTGGAGGCCTCGACGTTTCACGTTTCCACCGGCACGCCGCGCTGAAAAGGGAGACCCCAAACCCGAGGAGGCGTTCTATCGGTCCGTCCCGGGATGGACCGGAGACGGCGCTCCTTGCTCCTGGTTGGCGGGAGCAAACCTGCTGCCCTTGTGCCGGAGCTTGTCGTAGAGCCATCGAGCGAAACTGCCACCTGCGAAGGCCCCGAAGATCAAGACGAGAGCCGCCTGCCTCAGCACTACGACGACGCCCAGGAACAGAAGCAGTTGAATCAGATGGCTGAAGGGCTTCCTGCCGCGCAGATAGAGGTTCAGGACGTGCGGGTACCGAATCCGGCTGACCATCAGGATGGCCACGCCCAGCGTTACGACAGGCAGCGCATAGACCAGCACATCGATGCCCGGCACATTTCCCTCCTGGTGCAGGATGACCAGGCTGACGATGACACCCGCCGCGCCGGGAGAGGGTAGCCCGAAGAAGCTCATGTGCGCGGCTTCGTTCTCTTCGTTTTCAACGTTGAAGCGCGCCAGGCGGATGGCGCCGCAACTGATGTAGGCCAGAGCGGCCAGCCAAACGAATCGATGAAAGAGGTTGCCGGCCATCGTCGTCGCCAGCGCCGGTTCGCCTTCCACGACATTCAGCATGATGTAGGCCGGCGCGACGCCGAAGCTGACCAGGTCACAGAGGCTGTCCAACTGGCCGCCGAAGCTGGATGTCGACTGGCTCATGCGTGCCAGTCGCCCATCGAGCATGTCGGCCAGCATGGCCAGCAGCACCATGTAGCCGGCCAGGGCATAGTACGACAAGCCGCCGAGGGTCGTCTCGCCCCCTCGGCCAGCCAGGACGATGGCGATGAACCCGAAGACTCCGTTGAGGATGGTGATCAGCGAGGGCAGTACAGTGATGTACTTGACGCGCTGCCGCCGGACTCGGCGCAACAGCCGGCTTTTATCGTCTCTGGATTTCAATCTTGGCATATTCCATACCTTACGAGCGGGGTAACGCCTGCCTTGACCTTGTCCCCGACGCGGACCAGACACTTGGTCTTTTCGCCTGCCGGCACGCAAAGTTCGGTTCGAGACCCGAATTTTATCATGCCGAACTTCTCACCCGGCGCCAACTCCTGACCTTCTCGAATGGTACAGACGATACGTCGAGCGATGGCGCCGCTGATCTGACGGATCATCAGGCGGTCCTTCGGCTCTCGCGCGCGAAGCAGGACCAGCGTGTTCGATTCGTTGACCCGGCCCGAGAGCGGATTCATCGCGTTGAGGTATTTGCCCTGGCGGTAGGTGATGGTCTTGACCGTCGCGCGGCAAGGGGCGCGGTTGATGTGCACGTTGAAAATGCTCAGGAAGATGCCGATGCGCAGGACCGGCCCGGCGCAGATATCGCTGCAATCCACGGTCTCAACGGCTGTCACCGTCCCGTCGGCCGGCGCCACCAGCAGTGCGTCGTCCTGGGGGACATCGCGGCTCGGATCGCGAAAGAACATCAAGGCCCAGACGAGAAGCGCCAGGAGGACAACCTCCACGATGGCCAGGAGCCACCCCCAGGCAAGGCAAAGCGCCGCGCCCGTCATCGCTGCGACAATGAGAGCGGGATAGACGACCGCCTGAGGCCATCCGTACTGGGTCAAGGGGATTCTCATAGGCCGGACATGATACGTGCGGCGCCAGGCCCAGGCAATGAAAAAGGCCGACCTCCGCCGCGTCGGCCCAGTCAAGGAGAACAGTGAGTTCCATGGTGGGAGCCTGCTACGTTTGGATGCCCCGTAACCGGCTCGAATTCGACCATCCAGGCCGCCGGGAGCCGGGCTGCAGCCCGATTCCCGCGTGCCTTCATTACTATGGACGCCACAAGCACCCGGATGTTACAACGTTTCCTGAGATTATTTGACGGATTGATCCCCTGGGTGAAACTTGGAGAATCGCCCCTTGACGGGTCCGGAGATTGCCGGTATCCTCTAGCCTTTTCCCGATGCGGGAGAAGTACGGCTGCGCTGCGTGTGCCGGTCGACACCCTCCAGTAGGCTCGACCTTGGCCCGTGCAGTCCCGGCGGAGTCCGATCGCAGGGCGCCGGCGGGGCCAAACCGGCAAGATGTATTGGAATAGTAGGTAGAAGGAGAAGTGCTCAATGGCTCAAATCGACAAATCTGGGGCAGACATGAACAGGGAAAGGCGCCGCTGCCGAGTCGCGACCGCGACCATGGGCCCGGCAGGCTATCTGGAGCGCGGCTGGGTCATCGCCAACCACAAGCTCGTCTCCTTCCACGCCGCCTTCATCTCATCGGTACTCAGCCTTCCGGCAGCGGAGTTGGCGAAAGCCGCAGCCGACCCCGACGTGAACATCAAGCTCAGAGTCCTGAGGTTCATGTTCGCAAGTTGGGAAACGGTGGTCTCCCTCGTCATCCTCTACTTGTCGTGGCACATCGCCATCGCGATCCACGAGATGGGGCACTTCCTGACCGCCGCCAAGCTGACGGCCTTGAACAAGGATTCGCAGGAAAAGGCCGATGCGGCGCTCCAAAGCGGCGGCAGGGTTGGCCTGTACGCCCAAATGCTCCTGCTGATTCCCTGGGGCAAATTCTACGGTGTCAGGAAGGAGAACGGAAACTTCGCTCCGGACGCACCGTACAACCTCGCCGTGGCGGCCTCGGCTCCCATCTGGAGTGGATACCTGGCTTTGGTCTGTCTGCCGGTTGCGGGCCTGTGCATCCTGATCGGATTGGTGGCCGGTCAGGATTGGCTGATCTACATCGGCCGTTTCTTCCTGGCGCCGGGCTGCGTCGGTCTGCTGGACCGGCTGCTGGCCGACCCCGGCAAACTCAGAGAGTTCCGCAACCGCGAGAAGATGGCGGCCGAGCAAGCGGCCCGTGCCGCCGCGGCTGCTTCCAAGGAGAGCTGGATGGTCCAGGTTGCGCAGGTTAAGCAGAAGCTGCTGACAACGCGCATGCAGTCCGTCACGCTGAAGGATGGAAGCCGGGTGGCTGCTCCCTGGCAATTCCGAAACTGCGCCATGGGCGGACGGCACACCGAAAAAGAGTACCCCGAGAGCAACATCTCCATGCAGGAAAGCATGTTCATGCCGCTCTCACCCAAGACCTACGAAGACGCGCAGGAAATGACCGTGAAGCTCCAGTACCGGCTCAAGGAGATCATCGAGTCAGCCCCGGGTGCCAAGGTCATGGGCGTCGGCCTCGAAGGCGGCATTGCTCCGTACATCGACAAAGAGCCGCAAGACCAGGTGCCCGAGCAGCGGATGTGGCGCTTTATGAAGCAGGCCATTCTCGATTGCGAGTACGTTCCGGGCGTCGATGTCGCCATCGCGTTGGATCCGGCCTGTTCCGAGCTCGAAAATGCGTACCGTGACGAGCGCGGCGAGCCCGATTCCGCCGGCATGTACCGTTTCTGGCGCGACAAGAGCAAAGTCGAGATGAGCCGCGACCAGATTCTTGACCTCTTCAAGCAGGCGATGGACCAAGGCATCCCGGTCCTCTCGATCGAAGACGGCTTCGGCGAGCGCGACCATGAGGGTTGGAAGAACCTGGTCAAAGAGCTGGGCGACAAGGTCTTTGTCATCGGTGACGATTTGGTTACCACGAAGGACACGACCATCGAGACTTGTGCCAAGAACGGCGAAATCAACGCGTCTCTCATTAAAGCCAACCAGATCGGCACGCTCTCCGAGACGGTGCTAGCCATGCTGACCTCGCTGGCCTACGGCGCCGAACTGGTGATTTCGCACCGGTCCAAGTCGCCGAACGACCCGTTCGAGGCGGAAATCGGCACCGCGATGAACGCTCTGGGTGTCAAGTGCGGCGGCGGCGCCAATACCGAGCGGCTTCAGAAGTACGGTCGCGTCATGGAAATCCTCGCGCTGGCGCGCGCCAGTCAGAGAGAGATAACCGATAAGGAGCGCAAAGAGGTCGAAGCGAATGTCAAGGAGCTGGTTGGCATTCTCACCGGCAAGAACGACGTCGCCATTTCTCCCAAGGCCGGCGAGATCGATATCACCAGCCTGCTGATCAAGATGCTGGCGATCGAGGCCGTCAGCGGCACTGAGGAGGCCACCAACGCCGGTATTCCCTCGGCGGCGGCTACGCTGTTCCTCGGCCGCAGCGGCATCATCCGCTACAAAGGCTCGACACCGCTGGGAACCAGCGCCGGTGAGGATGAAGCCATCCACTACGTCGATAGCATCATTGAGAAGTCCGAGACGACCAAGAAGTACTCCGATCTCTTCAAAGATGCCGGCGACGGGACGCTCCGCTTCAAGAAGGATGTGAATGCTCAGGTCGTCAAGAGCAAGAATGACGAGAAGCTGGCGGCTCTTTGGAGGAAATCGCGACGCTACGATGGCAAGGGCTGCATGGATGCCGTCCAGCACATTGAGACGGTCCTGGCCAACGCCTTCGTTGGTAAGAAGCTCGGAACGCTGGGATCGGTGCTCGATACGGACAAGGCCCTGTTGGGCCTGGAGCTGGAGCAAGCGATCAGCATGGGGCGCATCGGCAAGGATGCTTCGGGTCCCGAGAAGATTCAGGCCATGCAGCGCAAGGGCGTCCTGGGTATGAACGCCATCTTGTCGATGTCCCTGGCGCTGGGCCGGGCCGTGGCCGCTGCCGACGGCAAGGAGCTATGGCAACTCATCCGTGCCGTGGCCAGCGACGCGATGGCCGGGTTCATCGAGGCCAATGCCAAGGGCAAGAAGAGCGCGGACTTGAAGAAGATCGATTTCGATGAGTTGCAGAAGCTGTTCCGTGAGACTTCGACGGCCGCGATCAAGGACGGCAAGAATATCACGGAGCTGCTGCGAGCCCAGTTGCCCGTCTACCCGGTGTAGTTTTTGGATTGCAGATTGATGATGGCGGATTGCGGATTGGCCCCTTGGTGCTGATCCGCAATCCGCATTTCATTTGGGGCCGGAAACGTTCCAGCGGAATCCTCGCGGTTGCCGATATGCGAAATAGGTTGCAGAATATCGTGCTGTGTACGTGGGCGTGAATCGCGAGTGTATCGGCGGATTGGAGCCGGGTCTCGAATCCGCTATCCTGTCATCCTTAGCGAAGTCGAAGGACCGAAATCAGCAATCCGCAATCGCGGTCGGGTCATGCAGAAGAGCCAGGCCATCTTGCACTTTCTTCTCTTCGTGCTGTTCTTCAGCGCCGGCGCCGTCGCGTTGGGAGACGCCGTCCTCAGCGACGACCTGATCCGCTACTGCCGCAACAAGCAACTGCTCGGCGAGGCGCAGCGTACCATCGAGCGCCTCGAATCGCTCAACCGGGAATACGATGCGCTGCTGGCGCAGCTTGAGAGTGACCCGAACCTGTTGCGACGGATCGCGCCGGCGACGCTGGGGACCGAACCCGCCGACCCCTGCGCCATCTACCCGAGAGCCAAAGCGCGCGAGTTGGCTGTCGCCCGCAAGGCCCTCCTCGAACAGGCCGGCCAGGAATCCGCCCAGGTGGCCGTCCCCAAGTGGCTCGAACGCTGCAGCGAGCCCCGCCGCAAGATCGCCCTCTTCATTGCCGGTGCCGGCCTCGTCCTGATCTCGCTGGTCTTCTTCACGTCCGACGCCTCCTCTCGCCGGAGCAAGTGACCTCAGCCTGTCATCGGCAGCGCCGTCAGACTTGAGCGGCCAGAGCGACCTTCAACGTCACGCCACTGGGCTGAGCGCTGCGAATCTCCACGAAGCCGTCATGAGCTTCCGCGAAACGTTTTACCAGTGCCAGACCCAATCCGGTGCCCGTGGTCTGAGCTGAGTTTGAAGTGTCAAGCTTGGAGTTTGAAGTTGGAGGAGCCTCTTTGGACTTCAAACTTGAAAATTGACACTTGCCACTCTCTACGCGATAGAACTGCTCGAAGACCTTCTTGCGCTGACGGTTCGGAATGCCCGGTCCGTGGTCTTCCACCTCGATGACGGTGTAACGTCCCTCGCGCCGGGTTCGCAGCAGGATCGTCTTGTCCTGTGCCGCGTGGGCGTACTTGACGGCATTGTCGATCAGGTTGACCACGATCTGGGTGACGGCGTCCTTGTCGAACGGCGTCTCGCCCAGCGGCGCGAGATCGGTCTCGATCGCGAACCCGTGCTGCTCCGCGTACGGCCGCATCATCGCGATTACTTCCGTGACGCAGGCATTCACGTCCCCAAGCTGGAACGCATACTTCTTGCGACCTTTCTGAATCCGCGAGAAATCCAGTACGTTCTCCACCAGTCGGCTCAGCCGCTCGCTCTCGGCTCGCATGCTCCGGTAGTACTCGCTCAGCTTCTCCGTGGACTTGACCCAGCCTTTTTCCAGCATCTCCGAGTACATGCGGATCGACGTCAACGGTGTCCTCAGCTCGTGCGACACCGCGGAAATGAAGTCGTCCTTCTTCTGGGCCAGTTGCGCCTGGGCCCGCACATTGTGCCACAGACTCCCCAGCGCCAGCGCCACTGCCACCGCCACGACAGCAATGATGCCCAGGTAGACGCGCTGCAACCCGGCAATGCGCTTCGTGATCCACCCCGGATCGATCTCTCGCAGCGCCAAGACCAGATCGCCAAAGCCGAAATCCAAAATGGCTGTGTAGACCGTGTCGCGGGCATCTTGCCCGCGCTGTGTCGAAGGCGTCTCGCCTTCGAATCGCGGGTGGGACGCCCGCGACACTTGAGGCAGGTCGAAGTCCATGCCTTCGCGCATGAATCGCGTCGCTGACTCCCGTACCTCCTCCACGAGCCGTGCCTCGTCGAGTTGGAATCCCTGGAGCAGGTGGCTGTCCTCGATCTGCACGTGACGCAGGAGAAAGACCTGGCCGCCGAAGATGGACGGTCTGCTGCCGTCACCCGGCACCGGGACGTAAAAGAACGGCTCGATGCGAATCTGAACCGTCTCGGAAGGCTCCGCGCGCGGAGGGACCGCGTCCTGAAGGGGCCCCATGGTTTGGGCTTGCTGTTCGGCTTGTGTCAGGACAGGTTCCGGCTGTGGCCGCGCCTGCTGTCGATTGAGCGGCCGCGCGTCGACAGGCTGTGCCTGCTGCGCCGAGGTCTCTCCCGCTTGAGGCAAGCTGGAGCGCGCGCGGGGTTGTTCGGGCTTGGGCGGCTCATTCAGTATCTTGTTGGACATGGCGATCTGACGCTGTTGCGTGATGATCTGCGATCGTTGGGAGTCCTGGTTGAGAATGCCCATGTCGTAGTTGGCGCCGCGCGCGGACTTGGCGCCTTTGCTCAGGCCCATGTCCTGCATCTGGACCTCGGTGTTCTCCGCTGCCTGCGCGTATCGTCGCGCCTCATTCTCACGCAGCGCCTGTGCCGTGACCTCCTGCAACCGCAGGGCGCCCGAAGGCGAAGTGACCGAGGGCAGCAGATTGTCCTTGATGTTGGTTTCGATCCGTTCGATCTGCTTCGCGACTTCAGCAGCCTGTACCGGCGCTTGCGCTTGTGCGTGGCCGGAGTAAGGCGTGACGATGCGCCCCCCCGGCTCGACCTGGAAATAGCCGTACGCAAAACCGTTGGAAAACTGGTCGTTCAAAGGTGAGCGCAATACCGGCAGTTGTTGCTGGGCCGTGACGACGTTCTCGGGTACGTAATAATAGAAATAGTCGGTATACTTGCGCTGCTGTTCGGCCGCGATGAAATCGTCGAGCTTACGCTTGACGTCCTCGCGGAT
Organism: Sedimentisphaerales bacterium; assembly: GCA_016927855.1. GTDB lineage: Bacteria > Planctomycetota > Phycisphaerae > Sedimentisphaerales > Anaerobacaceae > JAFGLV01. Next base: position 56,290 of record JAFGLV010000093.1, read on the forward strand.
CTGCTCGGCCACCTCCGCGAATTCGCCCAGCCGCACGCCTTCGAGCCCCTGCGCCCACTTGGTGACCGCATGATGTCCCAGCGCGCTCAGCGCGCCGAGCGCTGCGACGATGATAACGGTCAAGATGACGAGTCGTCGGTACATCTCAGTCGGTCAATTCACTTCCGAACTCGCGATTTCTGTCAGTGCGAACGCCGCGAATGCCTGGATGGTCGGGTCGCTGTCCTGCTGACGTGCGCGCAGAGAGGGTACGACCTCGCTGTCGCCAAGCGCCGCCAGGCGCTTCAGGCGCGCAATCGCGTCGGAACGAAGCGCCGCGTTCGGACAGCAAGCGGCGGCCGCAAGCTCTTCACAGGATCCCGGCGCACGATCATAGTCCTCCCACCTGGTCTCTTCGGTCTGCACGCCGGCCCGGTTGAGGATGGCGTTGACCGCTCGCGCTGCGGAGTGCCGCACCTCGAACTTGTCGCGACCGACGCCGAAACGCTCTATCACCAGGAGAGGTTCGAGCGCCGTCTCATCTCCATAACGTCCAAGTCCCCGGATGGCGTCATCGAGGCACGAGGCGTCCTCCAGATGTCTGATCAGAATTACGACGAGTTCTTCGGCGCCCACGACATCGGGACCGAGCCTGGTCAGGCCTTGCAGCGCGTACCTTCGCACGGTGCCTGATTCATCGTCGAGCGCGCGCAAGAGAGCGTCCTTTGCCCGACCATCGGCCACCTCGCTCAGGACCCCGACCACATTGCGCCTCAGCCACTCGTCGTCACTGTCGAGCAACGGCACCGGAGGTTCGATCGCGCCTGGACCCATCTTGCGCAGCGATTCCCGCGCCAGGGCCGCATCGCTCGTGCTTCGATACGCATCGCTCATTCTCGACGCGATTGCAGGCACGGCGCCCGACCCCAACGCAGCCAGCCTTTCTACGAGACCGGCGTGTCGGATGCGGTAGTCTGTTCGTCCCTGCTCGTCCAGAGGGCGAGCGCCCAGGTCGAGCAACGCCTCGACAAGCTCTTGACGGTCCTTCGCGGTTGTCTCAAGAAGATACTCGTATTGGGCATGCTCGCTCGTTACTCTCGCTTGCGCCTGCGGGGCGGTCGCCCTTGCGTACACCTTAGCGAATTCGTCATCTGGAGCCGTCAGAAGATACTCGCGGGATCGTTGCTCGGTCTGTGCCGTCAGCTCCTCGGCTTGCGCGAATACTCCTTGGACCTGCATCCACAGAGGGTCGTCAAGTCCGGCCGCAGCGTTTTCAGCCGCTCCCGCTCCTGATTGAACTGCCAGCAGGGCGACCACCTGCAAGAATATCGATAGCTTCACTCCAGCATTCATGCTCCTTCTCCGCCGCTACATAGTCCCTTCCTGTTTCCCGCACTCGTATCTGTAGCCGGCGCCGCGCACGGTCTGAATGATCTTGGGCTCGGCGCTGTCGGGCTCGATCTTGGCGCGCAGCTTGGCAATGTGCATGTCTACTGTCCGCGTGCCGAGATCGGTGAGGGTATCTTGCCAGACCTCGCGGTACAGTTCCTCCCGGCCGACAACGCGGTTGGGATTGGCCGCGAAGTACTGGATGATCCCGGCCTCGCGCTTGCTGATATCGATGTCCCGTCCGTCACGGGTCGCCTTCAGGGCGGCCATGTCGATGGCTAGGTCTCCGAACGCGAAGGTCTGCCCGACCGCCCGCGCCGGGTCGGTCCGGCGGAGCACCGCGCGAATCCGCGCGAGCATCTCCTCCAGTGAGAACGGCTTGGTGATGTAATCGTCGGCGCCGAGATCGAGCCCCATGATCTTGTCCTTTTCCTGCCCTTTGGCGGTGACCATGATGATGGGGGTCTGCACGCCGTCGCGTCGCCAGAGGGTGCACAGCTCCTCGCCGCCGATCTCAGGCAGCATCAGATCGAGCAGGATCAGGTCGAACACTTCCCGCGCGACCCGCTGCCGCGCCTGCCGCCCATCTGCGGCCTGGCTGACGCGGAAGCCGTGGAATTCGAGGAAATCGGTCAGCGCCGTGCGGATCGCGGCCTCGTCCTCGACCACCAAAATGTGTGTTTGCTGTTCCATAAACGGCCTGTCACATTGAAATTATAGCGTAGAGTCAGCCGGCGGTGCTGTAAATGCCGTGTAAAACCCGCGCCCGGCCGCTTTCGGCCCTCGTTAAAGGGCCGGTGCCCGACAAAATTCCCGCTTTCGGCCCTAAAATCCTTGCATTGGTCGATAGGTATGCTACCTTCATAGGTTTGCGGCACCGCCCAAGAGGGCAGGTAGCTCAGTTGGTAGAGCAACGGACTGAAAATCCGTGTGTCGGCGGTTCAAATCCGCCCCTGCCCATTTGTAACACCTTGAAAACACGTTATTTACAATCCGAATGTGGACTATTTGGGTACGGTATATCCTTGGTTTGTGTCATTTCTGTGTCATTCTCAATTCTCGACCGGCTTCATTCCGCATGCACTTTCGGCTCGATATGCCGTTCCGCGGCCCAGAAATGAGGTTTGCTCCTCTACCAGATTGCCCTTCAGACAGAGCAACGGATTAGAAATCCCCATGTCTGAACATAACCATCTTATTATCAAAGGTTTACAATGCGTCTTTCGGGCCGAAACGAGGGTTACAAGTGGTTAACAAGTGGAGCTACAAATGAGCGACAAGTGGTATACCACTGGCGATTAACGCAAAAATGACGCAAATTCAAGACTCCTCGGCACCATTTCCCGTGAGCACCCCAGTGATCAGCGTTGCCGGGCCGGCCTCCGGTCGCGACACCCTCGAAACCTGAACCGCCGACACACGGATTAACTATGAAACCGCAGCCTCCAGGGTGCCGGCAGAATGGGGCCCTCTTGGGTCGCGGAGGACCCCGGATCAACAGACGCTCAATGACTGGAGACAACCATGGAGGAGCCCTGTCAGGTTCGATATCGACAATGAGAAGACGGCCCTTGGAAATCGGCATGTAAAAGGAACCCACCTCGGCGCCGAATTTGGGCCCACCTGAGGCGTACTATATCCGCCGTTGTAATGTCGTCAAGGGGATCATTTCTGTGCCTGTTTACTCTTCTTGACCGACTCGCGGAAGCGGTAGCTCTCTCCGTTCATCTCGAAGATGTGGCAGTGATGGGTCAGGCGATCCAAGAGAGCGGCGGTCATGCGTTCCCCCTGGAAGATCTGGTCCCATTCGCTGAACGGCAAGTTGCTCGTGATTAGCAGACTGGCCCGTTCGTAGCGATCGGCGAAGACCTGGAACAACAGTTCGGCTCCGGCACGGCTGAACGACAGGTAGCCTAACTCGTCACAGATCAGAAGATTCGTCCGATCCAACTGACTCAGGAAGCGGTCCAGTTGATACTGCTTCTGGGTTTCTTCCAGACGGTTGACCAAGGCCGCCGTGAAGAAGCGAACGCGTCGTCCGGCTCGACAGGCCGCCAGACCCAGGGCAATCGCCAGATGGGTCTTGCCCACCCCCGGCGAACAGGTCACACACTGCTCATGATTCGTTCACGTGCAAGATCTGGTACCGATATCATCCACTTTACGGATGCGAAGTGC
>JAFGLV010000094.1 GCA_016927855.1 Sedimentisphaerales bacterium
CTGCGCCAAGACCGAAGACGGCGAGCCCTGCTGCGACTGGGTCGGCGAGAACGGCGCCGGCCACTTCGTCAAGATGGTCCACAACGGTATCGAATACGGCGACATGCAGATGATCTGCGAGACCTATCAGATGATGAAGGAAGGTCTCGGCATGACCAACGAGGAAATGCACAAGACCTTCGCCACCTGGAACAAGGGCGAATTGGACTCCTACCTCATCGAGATCACGCGGGACATCCTGGGCTACAAGGACGAGGACGGCAAGCACGTTATCGACCTGATCCTGGACACCGCCGGCCAGAAAGGGACCGGCAAATGGACCGCTATCGAGGCGCTCGACCTGGGCCAGCCGCTGACGCTGATCGCCGAGGCGGTGTTCGCGCGCTGCCTGTCGGCGCTGAAGGACGAGCGCGTCGCGGCCTCGAAGATCCTCCGCGGTCCCAAGGCCAAATTCCAGGGCGACAAGAAGGCGTTCCTCACCGACCTGCGCCGCGCCCTCTATGCCGCCAAGATTGTCAGCTACGCCCAGGGTTACCAGTTGATGCGTGCGGCCGCGGCCGAGCACGAGTGGAACCTCAACTACGGCGGCATCGCTTTGATGTGGCGCGGCGGCTGCATCATTCGCTCGGTCTTCCTCGGCAAGATCAAGGAGGCCTTCGACCACAACCCCGATCTGACGAACCTGCTGCTCGATCCGTTCTTCAAGGGCGCCGTGCAGAAGGCCCAGTCCTCGTGGCGGCGCGTCGTGATGACGGCGGTCGAGCTGGGCATCCCGATCCCGGCCATCAGCACCGCTCTGGCCTTCTTCGACGGGTATCGTCACGCTCGCCTGCCGGCCAACCTGCTCCAGGCCCAGCGCGACTACTTCGGCGCGCACACGTACGAGCGCGTGGATAAGCCCAGGCGCGAGTTCTTCCACACGAACTGGACCGGCCGCGGCGGCGAAACCTCCGCGTCGACGTACATCGTCTGACGAAAGGTTGCTGCTGCGCCTACCCTAGTCAGGAGACGCGTGGGTCGGTTGCGGTTGCGCGGCACGTTTCGGTTGCGTCTGGCGTGCAGCGGCACCGCTCGACGCAACCGACTGACGACACGAGCCGCGCAACCGTTAGACGACCGGCGCGGCTGGATACACACTTCTCGGAGCGGTCAGAGGACTACAGGCCCAGGAACTGGATGGCCAGGCCGCATAGCAGGATGCTCGCGCCGGCGAGCGCATGGCTGTAGCGCTGGATCTTGGTCAGTGGGACGAAGTCCACGCCTGCTTTGCCGAGTGCGACGACACCCAGCATGGTAGCCGTCGTGACGACCCCAAAGACCGCGGTGACAATAGCCAGATCGGCGAAGCCGGTCTTGGCGGCCGGGTACATCAGCATCGGAATCAACGGCTCGCAAGGCCCAAACACGAAGATGACGAAGAGGACCCACGGTGTGAGGGTTTTGCCGGCCTCCTGGTCGTGGACGTGTGCATGCTCGCCGAGGTGGGTGTGAGGGTGCAGGTGCGGATGGGCTGCCTCTCCTGCGTGGTGCGGATGAGGATGAACGTGCTGATGAGGCTTCCTGCGGTAGACCAGCCGGATGCCCCAGATGAAATAGGCCAGCCCGAACGCGATGAGCAGCCAGGCCGCCAAGTTGCCCCGCACGGACTCGATACCCACCAGGCCCTTAACCGCCAGCCCAAGCGCTACGCCTGCCAGGCCCAGGACGACCGAACTGCCGATGTGCCCCAGGGCGCAGACGAAGGTAATCAGCAAAGTCTTGGCGGCCGACCACTTACGCGCCCAGGACATCACGATGAAGGGCAAATAATGGTCCGGGCCCAGCAGCGTGTGAAAGAAGCCGATGGACGCGGCCGTCAGTACGAGCGCCTTCAGTTCCTGGCTCACCGTTGCAGTTTCCGTATCAGCGCCGAGCGACCGAGGTACGCTCGCGATTGAGTTCGAAGTTGACAGATACCACCTCAACCCATATTAACGGCACCAGAGATGAGTGCAAGCAGTCATTCTATAAGGAGATTCGATGACATCATCAGAAAAAGCCTTTGTGCGTGAATTGAACGCCGAGCCTGAATACCAGCGACTGCTGGCGGGCCGACCGGAAACCTGCGGCATGCGGTCGGGGCGGGTCTACTTGGAGCCGGGCAAGGACTGCGGCGAGCACAGTACCAAGGACCATGAGGAGCTGCTCGTCTTCCTGGCCGGCCGGGGCGAGCTACAGATCGGCGACGCCGACCGTCTGGCCGTGGGGTCCGGAAAAGTGGCCTATATCCCGCCTCAGACCGCCCATAACGTGCGAAATAGCGGGTCCGAGCCGCTGGTCTACATCTACTGCGTCGCGCCGGCCCGGGAGGCCTGAGCGCTGCTATGTGCCTGGAGCGCCTTGGCGAATGTGGATTGCGGCCCAGAATGCGGACTGTGTCACCCCTGCGAAGGCAGGGATCCAGAACCCCATTGAGGCTTTCTGGATTCCTGCCTGCGCAGGAATGACAGCGCGCCCGCTCGATTCCGTTCCAGAAAAGCACTCGCGGGCAAATTCTCAGTAGAAACCCCTTGCCAATGAAGGGCAAAGTGTGGTAGAATAAAGCCTGTAGATACGTGCTCTTTTCTTCATATCTTGGTTTTTGGTACCGAGACGGCTGTATAGATCATAGCTTTGCTCTATATTCTGTTATGTGAAAGCCGTCTCTCAAGAGTCGAAGTCTCGCAGCTTCGGCTCTTTTTTTGTTCTGCCCGACCGGCCTGTCCGGTTTCTATTGAGCTGCACGTGGGCCTCACGCGTCACGGTGGCACAGCGAGACAATAAACCTGCCTTGCGGGGCGTCATTTCTATATGAAAGGCCGAATAATCCGTGACTCGGACCGCACAATCTGCCCTTTGCTATGGCGGATTGACTTGAATACAGCCGATGTCTATAATGGAAATGGCTGGACCGACGCTCTTGGCTCTGTAGGAGAACTGGACCATGTACCCCCAGAATGACAGCCAGTTGCGGCAATACAAATGGCACATCATCCTCATTGGCGCCGTGCTCGGAGGCGTCCTGTTGCTGGCGCTGTTCACCAGCATTTTTCAAAACACCGCTGCGTTGCGCGACAGCGTCTTCTTACTGGGCTCGCTGATCTTCCTGGGCGCCCTGCTCGCGGTGCTCTCGCGGACCACCGGAATCGTCAACACGCTGCGCGAGAACAGCGCCAAGATGGAGGAAGCCACCAAGGCGCTCGAGAATATCCGCGACGGCTTGATGCAGATCAATCAGAGCACGCGCATCAGCGATACGGTCAAAGCGATTGCCTTCCGCGATGACGACCGCCAGTCGCTGCGCAGCGCCGTCTTCGAACGCCTCAAGCAAAACGACTTCGATGTCGCGTACGAGATCATCGACGAGATCACCAACCGCGTCGGTTACCGCGCGTTCGCTGAGGAGCTGCGCCGCGAAGCAGACCGCTACCGCGATGCCACCGAAGAGGAGCGCATCGACCAGACCATCACCCACATCGAGGGACTGTTCAAAGCCTGTCAGTGGTCCAAAGCGAGCCTCCAGATCGAGACGTTGATCCGGATGCACCCGCACTCGGAGAAAGCCCGCGCGATGCGTCAGCAGTTGATGGACCGCAAAGACGAGCGCAAGAAGATCCTGCTGGCCGCCTGGGACGACGCGATCCAGCAGCAGGACACCGACCGCAGCCTGGAGATCCTCAAAGAGCTGGACATGTACTTGACCGCCAACGAGGGTCTGGCGCTCCAGGAGGCCGCCAGGGACGTCTTCAAGACCAAGCTGCACAACCTGGGCGTCCAGTTCAGCATGGCGGTCTCGGACAAGCAATGGGAGACCGCCCTCGACGTCGGCCAGCAAATCGTGCGCGACTTCCCCAACAGCCGCATGGCCGAGGAAATCCAAACCAAGCTCGATGTCCTCCGCCAGAACGTGCAGATGCAAGGCGTGTAGAGTCAGGTCACCGCCGCCGATTTCCTCACGGCAACCCTTCGGTTGGGCATACCCCACCACATCGCTGGCGCAAGCAGACAACTACTCCCTGTGAATCTCGGATTGACGTCGGCAGCTACTTTCAGGTATACTACGCGTCGGAGACACAAGATTCTGTTCCATGTCATCTCCATGGGTTTTGCACGTTCCGCTCGCCGCAAAGGCCGGCAGCGACTGTAGGGCACGGTTGGGGGGCAGAGGTCAAAAAGATGACGCCAGCGAGATACTCCCAAACCCTGCGGAGTATTCCTGTCCGGATCACAATGTGGTTTCTTTCCGTCCCCGTTGAAGCCCAATACAGCGGCGGGACGGGTGAGCCGAACGACCCGTACCAGATCGCCACGGCCGCCGACCTGATCGCCCTCGGCGAGACGCCCGAAGACTACGACAAGGACTTCATCCTGACCGCCGACATCGACCTGGACCCCAACCTCCCCGGCCGCAAGGTCTTCGACCGGGCCGTTATTGCGCCAGATGCTGAGTTCGATGAATCGACGCTGACCTACCACGGTACATTCACCGGCAGCCTGGACGGCCAAGGACATGTCATTCGTAATCTGACCATACGTGGCCTCTATGTAGTAGGACTGTTTGGGGCCGTGGCTTCGAGTGGCCGAGTCTGCAACCTGGGACTGGAAGCAGTGAACGTTTATGGAACCGAGGAGTGCGTCGGCGGCCTCGTGGGCTTCAATCTGGGGAGCATCACTACTAGTTACAGTAGCACCTCGGTGAACGGGAATGGTGGCATCGGCGGTCTCGTTGGCGTCAACTCGTACGGCACTCCAGTCCGCCTTGGCGACGGTTACCTCTACGTCAGTTCTGAAGGCGTGGGCTATGACTTCTGTGGCACCATCGATTCCAGCCATAGTACAGGCTGGGTCAATGGAAATGCCGCTGTCGGCGGCGTCGTCGGTGCCAACGGAGGAGGCCACATTCCTGACAGCCACAGTAGCGCCACGGTCACTGGAGGTGACTACGTCGGCGGCCTTATGGGCCAAGATACATCGGGGAACATCAGCTCGAGCTACAGCACGGGTACGGTCAGTGGCGACGACTATGTCGGTGGCCTCGTGGGCCAGACCGAGGGTGGGACTATCGTTTGGAGCTACAGCACCGGCACGGTCAGCGGAACGGACGAGGTGGGTGGCCTCGTGGGAGGCAACGTCTCAGGCCTCATCACTACCAGCTACAGCACCGGGACGGTCAACGGACGCGATAACGTTGGCGGTCTCGTGGGCGGAACCAACGGATCGTGCCGTATCGTTTCGAGCTATAGCAGGGGTGCAGTCGACGGGATTTCGGATGTCGGCGGCCTCGTGGGCAAGAACGCCGGAGTCAGCAGCATCTATTCGAGCTACAGCAGCGGCGCGGTCACTGGAACGAGCGATGTGGGCGGTCTCGTGGGTCGCCACTATGTCTGGGACCCCAACGACGACGAAGATCGTATCAATTCGAGCTTCTGGGACATGGAGACTTCTGGGCAGACAGCCAGTGACCGCGGTATCGGCAAGACCACCCCCGAGATGACGGACATCCAGACCTTTGTTGACGCTGGCTGGGATTTCGAGACCGTCTGGACGATGACACCGGGGCAATATCCTCATCTGGAGAGGAGGGGACCGGAAGGACCTGACTCCAACGGCTGGGTTCGGCTTTCCCCTATGAAAATGGCCCGGGACCAATTTGCCGGCGCTCTCATCGGAGATGAGATCTTCGTGTTTGGCGGCAATGCCATGGGCGGAAAGAACTTATATAGCGGTGAGAAGTATAACATAGCTGCGGATACGTGGTCTGACATCGCTGACAATCAGCATGAGCCGTGGGGTGTTGAGGAAGTCAGTGGCATTGGATTCGATGGCAAATTCTATGTCTTCGGAGCCTCCGGTGGACACAACTATAACGAAATGTATGACCCGGTCACGAATACATGGACAACCTTGGCGAAGAAGCCAACGAGAACAGCGGCAGCTATCCCGATCTTATATGAGGGCGAAATGTTCTTCTTCGGTGGATACACGGGAAACCTCACCGCCAGTGGGACTGTTGAGGCATACGATCCAGATCAGGATACATGGCGAGAAGTGAAGTATATGCCGAGAGCGCTTTCTTCTCATGCGGTAGCGTTTCATGATCACTCCGCCTATATCATCGGCGGATACGATGAGGATGCCGGTGTGATGAATGACGAGGTGATGCGATATGATTTCCGGACAAATGAGTGGGAACGGGGTTACCACACGGCCCCGCCAGATGCGGCCAGAATATATCCTTACGCCACTCAAACCCTGGTTGTCAACGGCAAGGTCTATTTGATCGGGGGCATTGAGGCCGAATCCCGTGTGAAGGGTAGGTCGGTCGATAGGTTCACCATCTTCGACATTGAGGCGAAAGAGTGGAATTCCGGCCCTGCGCTTCCGAAACCGAGACAGAATCACCTCACGGTGATTTCAGACAATACGATCTATGTCATCGGAGGCAAAGACCATATCAAAGAAGGCGAAATCGACTTTGAGAATACAAAGGACACCGTCTTTGCACTTCGTTTGCCTGCCGTACCTGACATCAACGCTGCTGTCGGCGTGCATCGCCTTTGGTCGGGAGCCTACGGGCGGCATTTATATACGATTGACGAGTCCGAGAAGGAAGACTTCCTCCAGGATTCGGCTGGGGCATGGCAGGATGAAGGTGTAGTCTATAGAGCCTTTGCGGGCGCCGATGAGCCCAATATTGTGCCTGTCTACCGGTTCTTCTCTGCGAACCTGAACAGCCACTTCTACACGATCAGCGAGAGCGAGAAGGACTTCCTTATAGACGCCTATGCTGACGTGTGGGAGTATGAGAAAATCGCTTTCTATGCGTTTCCACAAGGCCAGCAGCCCGCGGACGCCTCGCCCGTCTACCGCTTCTGGTCCGATGTCCCTAGGCTGCCATTTCTACACGATCGACGAAAACGAAATGGACAAGTTGATCAACGAATACTCTGATACCTGGACCTATGAGGCGGTGGCTTGGTACGCCTACAAACCCTGAACGTTCGAGACGAAGTGCGGTGGATTCTCGAAGGGCAGGACTATCCCCTACTGTGGTGGGAGCGAGGTGACCAGGCGGCACCGCTATGAGGTAGAGCCGTCGCGGCTACTGGAAGTCGAAGAGGGACTGGGTCTTGATCATCGTGACCTGGTCCGGATAGGCGGCAAACGTGTGGATGTGCAGTTCGGTCCGGCGGGCCTCGAAGTCCACGTAACAGAAGGGCTGAAGATTGTCGACCTCAAGCTCTGGGAATTTGACGAAGACGCCGCGATTGCGGGCGAAACGCTCCAGGTCGGTATGGCTCTGCCGGTAAAGATTGGCGCTCATCTTCTCGACCTGGAAATCCGTCATGTAGCTGACACCCCGACTCAGGGTGCACTTGTGCGTGCGGGGACCGCGGAACTGGAACCGCTCGACCAGACCCCGGTGCGGCAGCAACTGACCCGGAGCGCTAACCACCTCGCTCAGACTCGCGTCGGCGGAAAAGACGCTGACCACATGCGTACACCCCGTTACCCAAATGAGCGCTTCGTACTTTTCGGTCTTGAGCTGCCGGCTGGCGTAAATCTGGAACAGCTCCGGGTGCAACGGACGCTGGAAAAGGCTGAACGTCAATTGGTCGATAGCGACATTGGTCTGCGGCGATTCCATCACTATTAACACCCCGAAAATGCGGCCCTTGATTTGAGCGTATTATAGCAAATCGGCCAAATCGGTTCAAGGGCAATATCAGTACTGGCAGGCGGTTGGAGGCCCCTTATGGGACGATTGTGACGCAAGCCCATGGAAGGAAACGAGTAAGAAGCGAATAGAATTTTTCGCGCTCGAATCGCGCCGTTATGCCGGCGGCACCAGCCGGTCAATGGACGAAAAAAATCGCATTAACAACGGTGGCAATGATGTCGTAAAAGGCGTGCGTACCGGCGGTGATACCGAACCCGCGAATGGCGAACAGACCCGCGAAATACACCCCCGCCAGCGTCCGAAAACCGAACTCCGTCCAGCGGAAAGGGGAACTCTGGCCCAGGTGGCCATCCATATAGATGATATGGTGATGCGCGCTGAACAGCGCCGCCGAGATCAGGACCGACAGGATGATAGCATTCCTGTGACTGGCGCCGATCACGTCCTGGAGCAGCACCATCAGCAGGCAGATCAGGATCAGGCGGAAGACCAGCTCCTCGTAGATGCCCGCGCCGACGCCGGTTACGATGTTGGCCATGAGCGAGTGCGTCTGAGGCCCACCGCCCGCCAGTGGCGCCGCCAACGGCACGGCCGATCCGGGAGAATCACCCGGCTCTACCGTGTAGGCCAGCGCCGGTGGACCGCTACTTTCGTAGCGGGCGACCTCACTGCGATCCGGGGCGGGACTGTTGAAAAACAGGCTCAGAACGATCAGCGGCACCGCCAGCAGCGTGCATTCAACGACCATCGGCGTGTAATCACCCAGGCAGAAGTACCAAGGCTTGCGGCTGGTCAATTGCAGACCGGCGAGAATCACGATGACCACCAGCGGTGGCGCCGCCCAGGCGAACCGGCTGCCGGTGCCCAGATACTGAAGGAACCGCTGGAGCCAGACGAACGCCACGACGCGAACCTGCGACTGGTTCAGCACATCGGTGTTGATTAGAATGGTCCCGATCTCGTAGAAGACGATGAATGGCAGGAGGAAGACGATCGCGTAAATCGGCCGGCTGGTGCGCTCGAGGTACGAGTCAGGTGCGAAATTGAGCAACTGGCTCGTCATGTAGGCGTGCTTGGAGTTCTTTGGGCCGGCCATCCCTGGACGTTGCCTTTCCCATCGTCGTCGTTCTCTTCCGCCCGGGGACTTATCGTCAGTGGCGGCGATCTCTTCAAGAGTGTACTTGAACCCAGCCGAGATTACAATACTATCAGCCGTGAGTTTCCTGGACCTGGAGCCCAATGATACGCGAACGATTGAATGAGATCTATCGTCTGCTTCTGGACTTCTACGGCCCCCAGCATTGGTGGCCCGGCGAGACGCGCTTTGAGATCATGGTCGGCGCGATCCTGACCCAAAACACCAGTTGGAGCAACGTCGCCAAGGCGATCGCTAATCTCAAAACCGCCGACTGCCTGGAGCCCGACAAGCTGCATGTGCTCGACCCGGCGCAGATCGAGACCCTCATCCGCCCGGCCGGCTACTTCCGCCTGAAGGCCAAGCGGCTGCGCAACCTCACGCAGTGGCTCGCCGATGGGTACGAAGGTGATCTTGCGCGACTGGACGCGATCGACACGCAGCGCTTGCGCGAGGAGCTGCTGGGCGTTTCAGGGATCGGTCCCGAGACCGCCGACTCGATCCTGCTGTACGCGCTGAACCGGCCGGTCTTCGTCGTGGACACCTACACCGCCCGCGTCACGGTGCGCCATGGACTGATCGAGCCCGAGCTGACCTACGAAACGCTCCAGGATCTTTTCACGTCCAATCTCGAGCCGGATGTGCAACTCTTCAACGAGTTCCATGCCCTGCTCGTCTGCGTCGGCAAGGGCTTCTGCAAGCCTAAACCCCGATGCACCGCCTGTCCCCTCAATCCCCTGCCGCATACCATTGACTGCCCGTGCGACTGAAGCGTGCATTCGCTATCTGACTAGGCAACGGTTCTTGGCGACGTGGTAGAGGATGCCAACGAATACCATCCAGAGCAGCGCCGCCAGCGCCGCCGCGTTCTGCGTGCTCGACAGGACCATGAGTCCTCGCTGCCCCGGCAGAGAAGTGATAATGAAACCGCAGGTGAGCAGAGCCATGAGGGCTCCCATGATGGCCATCGGCCTGCGATAGAAGATCAGATGGATCGCGTGCATCAACGGCAGAAAGACGACCGCCCAGAAGACCTGTGGGCCGATCGTCTCAAACCGAAGGTGGAGCCCCCGGTAGTCGATATCGGGAGCGACCGCCGCCAAGGGAATGGACCCCAGCACGGCCACGCCGATGGCGAGGGCAGTCAGCAGCGAGCCGACGACCGCCGTGGCCAGCGTGGAGACGAGCCGCTGGGATCGGCCGCCAGCGATCGGCAGCGCGGAATAGAGGGATGGCCGGCGCTGGGCCAGGAGCATGAAAGGTGCGAAGATCACGATGATCCACATCCGCCCACCCGTGTACCCCAGGAACAGCGACAGGAACAGCGCAAACAGCAGGAAACCCCGCCACTGGGAAAACGCGACCGCATAGCTCGTGTACAGGCTGCCCCAGACGAATCGCGCCGTGCCGAACGGCGCCTGTCGCTGCATCCGACCCAGGAACAGCGCCTGGACCCACGGACGCGGATGATCTTTGAGCTGCTTCCAGTGTCGCGCGCCTGCCTTTCTTTCGCGGAACCGCCGGGCGCTCTCTGGGTCGAAGCTCACATCCAGGCCCATCCACGGTCGCAGGCAGTTTCGACGCGCGAGGTCCTCTTTGCCCAGGTATAGCCACATCGCACCCGCCGTTGCCAGACCCAGCGCGATCACCACCGCTGGCGTCTCGACGATCGCGCGTTCCAGCAGAACAAGCAGGTCAAACGCCTGCCCGACAACGACGATCAGCGCCCCGAAACCTATGTATGCGAGGGGCTGGGCCGAGCTGAACGCTATCCAGGCTCCTGCCAGATAGAAGATCAGACCGGCGCAGAACGCCGAGTAAAGCAGAACCGGGACATACCCGCCCGGGACTCCCGGGTACAGTAGGAATATCAGGCAGGTAATCAGGTTGCTCACGACACCAACCGTCAATATGAACCGTCGGACCGTCAGCCGATGCCCTGGCAGGCTGAACGCGAACGGTTTGATCAGTATCTCCATCTGTACCATGCCCGCCAGCATCCCGACGGCAAAGGCCAGTACGACCAGCCCGACGAACCTTCCCTCCCCGGCCACCGGGCGTTTGAGAAACATGGCGACGGTCATGGGGACGAAACACCCGAGCACGAGATGCAGCAGCCACAGCAGCCGGCGTTGATAGAGGTGCTTGAGATTCGCTGTCAGCAGGCTCATATTGTCTGTCCTAGACGTCTATCCGGTGCGGGAGCAGGTGTCACATCGATGGCGAAGGCGAAGGGCCTCCAGCGCAGGGTAATGTTCAGCGAGAAACCTCGACTGGCCAGCCGGCCGGAGTCCGTCCAGGCGCCAGGCTCCATGGGTCGCGGCGCCTGCGGCATCTGCATATTCTTGTTGTCGGTTTCGTGCTGATTCAAGTTATTGAGGTCAGGCGAGTCCATACGATCGGTCCGTTTGGCTAAAGGAATGTCTCGTGCAGATGCGGTGCGCGGCCAGGAGGAACGCCAGCCAACTGCCTATCGTGACCGCGACCAGCAGCGGTAGGCCGAGCATGTCGAACCCACGCCCGGCCAGCGCGATCAAGACAAACAGGCAGAACAAGAAGGCGTAGATGAGGGTCACACACAGATACTTGTCGATGAGGCGTACCGCCAACCCCAGCGGTACCATCGCAAAAGGCATCGCGATGAATGCAAGCGTCACGCCGGGACCAAACACGTGTCTGAAGCTGCCGAACGTCTCCGGGGCCAGGACATGGAGGAGCCGGCCGCAGACCAGGATCAGCCCGAGCAGACCCGATAGAAGCACGGCCAGAGCCAACGCGATGGAGATCGTCGCGACCAGGCGCTCTCGTCGCCCTCGGCTCAACAGCATGTTGGAGAAGACGCCCAGAGGTATTTGGAACGTAGAGACCAAAGATAAACATATTGGCATGAGAAACAGAAGCGTGCTGAAGACTCCGAGTGCCCGGCCGGGAAGTCCGGAGGACACCAAGCGCGCCATCTTCCCGGTCCCGTACGCCAGGCCAAGTCCCCCTGGCAGCACTATAAGCAGTATCCACCTCCACCACGAAAACATCATGCCGAAGGTCGCGTAGAGGTCGGCCCAGATGCACCTGGCAACGCTGAGTGGACGTGACGCCTCTATGCGAGCAAGGAATGCCGCTTCCACCTGCGACGGCACGATGGAATCAGTCGCGCGCGCCTGCCGTACGCTTTGATTCCTTTCGATACTCGCTCGGCTGAAATCCCCCAGGTTCTGCAGGCGCTGCCCGCAGAACCGCCTGGCCCAGACGTCTCTCCTCAGGTCCATCCAGACCACGGCGCAAACGGACAGGGTAAGCGCCGTGACAAGTTCAGGTCGCGCGTAGATCAATTCACCCACCGAACGCCCCTGCGCGAAGAGCAGGCCCATGAAAAGCGTCTGCACCGCCAGGAACGGGAGTATCCTGTCCGACAACGTGAACATCGAGCGGGCCACGACCATGTAGATCGCCAGCCCCAGAGAGAAGGACGCCGCCATGACGAGGATCGCGTCCACGGTAGCGGACTGGCCGCGTGTGACGATCAGCGCGGAAAGCACCAGGTTCAATGTGACGCCAGCGACGCCGATGACCCGACGGGACACGGGCCTCTGACCGGGCAGACAGTACGTGAACGGTTTCGACAGGATTTCCCGCTGGAGCATGCCGCACGCCAGGCCTGCCACGAAGTTGATCAGCACGTACCACACCCAGACCAAATGCTCGTTCGTCCGGTGGACGACAAACGCAACATAACCGAACCAGGCAAGCAACCCATACTGCAGCCACAGCCCGCGATGCTGGTATAGATGCTTGAGATTGACGGTCAAGACGCTCATCGTTTCACTCCGTCAGGACGGTGGCTTCAAGCCGCCATCACTGAACAACCGCTCTGTAGATATCTTCCAGCGGCAGGGGTTGGATGTCGGCTTGGCAGTTGATGGCTGCGGCAGCGGCTTCGATCTGCTCGTGCATGAGGTCCGCCACCGTAAGCGTCGCCTGTGTTCCGTTGCGGCGGCAGTCGATAACGTTGCCGAAGCGCAGTCGCTCGGGCAAAGCTCCACTCAGTGACGTCAGGCGGACGCGGGCGTATCTTTCGCGCAGGTCGTCGAAGCTCGCGTCAGTCACGATCCGGCCAGCCTTCATAATCACGGCGTGGTCAATCACCTTCTCCACGTCACTGAGGATGTGCGAAGAGATGATGATCGTGCGGTCCTGGTCCTGGATGAATTGCAGGAGCAGGTCGAGGAACTGGGCGCGGGCGAGCGGATCGAGCGCCGCGGCCGGCTCGTCGAGGATCAGCAGCTCGGGCTCCAAACAGATCGCGATCAGGATCGCCAGGCGCTGTCGCTGGCCCGGCGAGAGCGACCCGACGCGGGCCTTCGGCGCGATCTCGTACTCCGCGACGTACCGAGCCTCCAGGTCCTTGTTCCATGTCGGGTAATATGTGCTGACGTAACGGATCAGTTGCTGCGTCGTCATCCAATCGAGCAGTTCGCCTTCCTGGTGGACGTAGCCGATCCGCGCCAGCTCGGCCGGGCCCAGCTTGGCGGCCGGACAGCCCAGCGTCGTGCACGTGCCGGCGTCGGGCAGATACAGGCCGATGATATGGCGCAGCAACGTGCTCTTGCCGGCGCCGTTGGCGCCGAGCAGGCCGATGATCCGACCCCGTTCGATGTCGAGATCGACGTTATCCAGGGCCTGCACGCCGTGAAAACGCTTGCTCAGGCCGCGAATTTCTACGAGGGTACTGCCGCTACTCATTTTCGTTCACTCCCGACTTTGGAACCGTATCTTCGAAACAGACGCTCGGTCAGCTCGTGGACCTCGTCCGGCGATATGTCGAACTGCACGGCGGTGGTGACTGCTTTGGTGAGGATTTGCTCAAGCAGTTGGGTCTTGGTGCGTCGCTTGTGGTCCTTGCGAATGGTCGCTACGAAGAGCCCGATCCCCCGGCGGCGTTCCAGCAGACCCTCCATTTCCAGCAGCGCGTAGGCCTTGCTGATGGTCATGGGATTGACGTTGAGCCGGCCCGCCAGGTCGCGGACGGACGCAAGCTGCCCGCCTTCGGGCAGTTGGCCCGCCATGACCTGCCGGCGGATCTGGTCCATGACCTGCCGGTAAATCGGAACGCCGCTGTGATGGTCGATCTGCAAAAGCATGTTATCTGGCTTTTCCCGATCCGTCGCCAACTGTATTATTGTCGTAATACAGTATACGACGCCACACGCGGCTTGTCATTACGAAGAATCTTCGCTTTTCTGGATTTTTTTGACCGGGCGTGGCCCACAGTGTCAGTAGTGTGCCCATAAGGGCCTACAAGCCAACGCCTTACGGCGTTACTACGAACTCAAAGGGATCGACCCAGGGAGGAGAGTATTCTCTGTCCCGCGATGTCCTGGAAGCATGCGTCTCCCGTGGGCATCCGTGCAAGGAGGCACGATCGCCAGCGGCACAGCGTTCAGTACTCCTTGAGCGGGCGCATCCATTGCGGCCAGCGGTCGGTGGCGACGTTGCCGGCGCGGGTCCAGGGGCCTCGCGTGTTGAACTCGGGATGCCACTTGAGCGTCCATAGCTCCTTGAGACCGACCTTGCGGACGGACCAGTCCATGAAGAGGCAGTTGACGAAGGGGCCGTGACGAGGGATGCAGAAGGACCTCACACCACCGTCGTTGGTCGACGGGCTCGTGGCGGCTTCGTCCGGCGTCTGCGGCGGTGCATCCGTCTGCTGTGGGTAGCCGGCCCACAGGGCGCAGTCCAGCATGACCGGCGCCTGGCTGATGCCTTTGCCATAGACGCTTGCCCAGCGCTGCTTTACGGACTGCTGTTGCGACCAAGTCATTTCCCCGCCGTCGTAGGCTGGGGTGTAGCCGTTGACACCGTAACTGCCCGCGCGATAGGGGTGATTCGGACAGTACCAGGCCAAGTATGCGCTACCGGCACCGGTCGGGCTGACCTTGCGCTTGGCCGACGGGCAGAACACCTCGAAGTCGAAATGGTCGAGGTAATAGGCAAACTGCTGTGTCCGGCAGTGGTCCCACGCGTCGCGGTCGCGCAAGCGCCCATCGTTGGTCTGGGCCAGCGTCGCGAAAAGCACGCCCCACTGGTGCAGATTCGCCTGACAGACCGTCGCTCGGCCTTGTTCGCGTACGCGCCGGATAACCGGCAAAAGGATCGCCATCAGCACCGCGATGACCGCGATGACGACGAGCAATTCGATAAGGGTGAAGGCCGTCGGGCGAGTGCGGCCGCGCAGGTGGAGCCCCCGGTGTGTCCGGCTGTCAGTCATACCATGTCCTGCCAAAGCGACCCTATTGTACGCCACCGAAACCGCCGCCACAACTACAATATCGGACGAATGCGGCGGGTCTCTGCAATTCTCGCCCGCAGGCAAATCTTCTTGAACCGAGGGGGTGAATAAATAGACTCTGGGTACGTCTACGGTAACAAGGGCGCGCCGGCATCAGTCGTCGCCGGCGCCCGCAAGCCTGTCCACCAGTGGATGCCTCTATGTCCCAGGCATGTGATACGACCATCATGCCCGGTCGCCCGGCGGCGGGCGGCGGCGCCGGCATGCACGAACGCGCCCATCATGGCGTGGTGTTGGCGGTCTGCGCCACGGTTCTGGGTCTGGCCTTTCTGCTGAAGCCTGAAGCGGAGGGTTTGTCGCTGTTTGGTTGTCGCTGGCCTTGGTATTGCCAATTGCACGAGACCTTCGGGATCCGGTGCGCCTTGTGCGGCCTGTCAAGGTCGTTCTGCTGTCTGGCGCGCGGTGACGTCGTCGCGGCGCTGGGATTCCACCCGCTGAGCCCGCTGGTGTTCGTCCTGTGCTGCCTGGAGGTTCCCTACCGCATCTACGCACTGGCAATCGGTCCCGGACGGACCGGCATGGGACTGGTCAAGGCACATGCTCTGCTGGTAGCGCTGGTCGCGGCGGCGCTGCTGGTCAACTGGCTGCTGTACTTGGGAGAACTGCTTGTATGAACCCGGAGGAAACCTACGTCAGCGTCGTCGAGCCGGTCAGTCCGGCCATCGAGCGCGTCAAGACGGTGCTGTTTCGCCCCTTCGATCTGGGACGATGGTTTGTGATCGGTTTCGGCGCGTGGCTGGCCGGCATGGGCAATCCAGCAGGCGGCGGAGGCAACGGTGCAGGCGAAGGCGCTCCCAGCGTCCCGCCGGGAATGGCGTTCGAAGACATCCCAGACCAATTCCGCCACGGCTATGAAGACGCGCAGACCTTCATCAGGGAAGACCCGCTGGCCGTGCTGGCAGGAGTCCTGGTACTCGGTCTGGTGGTTGGATTCTCGCTCCTGATCACCTGGTTGAGCAGCCGGGGCAGATTCATCTTCCTCCACTGCGTCGCACAGAACAAGGCGGAAGTCACGAACCCCTGGCACGAATTCCGCCGGCAGGCAAACAGCCTGTTCGCCTTTCGGATCGTCATGGGTATTCTGTGGTTCCTGGCCGCGGCGGCTTTTGTCGTCCCAGTGGTCGTGATGCTCTATTTCTCAAAGGTCAAGCTTGACTCCACGCCCCTGACCATCGCCGGCGTCGTCGCTTTCGCCGTCTCGCTCCTCGCCGTGATGATCGTGTTCGGAATCATCGGCAGCTTCACCACGGACTTCGTCGTGCCGATCATGTACCAGCGCCGGATGACCTGCCGGCAGGCGTGGGCGGTTTTGCTCGATCTGCTGGGGGTCAACAAGATTCGGTTCTTCCTCTACGTATTGTTCCAGTTCGTCATCGGCATCGCTATCAGGACCATTCTTATCGCCATCGCGTGCCTGACCTGCTGCGTCGCCTGCTGCCTCTTCTTTATCCCTTACGTGGGGACTGTCGCCAGGCTACCCTTCATCATGTTCCGGCGGGCCTACTCGCTCCACTACCTGGCGCAATACGGGTCTGACTTCAACGTCTTCGCGCAGGAGTCCGCGGAGCCGCAGCCGATGTAGAGACGCAACATTCCTTCGACGGCGCTCAGGACAGGCTTGCGTCTTACCTTACGATTAGCGCGTGCGCGCGGTGAGATCATTCTCGCGGACGCCGCGATAGAGCGTTACGGTATACTCGAAGGTCTTGGCCGAGCGGGACGCCAGGTCGAGCGTGAACTTGACGCTGTCAAGGTCTACCTGCTCGTAGGCGTCGATCTGGCCGCTGCGACGAAGCTCCCAGGCAGACGTGTCGAAGTTGCGCGTGATCTCGATGCGCGCCGGCACGTCGCGCGTGTTGCGCGCTTCGACCTTGTACGTCTGGATGTCATCCCAACCGGAGATGTCCCGGTCCCGGTCGAAGCGGTAGTTGTCGGTCCGCGTCTCCATCAGCGTCGGCTCGACCACCACGTCCTGCACCGGCCCGAGGTTCAGCTCGACCTCTTCGCCGACGGGGATATACTTGAAAGAAGACCGGCCCTCGTAGGACAAGTGCTTCTGATCGTCCACGCCGCGATAGACCTTGATCGCCCCGTCGGGGATCGGCGTCTGGCCCAACTCGTGTTCCTCGTCGTTGGTGAAGCTCAGGAAGCGAATCGCGCTCGGCCCATAGCGCTCTTCCTCGAACTTGTAGAGACTCACCACGGGAACGCCATCGACGTCGAAGCTCTGCAAGCGCTTCGACCAGCCGGTCGGGATCGTCTCAGTGCCTTCGATCGTGTAGAGGAAGTACTCGCTCAATCCTTCCTTGACGATTTCTTTGGGTCGGGCCCGTGCCGCCGTAACCGCGGCAAGGCGACTCTCAAGCCGCTCCAGCTCCCGCTTCTCACCGAGGTCTCTACCAAGCTGGAGACGGTCGGCAACGTCCGCTTCGCCGGGCCGGCCGTAAGGGAATTGGCGCCGCGCCAACGCGGCGATTTCGTCCAGGACATGGACCTTGCCGACGATCACGCGGACCCGGGCGTTCTCGTAGTCC
>JAFGLV010000095.1 GCA_016927855.1 Sedimentisphaerales bacterium
CCGGTCTCGCAGGGAGCATTGGATCGCTTGCCGATGCAGCTCGGCAACTGGACGGGCCAGGAAGTGCCGGTCGAGGAGGAAATCGTTCGCGCCACGGATACCGATGCGCACGTCAGCCGCCGGTACACGAAGGGCGTCGGTTTCGAGTCCATTTCGCTCTGGATGGCTTCCGGCGTCAGGGCACGTGATCTCATGCCGCACCGGCCGGAGGTTTGCTATACCGGTGCCGGCTGGACGCTCATGGGGCGCCGCTCCATGGAGCTGCCGTTGAGTGCAGACGAGAAGCTGCCGTGCAACGTCATGCAATTCTCGCGCGGCGCCTTGAACAGCGAGGGCGTCATGGTCCTCGACTACTACGTAGTGGATGGGCAATACTGTGCCGACATCTCATTGCTGCGGTCCAGGGCCTGGCGCGGGGGTGGCGCCGTCGGCTACGTGGCCCAAGTGCAGATCGTCACGTCTGTGCCATCGGCGGACAGTGCGGAGTCCGCGCTGAAGCTCGTCTCCGATTTCGCCGTGGAGTCGAGCCCTGCAATCGTGCGTTTGTTCGAGACCTCGCAGGAGGCCAGGCCCGGGGAGGGGGATCGGGAATCGTCCGGACGACAATAGTATGGGACGCCACACCACCAAGCACCGCGCTCGAGGCAAAGAAGCTATGCAGATGGCTATCGCTAATCATAGACGGGACAATGTGTTGAGACTGGTTTTGCCAGTGCTGCTGCTGGTGGCCGTTACCGGTTGGGCCTATTGGTCGACCATTTCGGCCTTATTCCAAGTATGGCAGAACAACGAGGACTACTCCGCCGGCCAGCTCGTCCCGCTGGTGGCGGCGTTTCTAACCTGGCGCGAGCGGAAGGCCCTGGCCAAATGCGCGCTACGCCCGGCCTGGTTGGCTGGCGGCCTGCTGTTGATCCTGGCGCTGATAGCGCGGGCCTACGGACTGGTGTTTATGTACGAGTCCGCTGAGAACTACTCTCTGGTTCTGGTCATGGCGTCCCTGGTTCTCCTCGTCGCCGGCTGGCAGGTGTTTCGGCGCCTTGGCTGGATACTGCTGATCCTGTTTCTGATGGTCCCTTTTCCGGGGCGCATTCATAACATGATCAGCGGGCCCTTGCAGAGACTAGCGTCGAGCGGCTCGGTTTTTCTGCTCGAGGCCTTCGGCGTGCGGGTCAGCCAGCAGGGAAACGTCCTGATGCTGGACGGGAGAATCCCCATGGCGGTCGCGGAGGCGTGTAGCGGCCTGCGTATGCTGACCGCGTTCATCATCGTCGCGGCGTTCATCGCATATATGGTGAAGCGTCCGCGCTGGCAGAAGACCGCCCTTTTTGCCTCGAGCATCCCGGTGGCCGTGATGTGCAACATCCTGCGTTTGACCGTCACGGCGGTGTTATTCATGGTGGCCAGCAGCGAGGTGGCGGAGAAGTTCTTCCATGACTTTGCTGGCCTGGTGATGATGCCGGCGGCCGTGCTGCTGATGTTCGGCGAGCTGTGGCTGATGGACATTCTGACCCTTTCCGAGTCCGATCCGGCCCATGGTCCGGAATAGCAGCCGGTTTCAGCCTCTCTGGGGCGGTCGCGCGACGGCAAACGAATTTTTTCCCCAAAAACCGGGAATTTCGTTGAAACCCCCTATTTTGTCGCGTACAATACTCGCTGTATTCTCTACATTCACCTTTGTGGCGGATGTAGAGAAAAGGCCTATGTGCGCGACGGTCGGTGGAGGAGGTTCATAGCATGAAGTCAAGGGCAATATTCGGTGTGTGCATAATCACGCTCGTGTCATGTCCGGCGGTCTGGGCGGACCTGGCGGGTGAGTTTCTGGGCTATCAGACAGTCTGGGGGGTTGGTGCCAGCGGGTTGGTTTCGTCTAACGGCGCCACGGCCCTCCCGGTTTCCATGTTCTCGTTGGGGGGGGCGAGTGGTACCGAACGCGTAACCTATCCCTACAGCATCGGTCAAGTTCCTAGTCCCGGTGGCAGCGTCGGGCAGAACTTCGATCAGGGTACGCTGGGCGTGAAGGTCCAAGGCGATGACTTGATGGTGAAACTTGCTAGCCGCCTGGATCCGAGGAAAGGCTACTACTACAGCGGCTGGAGCTCTCTTTACGGCCAGGGAGACGTCTTTCTCACCGTCGATGACAGCGAGGCGGGAGTCAAGAACTTTGCGTTGCTGACGATGTGGGCCAAGAACGCGTCCGGCGCTCTGTTGCACTTGGGCCAGTTGGGGGAGAGTTACTACAACCAGGCTCAGCAGTTCCACGATGGCCTGGAAGGTTATCTGGTGAATCTGACCTCGGAGAATAACGTTGTCCTGACCAGCGGTGCCGGTGCCTACACTCCCTCTTATAGCGTCGGAGGACTGCCGCAGGGCCTTGACTATCGCGTGTTCGCCCAAGGGGGAACAAGTGTCGTTAACGCGAACGTTCAGGTTGGCTCTGTCACCGACGGGCAGACTTGGTACCTCCAGACCTGGACGGTGCCAATGAACTGGCTGTCGAACGATGGGGCCTTCACACTGGGCCTGCACACGGCGGTCAGTTGTTCAAACGATCAGATCGGCATGGTGGCGCAGGTTCCAGTCCCGGCGGCGGCGCTGTTGGGGATGCTCGGGCTGAGCGTGGCTGGATGGCGGCTGCGTCGCTTGGCGTAGACGGGGCTATATCATCTTAAGTCATTATTCTATAGTAGCTTAGGGAAATCGCGGCCGAAAAAGGCCAAGACAGGGAAGTTCTTTATGAATATTCACTTTTTTCCGCGATTTCTCGTGACCCGGCTAACAAGCCGCCAGTATAATAGGGAGAATAGGAATACTGGAGTGTGCAGGGTGTTTCGCTGATGGTGGAGTGGCGTAATTTCATCCCGATCTTCCTGGTCGTGCTAGCCGCGACGGCTTGTGTCCGCGCGGACATGGTGCCGACGTCCGCCTGGGACGGTGCGCCGTGCCCGGCGGCTGCGGACCGTGACGTGACGGATCGGGCTGAACCATCACCTGCGCGGCTGATCGGAGGCAGCGTCGATCTGGAGACGCTGGCATTCGCCTGCTTGCCTGAGACCGAAGTCTCGACGGCGGTCGGGATCGCATCGTACGATTCGACACCTGAGCCTGTCAGGCTTCTCAACCGCGATCGAGGCAGCCTGGAGTTATGCCTGTATGCCCTTATGGGCTTAGGCTTGTGCAAATCGGCCCCTTGGTTCAAGAGGCTATCTTTCAGCTTTATCCCTGACTGGTATCACCAGGGTGGTCCTTACCAGATCGGAGGCAGCCATGCCGTCGGCCCCGATTGCTTCTGTTCAGTAGCGCTCTGTTTCGTGCAGCCGCGAAACGCGGCGGCGGATTCGCTTCTGCCCTACCGCACCGGGACGATCGCGTCCCTGCTGAGACAGTCACAATTCAGCCCCAACGTCCTCTCTTCTCGCGGGCCTCCCAGGATGTCATGAGCTTCAATGGTCTCCCGCTGTTTCAGATAGGGAGCGATTGCCTGTCGGATCGAGTATCGCACTCGGTCAAGAAGGGGTGAAACAAATCTTAGGATTCATGGGACTAAAGGGTGATTCAAATGAAAGAGAGATTCGCGATTGTTACGATTTTGGCACTCGTCGTGGGTGTCTTAGCTCCAAGTGCTCATGCCGGCCTTGTTTTGACGCTGGACGACGGCACAACGTCGGTCACCGTTTCCGACGGCGACCTTGACGGGGTAGTGACGTATAATGGGACGATCGGCAACTGGACCATTAACAACACCATGGGTATTTCCAAGCCCGCCATTGGGATACCGAGCGTGGCAGTGCTGCACCTTCATAGCTTCGACGCTACAAGTAGCGCCGGAGGCACGTTGATGATCACGTTATACGATGACGGCTACACCCTAGAGCCACCCGAAGACTGGAAGCTGATGACATCGGACGTTGGCGGGGTTTCAGGCGGTACCGTATCGTTCAGCCAGATATACGAGAATGCGCAAGGGTATACCGAGACGCTGTACCATGGGCCGTTCGGGGTTGGAGCTTTTGCGGATACTCAGTCGGCTTGGGTCCCATATGTAGAGCCATTCTCTCTTACCGAAGTGGCCGTAATTACCCACGCGGGCAAGGCGGAAACTTCCTTTGATCTTGTGAGTACCGTTGTCCCGGTCCCCGCCGCGTTGCTGCTGGGCGCGCTCGGCCTGGGTGTTGCTGGCATCAGACTGCGGAAGCATGCGTGAGAATGCTATTCTGTGCGGTCAATCCTGATCGTGCAAGTGGATGACTCAACGACGGACCCCCTGTACGGGGGTCCGTCCTCTTGAACTATCTCAGGCATAGCGCGGACATACGAACCCATCGTGAAGGTCGTGCCCTCAGACTGGAAAGGAGACGACCCTTGAGAGTGAAACGTGTTGGACTACATGTGGGGGCGATTTTCGTCCTGCTGGCTTTGCAGTCGCGTCAGAGCCTCGCAGATTTGTATACGTACGGTTTCGGGCGCATCTCGGACAATGGCTCGGTAGACGTTGCCTATCAGCTTTTCGTAGATGTTACGAACGACGGATATGGAAGCGACCAGGCGTTTTTCCGATTCCGCAATGAGGGACCGGTGGCCAGCTCTATCTGCGATGTGTATTTTGACGACTTCGATGATGCAGAGGACAGAACGCTTGCCGGCATTGCCGAGATCGTCAACGGTCCCGGCGTGAGTTTCAGCCAGTGGGCGCGCCCCCGCAATTTGTCGGGCGGCGCGGCCTTGTCCTTTTACACGACAGAGGGCTTGTCGGCAGATTCCGATACGCCGGTGGCAACCTGGGGCGTAAATCCCGGCGAGTGGCTTGGGATTGTCTTCGATCTCCAGAAAGACTTCAGCTCTGTCATTGGCGCCCTCAACACAGGTGCCGCGAATCCGTTGCGAACCGATAGTCTTCGGATCGGTATTCATGTCCAGGGCCTTCCCGACGACGAAAGCGATCTCTTTGTGCACGCTCCTGTTCCGGGAGCCCTTCTGCTGGGCATGCTGGGTCTGGGGGCTGCTGGTCTCAGGCTGCGTAAGCATGCGTGAGTCCTTTTGCCGGGCAAGTGTGGGGTGATCGAGTGAAAAGACTGTTGGCGAAGCCCCCTGCCAAGGGGGCTTCGCGGGGTTCTTTTCAGGCGGCGCGGAGGGGATGAGCCGCTGAGCCGAATGCGTCGCAGTCGAATCGGAGCGAATAATCCTCGACGCGGGGCAATCCGGCGGCGAGAAACGGGCTGCTCTTCTCTGGGCGGGTTCGTTTGCCCGAGGGCCTGTCTGAATGCCGTAGATCCGATATTCCTTCTGCGTTCGGTCTGCAAATCACGGCTCGGCCGGACGATCCTCCCTGGCGGCGCACGCGAACGCGGATTGCGCTGTCGCCATTTCTCGCTCGAATGCCGGGCTTCGTTCTAAGGCGAAGCCGGCAAAAAGCCGATAATTATTGCATCGCAGACGACGCTGAATCCGCAACGTTCGTGAGGATATATATCATGCGCTATGGCAACAGAGACGCAAAAGTCAACGTCAAGGTGCTTGTCATCTTGCTGCTCGTGGTTGTGGCCCTGGGGGTGTCCTTGGTGGCGGCGCGACAAATCCGCCGGCGCATTCTCTCCCAGATGGCTCTGGAGGCGGGCACGGCGGCATTTGACAACGGTGACTGGGCGACGGCCGCCAGCCGGTTGCAGGAGTATCTTGGCCGCAACCCCGACGATATCGAGATCCTCAAGAAATATGCCGAGGCGAGGCTGTCTGTCCGGCCGCTCGAACCGGCCTCAGTCAGCCGCGCCATCTCGGCGTACCGACGCGTCATGCAACTCGACGCTAACGACGACGTCGCCTACGAGAAACTCGCCAGATTGTATACCGCTGTGCAGAATTTCCCGGACCTGGCCTATATCGCGCGCCGGCGGCTCGAGCAAGCCCAGGACGACAAGAACGCTCGCTTGTGGCTGGCCGAGGCACTGATGCGCTTGAACAAGAGTGGCGAGGCGCGGAACGTATTGGAAATGCTCAGAAGCGATCTGGAAGGGCTTGCCGACAAGCACACGGAGTACGTGCGCGTCTGCGCGCTGATGAGCCAAATCGTTTCTGCGGAAGACACGGCGGCGGCGCGAGCGGAGGGGCTTCAATGGCTCGACCGCGCTGTCGCCTACGATCCGAATTCGGTCGAGGCCCTGGCGCAACGCGCGGGGTATCGACGGCAGGTAGCCGAACGGCTCGGCGCGGGCGAGGCAGACCGAGACACGTTCATGGCGCTGGCGCGTGCGGACCTGGAAGCGGCCGATGCGATCGGCACAGATACCCCCAAGTATCTGTACTTTCTAGGTTGGGAATGGCTGGTACACGGCGATCTTGAGCGAGCGGAAGCGGAGCTGCGAGCCGCGCAGCAGCTACCGGAGGAGGCGGTGAAAGAGCATTTCCTCGATGTGCGCGATTGGACCATCGCCAAGTTTCTGCTGGCCTCTCAACTGATGATGCAGAGAGGAAACGCGAGCGAAAGTGCGCTGCTGGTCGATGAGGTACTCCCAACGCTGACGGCAAGGAGGCATCGAGTTCAGGTTCTGCCCACTGCTGTCCGTGTCTATGTCACCGCAGGCAGGGTGGCAGATGCGCGCAAGTGTCTGGATGAGTACGTCGAGGCTCAGTACGCGCAGGTGGGTTCACCGTCAGGCCAGACGGGTACCGCGGAGGCCAGGCTGCGGCTGGCTTTCTTGCGGGCACTTGTGGCCCAGGCCGAGGATAATGCCTACGGCGTCATCGATGTGCTGCAGCCGGCGCTGGCGAGCGATCCGGCCCGTCCCGAACTCTGGCGGTTGCTGGCGGAGGCATTCAGCCGCACCGATCAGCCCCGGCGAGCGGTCAGTGCTTTGATCCAGTATCTGCGCTTGCGTCCCCGAGACCCCGATATGATGCTGCAACTGGCCAAGGAGTATCTCAAGCTGCGGGACTGGAATAACGCTTTCGAGACGGCTCGCCTGGCTGAGTCGCCGGATCCCACCGACATCGTTCTGCGCCTGCTTCGTATCGAGGCAAGCATCTATGTCGCGACCGAGCAGGAACAGACTATAGACACTGCTAGGCTCTCTGCGCTGTCCGACGAACTGACTACCTTGCGTCAGGAACATCCCGACCGGGTGGATATCCGCATCTTGCAGGCGATGATCGCCGTGTATTTGGATCAGCCCGAAAAAGCCGAGGAAGAACTCAGGCTCGCCATCGACGAATGCGACGAGCCGCTGAGGGCGGAGATGCAACTCATCAGGCACCTCTACCGAACCAAGCGCCTGGAGGAAGCCGTCAGCCTTTGTCAAACGGCTTGCGAACGGCATCCCGAGGTCGCCGAGCCTTGGCTATCTCTGTCGGGCCTCTATGTGGCCCAAGCCGACAACGATTCAGCACGCGCCTGCTTGCGAGAAGGACTGAAGGCCGTCGTCGGCAAGTGGGAGCAGCGAGCCGTATCATTGAGACTGGCTTTGTTGGAACTGATGGATGGCGATCGAGGCGCGGGCATAGGTATCCTGACCGGACTTGCGGCGCAAGATGAACGCGAGGTGTATGCGCGCACGCTGCTACTGGGGACACGCGAGATTCAGGAAAACAGAACGAAAGCGCAGGAGTTGATCGAGGAGCTGAAAGCGGCTGAAGGGCAGAGCGGCCTGATGTGGCGTCTGCACCAGGCAGCGCTGCATTTGTCGTCGGACGACTGGCGCTCGAAACAGCAGGACATGGCCGAACTGCTGCAACAGTGTATCGATTCGGACCCCGAGTGGTCGTCGCCGGTGCTATTGCTGGCGGAAATGTACGAGAAGCTCAACGATGAGAGCCGGGTCGAAAGCGTGTGCCGGCAAGGGCTTGTCAGAAACCCCTCGGCGACGGACATTGCCGACAAGCTGATGGGCCTGCTCGAGAAGCAGGGGCGCTACGCCGACGCCGAACAGGTCCTCCAGCAAATCGAAGCCGACGCCCAGGTGGCCAGTGCCTGGCATGTGCGCATGGCTCTGGGAACGCGCGATTTCTCTCGGGCGATCGACGAGTTGAGACTGCGTGTAGACAACGACAATCGCGATGCCGAGTCGCGTATCCTCCTGGCTCGGTTGCTCTACTGGCAGACGAGGGACGCCCAGCAAGCCTTCCGATACCTGGACGAGGCTCAGGAGATCACCTCGGGCTCCCTGACGCTGGCGGCGGCCAGAGCTTCCATTTTGAGAGCGGAAGGGCGAACCGAGGAAGGCCGGGACGTCCTCGACGAGTATGTGACGAGCCGCAGTGATTTCGGTGCCTACATGATGCGCGCCGCCTATCTGGCGAACGAGGGCAACCTCGAAGCCGCAGAGAGCGACTATCGCAAGCTAACGACGTTCGAGCAGTACAGCTCCATGGGGCACATGCTCCTGGCCAATTTCTACGCCATTCACAGCCGGCTCGATGACGCGGTGGCAACGCTCCGGGAAGGTCTCCGGGTCCAGCCGGAGGACCTGGGTCTCCGACGGGCTCTCATGATGACGCTCCTCCAGCGGGGCCAAGCCGAGGACCGACAACAGGCCCTGGATATGCTCGCTTCCCTCGAGGCGAAGATGCCGGAGGATCCGGAGTTGATGAGACTGCGTGCGATGCAATTGCTGCGGGAACCGACGCCTGCGTCCTTGGCCGCGGCTACCCAGAAACTCGAGGAGGTTGTCAAGTTGGAGCCGACGGCTGTCGACGCTCACCTGACTTTGATCGAAATTGCCCTGCAAGAGGGCGACTATGCGAAGGCCCGCGAGATGGCGCTGCGGGCCCTCGGCGCCAATCCCGAGAATGCGGCGCTGCTGGCGGCCAGGAGCCGGGTCGAGTTGGCGCTTGAAAACACACAGATGGCGACCCAGTTGGCGAACTTGGCCCTCCAGGCCGATCCGAACAACGCTCAGGCCCGAGATGTCATTGTGACTGCAGCGCAAACCACCGGCGATCGTGCCCTTCTCGAACAGGCCGTCACGCTGGTCGACAAGTGGCTGGCCCACGAACCCACGAACGAACAGCTCACGCTCAGGCGAGCGCGACTCATGGTAGCCCTTCAACAGCCCCGGAAGGCGATTCCCGAGTTGGAGGCCTACTGCCGCACGGAGGCTGGAAGCCGCGACGTGACGGCACTGGTGACACTGGCTGACGTGTACCGTCTTGACGGTAACACGGAGAAGGCCAAGGAGGCCATCGACCGGGCTGAGGCGGTTGATCCGAATAGCCAGGTGGTGGCTCACGCCCGGTTGCTGTGGCTCATCGCCCAGAAACGATACAACGAATTGACTGGAGTCGTCTCCACGTACCTGGCGGTCCAGCCGCGAGATGCCGGGATGCTGGTCAAGGCCGGCCGCGCCTTGTTGTCGTGCGATGCCGGAGAAGCCAAAACAGAGGCGGTGCGGTTGTTCGAACGCGTCCTGGCGCTGGACCCGACATCTCTCGATGGGCGTCTGGGCCTGGCCTCCAGCCTGTATCAGGCCGGACAGCACGACCGGGCCGAGCAGATACGTCGAGAGGTGTTGGCAGAAAACATCGAAGATGTGAACGCGTGCGTCACCATAGCCTCGACTCTCTATCTGACCGGTTATGCCGAAGGAGGCGAGAGAATCTACCGCAATCTCCTGCAGCGGGACCCGAACAGTACGCGCGTTCTCAACGACCTGGCGTGGATCATTCAAGAGCACTACCAGCGCTACGACGAAGCGCTGGCCTTGGCCGATAGAGGCTTGGCGGTGTCCAGCAGAAGACCGGCCGAGTCCGTCGATCACGTGCATCTTCTGGACACGCGTGGGACCATCCTGATGAATATGCCGGGCCGGCTGGCCGATGCCAAGAGGGACTTCGAGGAGATCGTGAGGCTCTCAGCGACGAACCAGCGCCGGCAGGCCAAGGCCCTCCTCCAGCTCGGACGCGTCTGTGCGAAACAAGGTGATCTTGCACAAGCCAAGCGGCACCTGGAGAGATCCCTGGAGGTCGACCGAAGGCTAGCCGTATTCACGCCGGCGGAGAAGTCCGAAATCGCGACCTTGCTGCAATAACATGGCTTGGGTTGTGCACGATCGTGTGACCGCTCTGGGGTAGAGCGCATGTGTGGAATCGTCGGAATTCACAACCTGGGTGCTGAGGAGGTGCCGATCGACCTGCGCGATTTGCGCCGGATGATGACCACGATACGGCACCGAGGCCCGGATGAGGCCGGCGTATACCTGGACGATGCGGTGGGATTGGGGCACCTGCGCCTGAGCATCATCGATCTCGAATCGGGCGCTCAACCCATCCACAACGAAGACAAGACACTGTGGATCGTCTACAACGGTGAAGTGTTCAACTACATCGAGTTGAGAGAGACGCTGGAGGCGAAGGGACACCGGTTCTACACGACGTCCGACACCGAGGTGATCGTTCACCTGTACGAAGAGCACGGGCCCGAGTGCCTGAATTGGCTCAACGGCCAGTTTGCCTTCGCCCTGTGGGATTCCATGCGCCGATCCCTCTTGCTGGCGCGCGACCGGCTGGGCATCCGACCGCTGCACTACGCTGTCAGTGACAACAGGCTGATCTTCGGGTCGGAGATCAAGGCCATCCTGACGTACCCGGGCATGCCTCGTCGTCTGGACCCGGTCGCGCTCGATCAGATCTTCACGTTCTGGACGACCCTGTCGGCTCGGACCGCCTTCGAGGGCATCCAGGAGATGCCGCCGGGCTGCTACCTTCTCTGCCGCCAGGGCCGGCCGGTGGTACGACGCTATTGGGATGTGCCCCTGGTGTCGCGCCAAGACCAGGCCACCGATAACCTGGACCGGTTGTCCGAGCAGGTGTACGAGACCCTGCTGGACGCGGTGCGCCTGCGTCTGCGCGCCGATGTGCCGGTGGGCAGCTACCTCAGTGGCGGGCTGGACAGCTCCATCGTGACGTCCTTGATCGTGAAGAACTTCAACAACGCCGTGCGGACGTTCGGGATTACCTTCGAAGAGGCCGGCTTTGACGAACAGGACTACCAGAACGAGATGGTTCGATTTCTACGCTGTAATCACAGCGAGATTCAGACGACCAACGAGAGCATCGGTGCGCAATTCCAGCAGGCCCTGTGGCACTGCGAGAAACCCGTGCTGCGCACGGCACCGATCCCGATGCTGCGTCTATCCCGCCTAGTGCGCGACAGCGGCTTCAAGGTCGTCCTGTCCGGCGAAGGCGCCGACGAGGTCTTCGGCGGCTACAACATCTTCCGCGAGGCCAAAATCCGGCGCTTCTGGGCCAGGAGCCCCCAGTCGCAGCGCCGCGCGAATCTGATCGGACACCTTTATCCCTACATCTTCAACGATCCGCGCCTGCGGCGGACCCAGCGGGACTTCTTCGCCAAGGGCCTCGACCGGGTGGAAAGCCCGACCTATTCGCACCATCTGAGGTGGGGCAATGCCGGCCGCCTGAAAGGCTTCTTCTCGGATGAACTGAAACGGCGCATCGGACGGTACGATCCCTGCGCAGAGGTGATCGGCAGCCTGCCCGATTCGTTTAGACGCGTCGACCACTTCGCCCAGGCTCAGTACCTGGAGATGACCATCTTCCTGAGCAACTACCTTCTTTCCAGCCAGGGCGACCGCATGGCGATGGCCAACTCCGTCGAGACCCGGTTGCCCTATTTGGACTACCGGATCGTCGAGTTCATGGCACGCGTACCCGCCCGGTGGAAGATTCTGGGACTGGACGAGAAGCACATCCTCAAGCGAACGTTCAAGGGACAACTGCCTGAACGTATCCGGACCCGACCCAAACATCCCTATCGCGCGCCCATCCGGCAGGGCCTTCTGGCCGGCGCAGCAGGGGCCCACACGCGGGACATGCTGGCGCCCACGTCCATTGACCGCGCGGGGCTTTTCGATTCCAAACGCGTCGCGCTGCTTCTCCAGAAAGGTGAACGGAGCTCTCACTTCAGCGAACTGGACAGCATGGCGCTCGTCGGAATCCTGTCAACCCAGAGCATCGTAGAGCATTTTGTCGACCGTTTCCCCACGGCCTGCGAGGACGTGAGACCGTGTTTGTTGATTGACCGGCGAAACGCCGCGACCCAACACCTACGTGAGGCAGAGTTGCATGATCGAGTTTGATCCCGTCCTGGTGCATGAATGGCTGTCCCGATCCGCCACACGAACGCCCGACAAGGTCGCGCTGGTGTGCGGGGACCGACGCTGGACTTACAGGCAGTTAGATGATTGCAGCAGTCTTCTGGCCAGACATCTGTTGGAGCGCGGCCTGCGACGTCACGATCGCGTCGCCATTCTGCTGGACAACAGCGCCGAAACCGTTATCGCGATCTATGGTACTCTGAAGGCCGGCGCCGCGTTCGTGAACCTGAGCAGTTCGATCAAAGGCCGGAAGCTCGCCTACATTCTGAAGAACTCGGGTGCCAGTTGTCTGATCACGCATGTGGCGAAGGCCCAGGTGGCGCGTGACGCGCTCGAACGCATCGAACAGCCCTTGCGGATGATTTGGGTCGGCGACCAGGAACGCCTCCCGTCCGCGTCCAACGGCGTCTCCACGAGTTGGGACGACATCTTCGACGTCGAAGAGGACGCGATGCGGGCGGCGCTGTCATCCCTGGTATTGCCTCGTGTGATCGACGTGGACTTGGCGACCTTGATCTATACCTCGGGCTCGACCGGCGAGCCGAAAGGCGTCATGACGACGCACCAGAACATGGTCAGCGCCGCACGCAGCATCATTCAGTATATCGACAATCGACGCGACGACGTCATCCTAAACGTGCTGCCTCTTTCGTTCGACTATGGTCTTTACCAGGTCATCATGGCGTTCATGTTTGGAGCGACGGTGGTTCTGGAGCAGTCGTTCCTCTACTTGCACGCCATCCTCCAACGGATCGGCGAGGAGAAAGTCACCGGATTTCCCATCGTCCCCACGATCGCGGCTATGCTCCTGAGACTGCGCACGATCGAGACGTACGATCTGAACTCGTTACGCTATGTCACGAACACCGGCGCCGCGTTGCCGGTGGAACACATTCGCCAGTTGAGGAAACTGCTTCCGCACGTCACACTCATCTCCATGTTCGGTCTGACCGAGTGCAAGCGCGTCAGCTTTCTGCCGCCGCACCGATTGGACGACAAGCCTTCTTCCGTGGGGATGGCGATGCCGAATTGCGAAGTGTTCGTGGTGGACGAGCAGGGAGAGCCTGTACCGCCGGGACAGCCAGGGGAGCTGGTCGTACGAGGCGCCAACGTCATGCAAGGTTACTGGGATGACCCTGAGCTGACGACCCGGACCTATCGGCCGGGACGATACCCGGCGGAGCGCCGCTTGTATTCCGGCGATCTGTTCCGTTGTGACGAAGAAGGTCACCTGTACTTTCTGGGTCGGCGCGACGACATGATCAAGACCAAGGGCGAGCGTGTCAGTGCCAGAGAAGTGGAGAATTGTCTCCACGCCATGGACCAGGTCTCGGAGATTGCCGTGCTGGGCGTGCCCGACGAGATCTTCGGACAGGCCATCAAGGCCTGCGTCGTTCCCATTCAGGGTTCCGAGCTCACCAAACAAGAGGTTCTCAGGTACGCCGCCGAGAACCTGGAATCGTTCATGGTGCCGAAGTACGTTGTCATTCTCGACGAGTTACCCCGGAGCGGCAACGGCAAGATCGACCGCCGGAAACTCCAGACGGTGGAGGAGGAAGCCGCATGCTGAATCCAGAGCCGTTTTCGCTCGAGGCGTTGCGTCTGGACTGCAAGAAGGAGGCCGAGGGCATTGTGTCCAGACTCCGGCACCTGGTCTCACGCGTATTTCATCGGCGGGGGGTCGTTGTCGCGCTGTCCGGAGGGATCGACAGCAGCGTGGTGGCCGCCTTGTCGGTACACGCGTTAGGCAAGGAGCGAGTCTTCGGCCTGCTCATGCCGGAGAGGGACTCGTCGCCGGAGACGTTACGACTCAGTCAGCTCATGGCGGATTCTCTCGGCATCGAAAGACACCACGAGGATATTACGCCAGTGCTGGAGGCAGTGGGGTGCTACCGCTGGCGCCATGACGCCATCCGGCGCGTCATTCCCGAGTTTACCGACGACAGCAAGTGCAAGATCGTCCTGCCGTCGGTCCTGGCTGACGACCGCCTGCGTGTCTTTTCCGTCGTCGTGGAGTTGCCTGATGGCAGGCAGATCAGGAAGCGGCTTTCAGCTCAGGCCTATCTTGAGATTGTGGCCGCCAGCAACTTCAAACAGCGTATCCGAAAGATGTTCGAGTATTTCCACGCGGACCGACTCAACTATGCCGTCACCGGCACGCCGAACCGGCAGGAGTACGACCAGGGGTTCTTCGTGAAACTGGGCGACGGGGCCGCCGACGTCAAGCCGATCGCCCATTTGTACAAGACGCAGGTCTACCAGATGGCCGAGTACCTCGGTGTCCCGGAGGAGATTCGCAAGCGCCCGCCGACCACCGATACGTATTCGCTGCCCCAGAGTCAGGAGGAGTTCTATTTCTCTGTGCCTTACGAGAAGATGGACTGTTGCCTGTATGGGCTCAACCACGGCGTCGCGCCTGCTGAGGTCGGTGCGCTGATAGGTCTGACGAGCGAGCAGGTCGAGCGCGTGTATGACGATATTCAGAATAAGCGAAACACCACGAGATACTTGCACATGTCGCCCGTACTGCTGGGAGATGTGCCGGAGATACGCCGCGAAGGATGGCGCCACATTCGGAAGGGCAACGAGGCTATCCACGGCTGTTCGACGTGCGAACTGCCGGAGCGGTCCAACACGAATGAGAGGAAAGGGCTGAAATGAAACTCGGGGTAGTAGGCGTGGGTTACGTCGGGTTGGTGACCGGCGCCTGTCTCGCGGAAGCGGGCAATCACGTCATTTGCGTCGACAGTGACGCCGACAAGATCCACGGGCTGCGCGACGGCGTGATACCGATCTACGAGTGTGGGCTGGAAGAAATCGTCCGGCGTACCGCCAAGGCGGGGCGCCTTCATTTTACCACTGACCTGAACGACGCAGTCGCGCAATCCGACGTGATCTTCCTGGCGGTAGGGACGCCGATGGCGGAGGACGGTTCGGCCAATCTCTACGGCGTCTACGCGGTCGCGCGCGAGCTGGGCAACGTCCTAACCGAGTACCGGATCATCGTGATGAAGAGTACCGTACCGGTCGGGACCCACGAGGCTTTGACGCGGATTATCCGCTCCAAGACGACGGCGCCGTTCGATTATGTCAGCAATCCCGAGTTCCTCAAGGAGGGCGCTGCCGTCGAGGATTTCATGCATCCCGATCGCGTCATTATCGGTACGACCAGCCAGAAGGCGCGAGACGTGATGACCGAGCTGTACAAGCCGTTCATGCGCAAAAGTAAGCGTTTGATCTGCATGGACCCGGCGTCGGCGGAAATGACCAAGTACGCGGCCAACGGCATGCTGGCCACGCGGATTTCGTTCATGAATGAAATCTCTCGCCTCTGTGAAGAAACGGGAGCCGACGCCGAACTCGTTCGGCAAGGACTTGGGTCCGACGGCCGGATCGGTTCGGCCTTTCTCTTCCCCGGCATCGGGTTCGGCGGCAGTTGCTTTCCGAAAGACATCCGCGCGCTCATCCACACGGGCCGGACGAACGGGGTGGATATGCCCTTGGCAGAGGCGGTCTGGAAGGTGAACGCGGCCGCCAGAACGCGATTTGCCGATCGGGTGATAGCACATTTCAAAGGCCGGGAATCCCACGCCGTATTGGGTGTTTGGGGGTTAGCGTTCAAGGCCAACACGGACGACGTGCGAGAGTCGCCGGCGGTCTACTGCGTCCAGCGGTTCATCAAGGCCGGCTTGCAGGTGCGAGCCTACGACCCGCAGGCGGGCCCGGCAGCGGCTGCCGTCCTCGGCGCCGGGCTCGAATTGTGCCAGGACGCCCATGGAGCGCTTGAGGGGTGCGACGCCTTGTGCGTTCTCACGGACTGGCAGGAGTTCCGGACGCCTGACCTAGAGGCGATCCGCGCCGCTTTGAGAGCGCCGGTGGTCTTTGACGGACGTGACCTCTACGATCCGCAGAGTATGGCACGGGCAGGCTTCCAATACTACGCCGTAGGCCGCCCGAGCGGAAGCGGAGATCACGCCGGCCAGGGGAAGGCCTCGGCGTGTGCCGTTTCCGGACGGGTGCCGCCTGAGGAGCCATGCTGAGGCAACCGCGGACCGCGAAGGCGTATGACCTGCTACGGCAAGGTAGGCTGAGTCGGGCCCGTCTCGCTGGCGGCTCGATGGGGTTCCTGCCCTCCTGGGGGCCGAGAGCGAACCGGGGGCCTCAGCGCTGACTTGAAAACGGTAAGCATGTGTCTATAATGGCTACCATCAGGATGCATATGGTGATTCTCTGTAGGTGGTCCCTTATACCCGCCAACGCCAGAAGAGGTCGATGGGAATGAGCGATTTTCTTGCGAGTCTGGCTCGGGGGATCTCCCGCGAGGACGTGCAGAAGACGCTGACGAGGCCGTACGGAGCAGGAGCGCCCGACGGAGAGTCCTTTACGTTTCCCTGGGGTGCTCTGGCTGTGCTGCGCGAGCCCCTCGTCGGGGGTCGCAGCCTGGTTGCAAGAGCCGACGCCGCGTGTGCCTGGGTGGGCGACCTGTTTCTCGGCGACGGCGAGCCCTCTCCGGAGGAGATGGCCGGGCACATGGATCGGCTCAGGCGTATGGATCAGGTCGGTCCCGCTGCCGAGGAGTTCTTCGCCCGGTTGAACGGATCATTCGCAATCATCTCAGCCGACGAAGAAGGCGTTAGCATCATCACGGACCCGCTCAACTCCCTGCCGGTCTATTTCGCCTTGGACGATGCCGGCAAAGTCACCGCCCTGGGCACGCACCCGGACGCCGTGGCCTGCTTGGGCAAGCCTGTTTTGTCGCTCGACTTGGCCTCCGTGGGGGAATTCCTCAATCGAGGCACGCCGCTCTTCCCCCACACGATCCAGACGCACGTCAAGGAGTTTGACCCCGGCTCCTTCCACCGATTGATGGTTGCATCACCGCCGGGAGCGGAAGTAAGAAGTCACCGATATTGGTTCCCGCCTCCGGAGGGTCAGAATGGGTGCGATGTGGAACTGCTTGCCAAGGAGTTGACCGCGGCTCTGCTGGCCGCGATACACCGACGCTCCCGTGGGCGCAAGGTAGCGGTCAAGCTGAGCGGCGGTCTCGATTCTCGCGTTCTGCTCGCCGGCATCCCGTCATCCGTAGACTGTGTCACCGTGACCTTTTGCGACGAGATCAATCGAGAGGCTCTTACGGCGCGAAAGGTAGCCCAGACGTACCAGCGGCCATGGTATCCACTCTTCCGCGAGGAGGAGTATGTCGCGAACAATTTCCTGAGGGCGGTAAGGTTCAGTGGTTGCGAGCACGAGTGGGTGCACGCACATGGCATCGGCTTGGTTGAGGGGATGATGCGCGACAACGTCACCTGCGTGCTGGACGGCCAGTGGTCGAACGCGTTCCTGCGGCTCTACTTTGCCGCCGACTTCGCGCGGATCAATCGCTTCGGCGGACTGCTGCCGGCCAGGTATGAGAAGGTCGCCTTCGACTATCCCGGTAACATCGGCTGCTTCTGCACCCAGCACCTTGCCGGCGGTGTTGTCGAGCAGATGAAGTCGCGGCGGCAGGAGTTCTACGACCGACACGGCGATCCCACCCGCACTAGCATGTCTGAATGGCTGGACAACTACCCGGTCAGCCAGGAAGCGCCGTTGTCAACATGGCTCGTCGAGAGGAGATTGATGCCGTTGCGAATGGCTTATCTTGACCGGCAGGTAGTCGAGCTAGGCTACCGATGTCCCCTGCGTTTCAAGCTCGCCAACAGTCTCTTCGCACGCGCGGCGCTGCCGATCCTGGGATCCGGCCGGCGCATTCCTGACGCCAACAACGGCGTCCGTCCAGGCAGCAGCCATGTCGCTCGTCTGGCCCAGCGGGCCGTGCGCAAAATGCAGGACCGAGCGGCCGGTGCCCTCGAGCTCTTGGGGCACAAGCGCAAGATCCAGCACTCCTGGCATGATTACGAGGCGTACTGGCACGAAAGCAAGAAGCTCGCCCAACTGGTGGAGGACTACGGACCCAACCTCGATCCGCTGGACGGTGTGCTGCTCAAGGTCGGCGGTCGAGACCTGCTGCGTCGCAAAGACACTCCCTGGGTCTGCGGCTTCCGTTTGCTCCAGTTGGCGGTCTGGTTGAGCATCATCCGCGAATATCACCAGAGCCTCCAGGCGAGCAGTTCCGCGTAGAGATTCTCGCGGGGGCCGACGGAATCGACACGACTGCGCCAAGCCCTCCGCGCTGCGGCCTATACTACGAAGCAGGCACGCCATGGTGTGCCCACGAATCCTCACCCACCTGAATGTCGGTGAGGATTTTTTCGTTGGGCTCACGGGCCGGATGCCTCTGGCGAAACCGTGCCCCCTCGTTTCGCGGCGGTCAGAGGCAGGCGTTCAGGTCGGCAAAGAGCTTTTCGAATCGTGCCAAGGCGTTCTCGATCGCGGGCAGTTTGTGGACCTTCTTGTTGCCGCTCTCCAGCAGGTACCGAGCCGGGACCATCGCGTCGAAACCGGCTCCGGTGGGAACGCTGGTGCGGAAGACCTCCGGCATCATTTTGAGCACAGGCACGCCGGTCTTCGGCTGGATCGTGCGCGCCAGTCTCTGGCTGCGCGGCATTCCGTACGCCAGATCGGTCAGGGCCAGGTACGTAACCGGGCCGATCACGTCCTCGACGGTGCTCTCCAGCGGCTCGGCGTAGCGGCCCAGCGTCAGCACGTGGCAAGACGTGAGCATGCGCGAGAGCTCACGATGACGCACGACGTCGGGATCCTGCTGCGAGAGGCTCAGCAGCACGGCAAACCCCGCCGTGTCGTGGGCCAGCAACCCGACCAGCGTCGCCAGGCGAACCAGGTCCCCACAGGGGATGATACTCCAGGCTGAGCTGAGCCCTTGCTTGCCTCTCTCACTGAGCCGAGCCGAGAACCAGTTCAGATAGATCACGTCCGCCGGCTTCTCGACCAGCAGCAGCTTCTTGCTCCCGGCCAGGTCCCGAACGATCCGATAGCCCAACGACGCCTGGATCGGCAGCAGCGTGTCGTAGTTGGTGCTGAGCACTTCATCGCCCACCTTGGTGCCGATATGCTCGAAGCGACCGCTGGCCGGGTCTTCGGCTATCTCTTCGACGGTCCGTACCCACTGCATCTTGTCCGGATCGATCATGAAAGGCGAGTGCGTCGTGTAGACGATCTGGTAGCGCGGAGCGAGCCTCTCGGAGACGTACCGCAGCATGTCCCACTGGGCCTTGGCATGGAGCCCCAGTCCCGGATCGTCGAGGATGATGAGCAGGTTGTCGCCGTAGCGCCGGCGCACGTCGGAATACCAGACCAGGAATGAGAAGAACCAGACGAACCCGGTGCTGCGTTCGTCGAAGTTCAGCGACAGACCGGTGCGCGTGTTGACGATACGTGTCTCGAAGACCAGCCCTCGGTCGAATGGGGATGGATCCTGTGGGCGACCGGGGTAGAGATGAAAGCTGATCCTCAGGTCGCGTTCCTGGCTCCAATACCGCGCGATCTCCTGCGTTACCGGCCGCGCGGCATCCTCCAGGTCCGCAATCAGCTCCTCCGACCGCTCGATCCGGCTGATGGCCTCGATCGAGGTCCCGCCCAGTTGCAGCAGAGCAAGAAAGACGCGATCGGGGCCCGTCAACTCACCCTTCTGCCTCCTCTGCAACAGCGCGTCAATCGAGACGCGTCCCTGCATGATGTGCCACTCCGAGAAGTAGAGCAGTTTGGGCAGAAGCCCCGCGACGTGCTTCTCGAAGAAAGCACTGTCTGAGTTGAACGCGGGCGACACCACTCTTCGCGATGGAGCGGCAACCTGCCCGGCCGGCCGCTCTGCCTCCTCGCCGGCATCCCCCGGTCCGGCTGCCTCCTGGAGGTCCGCCAGACCCTTCACGCCCTCTGCAGGCCCTTCCGTATCTTCGCCCGGCGCCGGCCGTGCCGACGGCTCACTGTCATGGGCGATCTGGCCGGACCATTGGCGCCCTTCGTAGTAGCCCTTGCGGGTCACCACGGTCCTGGACTTGACGGCCCCTGGTCCGAGGGCGCTTTCGAGCGTCTCCACATCCCCATCCTCAAGTTCCCACGTCGCCACCACCGCATCGTCGGGCTGGGCGTCGGCACGCTTCTGATAATCGCGTCGGCGTGCTCGAGGGTATTCCATGAGCACGTCGAACGTGCTCAATTCCTGTACGTCGGGATTGATCTTATAGAGCGCCTCAAGCAAGGAGGTCTTGCCCGCTCCGTTCTTGCCCACCAGGCACGTCATCGGGCATATCGTGAACTCCGTCGAATCCTCGACACAACGGAAGTTCTTCACTTGAAGGGTTCGCAGCTTCATCTCTGTTCATCCTCCTATGACTTGAGAATTACCGTTATAGCCGGCGCGTTCGGTGGCACTATGGTAGTGGGAATGAGTCCGGCCGTCAAATACAGATGTTGGCTCCATTCGCAATAGGGCGATTGGGACCGGGTCACCGGGCAAAATGCTACCGCACCTGAGGGCAACCGTCGCGTATGACAAAATAGACAGCCAAGAAGGAGGGTAATAGGTTCACACACATGTATCGTTCCGTTCCATGGTGCCATGCGAGCGGATCATTCATGGATGGCGGCCAGGGAGGGCGCACGCACCCCGCAGATCTGAACCGGTGCGCCGCTTGAGAGACTAAGCAAGGCAGTCAAGCGAAGAACGGAGTAAGGAGAACGAAGATGAAACGGTTGGGAATGAGTGGTTTTGTGGCGGTAGCGGTTGCTGTCAGTGTTTCGGTCAATTCTTCCGCCTGGGCCGGCGAGTTGGTGGCATGGGGCTCCGACCTGCACGGCCAGGTCAGCGGCGCTCCCACGGGCGCGGACTACGTCGCCATCGCGGCCGGGGATACCTTCGGCCTGGCTCTCACCTCGGGTGGCGCGGTAGTGGCGTGGGGTCAGAACAGCCACGGTCAACGCAACGTGCCGGCGGGTACCTATACGGCCATCGGCGCCGGCGCCCGCTTTGGGCTGGCTATTCGCTCCGATGGCTCCATTGCCGCCTGGGGCGAAGACAGCCTCGGGCAAGTCTCCGCAGCGCCCAAGGGAGATGATTTCATCGCTGTCGACGGCGGGCTGACCTTCGCCGTGGCGCTCAAAGGAGACGGGTCGCTCGTTGCCTGGGGTGACGACCGCTGGGGTCAGGTCTCCGGGGTCCCTAAGGGCACCGGCTTCACCGCCGTCGCGGCCGGCGATACCCATGCGGTGGCGTTGCGCTCGAACGGCTCGCTGGTCTCGTGGGGCTACCCGACCGCCACCAACGGCATGCCTGCGACTGGTTCGTTTCGCGCCGTCGACGCCGGCGGAAACCAGTCCTTGGCGCTGACCACCGACGGCGTCATCGTCTGGTGGGGCGAGGACCCGTACGATCTGGGCCTGGCGCAGGTGCCGGACGGCACCGGTTTCCAGGCTGTGGCGGCCGGCTACCTGCACGCGCTGGCGCTGAGCCCGGACGGCTCCGTCGTCGGTTGGGGCGCCGGCGCGACTACCTCGGCGCAGCCCGATTTCGGGCAGGCTAATCCTCCCAAGCGGAATGATTTCGTCGCCGTCGCCGGAGGGCTTTTCTTCAGTCTGGGATTGACCGGCCAGACCGAGCAGGTCCTTCTCGCGGACGACTTCGATGACAATCG
Source organism: Sedimentisphaerales bacterium (assembly GCA_016927855.1). Taxonomy (GTDB): domain Bacteria; phylum Planctomycetota; class Phycisphaerae; order Sedimentisphaerales; family Anaerobacaceae; genus JAFGLV01. Next base: position 21,689 of record JAFGLV010000095.1, read on the forward strand.
CAAAGCGGTCTCTTGGGATCTCGTCGGCGATGACCTCGCAAACTGCCGGCTGGAAGAGACCAGTCAGCGGCTCGAATTGCGAGCGACGGCGAAATCGGATGAACTTTCCGCGAGCTATCTCTCGAACGGTTGGGGGATCGATCCTACGGCCGGCTTTTCCCTGAAAGTAGATTTTCGCGCGAAACTGACGCTGGGCCAGGCGATGGCGCTCTCGGTGGTCCTGACGCCCAGCGTCAAGAGTGCGGACATGGAATACGTCCGGTTCGGTGTCGGGTCCAACAGCTTCACTCCCCATTATCTCGTCGATGCGAAAAGCCAGACGAACTCGCTGAACCGGCTGCTGAGCCGCAACCAGGCCGATGGTACGCTGTATCTCTCGTACGATGCTGACAGAGACGATCTCTACCTGAGCTTCACCGGCTACGGCGCCGCGGACGCCTGGGCGGTGGCGCGGGGTTACCTCCAGGGAGCGTGGGGAGGCCGCGTCCTGAGTCTGGAACTTGAGGGCAGGTCCGACCGTCTGCCGATCGGCGCCGGCGACGCATACTTCGACAACTTCGTCGTCGAATCAGGCAATCTGGTGGTGACGGAGTTCGACAGCGTGGCCCGCTTCTGGTCGCCGGTTCTGGGCGATCACTTCTTCACGATCGATGACGAGGAAGCGGACGATTTGATCGTGAATCTCCCTGACGTCTGGACTTTCGAAGGCACCGCTTTCCGGGCCGCGACCACCCGCTTTGCCTCCGGGCTGGCGCCGGTATATCGATTCTGGTCCGACCGGTTCGCCAAGCACTTTTATACGATCAGTGAAGCCGAGAAGGACACGCTTCTCAAGGCAGGCCCGGCTGTCTGGACCTTTGAAGGGATCGCCTTCTATGCTTATCCTCAAGGGCAGCAGCCCGTAGAGACGCGACCGGTCTATCGCTTCTGGAAACCGTCCGACAACGCCCATTTCTATACCCTGGACGAGATTGAGAAGGACACCGTGCTGAAGAAATACCGCGACGTCTACGTTTTCGAGGGCGTGGCCTTCTACGCGCTCGAACCGTAGTTCCGTGTTTGCAGATTGTTGAGGCCGGCGCGAGCCGCCTTCATGGAACCGTATTTTGGCGACCATCTTTCCGAGCCGGGGCGCGCTCGAGGCGTTGTCCCGGCTCTTCCTTTAGGCACGGTTGCGCCCTCCGTTGTGCTCGCGAGCCATGATGTCACTTCAGCCGCAGCGCGTCGAGCACCTTGCGAACCTCGGGCGAATTTGGGTCCAGGCGGGCCGCTTGACGGATCTGCTCCATGGCTTCGTCACGGTTGCCTTGGATGCCCAGAATGATGCCGAGCTTGCAGTGCATCGCGGCGCTGTTCGGCGCAAATTGCAGCGCTCGACGGCAAAGTGAGACCGCCTCCTCGGTGCGCTCCTGGCGAACGTACACGTCCGCCAGCACGTCATAGGCCGAGAGATCGTCGGGACGCCAGCGCAAGGTTTGGAGCAGATGCTCTTCGGCTTGGTCCAGCCGGCCGAGCTGGAGGTAGGCTGCCGCCAGGTTGTTATGTGCGGCCGCCCGCGTAGGCATGATCGCAATGGCCTGGAGATTGTGTGCGATGCTCTGCTCGTACAGCCCCAGAGTCAGCAGCTCCGCTCCCAGCCCCACGTGGGCGCGGAAATGATGAGGGACGTGTTCCGCCACCGTCTGAAACTGCGACACGGCGCCTCTGGCATCTCCCAGAGCCGCGCTGAGGAACCGCCCGTAATTGAAACGCAGTTGCCAGTCGTTCGGCATCCGGCCAATCGCGTCCTCGTATTGTTGCCTGGCGTCCTCGATCACCTGGGGCGTCAGTGCGGCTTGTTGCTGCGCCAGCACGCGTTCCACCTGCCTAACCCAGGTGTCATGATAGGCCTGTCCCGTGAAGGGAGGCTGCCGGAGGAAGCTCGCCAGCAGGTCCGCGGTCACACTGTAGTGGTCCCACGCGGTATAGGCGAGACTTCGAGCGCAGTCGGCTTCACTGGGGAGCGTCGCGGTGCCGGCCGGACCGTTGCCGACGACATCCGCCGGAAGGGCTTCCTTCAGCTTCTCGAAGATCGTCTTGGCGAGCAGATAGTTGCCGGCGAAGGTCAGGTGAACGTGTTCGAGAAAGTGCTCGGCGCCGGGACAACCCTGAGGGCTGTTAGACGCGAAGGCCCCAGCGGCGTCCACAAGATACACGCCGTGCTGTTCGCGGCCGGAGGCAACCTGTCGCAACATCTCGTTGATCTGCGCGTCCGGACGGAAGCGAAGCGTGTCCAGGTCACGGGCCTTGATGAAACCCGACTTGGCTTCCTTGAATTCTCCAAGGGCCCAGTGACACTTGGCCAGTCGAAAGTGCAGTTCCGCGAATGAGCCGTCTATTTGTCTGGCCGCCTCAAAGTGTGCAGCGGCCTCGGCCCATTGCTCCGCTTGCTCGCAGGCCATCCCCTGCTCGTAGCTGCGCTGCCACCGTTGCAGCTCTTCGGTCTTCAGGTCGGCTCGGTGCTGCGATGCGAAAGGGGGGCAATCGCGGAGATTGCAGCCGACGGTGCAGAACGCCACCTTTGCCCCGCTTTTCAGAGCAGCGCTCTGGATGCCTTCGAGATTGGCGCGAAACTGGCGGTACACGCGCCGCAGCGCCGGGTCGTCGGCGCGCACCTGGCGATCCAGAAACATCGCCATGCCTTCCCACTGGATGGGTAGGTCCTTCCGTTGCGCGAGCTTTCCTGCCGCCGCAGTGAGCAACTGGCCGAAACGGGTGGCTTTGCACCACTTGCTCACTTGAATCAAAGGCAGGCTCGCCGCACGCTCGGTGAATACACTGCTTGGCCCATACGGTCCTACAACCTCGTTGTTGCCCAAGTAGACGATGAACAGATCGGGATCGTACCGCGCACAATCCCTGGCCATTTCCACGACCACGTGCGAATTGGTGGCGGTGATGGCGGTGTTGATGATCTCGAAGTTCGTGCCCGGATACGCTTGGCGGAGCATTACCTTGAGAATTCGGCCGAAACCGTAGGCCGGATCGGGGATGCCGGCGGCTGCCGAAGCGCCGAGTACGAAAACGCGATAGGTGCCTTCGTCCTTGTCCTTGGGGAACAGGAACGGTTCGCCGACGCGCGCCAGATAGGGCGGGAAGAACCGCCAGGCGAACCTGACGTTGTCGCGACATTGACCCTTGGAGACGAGTATCGCCGACGGAGAATAGCCGTGGCCGAGCAGACGCAGGCCCACCTCGATGCACGAGAGAAACAGGATGGGCGCCAGCACCATTGCCGCGATGCGAAACAGCCACAGACGCCGGCGTGATATTGCGGTTCTCTTCTTCGATCTCATTGTACCGGTCCGGCCCTTCATCCGCCGCGGTGCAGGGCGCGCTTGCCGTAGCGAGCGCGGATCTGGTCGGCGGTGGCATCGAGCCGCTTGAGCTTTTCCGCGCTGGGATCGGCAAACAGTGTTCCCTGTCCGGCGCCTTCCGCTTCCAGTCCGGACGCGCCAAAGCCCAGCAGTCGCAGCGCGCCGCCAGAGCGTTTGTGCCACTGGTCGAATACGCGCTGGGCCGCGTTCCACAGGGGCTGCGTCAGATTCGTCGCTTCGCTGAGCGTCTCGCTGCGCGTGACGGTGCGAAAGTCCCCATAGCGCAGCTTGAGCGTGATCGTCCTGGCCTCGAGCCGGTTGCGCCGCAATCGCTGAGCCACCTCTTCGACCTGTTCGAGCAGCACGCTCGACAGCACCTGCGGATCGTCGATATCCGTCGCGAACGTCTGCTCGCTCGAAACGCTCTTGCGCTGGCGATCGGGCTCGACGGCGCTGTCGTCCTGTCCGTGCGCGAGCCTGAGCAGGTGTTCGGCACTGTTTCCGGCGATTGATTTGAGTACCGCCAACTGGCTGTGGCGCAGGTCTGCGATGGTGCGAATTCCGCGCGAACGAAGCGTCTGCTCGGTGACCTTGCCTACTCCCCAGATTCTCCCGACGCTCAGCGGATCGAGAATCTGGTGCTTGTTCTGCTCGGTGATAATGACGAAACCGTCGGGTTTCTCCAGATCGGAGGCGAGCTTGGCGAGGAACTTGTTGGGTGCCACACCTACTGAGGCGGTCAAGTGAGTTTGTGTCTTGATCTCACGCTTGATGGTCCGGCCGATCTGCTCGGCGCTGCCGAACAGGTTCGTGCTGGCGGTGACGTCGAGAAATGCCTCATCCTGCGAAATCGGCTCGACCAGTGGGGTGTAGCGTTCGAAGATCGCGTGAATCTGCTGCGAGATTTCCGCGTAGCGCTCCATCCGGACGGGCAGAGCCACCGCATGAGGGCAGAGGCGCATCGCCTGGGCTGTCGGCATGGCGCTATGGACGCCGAATTTGCGCGCCTCGTACGAAGCGGCGCTGACGACCCCTCGTGCCTTGGCGTCGCCGGCCACGATGACCGCTTTGCCTTGCAGCTCCGGATGGTCTTGCTGCTCCACCGAAGCGTAGAAGGCATCCATATCGACGTGGATGATTTCGCGCGCGCTGGCCATGATTGCACCCTGCTTGCACCAATTCTACCGACGCCGGGGCCAGGCGTATAGCCCGTTTCGGCGCTGCCGCAGAAACCATCGGTGCCTGGAATCCGTATGAAATCACGGCTGGGGTTGAGGTTGCGCAGCTCGTTTGGTCGCGCGGTGGGGTCTTGCGGCGCCGCCTGCTGATCCACGCAACCGTAACGCGCTTCGCAACCGCAACCGTTGGACGATTGATGGCCGGTGCGCTACGCAGTGCGCGTCCCGGCTGCACTGAAAATGACGGGTGCGACGATGATTACGTTCTTCGCGACCAGCGAGTGTTCGGGCTGCCGAACGATTCGGGAGGCTCTCGAACAGATGTCTTTGGCTCGGGAAGTAGTCGAGGTTGAAGGGTCAGGCGCGGCGGAGCGTCTGCCGCCCGGCATGGAACCACCGGTACTCGTGGATGACCACGATATCGTCCAGGGCCATCGCAGGATACTCGCTCACCTGGAGAGGCTGGCTGACTTCAAGGCGACGTGGGAGAAGTTCCAGTCGGACGCCTGCTATTGCGACGATACCGGCCACGTGGAGTAGCGGCAGTTCCCAAGAGCGCCCAACAGAATGACCGGTGGCTGGGTAGGGGCAGGCCCCTGTGCCTGCCCAGGGCAACCACAGGGGGTTGCCCCTACAACGTCCGTAGCGCGGCAGATCATTCTGTTAGAGGTTCTAATACGCGCCTGGTGGATCGAGCCGGTAGTCCGCTCGTTCGGTCATCGCCGCATTCCGGGTCGCAGCGGTTCCGACCGACAGTTCACTCACGTTCGTCGCCGGGCTCACGGTCCATCGCGACGGCGGACGCGTGGCGGCGATCCGCTCGTGAACGGTCGTGACGATCGAAACGATGCTGACGATAGTGAAGAGCGATATCAAGAGCAGGGCGATCGAGGACAGCAGGAGATCGCGGAGCTGCCGGCTGGCTAGCGCGTGCAGAGCCTGCCCTGAGCTTGTCGAAGGGACGCTCGCCCTCAGGTGCCACGAGTGCAGTTGCAGGACCGAGCCAGGCATGGTTTCAGCTTTCAGCGAATGGCGCATCGTTCGACCCTCCTTCGCCTCTCCCCCCAGGTAAACAATGCGCCATTTTCCGCCGCGTGACGCGGAATTTGGGTCCGTCAGGCGAAGTTTTCCGCGCCGGGTCTCGCTTTTACGTTATGGGACTGGTGCGTTGCCGTCGGGCAAGCCTGGTGATCCGCCTGCATCGGTACTGGGTTGCCAGGCGTCTCTGTTGTCGTAGGCGCCTGTACCGGCTGTCGCCAGGTCTCGGATCGTCAGCGAGTAGCTCAGCCCGTCGGTCAGATCGTACCAGTCGTCCCGGAAGCGGAAATCGTGGATCACGTCGCCCGCGGCGTCCTGAAGCACGAGCCGCTCGCCCGCGTTGTTGAGACTGCCGCCATACTGGCCGGCGATGCTGAGGTCGGTCCCGTACCTGGCTTGAAAGGCAGATGCGTCGCGCACGACCAGGACAAACCCGCCGGGCGCCAGCTCGACATCGGGGAAGGTGAAGTCCACCCCGTCGGTGAACCGGACGAGATTCAGATTGACGGTTTCGCCACCGATGTTGGTCAGCTCGATGAATTCGACGTTGGGATCGTCGGGCCGGCCGGTGTCGATCGGGTGATACATGATCTCGCTGATCCGCAGATTTTCTGCTACCGGACCGACTGCGAACGTGGCTTCATTCAACGCGCTCCAGGTCGATCCTGCGACGGCGCGGGCTTTGACGCACCTGCTCTGCGTCAGCGTGATCGGGCCGGCGTATCTTATCGCGCCGGCTGAAGCGCTGCCGCCGGAGCCGGAATCGTCCTGACCGGCGACCAGCGTCACTGAGATCAGGAAGTCCGAACTCGTGCGGCTCTCGTTGAGACCATGAATGGCCAGAATGTTGCCGTCCAGTCTGAGCTGTTTGATCTGGGAGGTAATGTCGAACGTCTCGAGGTTGAGCGCGTCGATGTCGGAGTGCTGGGCGGACGCTGAGGAGTTCCAGCCGGGTTGGCCGGTGAAGTTCGCGCGGGCGACTTCCGTGCCGTTGATGTAAGCGATGAAGCCGTCATCGTAGCGTACCTTCAACAGCAGACTGTCGGCGCGCGCGACGCTCTCAATGGCAACGTCGAACGGGATGCGGATAAAGCAGCTTGTGGCGCGTCCATACATCTGGCTCTGGACGTCGATGTCGAAGAGCTGCTCGTAACCGGTGCTGACCTCGTACCCGATACCGCCGGCGCCGCTGGTCCAGCCTGAGTCGTCGAAGTCAGCGCCGCCGCGCCAGCCGTCGTCGACCGGACCGGTCGGGACGAGCACCCGTTTGGCTGCATCTTCCGCCACGAGCAGGGGGCTGCCGACCGCCTCGGGCGAGCCAAGGTCGGCAGGAACGCGCGGATCGCTGCTGTCCAGCGTGTACCAGACTGTGCCGTTGGTGTCCTGCATTGACAGCGACTTGCCCTGAGCCATGTGGCCTCCGTGCTGGTAGGTCCCGTCGACGTAGAAGGCAGGTGCGTCCGTGCTTGGATAGAGTCCGGCACTGCGGAATTGCTCCAGCACGATGCTACTGCGCTGCGGCAGATAGGTATTGAGAATCCGGTCGCGCATGGCATACCAGTCGTCCTGCGTCGGCAGCCTGCCATGCTGATCACCCCAGCGCGCGGATTCAGGGATGATGGCCTTCTCAACCATGCTCGCCAGATCGGCGTAGCGCTGGACGAGCGCCGCCGGGGTCAGGATGCCGTCGTTGAAGAACAGGCGATGGAGATGATCGGCGAACATCAGCCTGTACTCGGGATTCTGGCTGAGCCGCATGTGAGGCAGGCCGACTTCGCGCGCATCGGGATTGGTGACGATGTTCATGCCCAGCGGCGAGCGCGAGCTAAGCATGATGTCCTCAACGTCCCAGCAGTAGAACTTGAAGCCAGTGCTGTCGACGGTCCGATCGCGTCCCACCCAGTAGTTGTTCCAGGGCCAGTCCCAGTTGCC
>JAFGLV010000096.1 GCA_016927855.1 Sedimentisphaerales bacterium
GTGGCGGAATTTGGCAGACGCGCCAGCTTGAGGGGCTGGTGGGCTTCGGCCCGTGCTGGTTCGAATCCAGTCCCGGGCACTTTTCATTTTGAATGTGCCCAAGCGAGCCGGAGAAGGCATGCCCTCACGTCGGCCACCCGTACACGAATCTTCTCAGCACTGCGCAAGTCGTCGGGCACCGGTTCACACGAAAGGCCGGCACATCGTGGGTCGAATCAGTCGCGACGGAAGACGTTCACCGCAGGGGACGCAGAGGAGAAAATGTCGCCCAGCCGTCCCCGCCTGGGAATGAGGTCGTGTCGCGGGCATCCCTTCGGCAGGCTCAGGGCAGGCTTTGCCCGCGTGTATCGAAGGCATCTCGCCTTCGAATCGAGGGCAGGATGCCCTCGCCACGCGCGGGCGGGGACGCCCGCGACACGGCGAGCCGCGCAACCGCAACCGATCCACGTGTCTTCAGCTGGCACCCGGAAGATTAGAGTGGACGGAGTACTGGACCCTACCGCTCGAAGTCTTCAGGGAAGTTCAGGTAGGCGTACTCGCCGTGCAGGTCGTACGCCTTGCGATCGCGCGCCTTGGCTGCCTCGACCTCGTCATCGAACAGCCCCAGGTGATGGTGCTTGCCACGGTACACGATCTTGGCCACCCATTTGTCACCCTGACGCCCGACGCCGACGAACCTGGAGACGCCGCCGCGTGGCCCGACGTTGGCCCGGTTCTGCCCGTGCGTACACAGCCGCAGGTTGCAGCGCCGGTTGTTCAAGCCATTGCCGTCGATGTGGTCCACGAGCGTGCCCTTTCGCGCCTTCATGATCATCCGGTGCATGTACACCACCCGTCCGTTCTTGACGCAGGTGGCGTAGGTGGTAAAGCCGCGCCGGCTCGCACGCCATTTGTACTTGCTGATCTTCTCGTAATCGCACGCGTCGACGAGCGCAAACAGCCCGTTGCCCAATGGGATCCGCCGCACGTCCGGGTTGGAGTCGTCGAGCTTCGCCCGCGTCGAGCGGTGCGGCGGCTGGGGTCGCGGCCGGTGCCACCGCTTCGCCTGGAAGTTGCGGCACGTCTCGATCGGCAAGACCTCGTGCAGCTCGCCGGGACTGTCCGGATGGTTCGTACACAGCAGCAGGCGCGGCAGACCGCGCGCCTTGTCCTGCAACTGCCGCCATTTTGTCAAGGGGCACGAGTACGCGCACAACTGGCAGCGTCCCTCGAACAGGAACGCATAGACCCCTTTCCAGTTCTCGCCCCGATATTCCTCCGGCCAGATCGCACTGTCGGGCGGCGGTACCTGCGGCCGCTTCCTATCCCGCCGCCGAACCCGCTTCTTGGTTTCGCCACAATTCGTGACCTTGCTCTTGTCCCGCTGTCGTTGCTCCTTCCGCTTGCTCATGTGTTCACCTTTCTATCTCTGTTGTACTAATGTTGTGTATATACTAAACATTCCTGGCGCGACTGTCAAGGGCCAATCCAGTAAAAGGGCGTGTGGGGCCGGCGCGTAAATCTCTTTCTCATAGGCGGTTAGCCGGACGGCACAGAAATATCTCGCCGCAGGGAGCATGCCCCATTCGACTTCGCTCAGGGCAAGCTCCGAGCGCAGCCGAGGGGACGCAGAGGGGGAGAATGTAGCCCAGCCGCCCCCGGCTGGGAATGAGGTCGTGTCGCGGGCATCTCGCTCGCCTGTATCTCGGGGCAAGCTCTGAGCGAAGCCGAAGGCATGCCGTCGCCACGCGCGGGCTGGGACGCCCGCGACACGGCGTGCCGCGCAACCGCAACCGACTCACGTACTTTCGGGCGCTACCCGCCAGCTTAGACCCGTAGGGTGGGCACTGCCCACCATCACGCCGTCACGGCGTGAATCGCGCGAGGTTTCGCTGGCAGCGGGAGCGGGGCGATTCGCGCCTGGTAATGAAACGACCGTTTTGAGGTCCGGGGGCGAACATGAACGTCGAGGCGGAGAAGAAGGAGCGGTGTGCGGTGCACTCCCTATGAGACTTCCACGGACAAGAGTTGCGCAGTCAACGAGGGCGTCGCCAACCTCTGGTCAACTTCTGCAATTCGTGTTTCATTACGTCCCAGTCTTGCTCGACTAATCGAGCGTGGGGGTATTTCGTCTCAAACGCCTTCGTCTGCCTTACGACAGGCAAGCAGTCTTCGACCTCAAGGTTGTCACCCAAACAGTCGATTCTCCTTATTCTCCGATTGAGTGTGTCAAAATGAATCTCGAATTTCGTCGAAGGAAACGTTCGCGCCCTGGTCGGTAGATTGGCCTCACCCGTTTCGTACGTGCTAAGGATGGCAAATACCGGGATCTCGATGAACATGACTTTTCCGTCCCCCACTTCAAGGATGTATCCGCACATATTCTCCTTTCTGGACTTCACTTCGATAGCACGAGAGGCCCGGAAGACGACGGATTCCAGGCGATTCAGGTCTGATAGCTGCTCAAGTGAAGGTTCCCCCGACAGCGGCCATCGGTTGAAGGAGGCGAGCTTGTTTCCTGCCCAGAACATCGCCACGAGAACCGCAAGGAGGAATATCGCCGCGACGGCCTCGTGATCCAGGAATGAAACGCCCAGGTGATGGGATAACTGCCAGAGTCCTGCGAAAACCAGCACGCTGCCCAACAATCCGACCACCAGAATAACGACGATCGCCAGGAAGTACTTCATCTTCTTCATGTTCTCCGCCCACAGAAGGTTCGTTGATTCTTAAGACTACCCTGGAGAAAATAGCCTTGATAAGGCTGTGTGCCATCATGATCTCATTGTCCGGCCATGCAGCATCATGAAAACAGGGACATCCGGAGGATCTCGTCTGGTGTGCCTTGCGCACCGGTTCCGTCTTCCCTAGCTTCTGTCTCCGAATCGTCATCCGACCGCTCTATTGTCGTCGGTATACAGCGCCAACACAAGAGCGAATCTACCGTGTTGCATATGGCTGACGCGGTGCCAGGCTTCTCATGCGCCTACGGCTCATTCTCAACGTCCCCAGCTGAAGGTGGCTGAGCCCCGTAGGGTGGGCACCGCCCACCATCACGCCACCACGGCGTGAATTGCCGCATTTTCGCTTGTCTTGCCGTTACCGAGGGGCCATAATTGGGTGGTATCGAGGCCCGGGGTCGTGTGTGAGTTTCAAGACGGAGATATGGAGCGGTGTGCGGTGCACACCCTACTACTGCGACTACGCCAAAAAGGTGTGTAGCCCGCAACGAGCAGCGTCGGACGGTTGCGCGGCTCGTTTCGTCAAGCGGTTGCGTCAGACGGTGCCGCTGCACGCCAGACGCAACCGAAACGTGCCGCGCAACCGCAACCGATTTACGTATTTCTGAGCGCTACCCACCAAATTAGAATAGACGGAGTACTACGAGACTGATGCTGTCCTTAATTTCGAGAATTGCGCTATGGCTGAATCAACCAAATCGGCAGAGGCTCTTTATCAAGCGTTGATGCGACAGTTCCTTCATCAGGATCGCTTGGTCTACATGAGTATTCCGTATCTCGCGGCCATTCAAACGGCGACCATTGGCGGAAGCTGGGCGGTTGCGGATTGCCATCAGTACCTTGGCGCAGTGTTAGGCTTTCTTGGTGCGGGGTTGACCTTCTGTTATCTGCTGTACGTAATGGCTACTCTCGCTGACCGTGACGTCAATCTTGACATCATGGACAAACTGGCAGGAGAGCTAATTGAGCACACTGGCGCCAGTGGTCTTCAGGTGCGTATGAATGCTTGGCCGAAAGGACGTCTGTTCAAGTGGCGAGTGTCCATTTTGGTCGAACGGGTGACACTCTTATTCATTATAGCCGATTTTGTGTTAGCCGTTGGGCTTGCATTTGGGTTGCGCAAGTAGAGACGAAGTTCCGGGGATGACACCGGATTCACGGAGGAGTGCGTAGAATCATCGGCCCGGTGCCCAGGTGCCTTGGGGGTCGGTGAACATGCCGAGCAGGTGCCGCATGGGCAAAACACGTTGCCCATCCTACATGACCAGCAGGCTGGCGAGGTGATCTACGAACACCCTCGTCTCGTCCAACCATGAGCGGACCTCATCGGCCTGGAACACAACAAAATCGGCGTAGTCGCCTTCCTGGCGATGGGTGAACAGCCGGTCGTAGTGTTCGCCGAGCGCTACGGGGATTTGGCCGGTCTTGACGAAATCACGATGTAGCAGGGAACGCAAGTGCGCGTGTTTACTCGTCGATATCCCTCGGGTTGCCAGCAATGCCGACAGCGCATAGAAACAGGCGTAATAGAGCCGGTTCACGTACGCGTTCAAATGGTCCGCCTGGAAGAGCAGTTCGGCCTCCTGCAAGGCCTCGCGCGCCCGTTCCATTCGGTAGCGTGCCAATGCTCTCGTCGCGTCATTCACAAGGCAATCCCGTCACGCTCGACGTTCTGGTGGAAAGGCATTTCGTTATAGGGGGGAGACTGCCATTGGCGCCGATTGTAAGTGACCACGGTGAGCATGGCGCCTGTCTCCAACTCCAGCGGATAAACGCTGGAGAGAATCTGATCCTTCAGGGCGATGTTCACCGGCTGGTCGACCAGAACCAGGATGTCGTAATCGGAATATTCCTGGGCGTCTCCGCGAGCGCGCGAGCCGTACAGGATGAGGTCGGCGTCCGGCACGACGCGTCGGATCGCTTGCCTGCATCTTTCGAGCAGGTTCCTGTCGGCTTGCTGCCCCTGCCATTGGTCGATCGAAATCATGAGTCAGATTGCCCTTCTTATGCGGCATGCGCCTCGCGGGCTTGCCGTATCTCTTCCACAATCGGGTCTTTCATGACGGCTCTCCGAGTTCTTGCCTTATGGTCGTCCATTACGCATTCGGCCCTTGTGTTCTCATTGATTATAGGAATGGGCTGACTCTCCTGCCAACGCAAAAACGCCTGATGTGCCTCCGTGGTGTGCATTCCCAATGCGGGCAGGGCAGCTCGGCGACGGTGTCTGTAGGCCGTGCGTCCCCTCGACAGGCTCGGGGCAGGCTCTCGCACGACAAGGCGAGCGACGACGCTTGCCCTACGGATGGCCCGCCCTGCCGACGCCGTTGCGACATCTTCTTGTTCTCTGCGTCCCGGCCTCCCTGCGTGCGCGGAACGCGTGGGTTGAGAACCCACCCTACGGGGCCACGCATATACGCATAAACGCTCCCACGCATCTACTGGCCTCCCTGGCCTCGGGGACGGAAGATTTTTTTCTTTTTCCGCTTGCGGGCGCGAACAAGTAGGACTATATTGCTCCTATATAGGGCTGTGTGGTGGCCGCGTGGGTCGCTGGGTCTGGTCAAGGTCAGGAGTTGGCGGCATGGATATCTTGAGGCGGAACACGGACTACGCGTTGCGGCTGGCGGTGCATCTGGCCGGACATGCCGACGACGGGGCGCTCTCGACGCGGGTTTTGGCCCAGAACGAGGAGGTTTCGTATCAACTGGCCTGCAAGCTCATGCAGAAGCTGCACGCGGCGGGGCTCGTCGAGAGCGATATGGGACCGAAAGGGGGGTTCCGCCTGAGCCGGGCGCCGGCTGACATCGCCATTGTCGAGGTCATCGAGGCCATCCAGGGGCCCTTGCTGCTGAACCGGTGCGTGCTGGCCGGGGCTTGTCCGCGGCAGGAAGACTGTGCCGTGCGGGCCAAAATCGGCGAGTTGCAGGAACGGATGGATGAGTACTTGCGTAGTGTGACACTGGCTGAGCTGGCTCAGAAGAGCCGGCCGGCTGACAAACAGGGCAAGGCGAAATCTCGCGGGAGACAGAAATGAGCGAACAGGCCGGTCATGCCCATGTATTGGAAAGCTGTCTGGCAGCGCCGCAGCGGCTCGATGCGCTGGTGCAATATGCGAACGATTCGATCGTCAGCAAGACGGTCCTGGACAAGCCCGTCGGGACCATCACGCTGTTTGCGTTCGACCGGGGCCAGAAGCTCAGCGAGCACACGGCGCCGTACGACGCGGTCGTGCAGGTCGTGGACGGCCGGGGTCAAGTGACCATCGGCGGGCAGGCCCAGGAAGTCGTTGCCGGCGAGATCATCATCATGCCGGCCCACGTGCCGCACGCGGTGGACGCGGTCGAGCGGTTCAAGATGCTGCTGACCATGATCCGCGCGTAGGAACAAGAAAGAGAGGACGTCAACGATGCAGATGATCGACGCGAAAAGCGCCTCGACGATGGACAATCCGCACGGCGTCAAGGCGGCCCGGCTGTATGACCGACCGGGGGCCCAAGCCGTTCACCTGACGCTGGAGCCCGGCCAAGCGCTCAAGCGGCACGTCACGCCGGTGGATGTGTTCTTCTATGTGCTCCAGGGCAAGGGGACGGTGGAGATTGGGGACGAGCGGCAGGAGGTCGGTCCGGACGTGCTGATCGATAGTCCCGCCCGCGTCCCGCACTGCTGGTACAACGAGAGCGATGGGCTGCTACGCGTCCTGGTCGTCAAGGCCCCGCGTCCGACCGAGAATACCAGGCTATTGTGAGCCGCTGGCTGGTGGCTATCCAAGGCACCTTTTATAGGAGATATTATAGATGGAGATGATGTGCTATCAATGCGAGCAAACCGCCAAAGGAACGGGATGCATGACGTTCGGTGTGTGTGGGAAAGACCCGGAGACGGCGGCGTTGCAGGATTTGCTGGTCTATGCGGTCAAGGATATCGCGCGCTACGCCCATCGGGCGCGGCAGTTGGGCGCGGCCGACCGCGCCGTCGATGTCTTCGTCCCGAGGGCGCTGTTCAGCACGCTGACCAACGTCAACTTCGACCCGACCCGGTTCCAAGGCTACCTGCAGGAGGCGAGCGGGGTCAGAGCCAAGGCCAAGAACCTCTACGAGCGCGCGGCACAAAAAGCCGGCCGCACACCCGAGAAGCTGAGCTGTCCGGTGAAGTGGTGGGAAGGGGCGGACAACCTCCAGGAGTTGACTGCGAAGGGATGGGAGGTTTCGATCTCCAAGCGGATCGACAAGCTGGGAGACACGACGGCGGGGTTGCAGGAACTGATCGTGTACGGGCTCAAGGGCGCCGCGGCCTACGCCGACCACGCCGAGATCCTCGGAAAGACGGACGACCAGCTTTACGCCGATTTCCATGCGATGCTGGACTACGTCGCGGGCGGGCCGACCGATGTGAACGAGCTGTTGGGCCAGGCGCTCAAGGCCGGCGAGATCAACCTCAAGGCGATGGAGCTGCTCGACGCGGCCAACACCGGCACGTATGGGCACCCCGAGCCGACGCAGGTGCGCGTCACGCCGGTCAAGGGCAAGTGCATCGTCGTTTCCGGTCACGATCTGAAGGACCTCGAGGAACTGCTCAAGCAGACGGAGGGCAAGGGGATCAACGTGTATACGCACGGCGAGATGCTGCCTTGCTGCGCGTATCCGGGTCTGAAGAAGTACAAGCACCTCGTGGGCAACTACGGCGGCGCCTGGCAGGACCAGCGACGCGAATTCGACGATTTTCCCGGCGCGATCGTCATGACGACCAACTGCCTGCAGAAGCCTCGGGACAGCTATAAGGACCGGATCTTCACCCTGGGGCTGGTCGGGTGGCCGGACGTCAAGCACATCGAGAACCGCGACTTCACGCCGGTGATTGAGGCGGCGCTGGCGGCGCCGGGTTTTGGCGTCGATGCTCAGCCACAGCACATAACCATCGGCTTTGGCCATAATGCGGTCATGGGCGTCGCGGACAAGGTGATCGACCTCGTCAAGCAGGGCAAGATCAGACACTTCTACCTGATTGGTGGCTGCGACGGCGCCAAGCCGGGCCGGAGCTACTACACTGAGTTTGCCGAACAATTGCCCGACGACTGTGTCATTCTGACGCTCGCCTGCGGCAAGTTCCGCTTCAACAAGCTCCAGTTTGGCGACATCGAAGGCATCCCCCGCCTCCTCGACTGCGGGCAGTGTAATGATAGCTACTCGGCGGTGCAGATCGCGTTGGCGCTGGCGAAAGCGTTCGACTGCGGCGTCAACGATCTGCCGCTCTCGCTGATCCTGTCCTGGTTCGAGCAGAAGGCGGTCGCGATCCTACTGACCTTGCTGGCTCTCGACGTCAAGAATATCCGCCTGGGCCCGAGCCTGCCGGCCTTCGTGACGCCGGACGTGCTCAACGTCCTGGTCGAGAAGTTCGACATCAAGCCCATTGGCAACGTGAAAGAAGATCTCGAAGCGACCCTGGCCGCATAGACAAGTGCGTCCGGATGTAGAGTGGAGCCTTGACCCACGCGTGTATCCCGGCAACGGATGTTCTGACGCATGCGTTGAGAACCCACCCTACATATGCAGATCCTTCGCTACGCTCGGGATGACGACGATGGGAGACAGGGTGACAACCGGGTGCCGCACCAGGTGTCCTTACAATTCGTATTAACACGGGTGAATTGTGGCCATACGTAATATCGTCAGAATCGACGAATCGAAGTGCACCGGCTGCGGCCTGTGCGTCACCGCCTGCGCCGAAGGCGCTATCCAGGTCATCGACGGCAAGGCCAAACTGGTCAGCGAAATCTACTGCGATGGTCTCGGCGCCTGCCTGGGCCACTGCGCCGAAGACGCGATCACCGTCGAACAGCGCGAAGCCGCCGCGTTCGATGAGGAGGCGACCAAGGCTTACCTCGCCGGCCAGGCGGAACCGGCCGGACCGGCCTTCGCTTGTCCCGGCCTGACCGCGCACGACCTATGCGACAGAAAGCAGACGACCGAAGCCGCCGACGCCGCTGTCATCCCGTCCCAACTGAGCCACTGGCCTGTCCAGCTCAAGCTGGTCTCGCCGACGGCGCCGTATTTTGCCGACGCCGACCTGCTGCTGGTGGCCGATTGCGTCCCATTCGCGATGGGCGATTTCCACCGACGCCTCTTGAAAGGCCATGGCGTCGCGGTCGGCTGCCCCAAGCTCGACGACGCCGGCTTCTACGTGGACAAGCTTGCCGACATCTTGAGCGCCAATACCATCCGCAGTCTGACCGTCGTCCACATGGAAGTGCCGTGCTGTTCCGGCCTGACGCGCATCGCCCGCGAAGCCATCGCACGGGCGGGGACAGGCATGTCTTTCGACGATGTCACCATCAGCCTGCGCGGAGACGTTATGCACCGCGAGACCGTCGCGACGGCATAAGAACGAATGTCCAACAAGCACGGGGTCACGTCTTATTGAGCCTTGAATAGTTGAGTTAATTCTCATAGGGATATTCCCGCGTGCTTGAAGAACGAACGCAACAAGGCTTGCTGAGA
>JAFGLV010000097.1 GCA_016927855.1 Sedimentisphaerales bacterium
CTCGCCCAGATTTCTCCATTCCGGCCTGCCCGTTCGACTTCGCTCAGGGCGGGCTCTGCGGCAGTCCTCCAGTCGAAATGACAAAGAGCGCCTATCAGAATGACCGGTGGATGGGTAGGGGCAGGCCCCCGTGCCTGCCCAGGGCAACCACAGGGGGTTGCCCCTACGACGTCCGCAGCGCGACAGATCATCCTGTTAGAGGCTCAAAGACATTCGCCGGGGGGAAACCTACCGACAAACGTGCAGTGCACCCATTCCCGGGCGCTGTCGAGTTTGTTGCTGACAGCCAAGTGGAAAACGATTACACTCTGCGCCTGGCCTACGGGCCCCAGAAGTGGACGTTCACATGTTGATTGAGACCGATAATGACAGGGCCGGCACCGGCAAGGGTGACGGTGGCATCGATGACAGCGACGCGGGAGGCCTGGCTGTATCACTGACCGTGAGCGGTGCGGAAGGACGGGCATGTCGATAGATCTCCTGCTGCTGCTCATAGGCGTGGATATCGTCACCCTGGTGATGGCTTATTGCTGCTTCGGCCTGCCGGCGCTGCTGTACCGCAAAGTCTACTCCGCATTGCGCTTACGGCAGTGCGATCCGAACTACGCGCCGACGATGTCCGTCTTCATCCCCTGCAAGGGCGCCGACGGCGGTCTAGCGGCCAACGTCGAGGCCTTTCTGCGCCACCAGGGCCCGAAGGCCAGGCTCTTCTTCACCGTCGAAAGCGAGCAGGACGGCGCGTACCCGGTGATCCGTCAGCTCATCCAAGACAAGCCCAACGTAGACTTGGTCGTGGCGGGACTGGCCGCCTCGTGCGGACAGAAGAATCACAACCTGCTGCGCGCGATCGAGCGCGCCTCTGGCAAAGACGATGTCTACGTTTTTCTCGATTCCGTCACGAGCATCACCCGCGCGCAACTGCGCGACTTGGTCGTGCCGCTGTCCGACCCGCAGATCACCGTCTGCGTGGGGTTCCGCTGGGACGTCCTGAAGGATAAGACGCTGGGCGAACGGCTCCGGGCCTTCATGATCGCCTTGCAGTGGGCGGTGTTGAACTGCCCCTTCATCACAGCCACCTGGGGAGGCGGCACCGCCATCCGCCGCCGCGATTTCGAGGCGCTGGGCGTAAGCGAATACTGGGGCAAGACCGTCGTCGACGATATGGCGCTGGCGCGGCTGCTGCACGACCAGAAGCGCAAGGCGGTGTTTGTCCCGACCTGTGTCAAGGAGATGGACAGCAGCGTCGCAACCGTGAAGGGTGCGATTCTGTGGTTCAAGCGGCAGGCGCTGTACTTGAAGTTTTACCTCAGGGCCTACTGGCTCTGCACGATCGGGCTGCTGCTGTGCTGTTCGATCAATTTTGTGGGCTTCCCGATTCTGCTGGTGTCTTCTATGATATGGCCCGGCAGGATCATGACCCCGCTGGCTATGGTGACGGGGTCTTTTACCCTGCTGATGATGGTGTGCTGCCTGGCGACAAAACGACCGGCGGAGGACCGCCACGACCGGCTGTCGTGGTTTCTGTTCTCTCCGCTGTACGTGGTGCTGGCCTGCTACGCGTATCTCCTGGGCGTCTGGACCCGGGTCCTGCGCTGGCGGGGCGCCTCGTACCGTCTCGACCGCCAAGGCTACGTTCTGGAGATTGTTAGACATTGAGTTGAAGCGTGGATGCGTAAGAACGCAGATGCGTTGGACTGACGAACGCTTCTACGCTCCAACGCTTCCACGCATTTACGTTTTCAAGGAAAGGTAGAATGCCGGTTCGAAGTCGAATCTCGCCGCGCTACTTCGCGCGCCAATTTGTCTCAGCGCTGTCGCAGGATCGCGCCACCGCCTGCAAGTTTGCCAAGCTGCAACTATCGAAGGAGACCTTCAATCTCAGGCACCCGTTCGGCGCCAAGCACGGCAAAGGCGACAGCCTGGAACTCGTCAGTCTGCGCATCACCGACCTGTGCAACCTGCGCTGTCACACCTGTGGCCAATGGGGCGACGAAGGCTATCTGCTGGGCGAGTCGCTCAAAAGCCTCAAGCAGCAGGAGGTGCCGCTCGACGTGTACAAGCGGCTCGCCGATGAGATCGTCGCGGCCGGTTGGAAACCGGTCTGGTACATCTGGGGCGGCGAGCCCATGCTCTATCCCGGCCTGATCGAGCTGCTGCACTACATCAGGGACCGCGGCATGCCGATCTCGCTGGTCAGCAACGGCACGAATATCGCCGAATGCGCCAACGACATTCTCGAGACCTGCAAGATCATCTACCTGAGCGTCGATGGCCCCAACGAGGAGATTCACAATGCCCAGCGTCCCGGCGTCACCCCCAGCCATAACAATTTCCGCGACGTCAAGCAGGCGCTTGAGACCCTCAGAGCCGAGAAGGACAAGCGGGGTCTGATGTTCCCCTACATTATCCCGCTGAGCTGCGTGTGCCGCTACAATATCGACGTGGTGGTGGACCTCTACGACTTCACCCGCCAGTACGCGGACGCCCAGATTTTCTACCTGACCTGGTGGATCGATTCGCAGTCGGCGCAGGAGCACGCGGCCGACTTCGAGCGGCGCTTCGGGTTCAGGCCCCAGACGCATGAGGGCTGGATCGGTACCTGGAAGGACTTCGACCACGGCGCCATCTACGACCAGTTCGAACAGATGATGGAAACCTTCCGCGACTCGCGGCGGTGTCCGCCGATCATGATCCCCGACCTGAAGACGCGCGAGGATATCAGCCGGTACTATACCGACCATAGTGCCACGTTCGGCTACGATCAGTGCGTCAGCATCTACATGACCGCGGAGATCAACAGCAACGGCGACGTCAGTCTCTGCCGCGACTACCACGACTTCGTCATCGGCAACATCAAGATGATGCCGATTGTCGATATCTGGGATGGCGAAGCCGCCCGAAAATTCCGCGCCTCGATCAGCAAGGACGGGCTCATGCCGGCCTGCCGGCGCTGCTGTGGTCTGATGGGGTTCTAACGACAAATCCGAAGCACGAAATCCGAAACCGGGAAAAATCCGAATGGCGAAATCCGAAATCTGAAACAAATTCGAAGGACCGAAATCCAAATGTCCGAAACGCTCACGCCTGTCGGGAGGAGTGTTTCGAATTTCGAGCCTTTGAACATTTGTGCTTGTTTCGGATTTCGGATTTCGAAATTGCCACCGCGAACCTTCACTGGGAGCGTAGATTCCCTTCAGCGTTTCAGTTCGGAGCCATCATGACGGCCATCCAGACAGAGGTAGTCGATTTCGGAAGACGCAGCGGGCTGAAGGTCCATCCGGTCAGCATCGGCGCGATGCGCCTGCCTGAGGACGACGACGAGGCCGTTGCGCTCTTGCGCCAGGCCATCGACGCGGGCATGATCTACATCGACACCAGTCGCGGCTACGGCGACAGCGAGATCAAAGTGGGCAAGGCGCTCAAGGACGGATACCGCGAGAAGGTGATTCTCTCGACGAAATGTTCGCCGTGGCTGATGAAGGTCGAGCCTGACGACGATCATTCCGCCGAGTGCACGTACAAACGCATCCTCGAATCGATGCAGCGCCTGGACGTGGAGTATCTGGACTTCTATCAGGTCTGGAACGTCAATAGCCGGCCGCGCTATGAGTTGGCGGTGATGAAAGGCGGCATGGTCGACGGCATCAAGCGCGCGATGAAGGAAGGACTGGTCCGCCACGCGGGATTCACCACGCACGACACCCCCGAGAATGTCAGCGACTACATCGACGAAGCCGACTGGTGCGAAGCGATTCTGCTCACGTACAATCTGCTCAACCAGCGCTACGCCGAGACCATCGCCAAGGCGCGCGCCAAAGGCATCGCTACGATCGTCATGAACCCGCTGGGCGGCGGCATGCTCGCGGAAGACTCGCCCGTCATCCGCGCCGCCGTACGCGAAGCCATCGGCAGTGACGATGTCACGCAAGTCGCTCACCGCTACCTGGCGAGCAACGAGGACATCGACACGATCATCTGTGGGATCAGCAAGCCGCCGGACGTCGTCTCGACGCTGGAAAACTATCGCAAGCCGCCTCTGACGAAGCAGGAGATCGAAGCCCTCGAAGCCGCCATGCGTCAGCTCTCTTCAGGCAGTATGGGCTTCTGCACCGCGTGCGGCTACTGCCTGCCGTGCCCCGAGGGGATCAACATCCCAGCCATGATGAATGTCTCCTACCTGGCACATCTGCTCGATGTCCCGCGCAAAGCCGAATACGACTTCAACTGGGCCACCGGCGAAGTGAACCCCGACCACTGCGCCTTGCCTTCAGCGTGCGTCGAGTGCGGCCAATGCGAATCCCGCTGCACCCAGAAGCTCCCGATCATCGAAGAACTCAAACGCGTCGCCGCCACCTTCGAACGCTCTTGAGAGACCGCCCCAATAGCATCGGGGCCCATACGCGCTGCGTACAGGCCCCGAAGTGTTAGCCTACGTTATTCCGTCGGTTCGGCGTCGGCCGAGAACGACGAGATTACCGATCACCGATGAGATAACGAATCTCTGCCTCGGTCAACGCCCGATTGTAAATGCGGAAATCATCGATGGAACCAGGCAGATAAGGATCGGCATACTGTGACCGGCCAAGGTAGTTCCGGGTCGTATTGCCCAGTTGGTTCGGCAGCGTGGCGGTCGCGCCGCTGGCGACGACTTCACCGTCCAGATACAACTGCATCTGCATCGTGGTCCCGTCGATCACGACGGCGACGTGGTGCCAGCCGGCGGGAAGCATGTCGGGTGCGTTCAGTTGTGACTCGCCGCCGCTGCTGGTGAGGGTAATCGCGAAACGCATATTACTGCCGGCGTTCGGCGTCAAGAACATGTTGACATTGGTGCTGCTGCCGAAATCGAAGACGCGGCACCACTGACTGCCTGAGCCGCCCCAATTGACCCACGTGGCGAACGTGCCGCTGGTCATCGACTCGATGACCGGGCCGATCGGCAGAGTGACGTATCCGCCGCCACCGTCGAGCTCGATGGCCCTGCCGTAACCGGTGGGTCCGTCGGTGAAGCTGGAGCCGACCTGGGCGGTTCCGTCGCGTTCATTGCCAGAGCCGTCGACGACATTATTCTCCATCGCATAGAGAGCGGCCAGATTGGCCGTGCCCGGATCGACGGCCGGCGCAGGCTTGGGCGGCGCCTCCCGGTAGAGCCGGATGTCATCGAAGAGCAACTTGCCTGAGCCGGGCCCTGAGACGCCGATGGTTAGCGACGTCACGTTGCGCGCCACATTGGCCAGCGCTGTCAGGTCGACATTCCACTGCTTCCAGACCGGCGCGCCCAGAGACGCCGCGGCGCCGTCGTAGCTTACCTGGGTGTTGTTGACCTTGACGTACAACTGCCCGGCGGCGTTGCCCAGGTTGCCGCGGAAGAACAGCGTCAACGTCTCGATGCCGGCGGTGGTCCAATCCTGCGCGCCGGCCAGAGTCAGCTTGGCCTCCGAGACGGTCGCGGCGCCGGAGTTGTTGTAGGAGAACGGCATGGCCTGCCAGCCGCCGTGAATGAAGTCCTGCTCGGTATACGGCGGAGCGTCGTTGCCCACCTGCGAGCCGTTGGTGTCTATCCCGAAGCCGTCAATCCAGGCTTCGTAGATCCAACCGCCATCGGCATCATAGTAGCCTTCGAAGCCATCGACGACGAGGTACTCCTGCGTCGAGAAGCTCCAGGGATCGCCATCCCACGTGCCGACCGACGCGGCTTCGTTGACCTCGTCGATTCTCCAGAAGTACGTGGCGCCCAGATCGAGCGTGCCGGGATCATACACACCGGCAGTCGCCGCGGTGACCGGGATGGCGGTGCCGTCGGCCAGGGCGTTGGCGTCGGTGCTGAGATAGACCTGCTCCGAGACGGCCTCCCGGCCGGTCCGCCAACTCAGGAGGGTATTCACATCCACGTTTGCGGCACCGTCGGCAGGCTCTGGCGCTCGCGCTCGGACCGGCGCTGCCAGGAAGACGACCTCGCTCAGGCCATGTTGGGCGGCGCCGCCGTGATTGCTGTTGGCGGTGATCCGGACGTACTGAGCGTTGACTCCACCCAGGTCGAGCGTCTGACCGGCGTAGGCCGCCGCGCTGGTGGCACGTTCCAGTTCGAAGTCGCCCAGACCGGTCCAACTCTCGCCATCCAGAGAGGTCTCCACTGTGACGTTCTTGAGGCCGAACCCGAGGATGAATTCCACCCCACTGTTGAAGTTCCAGACGTGCATGCCGGCGAGTTTGTAGACCCGGTCGAGAGCAAATGTCAGCACGGGCGCTTCGCCCTGAGGGGCCTTGCCCAACCACATATCGTCGGTATTGTTCGAATGCAGACCGTCCGCATCCAGGCCTGAACCGTTGACTATTACGTTGGGATCAGATCCTGAATCGGTCGGGATCGACACCGCGACCGTGACGTTGGGCACTTCGTACCCTGTGGGCTCCACCGTGAAGCTCCAGACCTCGCCTTTGTGGACCGTCGCGCCTTGGACTTCATCGACGCGCCAGTAGTAGATTTGTCCGTAAGCCAGCGGGTCGCCCAGAGCGTACGTCGTGGTGCTCTGTCCCTGCTGGAGCAGGACTCCCTGCGGATTGGCTCTCGTGGCCGCGGCGACGACCTCGGCATCCGTGCCGAAATAGACGTCGTGACTGGTCATGGACGGACCGGCCTTCCAGGTCAAGACCACGTCGCGCACCACGTCGTCGCTAGCGTTGATCGGGGCCGGCGAGCTGGCGGCGTAGACGTCGAGACCGAGCATGTACTTGATCGCGTTGAGGAACATCTGCTGGCCCGCAGCGGAAAGGTTGAAGTCACCTTGGCCGGCGCCGAGACCGGACGACGTGCCGGCGGTGAACAGAAGCCGCCGAGCGGTTGCGGTGAACTCGCTGTCATCGAAGAAGTTGACGCCGGGCGCCCATTCCACAATGCCCATTTCCCCGTTCGTCGCCTGAGCGATGATCGTTCCGTTGCCAACGTCACCCGAGATGTGATACACACCATCGGAGGGGACGCTCGCATCGAAAGGCGCGACCTCGTTATCCGCGTTGAGGGCCACGCCGGCGAAGATGCTGTGGCCGGGGACGACGGCTTTCCACGTGGGTGCCCTTTCCAGGTCCGTGCGGTTCTGGTGGTCGACCCATTCCCAGCGGTTGCTTCGCGGTGTGTCGGCGTTGAGCAGGATCATCGGCGCCGTAATCGAGTTCCACAGTTCTTCCTCCTGCACGTCACCAAATGCCTCTTCGGCGTCGTCATTGTACTCGGTGCTGTCCGTTCCCCGGCTGACGATCACCAGATCGGCCTGGTTGAGTGTTGCCAGCTCGTTGGCATCCAAGACCATCCAGGCGTTGGGACGTGAGATGACCTCGAAGCCTTGTTCCTGGAGCCATTCGACCCAGCCGAGGTCGTCGATGATGTCGTCGTCGTTCTGGTCGTCGGTTTCGCCCACCCAGACGATAGTCGCGGCGTTGACCGCCACAGTGGCGCAGAACCCGAGCGCCAACAGCAGCAGTAAGACGTGCTTGCACATGTGCGGACCTCCTTCAAAGAAGCTTGAAATATGTACGCTTGTCACACCCAAGATCGCGCTCTGTCCGATCCTCCTTATCGGCCTGATTGTGCAAAGAATTCTATAATAGTTATTATAATTCAACCGGGTTGAATCACCAACGGAAATCTGTTGGAAGGCCCTATAATTCCTGCGTTGCGAGGGCGATCCTGGCCGAAAGGACTCTCGCGCGGCTGTCTGATACGATCCCTGAGGATCCTCCCCCGATGCGAATGGTGCCTAACCGCTTCATTAAAGTCGGTTTACGGCAACGTCGCGACAAGAAGGACCCAAACGGTGCGTCGTCGTTACTTGTGGAAACGCAGGTGATCGGACGCTGCATGCGCCCATAGAATCGGGGCCCACGCGTCGAACGCATGGGCCCCGGGGTGATGCAGCCCGCCATCCTTTCGGATGGGCTTGGGCGCCAGACGGAGCGCTTATCGGTCTCCGGCCAGGTACTGAATCTCGCCGGCGGTCAAAGCCCGGCTGTAAATACGGAATTCATCGAGCGAGCCGTCGAAGTAAGGATCGGCCGTGTACTGCGAGCGTCCGATCCAGTTCTGGGTGGTCTCGCCCAGGTCGCTCGGCAACGTGTCCGTGGTTTCGGTGTCAACCACGCTTCCGTCGAGGTAGAGGTTCATCTCTCCGGTCGCGCCGTCGATCGTCACCGCAACGTGTCGCCAACCGCGTGGCAGAGCGCTCGACGCTACGACGCGAGACTCATTGCCGTTGCCGCTGTTCGTGATGGCAAAGACCAGACCGCCGTAGCCGTTCGGCGCCATCCACATATTCACCGCCGTGCCGGTGCCGAAATCGAAGAGACGTGAATAGCCCGCGGTTGTGGCGCCGGTCCAGTTCACCCAGGTGGCGACCGTCATGCTATCGGACGACTGGACAAGCGTACCAATGGGCAGCGTGACATGACCGCTCGTGCCGTCGAGCACAATGGCTCGGCCGTAGCCCTCGGGACCCGCGCCGTAGCTGGAACCGGTCTCGGCGGTGGCGTTGCGGTTGTTGCCGGACGCATCGGCGGCGCTGTCCGACATCGGATAATAGGCGATCAGGGTGGCCGTGCCGGGGTCGGACGCAGCGCCGGTGGCCGGTGGCGCATCGCGGTAGAGGCGAATGTCGTCGACGTAGAACGTTCCCGTGGCAGAGCCCGAGACGCCCAGCGTCACCGTCCTGACACTACTGGCGGCCGCGCCCAGCGACGCGATGTCCACGTTCCACCGTTTCCACACCGGCGCTGCCAGTGAGCTGGCGCTGCCGTTGTAGTTGATCCGCGTACCGTTGACCTTCAGGTATAATTGCCCGGCCGTGTTGCCCAGGGCGCCGCGGAACCAGATGGCCAATGTCGAAGCGCCGGCGCGCGTCCAGTCTTGCGGCGTCGCGAACGTCAGCGTGGCCTCGGAAGTCGTGGCGCCGTCCTGGCCATACGCGAACGGCATCGCCTGCTCGCCGCTGCCGGGACGGATATTGACCTGCTCGGCGTACGGCGGGTCGTTGTTACCGACCTGCGAACCGTTGGTGGTGATCCCGAACCCGTCGACCCAAGCTTCATAGATCAGGTTGCCTTCGTCATCCGTGTAGCTCTCGAAATCGTCCACCACGACGAAGTCAGGCGTGTTGAAGTCCCACACGTCGCTGGCCCAGGCGTTCGGCGTCTCAGCCTCGTTGACCTCGACGATCATCCAGTAGTACTTCTCACCCATCAGCAGATTGAGCGGGCTGGTGTCGTAGCTCGGCATGCTGACCGTGGCGGCCAGCGTTTCGCCTGCGGCGACCGCGTTGCTATCGGTGCCGATGTGCACCTCGTGCGAGGCCGCCTCGCGGCCGGGACGCCAGCTCAACACCACGCTGGGATTCACGTCCACCGCGCCGGCCTGTGGCTGTGGCTCCCGCGCGAACGTCGGAATCTGGTAGAAACGAACTTCGCTCAGGCCGAAGCCGCCGCCACCGTAGTTGCTGTTGACGATGAAGCGGACGTATTGGGCCGCGGCGCCGCCGAAGCCGATCGGCGTGGCCTGGTAGGTCGCCTGGCCGGTGCCCTGTGGCAGCGTGTAGTCGCCCAGAGCCGTCCAGATCTCGCCGTCGGCGGAATACTCGACGGTGATGTCCTTGAGGCCGAAGCCCAGGAACATCTCGTACTGGTGATTGTAGTTCCAGATACGCACCTCATCGAGCTTGTAGATGCGGTCGAACGCGAACTGCACGTTCACATCATCGCCGACCTGGCCCAGACCCCGCCACATGTCCGTCGAGACGATGGAGTGCCCGCCGTTGTCGCTGACGCCGGAACCGTCGACAGCTTTGTCGACCGGCGAGCCTGCCTCCGGCGGGATGTTGGCGGTCGCGTTGACGTCTGCGATCAAATAGGCGACCGGTTCCGTCGTAAAGCTCCACGTGGTCCCCTTGAAGACGGTCGCGTCCGGCGGTGCGTTCACTTCGTCGATCCGCCAGTAGTAGGTCTGATCGAACGCCAGACGAACCGACGGCGTGTACGTCGCGGCCGTCTGGCCTTGGCTGGCCAGCACGCCGCGCGGATCGGCGACACTCGCATCATTGACATCATCGAAGGACGTCCCCAAGTACACGTTGTGCGTTGCGGCGTAGGCGCCGGCCGTCCAGCCCAGAGACACCTCACGCCGCACGTCCGTGGCGCCGTCGACCGGACTGGGAGCACTCGCCAGGCCTGGGTCGGTGCCGCCGGTCATGACCTCGAGAAGCTCCTCGTCGGTCAGGGCGCGGTTGTAGACTCGCGCGTCATCCACCGTGCCCTGGAAGTACTGGGCGTTGGCGGCGTGCCGGCCCAGCTTCATCGAGTTGCCCTCGTTGGCGGGGGTCCCGGGCATGCTCGTCGTCGAGATCAACACGCCGTTCGTGTAGGCCTTTAGGTCCGTTCCGTCATAGGTCCCGGCCAGGAAGTACCACGTGTTGGCCTCCAATGGCCCGAGCGAGGCGTTGTTCCATCCGCCGACGTTGGCCGCGACAGAGCCCGCCCAGGTGCCGCCGCCATTGTGGTTCCAGTTGAACTGGTAGTTGTTCTCTCGATGAAGGGGACCGCTGGGCGCGCCTGATGTAGAGGGAGCGGCCGGGCTGATGACCCAGACCGAGATGGTCCACGTCGGCAGGTTCTGCGTCCACCTGGTGTCGACGTAGTCGTTCGTGCCGTCGAACTGCAGACCGCCGCCATAGTAGCCGGCCACCCATACCGGACCGTTCATCAACGTGCCGTCGTTGCCGCTGGGCGACGAGTCCACCGCGACCGTCCCGGTCCCGTCGTCCAGCTTCCACCAGCCCACCAGGCTGGGGTCTCCGTTGACATCGAAGCCGTTGGCCGTGCCGCCGGCCACCAACGCCGCCAGCAAGACCGGCAAAATCATGTTCACCATTCGTCTACTCATAACATTCCTCCTTTAGTGAGAATTCGGTGCGGCCACCGACGCCGCACCTGTTTTCGACCTTGGGCGTCACTCGGATCTCGTGAAGCGTCGCTCGTCCCTCGTCGCTCGAGAGGCAAGGCGGTTGTTCGAGCGACCAGCGACGAGATACGAGATACAAGCCCCGGCTCCCGGGGCACCTCCTTCCTGCGCGGAACCACGATGCCGGCGGCCCACACGCCGCCTCAACATGATTCTAACAAATCTCCGGTCGTAACAAAAGAGGTTTATCCGCTGTGCCATCGTATTGACCCCCAGGAAGATCCGGGCGATTTTGGTTGACTCGGGGCCGCTGAGAGGCGCATAATGTGAATTGAGGTTGCGCTGGGTGTGGATGGTCTGTGCCTGGACGTTGCGCAACTGTGTTCGAGGTGAGGGTAGCTGTGCGGCGGGTCTTCATCCCGGCTCCACGTCCACGATCCCACACTAAATCCAGCATGCCAGGGACGGTCGTCTCGCGAGAGGAGAGCAAAATGAGCCTGATTCATGCCTGTCCAGTGTTCTCGAGAAGCGGTTCGCCCCAACGAGCGACATTTTCATGCGACCGGGAGAAGATCGCTGTTTGGCTGCTGGCATCGTGTCTGTTCCTGGGCCGCCAGGCATCCGGCGCCCTGCTGATGCCGCCTGCAAGACCGTCAGTGGCGCCGGTCATCCGTGACACGTACGCCAGTGACGTCGACGGCAACGGGATCGACGACCGATTGGAAGCCCGCGCCGAGGAATCGGTGATGACGGGCCTTCGCAGCGCCTCGGTGGGCGGATCGATCCCGGTGGAGTTGATCTTCGGTGCGCCGGTGACACAGGCTCAAATCGATGCTTTCCTGGCCTTGGGCGGTGAAATCACCTATCTGTATCGGGCCGTCTCCTACGGCTGGAATGGCCGCATCGGTCCGGACGCCGTTCGGCAGTTACCCGCGGTCATGGGGCCCAGTCTCATTCACGTGACCGGCTGCGAGAAGATGGGCTGGTACATGGACCTGGCCTCCCAGAGCGGCCGGGTCCGCCCGGTCTGGAGGCCCGGTTTCGCCGGCAACCTCGACGGATTCGATGGTGATCCGGACACGACGATCGCATTCATTGATACCGGAGTCGATGGTGCGCACCGCGATCTGACCGGTCGTTGCGTCTACTGGAGCGATCTGACCCGGCCGCCCAGCGCTGTGACGGTTGACCGCATCGGTCACGGCACTCTGGTTACCGGGGTTGCCGTCGGCACGGGGGATGCCGGTGGAAGCGCCGACGCCCAGCTCACGTGGACATTCGGGTATGACCGGCCGGTATATGGCTATATTTCCGATCCGATTACGCTTCCTCCGGGTACCTATGAGCTCTCCTCGGGGGCCTCCTGGAGCGGGGCCTACGCCTGGCTCGATCACGTTGTCTGGGGCAAGGGCGGCCCGCCGGACAGCGGAACCTACGTCGGCCGGTACTCGCTGGGCAGATCGTCCTTGCACTTGACGAACGTCTTCGTGTCGTACGGTACCTCGTGCTATGCCGCCATTCTGGTGGACGTCTCCGGCGTCCCTCTGCGCGATATTGCCGTCGTTAACCGCGTCACGCCCTACCCGTGCGTGGGCGACGGATTCAACACATTCCGTGGCGTCGCACCGCAGTGCCGGTGGGCGGCGGTCAGGATTCCCGGCGACGTCCACACCGAGGAGGAGTTCGAGAATGCCTTTGCCGTTGGTCTCGATGATCTCGTTGCGAATCGCTTGGACAAGCGCATCAAGATCATCAACATTAGCGGTGGACTCATCGATGTAGACGGGTTCGCCAAAGAGAGCATCCCGTTCCGGGACAAAATCAATTCCGCCGTGAGGAACGGTGTCGTGGTAGTGGTTGCGGCCGGCAACCGCGGTGACAGCATTTCAGACGCCGACCTTGCATGTGGCGATCCGGTAAGGGCAGCCTTGGCCCTCTGCGTCGGCGCCTCCAACGACCAGAACGCTTTGACAGCATACTCCAGTCCTGGATTCCTTGCCCCCCAAGCGGGTGCGGGAGAGGATTTCAAACCCGACCTCATCGCGCCCGGCGGTTCGCGCTACTACTCGGCTATGATGTCGGTAGATACCGGAGCGGCCGATGGCGCCGGCGTGGATCAGAACCCCAATGATTATGCTTGCGCTGTGGGCACGTCGTTCTCCAGTCCCTTCGTGGCCGGCTGCGCGGCACTGGTGATCGAAGCGATGGAACGCAACGGCACCGAGTGGGATTTCACCTGCGACGAACATCCACGGTTCGTCAAGATGCTGCTGTGTGCGACCGCCTCGGAGACGAATGCCAAACGCGAGACATCCTATCTGAATCCGAGCCTGCAGCGCTCCGCCGAGGGGCCGGAAGGCTTCCCGGCCGGCAAGGACCGCTGTGAGGGCTACGGCCTGATCAATGCGGATGCAGCGGTGGAGGCGATTAGCCTCACCTACGCCGCGGGGACGCGAGTCCGCGAGGAGTTCGGCAACGCGCCAGGCGACCGGCGTATCTGGGCGCGAACGATGCATCTGGCCGCTGGACGTGACATTGACCTGTCGCTGGCCAATCCCGCCACGGGAGACTTCGATCTGTACCTTTACAGCATGACTCCCAGCACCACCGGGACACCGGTTATTCTGGCGTCCAGCACTGCCGGCGAGCTTGGCGCCGGCGAGTCGGTTCACTACTCACCCAATACGGACATGTCGGTGCTGGTGGTGGTCAAGCGCGTCTCGGGCTCCGGCGAGTTCGAGTTGGGATCCGTTCAGGCCGGACCGCCTTTCGCTTTGGAGGTGGCTGCTGCCGGCTGGATTGATGTCCCGCTGACGATCGCACTCGATGCGGTCGATGACGGACTTCCCCAGCCGCCCGGGCAACTCAGCCACGTGATCGCCTCCCTACCCAAGCACGGCCGTTTGAGACGGGCCGACAACGGTGCGTCGATTACCACTGTACCCACGACACTCAGCGCCGGCGCCAGCGAGGTCATTTACGTCCCCAATCTCGGTTGGGTCGGACAGGATTCCTTCAGGTACTACGCCAGCGACGGCGGCACGGCGCCGCTGGGCGGAACTTCGAATGCGGCCAACGTCCTCATCGACATCGTCAGCCAGATCACGCTGAGCTACCGTGTCGCAGCCGGCGACGATGATGCCCATTGCATGAAATCGGGCACCTTGCAGACGCTCAACGGTTCGACCCTGCTGTTCGGGTCCTACATGGCTGGCATGCGGTTCTGCAATGTGGATGTCCCACCTGGAGCGCAGGTCAAAAGCGCCGTGCTCAGGGTAAAGTCGGCGCGTTCTTACTCCGGCATGATGGGGGTGGGGGCCATCCGCCCACCCATTTATGTGGAGGCTACAGCCGACGCCGGGCCCTTTAACAACAGCGGGCGGCGCGTTAACAACCTCACCAAGACGAACGCCTCCGTGATCTGGGACCTTGCCAAGGCGCAGTGGGAAAAGGACATCTGGTATGAAAGCCCGGACATCGGCAGCGTGATTCAGGAGGTCATAGACCAGAGCGATTGGTCGGCGGGAAACGCGCTCGTCGTCGTCTGCGGCGTGGACACTTCGACCTCCTCCAACCGGGAAGTCTGGTCCTACGACGACGACCCGGCCCACGCGCCCCAGTTGCAGATCACGTACGGACGGTGAGAGCGTTGAAGCGTTGGAGCGTTGAAGCGTTCAACGCATCCACGCCTCTACCCATCTACGCCTCTACCCTTCTACGCATTCACGCATCTACGCCATTGTGGCGCCGGCCCGAGCGGACTATAATGCGCCCATGGCTGCAGAAGACAGAGGACAGAGGATAGAGGACAGAAGACAGAAGAAACAAGACGTAAGGCTGGAGGCCGGAGGCGATAGGCCTCAGGCGCCTCCGGCCTGCAGCCTCCGGCCTGCGGTCTTCCGTCGTCGGACCGTAGGCCTCTCCCTTACGGCGGTCGTTCTGGTCGTCGCGGTCTGGACCTGGGAGGAGGTCATCGAGGACCGCGTCATCCCGAAACGCTGGGGCGTGGTCGAAGCGGGGATCATCTGCCGCAGCGGCCAGCTCTCGGCCGCGCTGGTCAAGCGCACGCTGATAGAGCACGGGATCAAGGTCATCGTCAATCTGACCGCCGAGACGAACGCCGACAAGGACCAGCAAGCCGAGCGGGAAGCGGCCCAGGAGCTGGGGATCGAAGTCAAACGGTTTCCCCTCAGGGGAGATGGTACGGGAGATATCACCCAGTACGCCGGTGCGGTGGAGGCGGTGGTCGAGGCCAAACGCGCGGGCAAGCCGGTCCTGGTCCACTGTGCCGCCGGGTCCCAGCGCACCGGCGGGACCATCGCGTTCTACCGCCTGCTCGTCGAGGGCCGGTCGCCGGCGTTCGTGGTCGAGGAAATGACGCGATACGACTGGGACCCGAAAGATGACACGATCCTGCTGGAGTACATCAACGCGCATATAGGCGAACTGGCCGCGATGCTGAAGGACCGCGGCGTGATCGAGGAAATCCCGGACCCGCTACCCGTCTTGAGCACATCGAGAGCTCCAAACCCATGAGCAAGGATGCGCCCAGCAGCATGTGTGAAGTAGGGGCGGGTCCCCGTGCCTGCCCTGGGCAACCACAGGGGGTTGCCCCTACACACGCCACCAACGAGCAGCGAGATACGAGATACGAGACACGAGATACGATTCAGTACATCAACTGGCTGCGTATCATCGCCATCTACCTGGTCGTCACGGCCCACGTGGCGATCTGGCAGGCGATGGCTTCCGAGACCTTCACGTTCAACTGGTGGGTGGGCGGCTGGCTGTTCTACTTGGCGCACGTCTCGATTCCCATCTTCGTGATGATCAGCGGCGCGCTGCTGCTGGACGACTCGCGGCGCGAATCAGCCGGCCAGTTTTACCGGCGGCGCATGGTCCGTGTCGGCATCCCGCTGGTGGTCTGGACATGTGTCTATCTGGCGGTTCGCGTGTTCCTGGATGCGGAGGAGCTTTCGCCAGCCGGGGCGCTGCGCCTGATCCTCACCGGCGATCCGTATTACCATTTGTGGTTTCTTTACATGATCGTCGGGCTATATGTGATTACACCACCGCTGCGGACGTTCGTACGCTGCGCGCGTCGAGGTGAGCGGCTGCTGGTGATCGTGGTCGGTCTGGTCCTGGCGAACGCCTATTTCCAGACCGACGTGCTGATCTGGAACAACCAGCGTTCGATCTTCACGATGTTCGTTCCCTGGATCGCCTTCTACCTGTGCGGCTACGAGCTGCGCCGGATCGACCCCGGCAAGGTTCCTTCAAGATACCTGGTCCTAGCGGTGCTCATCTCGGCCGGCTACCTGGCCGCCTTCTTCGACGTGTTCATGGAGATCGAGGGAGGAGTAGGCGTGCGCTACCTGTTCGATTTCTTCAGCCCGCCGATTGTCTTTCTATCCATCGCGATCTTCTGGGCCGCGTATCTGCACGACCAGAAGGCCAAACCCAAGAGCGTATCTCGTATCTCGTATCTTGTATCTCGCATCATCCCGGCCCGCCGCGATTGCTTCTCGCCGCTCGCTTCACGAGATACGAACAACGAGATACGAGATACGAGATACAAGCGACGACTTGTGGAGAAGGTCTCCGCCGCAACCTTGGGTGTCTACGTCCTGCACCCGCTGATCCTCGATCTCATGCGAATCGCGTTCAGCGAACATGCCGACGAGGGAAACTTCCTGGCAGGTGTGATCGTCGTGCCTTTTGTCACGTTCGTGCTCTGCTATCTCATCACGTCGCTGCTGATGAAGATTCCGATCCTCCGACGGACAGTGTGTTGAACGACTACTGCTCCTCGTCACCGCCGGTCTTGAGTAGTCCTTTGAGCCCTTCGGTGATCCCTTGGCGCAGGTCTGCGGAGCCGGAGGCGCCGTCCTGACCGTTGCCGAAGATGATCCGCCCGATGTCGAGGGCCTTGTTCAGGACGCCGGTCAGATCGTTGAGCATCTCCTGGGGCAGGACTCCGCCTCCTTGCTCGGAGATCTCGGTTGCCACGGCCACCAGGACCGTCGAGGCCAGTGCCGCGATATCCAGCGGCTGGCTGTGTCCAAGGTGGGTCATCTTGATCGGTGTCAGCTCGAAGGCCATCGCGTCGGCCCGCCCGGGGATCGGCAGCAGCTTGACATCGACGGTGATATTCGTGATCTCCAGGTTATCGACGTAGAGCCTTTTGCCCGAGGTCTGACCATCCCCTCGCAATGACTTGAGGACCTCGCGCAGGTTGTTTTCCAGCCCTTTCTGTTCCAGGAATACTCTCATGCCGTCGAGCTTGAGGTCCTCAATGGTAATCGTATCGCTCAGCAGGGATTGGGCATCCACCTGGATGTCGCCCCGGTCGAGCGTGAGCAGGCTCTTGCCCTGGTAGCCCGGGGGGTTGGCGACGGTCAGGTCGCGCAGATCGAGCGTGCCGCTGAGGATCGAGAGCCTGGCCTTCTCGACCTCCACCGGCACGTCGAGGGCACGGCTGCCGGCCTTCTCGACCGCGACGCGCACGGCCTGGTCGGCAAAGAGCTTGACCACGATCGCGCCGAGGATCACGGCGACCACCAGCGCGACGACCAGACGCACTATCGACCTGATGAGTTTCTTCATCCTGGCGACCTTTCAGAGACCGTCATCCCTCCGGCGTACGCCTGAGGCCGGGTCGTGTTCCAGCCGATGGCTATGGCGCCGGCGCGTCTTCCCGGTGGATTTTCGCGCCGAGGGGATTGAGCCGCTCCTCGATACGTTCGTAGCCCCGATCGATATGATAGACGCGGTTGACCGTCGTGGTTCCTTCCGCGGCCATGCCGGCCAGAACCAAGGCGGCCGACGCGCGCAGGTCTGATGCCATGACCGGCGCCGCAACGAGCTTCTTGACGCCCGCGACGATGACCGCCGGGCCCTCCTTGCGCAGGTCGGCGGCCATACGATTCAACTCGGCCACGTGCATGAAGCGGTCGGGGAAGATCTTCTCGATGACGACGCTGTTGCCGTCCGCCAGCGCCAGCAGCGCCATGAACTGCGCCTGAAGATCGGTGGGAAAACCGGGGTAGGGCTGTGTGGTGACGTCCGCCGGCCGGAAACGCTCGCTGCCGGCCACGCTGCAGCCGTCCTCGGCAGCCTCCACCGTGACGCCGATCTCTCGCAGCTTGTCCACCACCGCCATCATGTCGTCAAGCCGGCAATTAGTGATGTGCAGCTCACCGCCGGTAATGGCGGCCGCGGCCATGAACGTGCCGGCCTCGATCCGGTCGGGAATCACCTCGTACTCCACCGGCTGCAAGCGGTCCACCCCTTCGATCACCAGGCGGGGCGATCCAATCCCGCTGATGCGCGCGCCCATCCGGTTCAGGCAGCGCGCCAGATCGGCGATCTCGGGCTCACAAGCCGCGCTTTCGATTACGGTGCGGCCCTTGGCGAGTGTCGCGGCCATCATGACGTTGGCGGTGCCCAGGACCGTGGACCCGAACGAGCCGCCCAGGAAGATGCTGGCGCCTTGCAGGCCGCCGGCAGGGGTCTGAGCGATGACGTAGCCGTTCTTGAGGTGGATCTCAGCGCCAAGCTGGCGCAGGCCGCGCAGATGCAGGTTGATAGGCCGGTCGCCGATAGCACAACCGCCGGGCATGGAGACCTCGACCCGCCTGCATCGCGCCAGTAGGGGGCCGAGAATGCAGATGCTCGCGCGCATTTTTCGAACGATTTCGTAGTCGCCCACCGGGTTATCGACTTTCGTCGCGTCGATCCGTACATCGCCATTGGCAGCCCGCTCGACCCGGCAGCCCAACTGGCCCAGCAGGTCGCCGAAGACGCGCACGTCGGAGAGATTCGGGACCCCTGAGAGCGTTGAGGGGCCCTCGGCCAGCAGCGCCGCGGCCATGATCGGCAAGGAAGCGTTCTTCGAGCCATTGACAACTACTTGCCCGGACAGCCTGATCGGGCCTTCGATCCGAAATACGTCCATGCTATTTCCCTTGAAAGACAGGGCTCGCTCTGCCATACTCCGCACGGCGCCGACCCTGGTCGGCCCTAGTGTAGTCCAATGAAACGTGGTTTTCAATCTTCTTGGGCCTGACGCAAGCCCGCTCGGCGAAAACACCACCGGTGACTGCTCTGGATGCCCTTAAGCACCTGGTCGATTCGACAGACGTGATGCACGCGGTCAGTCTGGTGGGGATCGGTCTGTTGGCAGCCTGGCTGGTCCGTACGTCTCTGGGGCGGAAATCGCTGGCGCATTCGAGGCCTCGACGGCATAGCATGTCGCCGCTCACACCTTTTGTTGCCTTTGCCACGTGGTTTGTCGGAGGATATGCACTTCATTCGGTCGTATTGGCTCTCAGCGGTCCTCTTGACGACGAAGGCGAGATATGGGCTGGCCACATTGCGGTTAGCGTCGTGGCCGTCTTGACCCTCGGGCTGATTCTCGCTCTGGCGCGGTTCTACTTCGCGCGCGGATTGAAGGGGTTCGGCTTGAGCCCCTGGACGATTCTCAGGGATATCCGCGGGGCGATCGTCAGGCTCCTGGCCATCTGGCCGCTCGTGCTGGCGGCCATCGTTGTCACCACGAGGGTGGCTCGGGTCATAGAAGGGCAGGACTTCGAAATGCCTCAGCACGAGGAGCTGGAGGTGATGGCCGAATTTCCCAGCGCCTACCTCCAAGCCCTCATTGCCTTCCTGGCGGTGGTCATCGCACCGCTCCTGGAGGAGATGCTCTTTCGCGGCCTGCTCCAGAGCGTGATTCGCTCGTACGTGGACCGGCCCTGGCCGGCCATCGTCGCTACGAGCGTCCTCTTCGCCGCCGTCCACAGCGATAGCTGGCATTGGCCGGCGCTGTTCGTGCTGTCCTTGGGGTTGGGCTATGCTTATGAGAAGAGCGGCTCGCTGCTCCAGCCCATCTTCATGCACGCGCTGTTCAACGGTACCGTCATCGTCTCAGCGCTGACCGGCTGAGACGCACGCGCCGGGTCGTTTCCGGGTGCCGGTTTCCCGTTTTTTCCTTATCGCCAGGCGGCGCGATCAATAGAATAGGTTCGGCGGCCGGCCCCCAGGCGCGGGCGCCGCGCACAAGTGCAGACTCGAAAAGCCACGATCCTTAGAGGTGCTGATGGAGCCGAAAGAGCCACGCGTCAAGATCGAATACGGGACCGAGGTCACGATTGCCACGTTTGCCGACGAGAGCATTCTGGAGGATGCGCAGATCAAGCGGCTCGAGCAGGCGCTCCTGCCGGCGGTCACGAAGAACGAAGAGAAACGCCTGATTCTGAATTTCGAGAACGTGCGGTTCATGTCGTCGGCCTTTCTGGGCCTGCTGGTCAAAGTCCACAAACACGTCATCGAGGCCGGTGGCCACTTGCAGCTCTACAACCTTGACCCCAAGATCTACAAGGTCTTCGAGATCACGCAACTGACGAAGATTTTCGACATCGTGCTGAGCGAGAGCTGATCGCACCAAAAGAATCAGCCGGCGTCGCGAAACCGCCGGCTGATCGTCGTCGCTGCGAGTAGAGCTGTCGAGGCGAGGCTTACATGCCGTTCGGGTCCTCGTCGGGCAGTGTGGCGTCGACGTTGCCTATGCCGCCCATGCCTCTGAGGTGCTCCTGGTAGTACGGAGCGACCGTCTCGTCGTTACCCAAGTTGCTGCGTCGCCGCTCTTCGTTGGAAATCATTGTCAGCAGTTCTGCTTCCGGCGCCACGTGTGGCGTCAGGAAGATCAGCAACTCGGTCTTAGCCTTGTCCTTCTCAGTTCGCCGGAACAGGTTGCCCACTATCGGCACGTCGCCCAGCAGCGGGACCTTGTGGACGGTGTCGCGGATTTCGTCCTGGATCAAGCCACCGATGACGATCGTCTGGCCGTTCTGGACTGCGACTTTCGTCTCGGAAGCACGTGTCGCAAATACCGGCAGGCTCAACTCGTCCGAGACTTGCACGCTGTCACCGGTGGTCGACGAAATCTCCGGACTGACCGTCATGATGACCAAACCTTCAGGATTGATCTGCGGCGTGACCGCCAGAATGATACCGATGTCCTGGTAGTCGGTTGTCGTCTGGCTTTGGCCGGCCACCGTCGTGCTGCCGGTGGCGAACGGCACCTGGTTGACCACGCGGATCGTTGCGGTTTGGTTGTTGCTGGTCAGAATGTAAGGCCGCGACAGGATGTTCAGCTTGGCGGTCTGCTGGAGCGCGCGGATGGTCATCTCCAAGGTGTTGTCTATAACCGTGGCGGTGACGCCAGCGCCCAGGTCCGGTGGGAAGTTCGTCGAGAACTCCACGTTTCGGTCCGGCCCGGCGCCGCGCAGGTTCCAGGCCGAGAATTCCGTGCCCAGGTCCACGTTGTTGCTGTGCGTGATCTCGGCAAACAGGACCTTGATGAGCACCTGCCCGACGGGTTTGTCCA
>JAFGLV010000098.1 GCA_016927855.1 Sedimentisphaerales bacterium
GAAAGGTCGATGACTCCACCATCCTCAGCGACAATACTATGCTCCGCTACACTGTTGCTGGAGTTGGTGAACGCGTCATTCAACTCCATCATGGCAGACAGATCCAGTAGAGACCCTGCACCGTCGGCCATCAGCAACTCATGGTTTGTGGTGAGCTGCGTAGCACAGTAGGTCGGAGCACCGATCTCGACGTATCCGCCGCTGTCGACCCAAACTTGGGCCTTGCATTGAGGGAAGTTGGCGTCCGGAGCGATGAAATTGCCACCGTTGCCCCAGATGGTGCCGTAGATATCGGCCTGCCCCAGAACCTTGTAGCATTTGCCAGCAAGTACTTTGAACGTCCTGCCTTCCCCAAGGAAGAACGAATTTACCTCCGTGCAGGGCGCGACGTCCAGGTCCATGCTGACGGTGCCACTGCCGGCCGGAATGGTCACTTCGAACTCAAGAGAGCCCCTGTTGTAGGGCGATATCGCCAACAGCGGGTCCCAGCATGTGTTCTTCGAGTAGTTGTCCGTACCACACTGCCACGTCGAGTTGATCAGGGCAGCGCGAGCGCCGGATGCGCAGAACACGACATACAGACTGGCGGCGAGTAGAGTACTCCGGTGTGATTGTCTTGCAGCCATGACTTGCCTCCTTACAACGAGTCTCCGCGATGATGAATCTTCGGCCGGGACCACTCCGATGGCCGGCCGGCAACAGCCGATTGAAGAACCTCCACACACACCTCGCGACGTCCGCTCGTGGTTGCAGACGCGTCCGCTCCGGCCGTGCTTGCCCCTCCTCCCGGCCGGGACGGTATGAACGAGCGGATCCGCACATGAGGCACGCTACCGCACGGCAACAGGCCTGTCTATACGTACAAGTACGTATTTTCTACGCGTTTTGCGGATGTTCGCAGGGGGGCCGGAGAGGGTGCGGCCGGGAGGACAGGTGTCGTCGAAAGGCGACGCGACGCCGCACGCCGTTTCGGCGCCTTGACGTCTCTGCGCGCCAGGCACGGCTATTGATCGGTGGAACTGTTGGGCCGGCGGGCGCGGAAGAACTCTTGCAGTAAGGAGGCGCAGTCGGTGGCGAGGACGCCCGCGGTGGCTTCGAGGCGGTGGTTGAGGCGCTCGTCTTCGGGTCGGCGCAGCCATAGACGAGGTGGTCGAGCCGGCCGGGCACAAGCGCCGGCGCTGCACCCCCTGGTGAGATCGCACATCGGTAAGACGTCGCCTTGGAGTTGGGACAGGAACCGGCGTCAATGGGACGCGGCTGAGTGCGCGTCATCGGCCGCGCCGAGTCGGCGACGCGCGCGGTGCAGCCGGTTGAGGAAATCGCTCTTCTTGAACTGAACGTTCCATTGACGCATGGTCAGCCAGCCGCCGAAGCGAGTCACGCGCGTATACCAAGTGCGATACCACCGTCGCCAGCCCTCATTGAGATTGTGCAGCCACAAGGCCACGGCGGGGAACGACAGAATGCTGGCGGCGACCAGCAAGACATAGCGGAACTCATACACCCGGCTCATGATCCGCTTGCCGCCGTCTTGCAGTTCCTTGGCCGTCGCGGGTGCGTCAGGCTCGAAGAGCGGGAAATTGCCGTCGTAGTACTCCCACCCTACATCCTCAATGGGGTAGACCCGTCCCTGCTGTTCGAGGCGCTGCCGCAGTTCGGTGCCGGGCAGCGGCACCGGCAGCAGGACCTGGACGGTGTCGATCTTGGACCGGCGGATGAAACGCCGGAACCGTTTGACCCGCTCGTCGACCGGCATCGCGAACTCGACCTCGGTTCTCAGCGGGTAGCCAAAAATGAACATGCCGTGCACGAGGAAGCCGAACCGGCGGTAGGTCCGCGCCAGGGACAACATATCGCCGGCGCGCACTGCCTTGTTCATTGCCTTGAGCTCCTCGTCGATCGGCGACTCGAACCCGATCGCCACGTTCAGAATACCTGCCTCGCGCATGGCCGCCAGGAGTTCCGGGTCGCGCGCCTTGTCCAGACGTATCTGGACCGTCGTGGTCAACTGCCGGCCGATCTGCTCCTGGTAGCGCGCGAAGAGCCGGCAGAAGCGCAAGGTTTCGTCGCGCTGCTGGCCGAACAGGTCATCCACGACGAAGAAATGCCGCGCATTGTGCGTCTCGACCAAGTAGCTGACGTTGCCGAGCAGACGCTCGACCGAGGCGCACCGCGGCGTGCCCTTGACGGTGCAGAATTCGCAATTCATGGCGCAGCCGCGGATCCGCTCGACCGGAAAGATCTTGATCCGCGCGTAACGTACCAGGGAGAAATCCGGGTAGGCCAGCGTGTCGAAATCGTGCAGCGGCTCGCGCGGCGGTGTGCGGACGACCGTTCCGCTATCGAGATAAGCGATCCCCCGGACCGCGCCGGCTTCTCCGCGACCCTCCACCACGTGCAGCAGCTCGCGAATGGCCTGTTCGCCTTCGCCGAGCACGACGTAGTCGATCCCGGCGTGCAGAGCTTCAGCGGTGTTCTCACCGGCGAAGTGCTGGCCGCCCGCGATGGTGACGACGCCCACCTGGCGGTACCACTGCGCCAGATGATATAGTCGCGGCGTCGTACTGGTCAGCCCACCGTAGAAACCGACGACGTCGGCCGGTCGTTGCGCCTGGAGCAGCTCGTGGTCCGCGCCGCCGGAGGGACTGCGCGGTCCATACCGGCCCAGGTTGTTCTCATCGATGACCTCGACGTCCCAGCCCTCGAGGTCGTTGACCGATGTGGCCACGCACACCGGTCCCAGCGCCGTCGTCCGGTTGGCGATGCGCGAGTAAATATTGAAGGCCGGGTAGGCCGGGATCACGATCCTCAATCTTCGTCGTTTCATAAGTCCTCTCGGGTGCCCCCAAAGAACAAGCGAAATCGTTATAAGCCATCAAGGCCAGAATGGATGAGACCCGCACGCGCGGGTCGAACACCCGTGGCAACATGGCGATGATAAACGTCGATCGCTCGGCGTTGTGAGATGCCAAAAGGGTGCACAGCCGCGCGGCGAAAAGCAATCGGTACTTCAGCTTCACCGGATCCAGCCTGTTGTGCTCTTTCCAGAAGTCGATACGCCAGTAATGGCGCAGCCGTTCTATGATTGACTCAAAAGAATACACTTTCTGGACGACCCTTCGGTAGCCATCCTCCAATTCGTCGGGGCTCATGCGGGCCGGCGCGAAGACCGCGTGTCTCGTATCGTACCGGCTCCAATCCTCGTGCAAGATGCGCTCTTCTGCCTTCAGACGCACGAAGAGCTTGGTGCCAGGGAAAGGCGTGAGGACGTTGAACACCGGAGCAAACAAATGGTGCCGGGCGACGAAGTCGATCAGTTCGTCGAAGGTCTCTGTTGTATCCGAGTCATAGCCCAGAATGAAGGAGGCCTGAACGAGCATTCCGTGCGACTGAATGGCGTCGATGACCTGCGTATAGTCGTGTTTCTTGTTGACCGCTTTGTGCATCTGCCCGAGGTTCTCTGCGCTGATCGACTCGAATCCAATGAAGATCGCGCCGCAGCCACTGCGCCGCATCCGCCTTAGCAGGTCTTCGTCTTGCGCGACATTCACCGAAGCCTGGCACATCCAGTTGATCCGCAGCGGTTCCAGGGCGTCGACCAGCTCCCGCGCAAACGCCATATCGGCAATGAGGTTATCATCGGCGAAGAAGACCGCCTTCTTCTTCTTGTAGCGAGAGGGTGAAGACTGAATATCGCGGATCTCCCGCACGACCTGTTCAACAGACTTGTGGCGAATCCGTTGACCGTCGAAGGCGTGGACGGAACAGAATTCACAGCAGAACGGACAACCTTTGGTCGTTTGGACGCTGTCGGTAAAATAGCGGCCGCGTCGCAGAGCGGTTCGATCCGGCGCCGGCGAGTGTGTCAGATCGGCGAGTCGGTCCACCTGATACGTGCGTCTGAGCTT
The DNA here is from genome assembly GCA_016927855.1 of Sedimentisphaerales bacterium. GTDB lineage: Bacteria > Planctomycetota > Phycisphaerae > Sedimentisphaerales > Anaerobacaceae > JAFGLV01. The sequence goes on from JAFGLV010000098.1 coordinate 3,909, forward strand.
GCCGGCGCGGGCATCCTGGAGAACGACAGGCCATATCTCCTCGGCCTCGCCGACTACGACGCTGTCGGCATAGTCGAGCGCCTCCTGGGGCATCATGGAGGGATGAATGCCTCCCAAAACCGTGCGGATACCCCTGGCCCGATATTCGGCGCAGATCTCGTACGCCCGCGGCGCGAACATGGTCATTACGCTGATGCCGACCAGATCGGCGGGCCAGTCAAAGTCGATCTCTTCCACGTTTTCATCGAAGACCCGCAACTCGTGCTCGGCCGGTGTCAACGCAGCGAGCGTCGGAATCGCCAGCAGACATGAGACATACTTCTTCGAGAGCAGAAATCTGGAGTGGAACACGTTGTCGTAGAAGCTCTTGGCGCCTTCGACGCTACTCTTGGGAACGATCAATGCGATTCTCATATCAGCCTTCCCATGGCAGTCGATGGGCTTCGGTGCCGTCTTCGCAGGTGCCGGTGTACCGGATCCGCACAGTATCGCCGACCCCCGCCTGCTTGTGCGTTTTCCACATTGTCCGGCCACCCTGAGGTCGGTTAGAGCCCCCGTCACGAGCCGCCGCGCGCAGATGCACTGCCTCACCACGAGAGGCTACTCATACAACCACGAGAAATGACGGTGGGGTGGAGCGACGATTGTGGGCCACTCGTAGTCAGCTCAGTGCTGTCGAGGCTTCACGTCGCCATCATTTCAAATCCACTTTCACGACGTTATTCTATCGTCGCCCAAGCGAGACCACAACAGAATATCTCCACGCGAATTACCCGAAGAGAGCATCCTCCGGGCAAGGCGGCACCGGCGCCGAATGACGCTGCGCACAGAACGGCATGGCGGCAAACAACGGCAACGGGGTTACTGTTCGGCCCCATTGGCGGGCCGGCGGGCACGAAAGAAGGCTTGCAGCAGCGCGGCGCAGTCGGTGGCGAGGACGCCGGAGGTCACTTCGAGGCGGTGGTTGAGGCGCTCGTCGCGGACGATGTCGTAGAGACTGCCGCAGGCGCCGGTCTTGGGGTCGGCGCAACCGTAGACCAGGCGGTCGAGCCGGCCCAGCACCAGCGCGCCGGCGCACATCGGACACGGTTCGAGCGTGACATACATCGTGCAGCCGTGGAGCCGCCAACTGCCGACGAAGCTGGCCGCCTGGGTCAGCGCGATGATCTCGGCATGCGCTGTCGGGTCGTTGAGCTGCTCCCGCTGGTTCCAGGCCCGCCCGATGACCTGGTTCTGGTAGACGATCACCGCGCCGATTGGCACGTCGCCGTTCTCTTCGGCGATCAACGCCGCGTCGATCGCCTTGCGCATGAACCGCTCGTCGGCATCATTCAGCGCAGGCTCGCCATTGCGGTCGATCATCGGGATAAGAGGCAGGTCAATTATCGGTCATCAATCATCAATCGAAAATGAAAAAGTACCCCCTAGGGGAGTCGAACCCCTGTCTCCAGGATGAGAACCTGATATCCTAGGCCACTAGACGAAGGGGGCA
>JAFGLV010000099.1 GCA_016927855.1 Sedimentisphaerales bacterium
GATGCGACCAGCGCGTCGCGGCCGGGAACCGCCGCCGCGATCATGTAGGCGACCGCGTTGAGGAACGTCTGCTCGCCGTCGGCCGTCAGGTTGTACATGCCGTCGGGAGCGTAGTTGTCGCCGCTGTTCTTGCTGCCGGTGCCGGCGATGAACAACATCCGCGGACCACCGGCGACGGCGGCGCCGCTGTCGAAGTAGGCCTCTCCGGCTTTCCAGGTCGCGATGGAGACCAGCCCGTCGGTGGAACGAGTGGCCAGAACCGTGCCGTTGCCGGCGTCTGTGGCGCCGGTCACCCAGTCCATATTCCACTGGTCGCTATAGGCCGCGACCTGGCCATTCGGATCAATGGCTACGCCGGCAAAGACGGCATGGTTGGGATCGAGGACGTTGACCTTCGCGTCCTTGCCCAACGTCGTGCCGGTGCTGTTGAGCCAGCCCCACTTATTGCTGCGTGACATGTGCGCGCTGAGGCTGATCAGCGGCGTGCTCACGGCGTTCCACAGGTTAGGCTCGTTGTCCGCGACGGTGGAATAGGAGCCGCTGTCGCCGTTGCGGCTCATGATAATGAGATCCGCAGCTTCCAACTCCGCGACCTTGTTGGGATCAAGGGTGCGCCAGTATTGCTGGCCGTCGATGAACTCATTCTGGTTCTTGTAGATGACCTCGTAGCCTTGCCCTGTGAGCAGGTCCACCCAGCCCTGATCGCCAGGCGTATTCGGCTCGACGTCGCCGAAGCCCTTGTTGTCCGAAACCCAGATGATCGTGGCTTTGGGTCCGACGTTGCCTTCGAGGAAGGTGCCGCCGGCCGCGTGCGTGCGGGCTCGTACGATCAACTGGTTGCCTTCCGCGGCCGGTGCGATCAGCAGGGTGATGATACCGTCCGTATCGCTGTTGATGAAATCAGCCAACGCGGCGCTGTTTTCCGTCGAGAATCTCACACCGGTCTGGCCCGGCCCCGAGAAGCTCAACAGGACTTCGGTCAAATCATTGGGATCCAGCGCCACGGGACTATTGAGTTCCGGAGTCGGATCGTTCATGAGGCCCGGTGCAGTGTTCCAGGTCAGCGACTCGACGTCGAGCAGGTCCAGGTCCTCGATAACGCCGTAGACGCTCACCTCCCCGTGCTGATCGTGGCTGAAGTTGCTCAGGCTCACGTTCGAGACACCGCCTCTATCCTTTAGTTCGGAGATGTCGTAGCTGATCAGGACCACGCGGCGCCTGTCGGGAATGTCGCGTGCGCCCAGGCCGGAACCGTTGCTCCTGCCATCCGGGCCGACCTGTGGATCGTTGCCCAACTCGATGTCTCCAACTGCTTGCAGGCTGAAGGGCACCGTGTCCGGCGTGGTGATAGTCACCTCATTGAGATAGCCGTTGATGACCGTGAAGGCGATGTGATTCGTGTCGAAATGGGCCGTGGATGTCGCGGTGATCGTGAAGGTGTTGGTAGGATCACTGCTTTGTGTGAAAGTCGCGGTGATCGTCGCACCGTCGTCGGTGACCACAAAGTCCCAGTCGTAGGCTTTGGCGCCGGGAATATTCTCGGTCGCGATGCCGGTCCATCCCCAGACACCGGGGTCTTTTCTGATGATTTCGGCGTCAAACCACGCCGAGGCTTCGCCCTCCGGCCAGAGGGGGATGCGAATGCCGCTGTCCAGGACATGCGCCGGGCCGCCGCCTGTATTGCCGATCGCGCCGGCTCGGGTCCAAATGGCCAGCCCCTCAGGGCCCGTGACCGCCGAGCCGGTGATGGTCACCGGGGTGACAGCCGGGTCGAACTGCTCGGCCGTGATGAGATAGTTCAGTTGCGTGGCGGGCCGGTTGAAGAAGACCTGTCCGTCGACTGGCGTGATAGCGACGTCAGGACCATTCACAAGCTGCCAGACATTAGGGTCCAAAACGCCGGACTCGAAGTCGTCCGCAACCAGGACCACTCCCAGCGCCGGGCCCGCCACCAGGCCCAGCAATAGAACCACGGGTACCAGATTACTCAATTTCGTGTGCATGACGATCCTCCTTTCCCAGGCAAAGAAATGTACAGCCACGGGACAAGCCTTACTTGCTGGTGTGGTGGCCTTGTCCGGCAGCACTTCGAGACCACTCCGCGCGCCTCATGCCGGCTCACAACGCCGCCCTCTCCTCGGCGCGGGTCTCCTCCTGCTCTGAAGCCTCCCTGTGAGACAACTCTCTCCTCAGATTCGCCTCCACCTCCTTTCCTCCTGCCCCACAGAGGGGGCTCATTTGGCCTGATGTGCCTAACGACGATACGGATAGGAAGACACTCTCCTCGGAACAGGCGCCCATTGACGCAACCTTACGCCAGCCTCTGTTTACGCCTCCGTGCGTCCACAGCATTGCAGCTTCATGCCTCCGAGAATGAGAATCGCAGATGCCAGAGTGATTGTACCAAACGGCGGAGCGGGACATCAAGAGGAATTCCCGCCTTTCGGGTAGGCGGTCGGCCAACCGCGCAACATCGGGACTGTGGCGGCCCAGGATCGGGCCGAAAATGGGTCAGGACGAGCCTCTGAAGCCATAGCGACCGACGAGCTTGACGAAACGACAGCCGCAAATGTGCCTTTCGACGGGCTTGCCGCGGAATTTCTCCGCCAGGACGAGCGCCTGGGCGCTGCCGCTGCCGACCGGGGCGACCATCAGGCCACCCTCGGCAAGCTGGACCCAGAGCGGTGGCGGCAGATCGGGCACAGCGGCGGTTACGATGATCCGGTCGAATCCCGAAGTCCGTTCGGTGGCCGGCCAGCCGCAACTGCCATCGCCGACCTCGAACGCCACGTTGTCGACGCCCAATTCCGCCAGCACGTCTCGAGCGGAGATCGACAGCTCCGCCACCGCCTCGATCGTGAATACTCGCGCGACTAGGCGGGCTAGAATAGCGGTTTGGTAGCCGCAACCCGTGCCGATCTCCAGCACGTTGTGCTGGGGCTCCAGCCGCAGCAATTGGGTCATCAAAGCGACGATATAGGGCTGCGAAATCGTCTGCCCGGCCCCGATGGGCAACGGGCCGTCCTGATATGCCTGCGCACGATACTCCGGTGGGACGAACCGCTCGCGCGGAACCTCCGCCATGACGCGTAGGACATCCGGATCGGTGATATCCCTGCCTGCCAGGTCGCGGGTTAGCATCCGGTGTTTGTCACGAGCGATGCCGTCTTGGTCTTGCGATCCGGCCATAGGGTCCATCATGTTTGCCGCCGCCGGTTTTGGCAACGCAATTCCGCACCGGCGCACAACTGCTTCAGAGCAGCATCCGGGCCGCGGCGGCGGCGGCCAGGATCTGGACGACAGCGGTGAAGGCCTTCTGGGGGATGCGTTTGAGGACGAAGACGCCGGCCAGCGCGCCCAGCGCTATCGCAGGCAACATCACCAGGTTCAGCGTGATCGAAGGACCCGTCATGAGTCCCCGGTTGGCGCTGAAGGGGACTTTGAGCCAGTTGATGATGAAGAAGAACCAGGCACTGGTGCCGACGAATTCGATCTTGGGCAGGCGCATCGCGACCAGGTAGATAATCATGACCGGCCCGGCGGCGTTGGCCATCATCGAGGTCAGGCCCGCTGCGAAACCTAGGCCCGCCGCAAACCACCACTGGCTGGGGACGTGAAGATCGTCACCTCGCGCTCGCGTGCGCCAGTAGTTCAAAGCCAGCATGACCAGGACGATCGCTCCAATGATCTTCCTTAATTGCCGGTCATCCACGATTCCCAGGGCGAAGTACCCGGCCACGATGCCGGCGAAAGCCGCGGGCAGCAGGCGGAACACATGAGACCATTTGGCGTGGTGGCGGTGGTAGCCAGCCGCGAACAAGTCGCCCAAGATCAGGATGCCCAGCAGCGCCCCGGTCGATTCCTGGGCTGGAATCACCAGCGCCATCAGCACCGGTGGCAAGATCCCGATGCCGGGGATGCCGGTTTTGGCCGCCCCGATGATGAAGGCGCAAAGCCCGACGACGAAGTATCCCGTCGGAGTCAGATCCAACATGGTCGATCCCCAAACTCAGCAGAAGGCGTCAGCCGCGACGCGGGGCGTGCACTTTAGCGGTTTCTCGGCCGCGGTGCAACCCGATTGAGGTCATCGGCAGCTATTCGCAAACACTCGTTGCAGTTGGGAGAGGTGGTGTTAGGATGACGGTCTGGACGAGTTGATGATGTGTACCGGAGCCAATGAAGGAGATAAAGTATGAAAACGAAGAAGGTTCTGTTCTACGGTCTGGCCGCCCTTATGGCGGGCTGTGTACCTGTCGTTTCGCTGCATCCGCTGGTGTCTTCGGACAACCTGGCCTTCGATGAGCGGTTGATCGGCGTTTGGGTTGACGAACCCGAGACGACGTGGGAATTCGCACGTGCGACCTCAGCCGACGCGGAGGCGTTGCCCGACGGTCTGGGCGATGCCGTCGAGAAGGCCTACCGCCTGGATTTCCGCGACGACGAGGGCCGCAAGGGTGCGTTTCTGGCCTGCCTGGTCAAGCTGGACGACAAGCTGTTCCTGGATGTTTTCCCTCGAACCTTCCCTTCGGGCGAGGAGGAGGCGGAGAAGACGGACTTGCCCTACAACACGCTGTTCTTCGTGCGTGCTCACAGTTTCGTCCGGGTCCTCGAGATCGGCAATCAATTGAAGATGCGGCTGACCGACGACGAAGCATTCAAGAAATTGATCGAGGCCGAGCCAAACGCCGTCGCGTCCACGTCTGTCGATGGCACGGCGGTGCTCACGGCCTCCTCCGAGAGTCTGAGAGCCTTCGCCCTCAAGCATGCCGACGACGACCGCTTCTTCACCAACGAGGTTGTGCTGACCCGCAAGCCGTGAAGCCGACCAGGACGATTGAAGGTTTTCAGGGTCATCGGTTGGCGGTATGATGCTGCCCTTCGAGGTTGACGAAAGGGGTATTTTCGGCGCAGGAGCCGGCCGCGACAGGCGAAGCATAGCCATTGAGCAGGCATAGAGCCCAGCGGCTGTTTGTGGAAGGCAATGGAAACATGGGCAAACGTCACGAAAAGGCCGCGCCGGTGGGAACCGAGCGCATCGAATTCGGTGAGCCTCGCCGGTATCTGGTCAACGTTGACTCGGTCTCGACCAGCCAGCTTTTCGCCGACTGTGTGATCGTCGGCGCCGGGCTGGCTGGCCTGCGCGCGGCGCTCGAGGTCGCCGGCCGTCATAACGGCGCCGCCAACCGTCCGGCCGCGCGTTCGCGGGACCCCAACGTGATTCTCGTGTGCAAGGGAACGCTGGCCGATAGCAACACCTGGAAGGCTCAGGGCGGAATCGCCTCTGTGCTCAGTCAGGACGACACCTTCGAGGCCCACATCGCCGATACCCTCCGGACCGGCGGCGGCCTCTGTGATCGAGACGTCGTCGAGCGGGTCGTGCGCCAGGGACCCGACCTGATCGGCCAACTGCTCCAGTGGGGCACCGCGTTCGACCTTGTTGATGGCCGCATCGACGCCACCCTGGAAGGAGGCCACTCCCACGCTCGCATCCTTCATGCGCACGGCGACGAGACGGGACGAGCTATCGCGCAGGCCCTTATCAACCGGGTCAAGAGCACTCCGAATATCAAGATTATCGAGAACTTCTTTACCGTTGACCTGCTGACGGACCAGGACAACCGCTGCGCCGGCATCATCGGTCATGACGCGCAGCGCGGCCTGCAGATCATCTGGGCGGCCAACACTGTTCTGGCCACCGGCGGCGCCGGACAGTTGTACCGCGAAACGACCAACCCGTCCGGCGCGACCGCCGACGGTGTCGCGATGGCCTACCGGGCCGGCGCCGTGCTACGCGACATGGAGTTCGTGCAGTTTCACCCGACCACTCTGTACGTCGCCGGTGCGTCGCGCGCGCTGATCACGGAGACCTTGCGCGGGGAAGGAGCACTCCTGCTGGACATCAAGGGTCGGCGCTTCATGAAGGAGTACGATGACGCCGGCGAGCTGGCGCCGCGCGACGTGGTGAGCCGCGCCATCCTGGCCCAGATGCGTAAAACCGAATCGACCCACGTCTACCTCGATGTACGCCATCTTGACAAGGAGTATTTCGCCCGGCGTTTCCCGCTGATCAGCGACTTGTGCGAGAGTTTCGATATCGACGTCAGTCACGACCTGATCCCGGTGCGCCCCAGCGCTCACTACCTGATCGGTGGGGTCAAGACGGACCACGTGGGCCGGACGAATATCGAGAACCTCTACGCCTGTGGCGAAGTGGCTTCGACCGGCCTGCACGGCGCCAATCGGCTCGGCAGCAACTCGCTGCTCGAAGGGCTCGTCTTCGGAACCCTCGCCGGGCAGGCCATCGCCCAAACGGACACGGTCGAAGCCCACGGTCTCAAGCACCGGCTGATCAAGTACGAGGTCCCGCATTCCGACCGCAGCCGGCTCGATGCCGCCGATGTCCGTAACTCGCTACGCTCGCTGATGTGGCGCAACGTCGGCATCACGCGGAAGGCTCAGCCGCTGGCCGAGGCCCAGGAGATCATTCGCTTCTGGCAACGTTACGTCATGGACAAGATCTTCGATGGCCCGCACGGATGGGAATGCCAGAACATGCTGACGGTCTCGATGCTGCTGGCGCACGCCGCCCAATTGCGCCAGGAGAGTCGCGGCGTCCACTATCGCATGGACTGCGTCAAGACGGACGACGAGCACTTCCGCAAGCACATCGAGATTATCCAGGGCGCGTGATTGGTCCTCGTATTCCGTCCGCTCTGAGCTCGTGGGGGCAATCCGAAAACACGCGGATCGTCGTCGTTCGTTTCGGTTGCGTTCGGCGTGCCGCGGCACCGTTCCAGTCAGCCGCTCGAGGAAACGCGCCGCGCAACCCCAACCGCCAGACGATGGCGCGTGCATGCCGCCCACCAACCTGGAGTAGTCGGGAATTTAGCCCACCGGCAGGCGATCCGGCGCGACGCCGAACTGGATCAGCCACTCCAACGAGATGGGAATGTCCTTGTGGAGGATCTTGTACGGATGTCCCTCGACCGGGATGCCGTTTTGCAGGTTATGCACGTGGACGATCTGGAGCCAATAGGGCTTGTCGTCGATGTAGCATTTCGCGACCTCGGCCGGGATCTCGTGGTGTCTCCATTGGAAGACGTTCTTGCCGTCGCTGCCGCTTCCGACCAACGTGGGACAGTTGTTGTACCAGTACTCCATACCCCAAAGGTCCTGGCTGACCAGATTCATGAGGAAGCCGTAGGGAAAGACCATGACCCATGGCTTGGCACGTTTTTCGTGTTCGGCCAGGTAGGTTCGCTGAAGGGCCGCGATAGCATCACGATGAAACGCGTCGTCGTTGTCGATACGCGTGGTGATGAGATCGTAGTCGCCCGGTTTGAAGGCCTGGCTCCATCGGCCGCCGGTGGGAGTCGGATAGATGAGCCGGAGGTTTGGGTAGCGAAAACTCTCTATTTCCTGGTTGTAGCGGTCCGGTGTGCGCCCATCCATCAGGACGAGCCACGTGAAATTTTGGCAGGTCTGCTCCATCATGGAAGGCATGGTAAAGGTCGTGAACAATCTCAAGCGATGGTCCATCCATTCGTCCGGTGGGACCGTTAGCTTGGAGTTGGGTCCGTAGATGCCGTCGTTGAAGCGTGTCAGGATGTAGTGCTGGAACACATGCATATCCTTTCCGATCCGCTACGACTCGCCTTGCCGCTTTGAAACCGGTGGTTGCCGGCCGCTGCGATAGAAGTGGATATCGACGTCTTCCCGGGTGGCCAGGCCCTCTTCGATGACGGCGTCGATGATGTCGAGGAACCTCTCGATGTTCTCTCGCGTGTCGACGATCTCGATGATGATGGGCAAATCCTGCGACAGCCTCAGGATCTTGGCGGTGTGCATCCGGCTGTGCGCGCCGAAGCCCTCCAGCCCGCGCAGGACCGTGGCGCCCGCCAGGTGTTCCTGCCGCGCGCGGCGCACGATCCATTCGTAGAGAGGCCGGCCCTCGTGCCGGTCGCTCTCGCCGATAAAGATCCTCAGCAGTTGTCCTTCCTTGTCCAGCACGATGTCACCTGAGGTTCGACAACGCGTATCCGAACGTGACCGCCGCCAGACCGAGAATCAGGTGGCTCCCGACGTACGCCAAGGCAGGCAGCAGTTCGCGATCCCGCAGCAGCTCAGCGGTCTCATAGCCGAATGTCGAGAACGTGGTAAATCCGCCCAACAGGCCCAGCAGCAGAAACAGCCGCACCGAAGGTCCAAACAGCTCGACGTTTTCCGCCCAGCCGCCCAGCAGGCCGATCAGCAGACAACCCAGGACGTTGACGCCCAGCGTGCCGTACGGGAAGAGCGCGCTGCCGGAGAGCTTCTGCACCCAGCCTGAAACGAGATAACGCAGGACCGAGCCCACGAAGCCTCCCAGACCTACTATGACGATGTTGCGCATGCAGTGCCCTTGTGTTTGAACGGTCGCCTACCAGTACAGACACACGCGCAGTGTAGGAATCACCCGATCCACTGTCAAGTCGAATCACTTCCTCCAGATGGCCCCCAGGATCCTCAGTTTTACAGACTATTTACGTCTATCGATCGCGCCCGTCGATACAATGGTGATGTGAGAAATCAAAGTGCCGGAGAATCAAGGAGACCGACAATGGCGACGCGTACACTGATGATCCTGCTGGAGGTAGTGATATCGAGCACTGCCGCGGGATCGCAGCAAAGCCGGGCTGAACGAATCGTTGCGGCCTATCTGAAAGTGCCGCTTTCAGAGGACAGCCGTTACGGCGAAGCGCGTTCACAAAGAGTAGACACGCTGTCGGGCCTGTGGGCCACGCCGGACGAAGCGGTTGACGCGCTTGAGCGGGCGCTGCCGCAGGTGGAGGACCCGCGCCAACGCATCGAGCTGGCCGACGAGCTCGGACGTCACATTCAGACTCAGAAGTCCGCGGCGCTATTGTGCAAGCTGCTCCACGACCCCAACGACAAGGTCCGCTGGCAGGCGATCCACAGTCTCCGAGCGCTGGCCAAACGAACCGACCGCGTGGGTGGGACACGCACCCAATGGCACCCCGACAACCGTTCGCCCGAGGAGAAGGAACGAGCGGCTCGCCAGGCCATACGCGACCACGTGCCGGTACCCCGAAGGCGGACCGTTGCGCCCAAAGACGAGCGCACCGAGCCACGCGTGGAATTCGCGCCGAAAGTCGAAGGGCTCGTACCCTATCTGGTGGAAGCGGCCAACGACGATGTGGAAGCCAACCGCATCTGCACCCTGTACGCGCTGGCCGACACACGCGATCCGACCGCGGTGGCGGAGCTTCGTCATCGCCTGAAGGACCCCAGCGAGAAGGTCAGGCTCTACGCGGCCTGTTTTCTCACGGAGTACCAGGACGCCTCCGGGCTGACGGAAATGCTCAGCGCGCTGGAGCGCCTGCGCCGGACCGATCCGGAGCAGAGCCCCGACTACGAATTCGAGTACTACGGCCAGGTCGAGCGGCTGGTCGCGTCGTTCGAGCGCCTCACCGGCAAGAGCTTCGGCGCGGCGCCGATGCATCCCGGCCTCTCCAGCAACCTGCATCAGGTCCCCCAGTTGAAGCAGCGCCACAAGACCCTGCTGGACGCCTGGGCCCAATGGTGGGCCTGGGACCCAACCGCCAATCCTTAGCGCTCCCCGCGCCGCGCAAGCGTCCACGCCGGGGCTGGCACCGGGTTTCGGTGGTCAAGGACTGTCGAATCGGGTACAATAGAAGCTGGCCTCGGGGCTAACGATCAATCGTCCATCATCGATCATCACTGGTGGAATCGTCAATCCCAAGAGTGGGTTGGGCGGTCGCCGTCGGCAGTTCGCCGTCGGAGGAAAGTCCGAGCAGGAAAGGGCGCGGTGGTGGCTAACGGCCACCGGGGGCGACCCCAGGGAAAGTGCCACAGAAAACACACGGCCGATGGCCCCTCGGGGCACAGGCAAA
>JAFGLV010000100.1 GCA_016927855.1 Sedimentisphaerales bacterium
CAACGGCGGCAACGCCATGGAGTTCGCGATCACCACCGCTGCCGGCGGCGGTGAGTCGCAGGTGACCGCGCCGAGCGCGCTGCCGACCGGGTGGCACCACGTCGCTATTACGGTTGACGGTGTGGCCGGCCAATTGGTGTTGTATCTGGACGGCGCCGTCGTCGCGGAAGGTCCGACCACGACGCTGCCGTCGAACTTGGGCAACACGACGCAGAACTGGATCGGCCGGTCGCAATACACTGCCGATCCGTACTTCGGCGGCTCGGTGGATGATTTCCGCATTTACAGCCGCGCGTTGACGGAGCCGGAGGTGCGTTACCTCGTCGGCGGCCCGTAGCCGTCGTCATGCAGCCGCTCCGTCTAGCGGCAATTTGAAGAGCAGGATGGGGCCTGCGCCTTCGGGTACGGGTCCCATTTCACTTGCCCGGCAGCACGCCTGGGTGCGACGACAGATGACGTGCACTTTCCCATTGTCCGGATCGATGGACGCCCATAAACTATGGGCATGGAAAGGCAAGTCGAGATGAACAAGGCAGTTCGTCAGCATCTGGAGATGGCGGACTTCTTCGGCGGGTTCCTTGTTAAAGGCAAGAGGGCGAATGATTATTCGCCTCTACAGGCGACCGAAGCCGGCGAGGTAAGGTCGACGCCGGAGACTGCGGAGATACAGCCGATGAGTCAAAGCGGCAAGGCTACAACGAGGGACAACCCGGATGCGACGAACGTGCTGGAAGAGATCGCGGCCGAGGTTCGCAAGTGCTGCAAGTGTGGCTTGGGCTCGACGCGAACCCATGGCGTGCCGGGTGAAGGCAATCCGAACGCGCGTCTGATGTTTGTCGGCGAGGCGCCGGGAGCCGACGAAGACGCCCAGGGCCGACCGTTCGTCGGCAGGGCAGGCCAACTCCTCGACAAGATTGTCGTTGCCTGCGGGCTGAAGCGCCAGGACGTGTTCATCGGCAACATCCTCAAGTGCCGCCCGCCCGACAACCGCGACCCCAGGCCTGACGAGATTATCAGTTGCCTGCCATACCTCCAGCAGCAGATCGAAGCGATCAAGCCCGAGATCATCGTCGCCCTGGGCGCTCACGCTGCGCGCACGCTGCTGGACACCAACAAGTCCATCGGCCAGTTGCGCGGACACTTCGAGGAGTATTACCCCGGTCTGGGTTTGCCTCCAATCAAGCTCATGGCGACCTACCACCCCGCCTACATCCTGCGGAACTACACCCCCGACACTCGGCGGAAAGTCTGGGAGGACATGAAGAAGGTCGTCGCCGAACTGGGCTTGCCAGTGCCGGAATGAGCGAGCCGCTGGCCGTGTGCCCGCGCGGAAAATCACCGAGAACAGACCGAACGGTAACATTCCGGTAACACGCAGCCCTTACGTTTTGTTCCCGAGAGATTGGTTTTCCGCGTAATGGAACGCTCCATGGTGCGTCTCTATAAATAACAGGAAATCGGTGGCGTCAGGTGTGCATTTTGACGGTGCGCGGTCGCAAAATGCCTTGCGGTGAGGCCCCAGATATCGTATAAATAAGATGTTGCGGAATTCGGAGGGGGGCGAATCCCCGTTCATCATCGCTTTCGTCGCATGTATGTGCCGGATGGAAAGGGCAAGCTATGAATAGGGCAATCTTGCTGAGCGTTCTTGTGGTCTGCGCCGTGGCATCGGTCGCTGACGGGGAGACTCGGATAGTTCCCGCAGACTATGCGGACATCCAGACCGCGATCGATACCGCCGACGATGGCGATACCGTTCTGGTCTTGCCAGGCGTGTACTTCGAGAGGATCAATTTCCAAGGCAAGGACATCACGGTCACGAGTACCGATCCGGACGACCCGAGGATCGTCGGCTACACCGTGCTCAGCGGCGAAGACCACGGCTCCGTGGTCACCTTCGCCAATGGCGAAACGAACGCCGCGGTGCTGGCCGGCTTCACCATTCTCGGCGGCACCGGTACGCGTATTGCCGAATTTGAAACCGAAACCGGCGCCCGTTCTCCGGTCGGTGGTGGCGTGCATTGCTTCAGGGCTTCGCCGACGATCACCAAGAACGTGATTGCGCGCAACACGATGCCTTTCAACATCACCGGTCCGACCGAAGCGGATCTCGCCATCTCGTGCGGCGGAGGTATCGGCGCCTATGACTGTGCTCCGATCATCACCTACAACACGGTCAAGAACAACAGCGCCTATGCCGGCGGCGGCATCTTCTGCTACTACGGCGAACCGACCCTGCACAACAACGTAATTGCCGAGAATGCCGGCTACATCGGTGGCGGTCTCTTCACGCTGGCCGGCGCTATCTATAACAACACGATCGTGGCCAACGACGCCAGTCTCAGCGACGGAGGCGGCGGCGCCGGCAATCTGTACATCGTGCTCGCTCCCGATTTCGGCTACACGCGCTTTTTCAACAACATCGTTGCCAACGCCAAGTCGGGCAGTGGCATCTACTGGCAGGGCGACACCAGTTTCGGCATCTTTGCCTACAACGACATTTGGGGGAACCTTCCGAGCAACTTCTTCGAGTCGCAAGACCTGATCGGCGTCAACGGCAACATCTCCGAGGATCCGCTCTTCAAGGCCGCGATCAATCGCGATTATCACCTGACGCTTGAATCACCGGCTATCAACGCCGGCGATCCCGATTTCATCCCGCCTGCCGATCAAACCGACATCGAAGGCAATGCGCGCGTCTATGGTCTGCGCACCGACATGGGCGCCTACGAGTACTCCGGCTACGTCAAGCCGGTGGCTTGGGCGGGCAAAAACGTCCACATCCTCGACCCGTCGCAGGCGGTCACGCTGGACGGCTCCAAGAGCTTCTTCTACGATCCCGATACGATGAAGACCTACCAATGGCGTCAGGTCTCCGGTCCGAACACGGTGCTGGATGACCCGACCAGCGCGACCCCGACGTTCACGCCGCCGGAGCAAGGCGAGTACGTCTTCGAACTGACCGTCGCGGACGACAAGTTTTCCAGCGCGCCTGACCAGGTAGTCATCTTCATCGGGCCCAACCGGCTCCCGGTGGCGCATGCCGGCGAGGATATGGCCTTCCAAACGCCTGCGCGGGCCTGGCTGGACGGCAGTGGGTCGTACGATCCCGACCCCGTCGATGAGCTGACCTATGTCTGGACGCAGGTTGAGGGACCGCCGGTGACGTTGGGCAACGCCGATGCGGCCGATGCCTACTTCGAGGCGGAGCCCGGCGCGGTGTACGTCTTCGAGTTGATCGTCAGTGATGGAATCGCTACGAGCGAGCCCAGCCAGGTCCGTCTGGTGGCGCTGGGCGGCACGAGCGACGTGTCATTCCTGAACGTCGAGAGCATCGGCAATCCCTATGTCCATTACGCAGACGTCTCGGGCACGAAGGTCGTAGGCGCGACTGACACCGCCACGAGCTTGAGCTGGCGCATCGCCTACCGCGATGTCCAGAGCGGCGAGACCGAAACGTTCTCAGTCGGTGGTATCAATACGCACCCCAAGATCGATGGGGACCTGGTGGTCTGGAGTGGCGGGGCGACCGTTACCGACACCTCCGGGCCACCCTGCCTGAGTGTTCTGGCACGCGACCTGGCCACCGGTCAGCAGGTGACCCTGATGGCACGCAGCGAAACGGAATCGTCCGCTCACCCAGCCGTCTCAGGCAACAGGGTCGTATGGGTTCAGTATCCGGATGTCAATACCGCCGATACCGAGCAGTACCGCAACTCGCCGTACGATATCTGCGGTGCTGATGTGACCGATCTGGCCCACCCGATCCACTTCACGATCGCCAGCAACGTCGGCACGCACGATCCCTTCCCACGCGGGCACGAAATGACCGATTTCGATGATGTGGTCGATATCAGCGGAAACATCGTCGTGTGGGAGGGCAACGGTGACATCTTCGCCGCCGATATCTCCGACTTAGCAGACATCAAGGTGTTCACCGTCTGCCACGACCCGGCGCGCCAGTACGACCCGGCGGTCTCGGGGGATTACGTCGTCTGGACGGACCTGCGTAACGACGATCCGGACGTATACGGCGCCGACATTTCCGATCCGCAGAACGTCAGAGTCTTCGCCGTCGCCAAAGGAGGCGGACTTCAGTCCCAGCCGGCTATCGACGGGGCGGTTGTTCTCTATCTGGAAGGCAGCGAGAACGGCGGTCCGATCAGGATGGCCGCCATCACCCGCAATCACGGCGTCCTGATACCGAGACAGCCCGACGTGACGTACGGGGTCGCGCCGGCGCTGGATGGATCTACCGCTGTCTGTCTGAGCGGCATCTATGGGCCGATCCGCGGGGCCCGCGTCACGTTCGGCTATTCCGTCTTTGACGGCGCCTTCGAGAATCTCGCTACCGGAGATCGCTACGACTACCTGCGCCACGCAGTTCTCGACGCGCGCGCCGGAGGCGTGATCGTCGTGCCTGAGGGCATTCACCGGGAGAACATCGATTTCGCCGGCAACGCGGTCACGGTTCGCTCGGCAGACCCCAACGACCCGGCGGTCGTCGCCGCGACAATCCTGGAGGCGAACGGACAAGTCGTTACTTTTGCCTCGGGCGAAGGAGCCGACAGTGTCCTGGAAGGTTTGACGATCTGCGGCGGCAATCGGGGCATCTTCTGCAGCGAATCCAGCCCGACCATCAGACACTGCACGATCGAGGGCCACCGCAATTCCGGCATCAGGATGCTCAACCGCAGCAAGCCGACGCTGATCCAGTGCTCGATCACAGGCAACGGAGGCGACGGTGTCGAGATGCGTGCCAGCGGCGCCGGTCGGTCGGTCACGCACAATGTGCCGGTGTTGAACAACTGCCTGATTGCCGGCAACCGCGGCGCAGGTCTGGCCAGCGGCCAGCCGACCCTGGAGAACTGCACGATCGCAGACAACCTCAAGCAAGGAATGACGAGTATCAATGCGACCCTGAAGAACTGCATCGTTTATTTCAACAACCCAACCGAGGGTGTCCAGATCGCCAGCGTTCGGGTTCTGGCCACCTACTGCGACATCCAGGGCGGCTGGTACGGCGACGGCAACATTGATGCCGACCCCGCGTTTGTCCAATCCGGCCACTGGGACGGCGGCGTCTGGCTGCCCGGTGACTACCATCTCCGGAGTCAGGGCTGGCGCTGGGACAGTGGCGCCGGGGACTGGACGTCGGACGCGGTGACCAGTCCCTGCATCGACGCGGGCGACCCGGCGTCGCCGCTACGCGATGAGCCTACAGCGTTGCCACAGGGCGCTGTCGCAAACGAGCGGGTCAATATGGGCGTATACGGAGGCACAGCCGAGGCCAGTGTTGCGCCGACAGGCAACTGATACGAGCGGACGTCCAACGGTGTTGCTGGTGTTGGGCGTTTCCTTGCGGACACTCACGGACAGCCGCTACGGCCACGCGCCGGGGCGGCTGTCTCGCTGATGGTCCTGCCCGATCCGTAGGTTGCAGAAGGAAGGCCCAATCGCAGCGCCCGGAAGACGCTCAATCTGGTCCATTTGGCTACGGTATTCGAGACTTTCTGCGAAGTATCTGGGGCGCGGCGGTAAATGAAAGCGTGGCGGCGGCGTCTTCTTATGTGGTGGCGAAACGAGATCGACCCGGCCAGGATCATATTCTTACTACCACAGGCCGGATTGACGCGGTCCTGGCACGATAGCGGATGGGATTCAAGGAACATGTTTGGGAAGGAAAGGAAGATGAAGACGAGGATTCTCGCGGGTCTTACCGTCTTATTGTGGGCGTACTCTGCCGCGACGGCCGCCACGCGGTCGGTTCCGGGCGAGCACGTGAACATCCAGGAGGCCATCGATGAGGCTGCTGAAGGCGACATGATCATCGTTGCTCCGGGCACGTACCACGAAACCATCGACTTCAAGGGCAAGAACATCGTTGTGCGCAGCACCGACCCCAACGATCCGCAGACGGTGGCCGCGACGGTCATCTCCTTCCGCAAGGTCGTGCCCCGAGGAACACGTCTGGATGGCAGCGTGGTGACGTTTGCCAACGGCGAAGGCCCCGCTGCGGTCCTGGCTGGCTTCACTATCACCGGCGGTCTCGGCACTTTCCTCTCCGACGTTGACGTCGACGAGATCTACTGGGGGGCCGGGATCCTGTGTGCGGGAGCCTCACCCAGCATCGTATGCAACGTCCTGACCGAGAACAACGGCCCACCCGGCGACCAGGGGACTGGCGCGACGCCCACCCGCTACGGATACGGCGGCGCTATTGCTTGCATCATGTCCGATGCGGTCATCGCTCGCAACGTCGTCCGCAACAACTCGGCTTACGCCGGTGGCGGGATACTGGTCTATGCCGGCGCTGCGAGGATCGCCAACAACCTCATCTACGACAACCTCGCGACCGCTGGCGGCGGCGTGCTCCTGTTGCACGGCGGCAACCTGGTTAACAACACCGTCTTTGCCAACGCCGCCAGCACTGGTGGCGGACTCTACCTGATCTCGGACCCGGCCGTCGGGCACTACCAGGCGACGAACAACATCATCTGCAATGCGCGCACCGGAGGGGGCATTGTCTGGGAGAGTTTCACGCAGGCCGATCGCATCGCTTTCAACGACGTTTGGGGTAATACCGGCGGCACCGATCTGTTGTGGGCTGCCGAGCGTAACGTCGACGGTAATATCTCGGGGGACCCCATGCTGCTGAGCCCCCAGACGGGTGACTTCCGCCTGCACATGGATTCGCCCTGTGTCAACGCGGGCGATCCGGACTATTTCGGCCAGCCTGGCGAGACGGACTTCTATGGCGATCCGAGGATTCACCATGGCCGGGTAGACGTCGGTGCCGCCGAATTCGCCGGGCAGTTGAGGCCTGTCGCCGACGCCGGCCCGGACCAGTCGATGACAGTTATTCCTGACGTCATCACGCTTGATGCGGGCAGCTCATACGACCCGGACGGCCAGGGAAGCCCTACCTGCACCTGGTCTCAAGTGGGCGGGCCGGCTGTCACGTTGGATGTGGACGGCCCATTGGCCCGTTTCTCGCCGGCCGGCTATGGCATTTTCACCTTCGAGCTTGTCGTCAACGACGGCGTTTTCGACAGTCTGCCCGACATGGTCCACGTGGTGGTCGATGACGGCCATCTCCCTATCGCCGACGCCGGACGGCCTGTCTACGCCGGCAACGAGCCGGTGACTCTGAACGCCGCCGGTTCTCACGATCCGGATCACTCCGGGCCGCTGCATTATCACTGGCGACAGCTATCAGGGCCTGTCGTTCAGATCGATGACGCCAACAGTGCCTCACCGACCGTCAGCGGCTTCGCCCGCAGCGGCGCACTGCAGGTGGGTGTGTTCGAGCTGACAGTTGACGACGGCGAGTATGTCGGGCTGCCCGATTCGGTCGAGGTCAGGATCGTCCCGAACACGCCCGGAATCAGCATGGCCAACGAAAGCGGCAGTTTCGACGCCAGCAAACCGACGGTAGTCTACTTCGGCGGGGGAGACTGCATCACCGGTGGCGGTGCCTGGGGCTCAGCCGCCTGGTCGCAAAGGGCCAACGTATTGAGCTTCAGCTATGGGCCGGACGCGACCAACCCCACCTCCTACGAGCGCTGCGGCGACGCGATCGTTTGGTATCTTTCGCAACAGGCGCCCGACTACAAGATGCCGATCCAAACGATGGGTTTCAGCACCGGAGGCCAGCCGGCCATCGACGCGGCCCGGCGTCTGAACCTGACATACCGGGATGCTCGCTACGCCGTTAACAGGATCACCTTCGTCGACGGACGATGCCGGGACTACTCCTCGACCATCCTCGAGTATCTCTACAGTTCCGTCGACGGTGAACAGTGCTGGATCGATTCCTACGATTCAGCTCCGGTGTTCTATCCCGGTATCCTGAACGCGCACGTCTCCAACGGCAACCACGGGACCCCGCCGGCGTACTATCGCACGTCGCTCACCCACGCCCAGATGAATGACTTCAACGGCGGTCTCGTGGCCGGTGCGTATTGGTCGGTCATCGGACCGGGCAAGAACCTCCAGTTGGCGCTGGCACCGCGCGAACAGATCTACGCGTTCCGAGGCTACGACGCGGTCTCTCCCGGCTATGGCTACATGCTGTTCTACGACGAGGCAAATTCTCCAGGACGCTTGCCTGAGCCGGTCAGGCTTCTGCCGCCGGTTGACGTGGGCGATCCTTGCGGCGTGGTCCTGACCTGCGCGCCGAGCCAGAACGCCGCCGGGTACGAGCTGCTGTTCGGACGCGATCCGCATCGAGTGATGGACTTCAACATCGTCTCCGACACGCCAGGCCCGCCGGAGCAGGTCATCAGCACGTTGCCCTGCGAGCAGACCTGGTGGACGGTGCGCGTTCGCGATGCCTACGGCTCAACAATCTACGCTGATCCGGTCCCACTCAGGGCGTTCAATCTGACCCTGCCGGTGGAGAACCTGACCCTTCGGAGGCGGTACGCGACCATTCAGGACGCGATCGACGAAGCCGGTCCCGCCGATGAGCTCGTGCTACAGCCCGGTGTCTACCACGAGAACGTCAATCTGGGCGGCAAAGACCTCATCCTGCGGTCGCTGGACCCGGCCGATCCGGGGGTTGTGGAGGCCACCATCATCGACGCAGACGGGTCCGGGGCAGCGGTGACCTGTCTGGACACCGTCGCCGAGGGCCCGACGCTCGACGGGCTGACCCTCACCAATGGCGAGAATGGTCTGTATTGCTCCAATGCCGTGCTGACGATGACCCGGTGCCTGGTCACCGGCAACCGGCTGGCAGGCATCAAGCTCTGGGACGAGAGCCATCTGACCGCCGGTAACTGCACCGTCGCATGCAACGGCGGCGCCGGTGTCGAAATGTGGTGCGACAAGGTCGGTCGCATCATCCCCTACAACCACGCAACCGTTACGAACTGCACGATCGTCGAGAACGCGGGCGACGGCATCTGGGGTGGCAAACCCACCGTCACGAATTCGATCCTTTGGAACAACGGCGGCGTTGAAATCACCGGCGATGTCGTCGTTGTCACGTACAGCGACGTCCAGGGAGGCCATCCCGGCACAGGCAATATCGATGCCGATCCCGAATTCGTCCAACCAGGCCGATGGGACGGCGCTAACGGGCTGGTAGGGGACTACCATCTCCGCAGTCAGGGCTGGCGCTGGGATAGTGGCGGTGGCGTCTGGACCACGGATGGTGTTACGAGCCCTTGTATCGATGCCGGTGATCCGGCTTCAGCGCTGGGGGATGAACCTCTTTCGCTGCCGGCCGGTCCCGTGGTCAACGAACGGATCAACATGGGCGCCTACGGCGGTACCTCCCAGGCGAGTGTCGCGCCGTAGAGCAGGCAGCGATGTAACGATTCGGAGTTCCGCCTTTAGGCGGGTGAGAACGAGACTCCCGGCGCGCCGGGAAAGACGGAACTTCAAACAGGCCGCCTAAAGGCGGAACTCCGAACTGGCTCACTGATTGGCCCGGCGGCGCGAGCCGAGCAGCTCTTCGAGCCGCTGGACCTCGCCGTCCTTCATGTGATAGCTGTGCTCGTCGTCGGGGAACTTGCGGCTTCTCACTTCCTCAGCGTATTTGGCGAAGGCTTCCGCCGAGCGCGCGCCCAGATCGGCGTAGGCTTTGGCGAACTTGGGAGGTTTGTCCGCCGGCAGTCCGAGGATGTCCGGAGCGACGAGAATCTGACCGTCGCAACCAGGACCGGAGCCGCAACTGATGACCACCACACCCACCCTCTCAGTGATGATTCGAGCGACCTCCTCCGCCACGCCTTCCAGCAGCAGCATGCCGGCGCCGGCGCGGACCATCTGCTCGGCCAACTCAATGAGTTCCATGGCCATGTCGGCGATAGTCGCCTCGGCGCGAAAGCGTCCCACCGTGCCGATCCGCTGCGGACGGATGCCGATGTGCGCCATAACGGCGATGCCGGCGTCGCTAACCGCACGGATGGTCTCGAGGTGAGCGGCGGTGGCCTCTATCTTTACCATCTGGGCGCCGGCTTCGACCAGGAAGCGTCCGGCGTTGCGAATCGCCTCCCCGACACTGATGTGGTAAGATAGGAAAGGCATGTCGCCCACGAGGTAGACGTCCGGGGCACCGCGCCGCACCGCGGCCGTCAGCGCCACCATCAAGTTCATGTCGGCCGGCAGAGTCGAATCGAAACCGAGTACGAGCTGCGCGGCTGAATCACCCACCAGAATCATGTCCACACCTGCCTGCGAAACCAAGTGAGCCGTCGTGTAGTCGTAACAACTGACAGCAACGATAATGCGTTGCTCGTGCTTGGCTCTCAGCAGGTCCGCTATCGTCGTACGCACGGTCATTCCTGGCTTTCCGCAAACTAGTAACAGGGTCCCGGTGAAAATAGCAGAACCCTGCCGCCGTGACAAGCGTAAAAATCATTAGTTTGAGGGTCTCAAATGCGCCAATTCGTCAGGGGAGCGCGTAAAAAAACTATCGATTTTGGGATTTAATCCTTGATTCTTGCGGGGAAATCTGTATTTTTCTTGTAGCCTCGGCTTTTTGCTAAAGAATTCGTGCCGCAACCAACGATTATTCCTATAGAGTCATCGGATTGGAATAACCAAAGTGTTTCCCGTAGGTTAAGGAATAGCTTTTCATCACCCTCCTCCGAAGCCAGATTCTATTATTGGAATCTGGCTTTTTGAAGGCCCACCCATGTTAATATGCACAGCCTAGGTCTTTGGCTGTATGGAAGTCATGGGGTGACAGTGGCCTTTGGAGACAGACGGAAATCCGCACCGAGCACGATCCGAACTTCTCCCTCTTAGCCCTTTTATCTGCTCAACCACGAACGGATGGTACATGTGAGCCTTCGCCTTTGACAGCGCGCCGACCCGACTCTTTCCTCTGCCATCCGCAGTCCGTTACGTTGGCAAGGGATGCCCCGCGACAGACAAGGATAGATGAAGAATCCGAGCAGCACGCGCGATCGTCAGGTCAATCGTCCACCTTGGGGCTGGCCAGGATGTAGTCCAGTATCTCGCTGAGCTTGGCAGTAGCCACGGCGATGGTGCAGTCAGCGGCGCCATAGTAGAGGCGTAGCTCATCGGATTCTTCGAATACAACGGCGCCGGTAGGGAACACGACGTCGCCTACGTCGCCTACGCGCTCGTAATAGGCTTGCGGGCCGAGCAGCCACTCCGCGCTGCGGTGCAGCAGTCTCCAGGGCTTCTCAAGGTCCACCAACGCCAGGCCGGTGCGGTAGATCTGCCCGGCAGTGGTCTGGCGCACGCCGTGGTAGAAGACCAGCCAGCCCTTGGGCGTCTCGATGGGCTGGCAGGCCAAACCGACGCGATGGCAGTCCCAATAGGCAGTCCGCGTCGGTATGAGCAATTGGTGGTCGCCCCAGTGCTTCAGGTCCGGCGAAAAGCTCAGCCAGATATGGGCCTCGCCGCGAACGATCGGGCGGTGAATCAGGGCGAAGCGCCCGTTGAAGCGGCGCGGAAAGAGGCAAGCGTCTTTGTCCTCCGGCGGCAGCAACGCGCCCAGGCGGGAAAACGTGCGGAAATTTTTGGTAATCGCCAGGGAAACGACCGGCCCGCCTTCGCTGAAAGATACGTACGTCACGGCGAACTGCTTCTGTTCCTCCAGCCAGACGATGCGCGGGTCTTCCAGACCCCATCGCTCCTCGCGCGAGCTCGAGTCGGCCACGAGGGTCGGCTCGGGGCCGATCTGCCAATCGGTGAAGCCATCGGCGCTGCGCGCGACCGTCAGGTGAGAGAAGCCTCTCATGTCCTCGACGCGAACGAGCAGGAGGGTTTCGCCGTTGAGCCTGGCGGCGCCGGGGTTGAAAACGGCGTTGGCCGGGTAGGGCCAGTCCTGAGCCAACAAGATAGGGTTGCCGTCGAACCTGGTGAAAAGATCGTTCGCCTTCTTCTCTCTTTCAAGCCGTGACATCGCATCCATCGCAAGTCCACCCTTTTCCAGGCAACCATTCTTTGGTGCGTATCCTACCATCGAGCTCTGACCGGCACAAGGGACCGCCATCGGAGGGCGGTCGCGCCCGCGGCAGTCGCCCGCGAGCTGAGCGCGCTTATCCTTTGACCAGTTGCATTTCGTACAGGCCCTGGTAGATGCGGCAGGTCTGCATGAGCTGCTCGTGCTGGCCCTGGGCGATGATCTGGCCGCGGTCCATGACGACGATTACGTCGGCCGCGACCACGGTGCTGAACCGGTGCGCGATGATGAAGGTCGTCCGGTCGCGCATGACTTCCTCGATCGCCTTGTGGATCTTGGCTTCGCTGTCGGCATCCACCTGGCTGGTCGCTTCGTCAAAGATGAGGATGGACGGGTTCTTGAGAATCGCTCTGGCGATAACGATCCGTTGGAGCTGCCCGCCGCTGAGCCCGACGCCATGCTCGCCGATGATCGTGTCATAGCCCTTCGGCAACTGGCTAATGAACTCGTGCGCGAACGCACGCTGAGCGGCCGTGACAACATCCTCCTCGGTCGCATTGTACCGTCCATACGCGATGTTCGCGCGGACCGTGTCGTTGAAAGTAATGACGTTCTGCGTAACCATGCCGATCTGGTCGCGCAGGCTCTCAAGCGTCACCTCGCGAATGTCGTGTCCGTCAATCAGGATCTGACCGGAGTCGGGGTCGTAGAAACGCGGCAGCAGGTTAGCCAGCGTTGTCTTGCCGGAGCCGTTGGGACCTACGATCGCGACGTTGTGACCGGCCGTGACGGACAGGTTGATGTGGTCGAGCGTCACCCGGTCGGTTTGGGGATAGCTGAAGACCACGTCGCGGAATACGACGTTGCCTTTGACTGCGGGCAGGGCGGCTGCTCCGAGCTTCTCGAACTCGACGGGCTGGTCGACAACGTCGAAAACCCGCTCGGCGGCCGCATTGGCCTGCTGAATCCGGTTCCAGATGTCGCTGGTCTTACGGACCGCCTCGGCGGCGGCGCCCAGGAGCACCAACAGCGTCAAGAAGTCCGGCCCTTGCAGGCTCTCGCGTGTGACCCACACCATGCCGATGATGATCGCCGCGGCGCCCGCCAGGATCCCGAGTATTTCCAGCACCGGATGGGCGGCCGCGTCCACCTTCGAAATCCGCAGCAGTTGCTTGAGCAACTGCTGGTTTATCCTTGCGAAGGCTCGCTGCTCGTACTTCTGCTGGTTGTAGACCTTGACGACGCGCAAACCCGCGACGACCTCTTGGAGCTTGGCGAGCATCTGCGAGCTGGCGACCAGCGAGCCGCGCGTCGCCTTCTTCATCTTGGAGCCGAACGCACTGAGCAGCGCCAGCACGAACGGCGCGCCACACAGAAATACCAGCGTCAGCTTCCAACTGATCACCATCGCGAAGATGAGCATAAACAAAGCGTTCATCGGCTCGCGCAGCGCCTTGCCCAGCAGGACCTGGATGGCGAGCCCCATGGTGGAAGTGTCGCGCTCGATCCGGCTGATCGTGTCACTGGGTCGCTCCCGCGCGAAGGCCGCGATCGGCATGTGCGTCAGGTGCGCGAACACATCCTGGCGCAGATTGCTGATGGCGACCTGCACGACCTTCTGGCCGAGGTAATCCTGGTAGAACTTCGCGATGCACCGGATAAGCGTCAGGACTGTCACCAGGATCATGATGGCAACCACCGCGATGATCCGGTTGCGCGGGGTCTGCTCGCGTGGCAGCAGGCCCACCAGACGCTGCGCGGCGCGGAGGCCGACGAGACTGCCATAGAATTTCACGCGCTTGAGGGCGCTCCAATCGAGGCTGTCGATGTAAGCGTCGTTGTAGGGAGTCGCCATGTCGATCGTCTGACTGGTGAAGCCGCCGTCGGCAGGACGCTGGATCTCAAGGCGGAGCGTCTCTCCCTTATACGTCGCGAGCGCCTCCAGCAGCCGCACGTACGAGACTTGCCCATCAGGTTGCCCGGTCGTGACATCGTTGACGTCAGATATCCAGTCATCCCGGCGAATGCCTGCCGCCTCGGCCAGGCGGCCTTCTTTCACGTCGGTAACCCGCAGGTGGCTGCGCGGGGAAAGACCGGTCCTTTCCCCCATCTCGTCGGGCTGCGGGACGCGGAACTCCAGCCCGTAGGAGCTGTCGCACACCTTTCGGTCCAGCCACCCAGGGAGCCCTTCGGTGCCCATCATCACGGTCAGCAGAGGAATCAGCGTCATGAAGCTGGCCGACAGCAGGATCGCAATGACGACCGCGCTGCAGATGACGGCAACCACGCGGGTCCATTGCGGCCAGAGATAGGCGAAAACGCGTGTAAAGGCTTTCATGCTGGCAATTCTCTCCGATTGATGATCCTGGCTTGGCGCCGCTCAGGCGAGCACCCATCGGCGGGGCGGCGACGTCACGCACGCAGAGGCGGAAGGTCCCCAACCCGAACAGCCGACGCACACTAACAGACTTGCCCGAACCGGTCAAGCCCAAAGCTCACCATCGCGTCCGGGCGGGGTACGACAGGAACGTGCCACGGACTCTCTGTCATTCCGACCGGAGGATTGCGGGAGGCAATCCGGCGTAGAGGAATCTGGTCACGAGCAAGGCACAGTTCAATTTGTGGCCAGATTCCTCCGCGCGGCCTTCGGCCTTGGTCGGAATGACAAAACTGCGGTCGCCTTCCGCTTAGGAGCGTACCTGCGAACGAGAACCGCATCCCGTCAATAGCGTTTGCGGAAGCGCGCGGTGGGGATGTTCATCAGCTTGCGGTACTTGGCAATGGTCCGTCGCGCGAGGTTGGGGATGCCAGCCTCCGCCAGCTTCTCTTTGATCTGGTCGTCGTTGAGGGGGTTGGTCTTGTCCTCCTCGTCGATGATCTGCTGGAGCTTGACGCGGATCGCCTCCCAGCTATGGGCCTGGCCGTTCTCATCCTCGGTGCCGCCGCTGAAGAACTTGCGCAGCGGCAGGATGCCCCAGGCGCACTGGAGGTATTTGCCGGAGACGGCGCGAGAGACCGTCGCCAGGTGAACGCCCACCTCGTCGGCGATCTTCGACATCGGCAAGGGACGCAGGTAAAGCGAGCCTTTCTCGAAGAAATCCTGCTGGTGCCTCACGATCGCCCGCGCGACTTTCAGCAGGGTGTTTTTACGCTGCTCGATCGCCTCGATGATCCACTGGGCGGAGCGCACGTTGTTGGTCAGAAACTTCCTGGCACTCTCGCTGACGTGGGTGTCCTGGGCCATGCGGGTGTAATAGGGATTCAGCCTCAGGCTGGGCAGATCGTTCTCCGTCAGCCTCACCGAGAGCTCGTCCGAGCCGTTAGGTGAGTCAACGATGACGTCCGGCGTGATCGCGATGTTCTCGCTGCGCCCGACCTGCAGGCCCGGCGAGGTGTCCAGCTTGCTCAGGTGAGCGACCGCCTGCTTGATACGATCGATCCCGCACTCCATCTTCTTGGCGATATCGGGCAGGCGGTTCTCCAGCAGCGCGTCCATGTGGTCGGCGACGAGCCGGTACTCGAAGCTCATGTCCTCAGCGCTCTGCGCGAGCTGGATGAGCAGGCATTCTCTCAGGTCGCGCGCTCCGACGCCGGGTGGGTCCAACTGCTGCACCAGGCGCAGCGCCTCGGCCAGATGGTCCACCGTGAACGGGTCGCGATCCTTGTTGTGCAATTGTTCGAGTCGCACGCTCAGGTAGCCGCGGTCGTCGATGTAGTCGATGATCGCGCTGCCGGCCTTCTTGACCAATTCGTCGGCTTCCACCATCCGCCACTGGTCGGTCAGGTAGTCGTGCAGCGACTGCGGCGGCGCGGCGGTGTTGTTGAGCGCTTCGAGTTTGCGGTCTCTCTCCCCAGCATCGTGCCGAGCGTGGTAAGGGCCCGACTGGTTGATGAAATCCTTGAAATCGTCTTCGAGGCTGTCGAGCCGTTCGAAATCGTCGGCCCGGTCGTTGTCGGTGGCGACGACCAGGTCCTTCTCGTTGATCTCTTCGTCCGGCGCCGATTCGGGAGGCTCCGACAACTCCAGGTCGTCGGCGATGGACGGCTCCTCCAGTTCGAGGACGGGATTGTCGTTGAGCTCCTGCTCGATGCGCTCCTGCAGGGCCAGGATTGGAAGCTGAAGAATCTCCATCGACTGGATCATGTGCGGAGCGAGCTTCATCCGCTGCTCCATCCGCATCTGCCCTGTCATTTCCAGCTTCATCTGTACACCTTTGACCGCTCCAAACGTTGGCTTTTGGGTCTTCGAGATTACCTATGATAGCCCACCGACCTATTTCGTCAATAATCGGTCGGCGATTTAGCGCGGCCGCGAAAGAAGTGAATCTCCGCTGTCGTCATGGGGATCAAAGCCGGGTGAACGCGAGTTGCTGGGCGAACCGGTCGGGAACGGGCTGCGACAGCTCTCACAGCGTCCAAGGCTCCCGGTAGGTGTAGTGCAGATACTGATTGGCCTCCGGCCGGTTGGTGATCGTCATATTCATGCTGTCCCACAGCAGCTTATCCGCGCCGGTGCGAACGCAGACGGTGCCCAGCAGCACGGCTTCGGTCATCGGGCCGGCGAAGTCGAAGTTCGATTCCGTGGGCGTTCCTTCTTTGCACGCCTTGATCCACTCCTCGTAGTGCCCGATCGATCGCGGCAGGCTCTTCGGCGGCAACGTGTACGCCTTCATCTTGCTCTCGGGAATCAAGCGCGGACTGTTGCCTCCCCAACCGGTTACGAGCATCTTGCCTTCGTCGCCGACAAAGATCACGCCGTCCTCGCGGGGCAGTTCGTGGCCGTCCTCCAACTCGGCCGGGCGCGCCGGGACGAGGCCGCCGTCGTACCAGTGCACTATTACCGCCGGCATGTCACCCCGCGCCGGGAATTCGTAGTGCACCACCGAAGCGAGAGGCAGCGTCTCTTCGTAGACCGCTGTCGAGCTAGCGTGGACGCTGGTTGGCGCGCCGAGCTTCAAGGCACTGAACACGGGCGCGAGATTGTGGATGCCCATGTCACCGAGTCCACCGGAGCCGAAGTCCCACCAACCGCGCCAGCGGAAGGGGACATAGGCGGGGTGGTAAGGACGTTGCGGCGCCGGGCCCAGCCAGAGGTCCCAGTCCAGGTGCTCGGGGACCGGCGGCGTCTCAGGCGGACGCTCGATCCCCTGGGCCCACCACAGCGGCAGTCTGCCCTGATGGGTAGGCCGGTCGGACCACACGTGAACCTCGCGGACCGGCCCGATGGCACCGTCCCAGAGCCATTCTTTGATAAGTCGATTGCCTTCGAATGCCATGCCCTGGTTGCCCATTTGCGTCGCGACCTTCGCTTCACGTGCCGCTTCCGCCAGCGCGCGGGCCTCGTAGACGGTGCGCGTCAGTGGCTTCTCGCAGTAGACATGCTTGCCTTTCTTGATCGCGGCCATCGACGCGACCGCGTGAACGTGGTCGGGCGTCGCGACGACGACAGCATCAATCCTGTCGCCTTCCTTGTCGAGCATCTCGCGAAAGTCGCGGTAGCGTCTGGCTTGCGGATACCGTCGGAACGTCCCGGCCGCACTCTGCCAGTCCACGTCGCACAACGCCACGATGTGCTCGCTCTCGACGCCCTGTAGATCGTCGTTGCCTCGTCCGCCGGCGCCGATCCCGGCGATGTTGAGCTTCCCGCTCGGCTCGACCTGACCGGCTCCGCCGAACACGTGACGAGGCACAACGGCAAACGCTGCCGCCGCGGCACTTCGGTTCAGCAACTCGCGGCGTGAAAGTCTCACGCTGGATGTCGCGCTCTGATCGCTCATCATGAGACCCCTCAACAAGATGGTGCGTTTGTCTATTCGAGGTCCTGGCGGCCGAGGATGGCGTCGGTAAGAATCCGGCCGCTGGCGTATTCGATGGTCGAGCCGGTCGGCAGCCCGCGCGCCAGGCGGGTGATGCGCACGCCCAGCGGACGCAGCAACGAGCTGATGTAGAGCGAAGTGCCGTCGCCTTCGATGTTCGGGTTGGTGGCCATGATGACTTCTTTGATCTCGCCGCCGCGTACGCGCTCGACGAGCTTGTCGATCGTCAGGTCGTCCGCTTCGATGCCGTCCAGCGGCGCGATGTGACCGCCCAACACGTGGTAAAGCCACTTGCAGGCGCCGGTCTTTTCCAGACTGATGACGTCCTTGGGCTGCTCCACCACGCAAATGGTGCTTTTGTCCCGACCGGGATCGGAGCAGATCTGGCAGACGTCCTGTTCGGACAGGTTCCAGCAGACTTGGCAGCGCTTGATCTTCGTCTTGACGTCGCGAATCGCGTCGGCCAGCTTCAGCGCCTCGGCCCCGTCGGCCTTGAGGACATGGAACGCCAGGCGCTCGGCTGATTTCGGGCCGATCCCGGGGAGCCGGCCGAACTCCTCGATCAGTCGACTCAGTGTCTCGGTATAAACGCTGCTCATGAAAGGAGTCTATTCCTATCGGTGCTTGGATCGGTTGTCTCAGGTCTCCTCGATTCCCGTCACGGTGGCATCGAGCCCGACGAGTACGGTCTTGACGCCGGGGTCGCTGAGGATTTCGGCGCGTCTCTGGCTAACAGGCTTGCGGTTGCGCGCCACTTCCTCCGCCGACGGCGGCGCCAGCTCGAACTTGATGCGAACCGCTTCGCCCAGGTACTCGCTCACCGCCGTCGCAATCTGCTCTGCCCGTACCCGGCTCTCACACATCTCTTTCTGCATCTTGTGTGCGGCCGGGAACTCGAGCGTTAGCAGGTCTCCCTCGAAGGCTTTGGCGATCGCGCTGCTAAGCAGACCGACCGTGCCGTTGCCCAGTCGCTCGGAAAGCGCGGCAACGATCTGCGGCCATGGTTCGAGCACGTTGCCCACCATCGGCGCGGCGCGGGTCGGCACTTCCGCGATGGGGATGGGCGGGACTTCCCTCGGTGCCGCCACAGCGGCGGGCGTAGGGCTACCTGCTACCGGGAGTTTTTTTTTGACCGGTGTGGGCGAGCCGGCGGATGAGCGAGCCATCAACTCATCCACGTTGATGAAGTGCTCGCTCAACGCGAATCGCAGCAGCGAGGCGTCGAGCAGCGCACGTGGCGTATCGCTGTTCTTGACCGCCCACCGCAGCTTCTCCAGCGTCGTGATGGCGAAGATCAGCGCCGCCGCGTCGAATTTCTTGGCCAGCTCGACCGCTTTCTCCTTCTGGTCGGCGGTCATAATCAACAGGTCCGTGTTCGCGCCGGCCGAGGCGATTACGAGCAGGTCGCGGAAGTGCTCGGTCAGCGCGTCGACGATCTGCGCCTCGCCCAGACCCGAGTTGATGAGGGCTTCGGTGGCGTTGAGTGTCGCGGCCGCGTCGCTGTCCCCGATCCCGGCGATCAACTGCTGGACCTTCTCGGCGTTGGGCCGGCCCAGGAAGTCCTCCAGCAGGCTAAGCGTCAGCGGCTGGAACCCGGTGCTGATGAGCCGATCCAGCAGGCTCAGGCCGTCGCGCATCGAGCCGTTGGCCATCTTCGCCAGC